>CAMCKD010000027.1 GCA_945875335.1 uncultured Clostridia bacterium | reverse complement strand
GCGCGGGCGGCTGGTAGCCGCCCCTACGAATGGTTTGTCATTCAAACAACAATTTGTCTGGTGATGGCGTGGTTTTATGCAGAAAAAGCCTCCCCAGTGGTTCTTCCACCGGGGAGGAGCTTTCATGTGAAATTACACGGACTTCTTCTTCCGCAGGGTCATTACGGTGACCAGAGCGGCAGCAGCCAGAACCATGATGGCGGCGGCGATTTCAATCTTCGCGGTGTCGCCGGTCTTGGGGTTGGAGTTGTTGGGATAGGTGGGGTAATAGGTGGGGTTGTTGGGGTTGGTGGGAGCGGGATATACCCAGTAGCCGCCGCCCTTACCATCGGACACCCAGTAAGCGCCCTGAGGAGCAGTGGTGGGGGGAACAGTGGTGCCGCCATTGTTGGTTCCGCCGTTGATGATGGTGGAGCCGGTGTTGGCGTTGTTCACCATGACGTAAACCTTGTTGGGGTGAGAGGAATCGATCTGGATGTTCTCGGTGCCAGCCTTGCCGGTGTTGGCACGGTAGCTGGACCAGGTGTACTCATCGAACAGACCGGCAATGGACAGAACGCCGTAAGCGGGAGTGTAGTACTTGGCCACCTGAGCGTAGACATCGCTGCGGCTCAGATTGCTGTTCTTCACAAAGCCGTCCATGACGATCATGCGGTTGCAGGCGGAGAAGTCGCCATTGATGTAGATGTACAGGATCACCAGAGCCTCGTCCTTCCAAACAGCGGTCAGGGAGGTGTCACCGGCCACCTGGTAGACGGTGTCAGCGGTGTACATGTTGCCATTGGCATCCTTCCAGCCCTGGAAGACCTTGCCGCTCATGGAAGCGGTGGGCAGAGTGCCAACCTTGGAGCCGAAATAAACGGTCTTGGAGGTGGGGGTCACCACGCCGCCGTTGGCGTTGAAGTACAGGGTGTAGGAGTTGGAGATGAAGTTGACGTAAACGGTCTGAGCCTGGTTCATGCAGTCAGCCTGGCTGGTCAGGGGCTGGGTGCCGCTGTAGTCCTTCCAGAAGTTGTACTGCCAGCTGAAGCCGGGAGTCAGCGCCAGCTCCGCCTGAACAACAGAAGCCACATTGGCGTTCAGATAGTTCAGCAGAGGAGTGCCAACAGGAACGCTCTGGGTATAGATGGTCTTGGCAGTGGAGAAGTCGCCGTTCAGGACTCTGCGAACAGTCAGCTGCTCGGTCTTCTCGGTCCACTTGGCAGTGGCGGTCTGGTCAGCAGTGAAGGGATAAGCCTGGCCAAGGGTCAGTTGAGTGGTGCCGACAAACCAGCCGGCAAAGGTGTAGCCCTGGCGATAAGCATCGGGCAGCACGGAGATGGCATTGCCAGCCTTCACATCAACGATAATGGTGGAAGCGCCGTTGACGGTGCCGCCATTGGCGTCCAGCGTCAGCTTGAAGGGAGCACCCTCCTGAACGGCAGCGCAGTTGGTGCACTTTCCATCGGGGCCATAGGTATGCAGGCCGGTGGCGGGGACCACAGCGCCCTCAGCCATCACCTTGCCGCATTCGAGACACACAGTGTCCTTCTCCTTGCCGGCGGTGACGCAGGTGGGGGCAACCTCGGAGCCATCCTTCAGGCCCTGGCTGGCGTGGGTGCACTGATAGGTGCAGGTCGCGCAGTAGCCGTTGGCATCAAGGGTATGGGCATTGAAATACCTTACACCACCAACAGCGTCGTCGCAGTCAGTCTTGGTGCAGACCTGCCAATGGCCCGTTGCATCGTAAGAGTAACCGGAAAGCACATGCATCGGGTTGGTCGAGGGATCATGGGCATCTGCGAACGCCTGGAAGGGAAGTGCGGAAACCAGCAGGATTGCCACCAGCAGAAGGCTGAGCAGCTTTTTGCTTACTGTTTTCATTTGTTTTTCCTCCTAAAAATGTTTTTACAAATTGAGGCCGGATAACTGCACGGATAGGTACACTCTCAGGCGCTCTGATTTATACGCGTATTATATATGCTTTTCCTCGATTCGTCAATAGGGAATTTACAAAAAATTACAAAATGAATTACAAAATAATTTCAGAGTGTTCCCCTTTTCTTTCTATTCGATGCCGAAAATTATGGTTTTCCACCTTTTTTCCAGTCAATATTTATGTTTTTACCCACTTTTTATCATTTATTAAGATTTTTGTAACCTGTCCTTTATTTCTCCACATTCTGTGGATAGCTATGGTAATGGCGCCATTTTTTGGTAACAAATGGTTACAAAATCAAAAACCGCCTCACAACGAGACGGTTTTTGGGTGCGGAATGGACACACATTGCCCCGCCGGGTTCATTTCACCTGGCCATGAGCTGGTCGTTTCCCTGGGGAAGGGCCTGGATGTGGTTGGAGGATACAGCAAATTCTACGGTGACAGGCTCCAGGCCGGGGGCGGAGACCACCAGGATGCCCGGGCCGGTGCGCCCGGTGGTGCGGACGTAGGTGCCGCACATGCCGCCCTCTGCGGTGGCGGCATCGGGGCCAAGCAGCGCCACATTGCCGTCCGCCACAAAGCTCACCGGCAGCTGGGCATAAGAGGCAACCCCATCCCATTCGTCCAGAATGCGGATGCGGACAGCGGCCATATCATAGGTATCCCCAATGCAAAGCCGCTGAGCGCTGGGGCGCACCTCCAAATGGAGCTTGGCAGAGGCAGACCGGGTGACGGATTTGACGCACTTGCCCCGGACCATGGCCTCAAACCGCCAGCGGGTGCACTCCCCTCCCCAGTTGCCGATATACTTGCCGTAGAGGGCCACCGCGTCCTCATAGCGAACCCGGTAGCGGAGCATGCACCAGGCGAATTTCATGCGGTAGCGAAGGGGCAGATTGCTCAGGCCGTATTTGGCAGCGGCCATCAGGCACTGGCGAACCAGCTCCGCCTTGTTGTGCTCAAAGCCCTCCTGGCTTTCCAGGAGAACGCCGATGGTATCGTCCACCACAAAGGGAGGATGGGGCAGGGCGCTTTCCGGGGTGTGGTTCAGCTTGGTGACGAAGCAGTCATTCTTATAAAGCGCCACCTCGTCGGCGTTGGAGAACACCGCCACATTGCCGATTTCCCCGCCGGGGTAGTCGCCGATGTCCATGCAGGAGGCAACCTCCAGCACCGTTTCCTCCTCTCCCTGGCTGGCATAGGCGAAGGCCGCCAGCTTGGGATTCCGAAAAGCATCCATGACGCCATGATAGCACACCCGGTCGCCGGAACCGAAATCCTTGTGGGTGGGATAGTCGAACATGCACCAGCCGAAACAGCCCGCATGCTCCCCGCTGGCATAGGCGGCGTTCAGTACCCGCATGTGCCGCAGGGCATGCTCCTGGCGCTTGGCCCAGGGGTCATAGGATTTGGTGGGGAACATGTGGCCGTTGTGCTCGGAGATCAAAAAGGCCTTTTGGGGATTGGAGCTGACCCGCTTCTTCTCCTTGCAGCCCGGGTTATTGCCGGTGTGGGAGAAGTCGTTAAAGGCATACACATCCTCCAACAGCTTGCTCTTTTCCAGATACCGCACCCCGGAGGTAGCCCGGCTGGGATCCAGCTTGTGAGCCAGCTTGTTGGTCTGGCGGTAGAAGGAGTCGTCGTCCACGCTCTCGTTGATGCGAACGCCCCAGAGGATGACGCTGGGATGGTTGCGGTACTGGGTGACCATTTCCTCCACGTTCCGGCAGGCCTGCTCCTTCCAGGTCTCGTCGCCGATGTGCTGCCAGCCCGGAATCTCCGTAAAGACCAGCAGACCGATTCGGTCACATTCATCAATAAAATATTGGCTCTGAGGATAGTGGCTGGTGCGGACGGCGTTGCAGTGGAGCTCCTCCTTCAAAATCCGGGCATCCTCCCGCTGCAATGATTCCGTGGCCGCGTAGCCGATGTAGGGGAAGCTCTGGTGCCGGTTCAGGCCCCGGAGGAAGTATTTTTCCCCATTGAGATAGAAGCCGTCGGTGGTGAACTCCGCCGTGCGGAAACCGAAGTGCACCTGTTCTTCATCCAGAACGCCGCTGCCATCCAAAAGGCGCACCCGGCAGAGATACAGGTTGGGGTCCTCCGGCCTCCAGGGGCGGGCGTTGATGCGCTGGGCAGAGCCGTGGTTCTTCCGGCTGCAGGTGTTCCACAGCTGCTCGCCGGAGGGCGTGAGGATGGAAATATCGATGTCCCCGGAGAAGCCGTCGGTCTCCACCTGGATTTCCGCCCGGTCAATGGTGGGGGTGGTGACGAAAACATCCTGGATGCAGCCGCTTCCCTTTTCAATCAGCCATGCCTCCCGGTAGAGTCCGCCGTAGGTAAGATAGTCGATCACAAAGCCAAAGGGTGGAATTTCCGGGTTCTCGGTGGTGTCCAGCCGGACGGCCAGGGTATTCTCCCCGGGCTTCACCAGGCCGGTGATCTCCAGGCGGAAGGCGGTATAGCCGCAGCGGTGCTCCCCTGCCGCCATGCCGTTGACAAAGACGGTGGCAATGTGGGCCGCGCCGTCGAATTGCAGGAAGAACCGCTTGCCGGAAATATCCTCGGGCAAGGTGAGCTTTCTGCGATAGCCGCAGACCATCTGATAATCCTCGTGGTCAACATAATGCAGCGGCAGCTCCACCGGGTTATGGGGCAGGTCAACACTCTCCCCTGCCCCCTGGTAATCCATAAATTCCTCGCTCCATTGGCGGGTAAATTCCCAACTGTCGCAAATGCTGGTTTTCACACAGACTCCCCCTCATTGACCCGGAAGCTTGTATTTCAGGTCGTTTTTATTCATTATACAATCGGCGCAGGAAAATGTAAAGTGGTTATCTTTCATTGACAAGACAAGGGGGCATTCGGTATAATGAGCAAGAGAAAAGCAAATTGTTGTTTATAGGGATGTTTCGTAGGGCGGGGTCATGACCCCGCCGACCACGTTGCGGTTTGGAACATGTTCCATTCAACGAAAGCACTCACAAATTTGTTACCGACCGGCGGGGTCACGACCCCGCCCTACGAAACGACAAACAACAATTTGTCTGCCGATGATAAAGGAGACAATACCATGGAATATCGCATTGAACACGACTCGATGGGGGAAATGAAGGTGCCCGCGGACAAATACTGGGGGGCGCAGACCCAGCGGAGCCATGAGAATTTCCCCATCGGGGTGGGGCTGGAAACCATGCCCCGGGAGATCACCCGGGCCTTTGGTGCTTTGAAGCTGGCCGCTGCCCGGGCAAACCACACCTTGAAGCCGGAAAAGCTGACGCAAGAGAAGCTGGCAGCCATCGAGCTGGCGGCAAAGGAGGTCATGGACGGAAAGCTCTTTGATAATTTCCCTCTGGTGGTGTGGCAGACCGGCTCCGGCACCCAATCCAACATGAACGCCAACGAGGTCATCGCCGGACGGGGCAATGAGGCGGCGGGAAAGAAGCTGCTCCATCCCAACGACGACATCAACATGAGCCAATCCTCCAACGATACCTTCCCCACCGCCATGCACATTGCGGCAGTGGAGGCATTGGAACAGAAGGTGCTGCCCGCCGTCCAGGTTTTGATTAACACCTTTCAGAGGTTGGAGGAAGAGAATCAGGGCATTGTGAAATCCGGCCGCACCCATTTGCAGGACGCGGTGCCCATCTCCTTCTCCCAGGAGATTTCCGGCTGGCGCACAAGCTTGGAACGGGACATGGAGCTGATCAAGCTTTCCCTGGAGCCCCTGCGGGAGCTGGCCCTGGGGGGCACCGCCGTGGGCACCGGGCTGAACGCTCCGAAGGGCTTCGACACCCTGGTAGCCCAGCAGGTTTCGGAAATCACCGGGCTGCGCTTTGTCACCGCCCAGAATAAATTCCATGCCCTGACCTCCAAGGATGAGCTGGTATTTGCCCACGGCGCCTTGAAGGCCCTGGCATCGGACATGATGAAAATTGCCAACGACGTTCGCTGGCTGGCCTCTGGGCCCCGGGACGGGTTGGGCGAAATCTTTATCCCGGAAAACGAGCCCGGCTCCTCCATCATGCCCGGCAAGGTCAACCCCACCCAATGCGAGGCAGTGACCATGGTGGCCGTCCAGGTGATGGGCAACGACGCCGCCATCGGCATTGCGGCCAGCCAGGGAAACTTCCAGCTGAATGTGTTCATGCCGGTGATTGCCTACAATTTCCTCCAATCCGCCCGGCTGCTGGCGGAATCCATTCTCTCCTTCAACGATCGCTGTGCCGTGGGTATCAAGGCCAACCGGGAGAAAATGCACCATAATCTTTACAACTCTTTGATGCTGGTCACCGCTCTGAACCCCTACATCGGCTACGAAAATGCCGCCAAGACCGCAAAAAAGGCATACAAGGAGAATATCTCTCTGAAGGATGCCTGTGTGGCTCTGGGTTTCCTGTCCGCAGAAGAATTTGACAGGGTATTCCACCCGGAGGAAATGGTGTGATGGAAACGCGGCCCTATTACGAAGCCTATGACGACCGCTACCGGCAGGTTCATCAGGAGAAATTGGAATGGTTCAGCCGGAACCCCTCCCCCATTGTGGGTCAGGTTCTGGAAGAATTCCACCTGGGCCCCGCTTCCATGATTTTGGAGCTGGGCTGCGGCGAGGGACGGGATGCCATCGCTCTGCTGAACCGGGGCTTCCAGGTTCTGGCCACGGACATTTCCCCGGAGGCCATTGCCCACTGCCGGAAAATTGCCCCGGATTTTGCAGACCGGTTTCAGGTACTGGACTGCGTCGGCGGACAGCTGGAAGAAACATTCGATTTTATCTATGCCGTGGCCGTCCTGCACATGCTGGTGGAGGACGAGCATCGGAAGGGCTTTTACCAGTTTATCCGAAATCATCTGCGTGACAGCGGCATTGCTTTGATTTGCACCATGGGCGACGGTGAAGTCCAGCGGCATTCCGACACGACGAACGCCTTTTCTCTGCAAGAGCGGATTCATGCGCAAAGCGGCAAGCTGCTGCACATCGCCAGCACCTCCTGCCGGATGGTGGATTTCCCAACCTTCCAGCTGGAATTGGAGGAAAACGGCCTGCACACTCTGAGCCAGGGCATCACCGCCATCGAACCGGATTTTACAGAAATGATGTATGCCGTGGTGGAGCGGTGTGATTTTGGGTGATGCCCCCTGGCCGCGTGATACCCTTGCAAATTGTTGTTTGGCGTACACCCCACTGTAGGGGAGGCTCGTAGCCTCCCGCGCAGTACAGGCTTCCAGTTACCAACCAGGATGGGCGAATTCGTACCAGTTTACCACATTTGTACCATTCAACCTAACACTCAGTTGACAAATCAGGCGGGAGGCTAAGAGCCTCCCCTACAGTGGCATTTACCAAAAACAACAATTCTCCATCCTATCTGCCAGAGCCGAGATGCCAAAAGTGCCCCGGAACCGAAATGGGTTCCGGGGCATTGTGATTCTGATCAGCCGTTGCGGACGGACATGAACAGGCTCTCCATGTAGCGGGACACGTCCTCGGGCAGATAGTCGAAGCTGGAAGCGTTGCGCAGCTCCTCGGCATCGGGGTAGGCCACGGGGTCGTTCACCACATCCTCGTCCATATACTGCTTGGATTCAGAGGCGGGAACACTGTAACCGATGAAGTCCATGTTGGCGGCAGAGATTTCGGGGTCGCAGAGGAAGTTGATGAACAGCTCCGCGGCCTCCTTCTCCTGGCAGCAGCTGGGGATGCACATGGCATCGATGAACACGTTGAAGCCCTGGTGGTCAGGACGGTAGAAGGCCAAATCCTCGTTTTCCTCCACCATGGTCAGGTAGTCACCGGCATAGTAGGGAGCGATCCAGGCTTCCTCGTTTTCCATTGCATCAAAAATCTGGTCCATCACATACTGCTGGACAACGCCCTTCTGCTCCGCCAGCTTATCGGCGCAGGCCTGGAGCTCGGCTTCGTCAGTGGTGTTGATGTCATAGCCCAGCAGGTACTGGGCAATGCCGAAGGCATCCCGGGAGTTATCAAACATGAGAATCTTGTCGGCATACTTCTCGTTCCACAGCAGCTCCCAGCCGGTGACGTCGGCCTCGTCCACATACTTGGTGTTGTAGATGATGCCCACGGTGCCCCAGGTGTAGGGGACGGAATACTTGTTCTCCGGGTCATAGGAGGTGTTGCGGAAGGATTCGTCAATATACTGAGCGTTGGGGATGTTGTCGTAGTTCAGTTCCAGCAGCATTCCCTCCTGACGCATCCGGCCAACCATATAGTCGGAGGGGATGATCACGTCCACGGTGATGCCGCCGTTGGACAGCTTGGCGTACATGCTCTCATTGGAATCGTAGGTGGAATACTTGACCTTGATGTTGGGGTAGGCTTCCTCAAAGGCGGCGATGATGTCCATGGAGTCGTCGTCACCCTCAGCAATGTACTGACCCCAGTTGTAGACGTACAACGTCACCTTTTCCCCCTTGGCAGAGGCGAAAACACCGCAGCAGCCCAGCACCAGGCAGACAGCCAGCACAAAAGAAATGATTTTTTTCATTTAAGGATCTCCTTTCACTTGCCCCGGGCGACCTGACGCTTCTTGTCGCCCATGAGCTGAATCACGTTGGAAATGACCATCAGCACAAAAATCAGCAGGAACAGCAGGGTGAACATGGCATAGATTTTGGGCTGGATGGGTTTTTTGGTGTAGGAATAGATTTCCACCGGCAAGGTCACAAAATCCAATCCGGTGACAAAATAGCTGATGACAAAATCGTCCAGACTCATGGTGAAGGCCATGATGGCGCCGGAGATGATGCCGGGCATGATTTCGTGGATGGTCACCTTGAAAAAGGCCTGAACGTGGGTGCAGCCCAAATCCAAAGCGGCATCCGTCAGACTCTCGTCCATCTGCTTGAGCTTTGGCATGATGTTGAGAATCACATAGGGCAGATTGAAGGTGACATGGGCAATCAGCAGCGTCCAAAAGGTCAGACTGTTCCGCTGGCCCAGCAGCTTGCTTCCTACGAACACAAACAGCAGCGACAACGACACGCCGGTGACGATGTCCGGGTTGGTCATGGGGATATTGGTCAGACTCATGGCCGCCTTGCGCAGCTTGGGGTTCAGGCCGTTGATGCCGATGGCCGCCACGGTGCCAAAGGCAGTGGCGATGAGGCTTGCAAGGATGGACACCACCAGGGAATTGCGCAGCAGCTCCAGAAGGCCATCGTCCTTAAAGAGCTTGACATACTGCTGTAAGGTAAAGCCATCAAAATGGGTGATGTTCTTGCCGGTGTTGAAGGAGGCCACCACCAGCACCGCCATGGGGATATAGAGGAAGATGAAGATCAGGATCGTAATGAATCGGTTCGTCCGCTTCATACCATCACGCTCCCTTCCTCATCCCCGCCGAAGCGGTTCATGATGCCGGTGCATACAAACACCAGAATCATCAGCACAATGGACAGCGCCGCGCCCAGATTGGGGTTGTTGCCCTGCTTGAACTGGCGCTCGATGACGTCGCCAATCAGCACGGTATTGGAGGAACCCATCTTCTGGGAGATATAGAAGGTGGACACCGCCGGGACAAAGACCATGGTGATGCCGGAGAGAATTCCGGGCATGGACAGGGGCAGAATCACCCGCCGGAAGGTCTGGACACCATTGCAGCCCAGATCCTCCGCCGCCTCAATGAGGCGATGGTCGATTTTCACGATGGTGGTGTACAGGGGCAGGATCATATAGGGCAGGTAGTTATACACCATACCCAGCACCACCGCCCCCGGGGTGCGGATCAGGGTCAGGCGGCCGAAATCCTCCGGGATTCCGGCAAACACACCGCCGAGAGAACGCAGCCAGTCAAAGAAGGCAACCAAGAGATTATTGATGATGCCCTGGTCGTTCAGCAGTCCCACCCAGGCCAGGGTGCGCAGCAGAAAGCTCATGCACATGGGAAGCATCACCAGCATATAGAGGAACTTCTGGGCCGTCTGGCCGCAGTGGGCGATGAAATAGGCCACGGGATACCCCAGAATCAGGCACACCAAGGCCGAAACCAGGGAATACACAATGGAGGTCCACAGCACCGGCAGATACATTCCCAGCTGGCGCAGATTCACCAGGGAAAAGACCCCGGTGGCGGGATCCGTCAGGGCATAGTAGACCACCACCCCCAGCGGAATCAGGGTGAACAGCACCATCCAGATGAGGTAGGGGGTGCTGAGCAGAACCGCGTTATTCTTTTTCATCCCCGGCATCCTCCGTCAGCTCGTCGTACTCGGCGGAGTAGGAGCTGTAGTCGCCAAACATGCCGGAGTATTCACTCTTGTGCATGATGTGAATGTCCTCCGGGTTCAACCGAATGCCAATGGTGGAGCCCACAGCCTGGTAGTCCGTGGACTGAATCAGCCATTTGAAGCCCTTGAATTCCACGATGATGTCGTAGTTCAAGCCCTTGAAGGTGATGGCCGTCACCTTGCCCACCAGGTGGCCCTCCCGCACCGGAACAATGTCCACATCCTCCGGTCGGATGACCACGTCAACGGGTTCGTTGGGCGCGAATCCCTTGTCCACACACTGGAACTCCCGGTCGAAGAACTTCACCCGGTAGTCCTCCAGCATGACGCCGTCCAAAATATTGGATTCGCCGATGAAATCCGCCACGAAGGCGTTTTTCGGTTCATTATAGATATCCTCTGGCTTGCCGATCTGCTGGATGCGGCCCTTGTCCATCACCACGATGGTATCGGACATGGAAAGCGCTTCCTCCTGGTCGTGGGTCACATAGATGAATGTGATGCCCAAAGCCTGCTGAATCCGCTTCAGCTCGTTCTGCATGTCCTTCCGCAGCCGAAGGTCCAGGGCCCCCAGGGGTTCGTCCAGCAAAAGTACCTTGGGCCGGTTGACCAGGGCCCGGGCGATGGCCACCCGCTGCTGCTGACCGCCGGACAGGCTGTCGATGTGGCGGTTTTCGTAGCCCCGCAGGCTGACGATTTCCAGCATTTCCTTCACTCTGGCGTCTATTTCCTGTTTGGGCAGCTTGGCGACCCGAAGGCCGAAAGCGATGTTGTCATAGACATCCAGATGTGGAAATAGGGCATAGCGCTGAAACACGGTGTTGATCTGCCGCTTGTAAGGCGGTACATCATTGATAGTCTCACCGTCGAAGATCACCGTGCCGGAGGTTGGCGTCAAAAAGCCGCCGATGATTCGCAGCGTGGTGGTCTTACCGCAGCCGGAAGGGCCCAGCAATGTGAGGAATTCGTGATCGTTGATGTAAAGATTGATGCCGTCTAATATACGCTCCCCGTCGAACTCCATAATCAAATCACGGAGCCTGATGAGTTCCTTGGACATTATCCTCCCCCGATTCTTTTTTATTTTTCGTCAGAATTTGACACATAATAATATATATGAAATCGGCGCAATGTCAATAGGAAACCGAAAAAACATCCCGCTGCAATTTCTTCCGGCTTTCTAAAGCTGAAAAATGGGCACAGGTTTTCGTTCCTGTGCCCATTGGCAGATTTGGGTATTATTTCAAAAGCTCGGAAAGAAGCATGGAATTTCCGCTCAGCTCCACGGCTTTGTCCACGGTGATGGTGTCCCCGCCGTTCCAGCGGATAATCAGGGTCACACTGTGCTCAGCGGCAGCTTCCAGAACATAGGCAGGGATCCGGGTATAGTTCCCGGCATCCACGGTCAGCTGGGAACCCTCCTGGGCGATACGGATTCTCTCCAGCACATTGGTCCAGAAATCATCCCAGGTCGCCTCCCCGCCGGTGACCTGAATCTGAGAGATGATCCGCTCCAAGGACTCGGGAGGAATTTTCTTTGAATCAATGGTTTCATAGCTTCCAACCGAAATGCTGGGAATGGCCACGGCATCCGGGTTTTCCCAGTAGGAGGTACTCCATCCATTCAGATACAGATCGCTGGCGTTTCCGCCTCCCTGAACAGCGCCTCCAATGGTCAAAGAACCGGCGGGATCATTCCCTCTGATAAAGAGAACACGAACGCCATTTCCGCCTTCGTCCTCATTGCCGTCAACGCTGCCGCCAATGACATTGCCGCCAACGGAAACCACCGCTGTACTGACAAAGGTTACCGCATCTGCGCCCTCGACACCCTCTCCGCAGCCGTCTCCGGCAATCACATCGCCGGTGACCGTCACAACGGACTGGATTTGTGCTTCAATGCCTCCTCCGCCCTCTTTGCCTTCTCCGCCGAAGTCCACATAGTCTAAACCGTAGACGCTGCCAATCACCGTAACCTGACTGTTTTCTCCGGCATCAATTCCGAGATATCCAGCAAAAACATCACCGACGACGGTGGTCTGGCTCTGATCGCAGGCAACTATGCCAACACCCTCCTGGGTCGTGATGTCACCATTTAACGTGATCTTGGAGTCGCCTTCGGCATAGAAACCGCCCCAGATGCCATCCACGTTTCCGTTGACGGTAAGCTGGCTTTGCTCACAGCTGGCGCCGCCCCAATTGGAATCCGCAATATTCCCGTTTACGGTAATTTCACTTGTCCCGAAGCCGCGCAACGCTGCAAAGCTGCCGCTGACATCTCCGTTTACTGTCACCATACTGCCATCCCGGGCGCACACGCCCTGGTCGCCTGCCACATTCCCGTCCACCACCACAGTGACGTTTTCGGAGGCAGTCAGCGCGTCAACCTTGGGAGCCGTGATGTCGGTCTGCACATGAACCGTTCCCGCGCCGTTGAAAGCAGCCTGATTCAGGGTGCTTCCGTTTTCCGTTCCGATGGTGTAGGTGATGCCCTCCTGGGCCGTCAGGGTCTGCCCCATCAGATCAATGGAGGCAGTGACGTTGATGCTCACATCCTCCCCGCTGGTATCTGCAAAAGCAGTCTGCATCTCCGCCCTGGTTCCGGCATCATAGCTTGCAGCCAGCGCACTGACGCAGGCCGAGGACGCAAATACCAGCACCAGCAGCATTGCCATTGTCCGCTTGATCAAATTCATCGTTATTCCTCCTTTTTCGGTTTGAAACAAATCATACCATCGTCATTATCTACATTTTGTATCGGTATGTCAATAGCCGGAAGAGCCCGGCAATGTGAGAAATCCGTGATCGTTGATGGAAAGATTGATGCCGTCTAATATACGCTCCTCCATCGTCGAACTCCATAATCAGATCACGGAGCCTTTGGTATTATTTCAAAAGCTCGGAAAGAAGCATGGAATCTGCGCTCAGCTCCACGGCTTTGTCCACGGTGATGGTGTCCCCGCCGTTCCAGCGGATGATCAGGGTCACATTGCGCTGGGCGGCAGCTTCCAGAACGTAGGCAGGAATTCGGGTGTAGTTCCCGGCATCCACGGTCAGCTGGGAACCCTCCTGGGCGATGCGGATCCTCTCCAGCACATTGGTCCAGAAATCATCCCAGGTCGCTTCCCCGCCGGTGACCTGAAGCTGAGACAGAATCTGCTCCAAATCCTCGGGGGAAATGTCTTTGGAATCCACGGTTTCGAGGGCGCCTACCTGGATGCTGGGAATGAGCACCATCTCAAATTCATTTTCATCGTATCCACCTTCCAGGAGCAAATCGCTGCCGTCCCCGGCACCCTGGACTGCGCCGCCAACGGTCAGGGAACCGGCAAGATAGCCGTATGTATAAAAACGAATACACGCACCGTTTCCATCGATGCCCTGATCGCCGTTGGTGCTGCCGCCGATGGCATTTCCGCCGATAGAAACGGTGGCCACGTTATCCATCGTCACACCATTTCCGCCATAGCTCACACCGCCTGTCGTATCAGGATTTGCGATAACGCTACCGCCGATGGCATCACCGCCCACAGTGATGCTGGAAGCCTCCGATGCAGAAACTGCGCTTCCCGCCTCGCCGCTGGTTCCATAGGCATCGCCGCCGGTCACATTGCCGGAAACGGTGACGGTGGCATAGTCTCTGGCTGAAACGCCATCACTTCCGTCAGAAAAGTCTTGCGGGTCGGCAAAGTCCACCTTCTCAGGGTCACCATCGCCGCCGGAAACGTTGCCGTTTACATGGACCATGCTGTCGTCTTCGGCATCTACGCCGCAGTCTACGGCGGTAATATCCCCGGTTACGGTGACAGTGCTGTCATATTTGGTATAAACGCCAGTCATGCCAGCGTTGACATTGCCGGTTACCGTAACATTGCTGTCAAACAGGCCGTATACACCATTGTAAGCTGCATCGATATTTCCGGTTACGGTGACATTGTCTTTGGATCGGGCAATGACGCCGTTTTCTTTGGAAGTAATGCTGCCATTTATGGTGACATTGGTGTGGCCTTCAACGTCTACGCCGCTGTCTGCGGTGGTAAGTTCGCCGTTTACGGTGACGGTGCTGTCATCGGCAGCATATACGCCATCCCCGCCAGCGACAATATTGCCGGTTACGGTAACCGTGCTGCTCCCATCGGCAGAAACGCCGCTGCCCTCTGCATTCAGCGTGCCGGTGACATTGACGGTGACGCTTCCAGAGGTTGTCAGGGCATCGCCGGCATTTCCCGTAATGTCTGTTTCCACATGAACCGTTCCTGCACCGTCGAAGGATGCCTGGTTCAGCGTACTGTCATTTTGGGTGCTGATGCGATAAGTAATGCCCTCCTTGGCGGTAAGGTTTTTACCGCTCATATCGATATCCGCAGTGAGATTGATATTCACATCCTCACCGCTGCTGTCGCCGAAGGCCGTCTGCATCTGCTCGGCGGTTGCGGCATCATAAACCGCAGCCATCGCACTGACGCAGGCCGAGGACGCAAGCACCAGCACCAGAAGCATTGCCAATGTCCGTTTGATGATATTCATGCTGATTCCTCCTTCATATGTTGTAAACAGACGATATCACCGTCATTATATCCAGACTGCATCATTGTTTCAAGTATTTTTTTGGAAATTTGGTTTAGAAATTCCCCAAGCTGTCAATACTCTGCCTCGGAGGTGCTTCAACAATGAGCAACAAAAAATTCGGAACCGGCGCAAAATACGCCGCCTGCATTCTGGCGCTGATCGCCGTGGCCGCAGGCGTGACGGTGTATATGACCCAGCGGGGAAAGCAGACGGTGCAGGAGGCGGCCATTCAGGAGCCGATGGTTGAAAACCTGGCAGCCAGTACACAAGCTGCCCAGCCGTCGGAGGCTTCCGCCCCCAGCGTGTCCGTGCCCACCACCGTCCCGGCTAAAATCCCGGAAACCACCCAGGAAACCCAGAGCACATCGGAGTCAACGAACCCCGGTGTTCTGAAAACCGGGCTGCCCGTATCCGGCGATACCATCGGCGCCTACGCCATGGACTGCCTGAGCTATAACGAGACCACCAGGGACTGGCGGGTTCACAACGGCGTGGACCTGGCCGCCGAAGCAGGTGCTCCCGTGGCGGCAGCAGCTGACGGTACGGTTTACACCACCTATGAGGACGACACCCTGGGCTACACCGTGGTCATCCGCCATGACGGAGGCTACACCACCCGCTATTCCAGCCTGAATGAAAACCTGTGCGTGGCCCCCGGGGATGTTGTCACCCTGGGGCAGACCATCGGCTATGCCGGTGACAGCGCCCTGGTGGAGACCGTAATGGGAGCCCACGTCCATTTCAGCGTCAGCTGTCAGGACCAGCCCATGGACCCGGCGGAATTCTTCGCAATGGGATAAAAAAAGCCCCGCCAACCGGCGAGACAAATGATGTTTTCTTCCTTTTTCCTCTTTGATAACCCCCTGGAGCAGCCGTTCCAGGGGGAACTTTTCATGTCAGCAGGAAGAGAGGAGCGGTAAGATATGAGATATAAGATATAGGATATAAGATATTGTGCTTATCGGTTTGATTCAGCAGAGTGGTAAATTGTTGTTTGTCGTTTGAATGTACCGGGTATCGATGTGCGCACCGGCCATGCCCCCCTTGTGTAAAGGGGGGTAGGGGGGATTGGGCAGTAGGCACTGACGATTTGCAGCCAGCTTCGGCGAATTCGTAGAAGCTGAAACAATGGGATAGTACCTCTTCGCATCGGCTTGTACAGATTTGCTGCCTGGTACTGCGAATCCCTCCCCTACCCCTCCCTTACAAGTAAGGGAGGGCATGCGCTCAGAAATTTACAGCCTGATACCGTATATCTGGGGGCACCCCCTCAGCCTTTGGCAGCTCCCCCAGCGGGGGAGCCAAGGGTACGCTAAACAACAATTTATTCGTTTTCTTCGGTTTCGGTGGGTTCGGGGAGCTTTTGGGATTCTGCGTTCACAAAGCTCATGAGCTCTTCGCCGGTGATGGTTTCCTTCACCAGCAGGAACTCGGCGATTTCATCCAGCAGAGCACGATGCTCCTGGAGCAGCTGGACGGACTGGGCATAAGTCTCTTCCAGCAGCTCCTTCACCTCCTGATCCACCACGGAGGCGGTGGACTGGGCGCAGTCCATATAGGCCTGGCCGTCCAGGTACTGGTGCTCCACGGAGGCAGTGGTCATCAGCCCCAGCTTCTTGCCCATGCCGTACTGGGTGATCATGTTTCGCGCCAGAGCGGTGGCCCGCTGCAGGTCGTTGGAAGCGCCGGTGGTCTGGACACCGAACACCACCTGCTCCGCCGCCCGGCCGCCCACCAGGGTCCGCAGCTCGGTTTTCAGCTCCTCAGCGGTGTTCAAGAATTTCTCCTCCTCGGGCATCTGCATGGTGTAGCCCAGAGCGCCGGAGGTATGGGGCACGATGGTGATTTTGGAAACGGGCTGGGAATGCTTTTCCAGGGCGGCGACCAGGGCATGGCCCACCTCATGATAGGAGACCAGCCGTTTTTCCGTGTCGGTCATGACGGTGTTCTTCTTCTCGGTGCCGGCGATGACGGTTTCAAAGGAGACCATCAAGTCCTCCTGGTTCACGGTCTGCCGCCCAAGACGAACTGCCCGGAGTGCGGCCTCGTTGACCAGGTTTGCCAGGTCCGCGCCCACGGCACCGGCGGTGGCCTGGGCGATCTTCTTGAGGTCCACATCCTCGCTGAGCTTGATCTTTCGGGTGTGCACCTTCAAGGTATCCAGACGGCCCTGGAGGTTGGGTCTGTCCACAATGATCCGGCGGTCAAACCGGCCGGGACGAAGCAGGGCCTTGTCCAGGATCTCCGGCCGGTTGGTGGCTGCAAGACACACGATACCCTTGGAGGGCTCGAAGCCGTCAATCTCGTTGAGCAGCTGGTTCAGGGTCTGCTCCTGCTCGGAGTTGTTGCCGTAGCGGTTGTCACGGGAGCGGCCCACAGCATCGATTTCATCAATAAAGATGATGCAGGGAGCCACCTTTGCCGCCTGCTGGAACAAATCCCGCACCCGGCTGGCACCCATGCCCACGAACATCTCCACAAAATCAGAGCCGGAAATGGAGAAGAAGGGTACCCCCGCCTCTCCTGCCACTGCCTTTGCAAGCAGGGTCTTGCCGGTGCCGGGAGAACCCACCAGCAACGCACCCTTGGGGAGCTTCGCGCCAATGTCGGTATACTTCTGGGGGTTGTGGAGGAAATCGATGATCTCCACCAGGGATTCCTTGGCCTCGTCCTGACCGGCCACATCCTTAAAGGTGACGCCGGTCTGCTTTTCCATATACATTTTGGCCTTGCTCTTGCCGAAGCCGCCCATCATGCCCTCGCCGGTCATCCGCTTGGTCAGCATCCGCATGAACACAAACAGGATGGCAAAGGTGATGCAGTAGGACAAAATCATCATCACCACGGAATTGTCCTCGGTGATCTCCCGGGTCACATGGACGCCCATATCATGGAGCTGCTGGGAGAGCGCCAGGGTGTCGCCGCCGCTGGGAAGGCCGGTGTAGCAGGCCTTTTGGCGGGTCGGGTCCTTGGCGGCCTCCTGCTTGGTCAGGTAGACAATGCGGTCATAGCGGAATTCCACCTCCGCCAGGTTGCCTTTTTCCATGGCATCCAGGAAATCACTGACGCTGGTTTCGGTAAACTGGCTGCCGGAGATGGAGCCGTAGATCCAGCTGATCAGCAGCACCAGGGCCAGCGTGATGATCAGCGCCGTCCAGATGTTCCCCTTTGGCATGTTATCCAGGGGATTTTTATTGTTTTTGGGATCCTTTGATTCAGGATTCATATGCGTATCGCCTCCCGGGGCTTTTTTTCATATTCAGAGTGAAGCCATCATAACACATTTTTTCTGTTTGGGCAATGAATGATTCTGATTTTTCCGGTAAATTTTCTGTAAATATCCGGCGGCGGGCGGAAAAAATTACATTCGCAAAAAACTGTTGTAACTTTCCGGCAAATCTGATATAATGGTGCAGACTATAGAGTTTTCGATTTTCCGAAGAAGACGGAGGATTCCAAAATGAACGAAAAGAAACGCCGCATGCCTCCCCCCGCTCCTGCGGAGGAGGTGGAGGGCCAGCTGGAGGGACGCAATGCCCTGCAGGAGGCTTTGAAAAGCGGCCGCACCGTGGACAAGGTGTTTATCGCCTCTGGAGAGATTGACCGGGGCCTGCAGCGGCTGGCAGCGGAAGCCAAGGAAGCCGGAGCCGTGGTGGTGCCGGTGGACAGAAGGAAACTGGATGCCATGTCCTACACCCACGCCCACCAGGGTGTGATTGCCCTGGCCGCCGCCCATGGATACTATTCCATTGACGATCTTCTGGAAGAGGCCGCCGCCCGGGGGGAAGCGCCGCTGCTGGTGATCTGCGACGAGCTGTCCGACCCCCACAACCTGGGCGCCATCCTCAGAAGCGCCGAGTGCGCAGGAGCCCACGGGGTCATCATTCCAAAGCGGCGCAGCGTGGGCCTCACCGCCACGGTGGCAAAGGCCTCCGCAGGGGCGGTGGAATACATGAAGGTGGCCCGGGTGACCAACATCAGCGCCGCCATTGCCGAATTGAAGCAAAAGGGCGTCTGGGTCTTCGGCACCGCCGCCGAGGGCTCCATCCCCATGTACCAGGCAGACCTCACCGGCCCCGCCGCCATTGTCATCGGCAACGAGGGGGACGGCATGAGCCCGCTGGTGCGGAAGAACTGCGACGTGATGGTAAACATCCCCATGAAGGGGCGCATCAGCTCCCTCAACGCCTCCGCCGCCGCTTCCATTCTGCTCTATGAAGCCCTGCGCCAGCGCCTCGGCTAACGGGAGGATTCAATATGGATAACGAAAAAGAAATACTGGATTTTGATCTGAACGACATTGTGCAGCAGCTCCAGCAGGTGCCCCAGGAGGATGCAGAATCCACCGGGCAGATTCCCGACGTTCTGGAAGACACCTCCCAGTTTTATGCGCAGGCGGATTCCGATGCTTTGGAGCAGGTGGATTCCGACGCTCTGGAGCAGGCCCAGCTCGTCTTTTCCGAGGTGGCCCAGGAGCCGGAAGGCAGCGCCCTCTTTGAAGACGGCACCCCGGAACCCGTTGAGGCGGAGCTTCCCGCCGATGCGCCCTCCGCAGAAGCAGAGGAGGCCACTCTGGTTTTTGACATGACCGAGGAGCCGATTTCCCTTTCCCAGGAGGACGCCGATACCGCAGCGCCGGAGGACTTCTCCCCCGCAGAGGAAACCACCACCCGGGTGGAAACCGTTCAGCCGGAAGAAGCCGCCGACGAGGGGCCCAAAACCATCCCCTTAAGCCGCAGCGCCAAGCTTCGGGAGCTGAAGAAGAAGCTGGTGGCCGGGCCCGAAAAGCAGTATTACCGCCTCAGTGAAAAGGGCGTGGGCAAGCTGCAGATCGCCATGATTCTGAATCTTGTGATCCTGCTGCTGTGCGGCGCTGCCATTTTGCTGTACTCCAAGGATATGGTGCCCGCCAGCCGCATGAAGCTGATGATTTTCAGCCAGGTGCTGGCCCTGATGGTCTCCGGGCTGCTGGGCTGCGGGCTGATGCTGGACGGCATCAGCGACCTGTTCCATCTGCGCTATTCCCTCAATACCACTCTGGCTGTTTCCTTCGTCGCCTGCCTTGTGGATGCCTGGTTCTGCCTGGACGAGCAGCGGGTGCCCTACTGCGCCGCCTTCGTGCTGGAAATGTCCATGGCCATGCTGGCAGGATACCATCGGCGCACCACCGAAATGGCCCAGCTGGACACCATGCGAAAGGCCACCAATCTGGTGAGCCTGGTGAAGGAGCCCCAGTTCTATGACAAGCGGGCGGGCATCCTCCGGGGTCAGGGCGACGTGGAGGACTTTATGGAAACCTATTCCCGGGTCTCCGGGCCGGAAATCGTGCAGCGGGTCTATGCCTTTGTGGCGCTGCTGGCCTGTGTCGGCATTGCGGTGCTCACCGGGCTGCTCCACGGCACCAGCATGGCGGTGAAAATCTTCTCCACTTCCCTGCTGGTCTCCGTTCCCGCCGGTTACTTTGTGGCTCTGACCCGGCCCGCTGCCCTGCTGGAGCGGCGGCTGCATATGGTGGGCGCGGTGATCTGCGGCTGGCAGGGCGTGAAAAAGCTCTGCGGCAAGGCCGTAGTTCCCCTGCGGGAAAAGGATTTGTTCCCCCGGGGCTCCACCAAGCTCAACGGCATCAAATTCTATTCCGAACGCAACTCCACCCAGGTGGTCTCCTACACCGCCTCTCTGATTTTTGCCGCCGGCGGCGGGTTGGTTCCCCTGTTCCGAAACCTGCTGGCCAGCCGCAACGGCACGGAATACAATGTGGAAAGCTTCCGGGATTACGGCCGGGGCGGCATCGGCGGCGAGGTCAACGGCGAGCCGGTGCTGCTGGGCAGTCTGGAATTCCTGGAGGACATGGGCGTGGAGATCCCCCAGGGAACCATGGTCAATCAGGCGATCTACGTCTCCATTGACGGGCAGCTTGCGGCGGTGATCGCCATTTCCTATGCCAAGATGCGCTCCGCCGCCGCGGGCATCGTCTCCCTGTGCGGCTGCCGGAAGCTGAAAACCCTGCTGCTGACCGGCGACTTTATGATCACTGACAGCTTTATCCGCAACAAATTCTCCATCCGCACCCGTCGTCTGATCCTGCCGCCCCAGGAGGTTCGCGCAGAGCTGGCCCAGAGAAAGGCCAACCCCGAAGCGGACGTGCTGGCGCTCATCACCAGGGACGACCTGGTTTCCACCGCCTACGCCATCACCGGCTCCATGTCCCTGCGCACCGCCTGCCGGGTGGGAAGCTGTGTGGGCATCATCGGCGGCATCACCGGCATCGTCATCATGCTTGCCCTGTCCTATCTGGGTGCCACCGAGCTGCTGACCCCCGCCAGAGTCATCCTCTACCAGCTGGTTTGGATGATTCCCAGCCTTCTCGCCACCGAGTGGACAAGAGTTGTATAAGCTTCCCCATCATCCCCCAGGCCCCAGCCTGGGGGGTTTTTACAGATTGCTTTATCGATAGACGGTAAATTGTTGTTTATCGTTTCGTAGGGCGGGGTCATGACCCCGCCGGTCGGTA
>CAMCKD010000026.1 GCA_945875335.1 uncultured Clostridia bacterium | reverse complement strand
GGCAGCTCCCCCAGAGGGGGAGCCAAGGGTACTCTGCAAACAACAATTTACCGCTTCAATGCCGCCTCTACCAGGCCCAGGAACAGGGGGTGGGGTTTATTGGGGCGGCTCTTGAATTCGGGGTGATACTGGACGCCGATGTAAAAATCGTTTCCTTCCAGCTCTACGGTTTCCACGATGTAATGATCCGGGGAGGTGCCGCTGATGGTCAGCCCGGCAGCGGTGAGGGCATCCCGGAAATCGTTGTTGAATTCATAGCGGTGGCGATGGCGCTCGGAGATGTCCAGCTTGCCGTAGACCCGGTGCATCTGGGTGCCGGGCACGATGCGGCAGGGATAGGCCCCCAGCCGGAGGGTGCCGCCCTTGTCGGTTTCGTCACTCTGGTCGGGGAGGAAGTCAATGACCTTGTGGGCAGAATCCGGGTCGAATTCCCCGGAGTTGGCGTCCTGCATCCCCGCCACATACCTTGCAAAGGCAATCACCGCCACCTGCATGCCCAGGCAGATGCCGAGATAGGGCAGGTTGTGGGTGCGGCAGAAATTCGCGGTGATGATTTTCCCCTCGATGCCCCGGTTGCCAAAGCCGCCGGGGACGATGACGCCGGAGCAGTCCTCCAAAAGCTCCGCCACATTCTGCTCATTCACCGTCTCGGAATCGATCCACTTGATGCTCACGGCAGCCCCGTGGGCATAACCGGCGTGGCGCAGGGCCTCGGCCACGGACAGGTAGGCATCGTGGAGTTGGACATACTTGCCCACCAGGCCGATGGTCACCTGCTTGCTGCGGCTGTGAATCCGCTCCAGCATGGCGTTCCAGTCCGACAGGTCGATTTCCGGGGCATTGATGCCCAGCTCCCGGCAGACGATGGCGGAAAAATTGCTCTTTTCCAGCATGATGGGGGCCTCGTACAGCTCCGGCAGGGTGATGTTCTCAATGACGCAGTCGGGCTTGACATTGCAGAACATGGCGATTTTCTGGAAAATGGAGCTCTCCAGGGGCTCGTCGCAGCGCAGGATGATGATGTCCGGCTTGACGCCCATGCCCTGGAGCTCCTTCACGGAGTGCTGGGTGGGCTTGGACTTGTGCTCATCGGAGCCCCGGAGGAAGGGCACCAGGGTCACATGGATGAACAGGCTGTTCTCCTGACCCACCTCCAGGGAGATTTGACGCACCGCCTCCAAAAAGGGCTGGGACTCGATGTCGCCGATGGTGCCGCCGATTTCCGTGATGACCACGTCGGCATCGGTTTTCTTCGCCACGGAATAGACGAACTCCTTGATCTCATTGGTCACATGGGGGATGACCTGCACCGTGGAGCCCAGGTATTCTCCCCGGCGCTCCTTGTTCAGCACGTTCCAATAGACCTTGCCGGTGGTGAGGTTGGAGAATTTGTTCAGATTTTCATCGATGAAGCGCTCATAGTGGCCCAAATCCAGGTCGGTTTCCGCCCCGTCCTCGGTGACATAAACCTCTCCATGCTGGTAGGGGCTCATGGTGCCGGGGTCTACATTGATGTAGGGGTCCAGCTTTTGGGCGGCCACCTTCAGCCCCCTGGCCTTCAGCAGACGGCCCAGGGAAGCGGCGGTGATGCCCTTGCCCAGGCCGGAAACCACGCCGCCGGTGACGAAAATATACTTGGTGCTCTTCATATCTTCTCCTCCAATAAAAAATGAGCGCCCGACCCCGGAGGCAGCAGTGCTGTCCCGGAAGCCGAACGCCATTGTTCGTTTTCTCTATTTTTTCTACAAATCGTAGGTTCTGATGATGTTTTCCGCCACTTCCCTCCGGGAGAGCCGGGTGTCCATGGCCTGTTTTTCGATGAAATAGTGGGCATCCTGCTCCTTCATGTGGTGGTGCTCGATCAGCAGCCACTTGGCCCGGTTCACCACCCGGATATCGGCCATCTTCTCTTGAAGGGTGCGGTTGGCCTTCTCCATTTTGGACAGCCGGGCGGTCATGGCGGTCAGAAGCTTCACAGCACTATAAAAACCCTGGCGGGTCATGGGCTTTCCCAGGGTCAGAACGCCGCTGTCCTCCGTCTTGTAGCAGACCTGGTCATAGAGCTCGTTCTTCACCAGCAGCAGCACCCCCATGGAGCTTTCGGCCAAGTCCAGAGCCAGCTCTACCCCGAAATCGTCGCTGAGGGGGGTGTTGATGATCACAATGTCCACCGGGGAATCCAGCAGCATCCGCCGCACCTCCCCTGCGTCCCCTGCCCGCAGGATCGGCTCATAGCCGCTGCGGGGCAGGATCTCCGATATGTAATCGAAAATCTTGTCGCCGGAGCCGGCAAGCAGCACCCGATATTTTTTCTTTGCCGTTGCCATAGGCAGTCCCTCAGTCCAGCATCTGTTTGGGCAGGATGGAAGCAACAAAGGCGCTGTTTCGGGCAAGCTGCTTTGCCTCCTCCAGGCTGGCGGGAAGCTGCTCCAGCTGGGAGGTCAGGCTCAGGTCTGCGGTGTAGAGGTTTTCGTTGACGGGGGCGGGCGGGGTCAGGTTTCTGCGGATGCCGTCCAGCCCGGCGTGAATCAGCAGGGCATAGGCCAGATAGGGATTGGCCATGGGGTCGGGAGAGCGGAGCTCAATGCGCTGGTACTCCCCCTTGGCGGCGGGAATGCGGATGAGCTGGGAGCGGTTCTCCGGCGACCAGGTGATGTATCTGGGGGCCTTGTGTTCCCCCAGGCGGCGGTAGGAGCTCTCCGTGGGATTGAGGAAGGCGGTGATTTCCCGGACATGGGTCAGGACACCGGCCAGGAAGGCATCGCTGTAGTCCTTCCCGTCCTGGGACTTGACGGACATATTGATGTGCATGCCGTTGCCAGCCTCCCCATAGATGGGCTTGGGGGAGAAATCCGCATAGAGGCCGTTGCGCAGGGCGGCGGTTTTCACCACGGTCTTGAAGTGCATGGCGTTGTCGGCGGCGGACATGGCATCGGAATAGCGGAAGTCGATTTCATTCTGGCCGGGGCCCTCCTCATGGTGGGAGCTCTCCGGCTGGATGCCCATGTCCTGCAAATTCAGGCAGATTTCCCGGCGGACGTTTTCCCCCTTGTCCTCCGGGGCCACATCCATGTACCCGGCATTGTCAAAGGGCTGGTCGGTGGGGTTGCCGTTTTCATCGGTTTTGAACAGGTAGAACTCGAACTCCGAGCCGAAGCGCACCTGGCAGCCCAGCTTGGCGGCCTCCTGAATGGCATTTTCCAGGATGGCCCGGCTGTCCATGGCGAAGGGGCTGCCATCCGGGTGGCAGATGCGGCAGAACATCTTCACCACCTTGCCCCGGCTGGGCCGCCAGGGCAGCACATTCAGCGTGGAAGGAATGGGATGCAGGAACAAATCCGATCCCACCGGGCCGCCGAAGCCCGCAATGGCAGAGGCATCAAAGGAAATGCCGCAGGAAAAAGCGCGCTCCAATTCCTCCGGCATGATGGAAATATTCTTCTGTCGGCCGGTCACATCACAAAAAGCCAGGCGGATGAACTTCACATCCTCCTGCTCCACGTATTCAAAAACTTCCTCGGCTGAATACAACATAGTCTTCCCCTCTTCTACACAAAAAAGAGGACATTTGGCCGCAGGGTGCTCCTGGCGCCCAGTATGGCAAACGTCCTTGTTTACAAGAGAATTATACCGCCTTTTGCCCTTCCTGTCAATCCCCAGAGGTTGTGAAAATCAACCGAAGCTTGCAAGTCGGAATCTAAAAAAATTCATTTATTTTACCAAAACGACCCATTTTAGCCCTCCCATGCCGAAATTCCCCCTTGACATCCTGCATCCACTGATGTAAAATCCACACAAAGCAGCGCTTCGCTGCTCCATAGAGATAGAAATGCGACAAAGGCGTCGTCTGGCAGGCTTTCCCCTGCGGACTCTTCCTTGGTCGCATTTTTTGTTTTGCAAGCGTAAAAATAAAGGAGGAGCCGCCATGTGTTCCATTATCGGTTACATTGGGTCTGAGCTGAGCAAACAGGAAATCAGCACTTATTTTGACAGAACCATCTCCCGGGGCCCGGATATGACCCGGGTGCAGGAGGTTGGCAATGGTTTTTTGGGCTTTCACCGCCTTGCCATCATGGGTCTGAACGAAAACGGCATGCAGCCGTTCCAGCTCAATGGGAATTGGGTGGTTTGCAACGGCGAGCTCTACGGCTTCCGCAAGCTGAAAGAGGAATTGATTGCCAAGGACTACCGCTTCCAGAGCGACTCGGACTGCGAGCTGCTGCTGCCCCTTTACCAGGAATACGGCACCCAGATGTTCCGTATGCTGGACGCGGAGTTCGCCCTGATCCTATATGACGCAAAGAAAGGGCAGCTGATCGCAGCCAGAGACCCCATCGGCATCCGCCCGCTGTACTATGGCTATCTGCCCGGCGGGGACATCATCTTCGCCAGCGAGGCAAAAAACCTGGTTGGGGTCTGCGGACGTATACTTCCCTTCCCGCCGGGGCATTATTATCAGGACGGGCAGTTCATCTGCTACCGGGAAATCAGCAAGCCCGTGACCGTTTATCATGACGATGTGGACACCGCCTGCAAAAAGATTCACGACAAGCTGGTTGCCGGCATCGAAAAGCGGCTGGACGCGGATGCTCCTGTTGGCTTTCTGCTCTCCGGCGGACTGGATTCCAGCCTGGTCTGCGCCGTGGCGGCCCGGTGCTCCAAGAAGCCCATTAAGACCTTCTCCATTGGCATGGACGTGGATGCCATCGATTTGAAATACGCCAAACAGGTGGCGGACTACATCGGCGCCGACCACACCGAGGTCATCATCACCCGGGAGGATGTGCTGGAAGCTCTGCCCCAGGTGGTGGCCCTGCTGGGCACCTATGACATCACCACCATCCGGGCCTCCATCGGCATGTATCTGGTGTGCAAATACATCCATGAGCACACGGATTTGCGGGTGATCCTCACCGGCGAAATATCCGACGAGCTCTTCGGCTACAAATACACCGACTTCGCTCCCAGCCCCGCAGCCTTCCAGCAGGAGGCGGAAAAGCGCATCCGGGAGCTGCACATGTACGACGTGCTCCGGGCCGACCGATGCATCAGCGTCAACAGCCTGGAAGCAAGAGTACCCTTTGGCGACCTGGACTTTGTGGAATACGTTATGGCTCTTGACCCTGCCCGGAAGGTGAACAGCTACGGCAAGGGCAAATTCCTGCTGCGCCACGCCTTTGAGGGGGACTACCTGCCCCAGGACATTCTCATGCGGGAAAAGGCCGCCTTCAGCGACGCGGTGGGCCACTCCATGGTGGACGACTTGAAGGAATACGCCGAGAGCCGCTACACCGACCAGCAGTTTGAAACACGGCGGAAGCTCTACCCTTTCGCCACCCCCTTCACCAAGGAATCCCTGCTCTACCGGGAGCTTTTCGAGCGCTACTACCCCGGCCAGGCGGAGATGGTGGCGGATTTCTGGATGCCCAACAAGGATTGGGAGGGCTGCAACGTCAACGACCCCTCTGCCAGAGTGCTCGCCAACTATGGCGACAGCGGAAAGTGAGATGAATTTTCAATGGATTTGGAATGGGAAAAGCTGGGGTTTGCCTACCACCCCACAGACTACCGTTTTGTTTCCCTTTATAAAGACGGTGCCTGGGACGAAGGAACCCTCAGCACCGAGGCCAACGTCATCATCAGTGAATCCGCCTGTGTGCTGCAATACGCCCAGTGCTGCTTTGAGGGCTTGAAGGCGTACTCCACCGCCGATGGCCGGGTGGTCAGCTTCCGGGCCGACCTGAACGCGGCGCGGATGGAGGATTCCTGCCGCCGGATGGAAATGCCCATCTTCCCCAAGGAAAGATTTCTGGACGCGGTGCGGCAGACCGTTCACGCCAACCGAAAATTTGTGCCGCCCTACGGCAGTGGGGCCAGCCTGTACCTGCGGCCCTTTATGTTCGGCACCAGCCCCATCATCGGGGTGCATTCCTCTGAGGAATTTCAGTTCCGCATTTTTGCCTCCCCTGTGGGCCCCTATTTTAAGGGCGGCATCCGTCCCCTGGTGATTCGGGTCTGCGATTTGGATCGGGCCGCCCCCCGGGGCACCGGCCACATCAAGGCCAGCCTGAACTACGCCATGAGCCTTTACGCCCTGACGGAAGCCCACGCCCTGGGCTATGACGAGAATCTGTATGTGGATTCCGCCACCAGAACCTATGTGGAGGAGACCGGCGGAGCCAACCTGATTTTCGCCGAGGGCCCGGGCAAGGTGGTGGTGCCCATCTCCGGCACCATTCTGCCCTCCATCACCCGGCGCTCCCTGACCTATATCGCCCGGGAATATCTGGGACTGGAGGTAGTGGAACGGCGGGTGGAATTAAAGGAGCTGGATCGGTTCACCGAATGCGGTCTGTGCGGCACAGCGGCAGTGATCTCCCCCGTGGGAAAAATCGTAGACCACGGCCGGGACATCCACTACGCCGGAATGGGCCCGGTGATTCAGAAGCTCTTCGACACCCTCACCGGCATCCAGATGGGCAAGCTCCCCGCGCCGGAAGGCTGGCTGACAGAAATCGACTGATTCCTTTCTACAAATCGTCCGCGTCCTGTACCGGCTTTTCCTCCGGGCGCTCTGGAACCCCGGTATAGCTGCCCTGGGGGTCCGTGCCGGGACGGCGGAAGGGATTTCCATTTTCTTCTTTCTTTTTCATATCGTGTGTCTCCCTCCTTTTTGCGTAGTTTCCCTGGAATGCGGCATTGCAATTCCAGGGAAATTATGTTACACTCGGAAAAAAGGAGGCAAGCCATGTTTGAAATGACCCTGATTACCATGGGCAAGCTCAAGGAGAAGTTCTACACCTCCGCCGCCCAGGAATACATCAAGCGGCTGGGGGGCTACTGCCGCTTCACCCTTTTGGAGCTGCCGGAAAGCCGCCTGCCGGAGAACCCCTCCCCTGCCGAAATCGCTGCGGGACTGGAAAAGGAGGCGGATGCCATTCTCTCCCGGATTCCCAAAGGGGCCTGGTTCTGCGTGTTCACCCCCGAGGGGAAGACTCTTTCCAGCGAGGGCTTCGCGGAGAAGCTGCGGGAGGTGAAGCTCTCCGGCAAGAGCAGCGCCTGCTTCCTCATCGGCTCCTCCTTCGGCATGGCCCCCCGGGTGAAGGAACGGGCCGACTTCCGCCTGTCCATGGGCCCCATGACCTTCCCCCACCACCTGGCAAGAATCATGGTCCTGGAGCAGCTCTACCGTGCCGAAGCCATCCAGGCTGGGAGCAAATACCATAAATAAGCTCCAAAGCAACTGTAGTAACACTTAAAATTGTTGTTTGACGTACACGCCATTCGTAGGGCGGGGTCATGACCCCGCCCTACGAATGGTGCTAAACAACAATTTACCACTCCATCTGAAGATACCCACCCCACTTTTGGAGCAGGAAACGCTGCTCCGTTTTTTATGTGTCAAAATGATAGGTGATTGTATTCTTTTTATAGAGATACCTTGACAGGCGAGGTACTATGTGATATTATGACCTCACAAAGGAGGGATTGACATGTCCATTGCCGGTGATCTGATTCGCGGCCACACGGATGCCGTGATTCTGGCCCGCCTGCTGCGGGGGGACAGCTACGGATATGAAATCAACAGAGTGATTTCCACTCTTTCCTCCGGCCGGTTTGAGCTGAAGGAGGCCACCCTCTACACCGCCTTTAAGCGGCTGGAAGAGCAGGGGCTCATCACCTCCTACTGGGGGGACAGCGGCGCAGGGGCTCGGCGGCGATACTACGCCATCACCCCCGCCGGGGTGGAAGCCTGCTTCCGGCTCAGGGCGGAATGGAAGGAAACCAAGGAAATCATGGATAAGCTTTTGGAGGAAGAAACATGAGAGAGCAACTGATTCAATACGTCAATCTTCTCTTCGCCGGAAACGACGGCGTAGAGGACATCAAGCAGGAGATCCTGCAAAACACCCTGGATCGCTATGACGATCTTGTCTCCCGGGGGCGGACACCCGAGGAGGCCTACCGCCAGGCCATCACGGGCATCGGGGATGTGAACGAGATCATCAACGGGAAAGCGGATTTTGCCGAGGAGAACCGGCCTCCGGTCTATGCCCCCGTGCCGGAATTCGACAGCACCGCCGCAGCGGTATCCAGGCTGATGCGGGCCCTCGCCATTTTCCTGTACATCGTCTCCCCTGTCCCCCTGTTCCTGTTCAGCAGACTGGGCTGGTTTGAGGTGGGTCTGTGCTGCCTGCTGATTATCGTGGGCATTGCCACCGCCCTGCTGCTCCTGTTCAAAAGCCCCAAGGCCCAGGAGCAGCACCAGGAATACATCGAATACACCGACCGTCCCAGAAACAGCGGCTCTCAGCGGGAACTAAAAAAGAGCGTGGGCAAGCTGATTTCCACCGTGGGACTGGTGCTGTATTTCATCATCAGCTTCGCTACTGGAGCCTGGTTCATCACCTGGCTGATCTTCCCCATCATCGGCGCGGTAAAGGGTGTCGTCAATTCCTGCATCGACCTGAGGGAGGACTACTGATATGAAACGGAATGCCATTATTCGCATGATCCTCTTTGCCTTTCTGGCCGTGGTTCTTGTTGGCGTGCTGATTGCCGGCATTGCGCTGAAAAATTACCAGATGCCCAGCGTTGTGGTTCGGAAAAGCTTCGATGCCCCGGAGGTAAGCGCGACCAAATTTGACGCCAAGGAAATTGATCGGCTGAAAATTGAGTGGGCCGCCGGCGAAATCGTCCTTGTTCCCTCTGATGAGGACACCATTGAAATCAACGAACAGCAGCTGGGTTCGGACAAAGCCATGGTTCTGAAAAAGGACGGCTCCACCCTGTATGTGCAGTACTGTGAAGGTGCCGTGGGACTCTCCTTCGGCCCCAACAACAATCTGAAAAAGAATCTTTATGTGATCGTTCCCAGGGATTGGAACTGCAAGGAGCTGGAAATTGACGCCGCCTCCGCCACCGTAAAAGGCGAATACCTAACCATCCGGGAGCTTTCCTCCTCCTCCGCCAGCGGCACTCACACCTTCACGAACTGCCAGGTGGAGAAGCTGAAGATGGAGACAGTCTCCGGCAATCTGGATTTTACCGGCACCCTGGACAAGCTGGATTTTAATGGCGTGTCCGCCCAGGCGAATCTCGTTCTGAGCAATCAGCCCATATCCATCAAGCTGGAATCCGTCTCCGGGGATTTGAATCTCACCCTGCCGGAGGGCTGCGGCTTCACCCTGGACAAGGACACCGTCAGCGGCCGCTTCAGCTCTGAGCTTGAGACCAGGGAGAAAAACGGCAAAATTGTCCACGGTGACGGCAGCTGCGAAATTGAGGTGGAGGGTATTTCCTCCAGCGTGCACATTCGGAAAGGATAAAAAATGGATACCATCTGGAAAGAACTGTATGAGGCCGCAAAGGCGGTACAGAGAGAGCGCATAATTTCAGATTATGTGTCCTGCGGAGAGGTGGCCGCAGCCATTCTGTCCCGGTCAGGCAGGATCTACACCGGCGTGTGCATCGACACCTGCTCCACCCTGGGCATCTGTGCCGAGAGAAACGCCATTTTCAACATGATTACAAACGGAGAGCAGGACATCGACAAGGTGCTGGCCATTCTGCCCGATGGCTCCACCGGCGCTCCCTGCGGCGCCTGCCGGGAGCTGATGGTGCAGCTCATGCCGGAATGCTATAAGGACAAAGGCTATAAGGACATTGAAATCATGCTGGATTACGCATCCGGCCGCACCGTCAAGCTAGGGGAAATCACCCCCGCCTGGTGGATTTGAACAAAGAAAACAGCCTGAGAAGATTTCGGTCTTTTCAGGCTGTTTCTTGTTTGTCAGAATGCCATCGTAGGGCGGGGTCATGACCCCGCCGGTCGGTAACAAATTTGTGAGTGCTTTCGTTGAATGGGACATGTTCCAAACCGCAACGTGGTCGGCGGGGTCATGACCCCGCCCTACGAAAAGTGTATTTTAAATTGTGACAAGCTACTACAAACAACAATTGGCGGTATGAAATCCCAATCAAAACTCCCCAGCGGCGTACATGAGGGCAGACAGGGCGCACAGGGGGGCGGTTTCGCAGCGGAGGATGCGGCTGCCTAAGGTGCAGACCTGAAAGCCCGCTTTTCTGGCCTGCTCCACTTCCCCTTCCTCCAGCCCGCCTTCCGGGCCGGTGAGCAGGCTGGCGGTGCTCCAGCTGCCCGCTTCCAGCGCCATGCGCAGAGTAACGGCGTGTTCGTTTTCATAAAAGAGCAGGGCCTTGTCCGCCTGGGCTGCCCGTTCCAGCGCCTTTTGGAAGCTGTCCAAAACCAAAACCTTTGGGATTCTGCCCCGGCCCGACTGCTCTGCGGCGGAGGCGGCGATTTTCTGCCAGCGTTCCAGCTTCTTTTTCAGGCTCTTTTCATCCGGGCGGGACACGCACCGGGCAGAGGGGAAGGCCACGATTTCATAGGCTCCCAGCTCGGTGGCCTTCTGAATCACATGCTCCAATTTGTCCGCCTTGGGAAAGGCCATGTACACGCTGACCCGGACAGCGGCCTCGGTCTGGGATGCCCGGCGCTCCAAAACCTCTAATTCCATTTCAGAGGCTGTCACCTCTTTCACGACGCAGAGGGCTTCTTCTCCCTGGCCGTCACAGACCAGCAGCCTTTCCCCGGGCTTTAACCGCAGCACTCTGGCATGCTGGAAATTCTCCCCGGTGAGCCGCAATGCATCGCCGGATTGTTCTTCCATAAAAAATCTGGTCATGGTTTTACCTCATATTTTCCACTTATCGGTTTCACACAGTTCATCGGAAAATCGTTGTTTATTGGACACGCCATTCGTAGGGCGGGGTCATGACCCCGCCGACCACGCTGCAGTTTTGAACATGTCCCATTCAACGAAAGCACCCAGAAATCGTTACCGATCGGCGGGGTCATGACCCCGCCCTACGAAACGATAAACAACAATTTACCGAGTTGCTAAGGAATGGTCTGGAGGACACGAACCTTTTCGATGCCGTAATACTCCATCGCCGCCACGGCCCATTTTTCGATTCGCTCCCCGGAGCACACCACCGGGATGGCGGGGGGACAGCTGACGGTGGGGTCGGCCATGATTTTCCCCAGGGCGTTTTGGATGCTGACCGTTTGAGCCGGGCGGAACAGGGCCTCATGAGGGGACAGAACTGCCTCCGCTTGACCAAGGGCCGGGGGGGCGGTGGTGATGGGTGCCCGGCGGGGGATGGACAGCAGCGTCTGCGTCAGCCGGTCAGGCAAGCCCCTGTCATATTCCACCGGCAGCATCAGCACCAGGTGATCGGGGTCGGAAAACTCACAATAGATGTTCTTTTCTTCCAAAATATGGGCCAGATCATCCCCGGTATAGCCATAGCTTTTCGGCAGCAGGGTCAGCTTCAAGGGCTCCTGACCGACAAGGCAATAGCCGCCCCGTTCCAGGCGCTGCTTTGCTTCCTCCCACTCCCCTGCCGCCCGGTGCAGCGCCTGTGTCCAGGAAGAGGACAGCTTGACATTGGCATCATCCAGGGATTGGAGAATCAGATAGGAGGGGCTGGTGGAGGCGAAGAGGGCCATGGCAGCATCCGCCGCCTCCGTGAAAAAGGCCGGGGCGGTTTTGGAAATGTGCAGGTAGGCCCCCCCGGTGAGCACCGGCAGGGTCTTGTGGGCGGAGTCGCAGCACAAATCCGCCCCCAAGGCCATGGGATGGCAGCTCTCCGGGAGAAAATGCAGGTAAGCCCCGTGGGCATTGTCCACCAGGAGCAAACAGCCGAATTTGCGGCACACCCGGCTGAGCCCCGCCACATCCGCCATATTGCCCAGATAATCGGGGCTGGTGATGTACACGGCGGTGGGCTTTTCCCGGGCCGTTTTCAGGCAGGCCTCCAACCCTGCCGGGGTGATGTCGCAGGACAGCAGATTCCCCCGGCCCTCCGGGTAGAGCCAGCGCACCTGCACATCCAGCAGGGCGGCGGCAGTGATGAACACCTTGTGGGCGTTCCTCCCGGCGGCAATCAAAGGGCGTTTTCCGCTTTTCGATGCATACAGCGCCGTGAGGTACACCATGGCGCGAATGGGCAGAGACGACCCTTCCACGGAGTACACCGTCCGCTGGGTGCCGAAAAGGGCGGCGGCATTGCCTTCGCTTTCCAGAATGATGCCCATGGGATGGTACAGCACATCCGCCCCGGGGATTTCGGTGATGTCGGCGCCGTCCGCGCTGCCCTTATGCCCCGGCATGTGGAGCCGCAGGGGCTGGGAGGCGGCATAGTTCGTTACAAAATCCCGGATGGGGGCATTCATCCTTCGTTTCCTTCCAGGGCCTTGGCAGCTTCCACCATGATGGCGCACTCCATCCGCTTGCGGAACAGCTCACAGCCATACTGGTACACGCCGGTGACGGAGCCGGTGGCGTGGTAGGCGTTGGCCGCGCAGCCGCCGGAGCAATAGAGCTTGGCCCAGCAGTCGGCACATTCCGGGTGGGCATAGACATTGCAGGCAGCAAACTCGCTCTGGCAGGCCTGGTTGGTGACCCCGTCCCACACATTGCCCAGCTTGAATTTTTCCTCCCCCACAAACTGGTGGCAGGGGTACAGATCGCCCCAGGGAGTGACGGCCATGTATTCCGTTCCGCTGCCGCAGCCGGAAATCCGCTTGTAGATGCAGGGGCCGCCTTTCAAATCGATCATATAGTGATAGAAGGTGAAGGGCCTGCCCTCTTTTCTTCTCTGGAGCATCAGCTGGGCCAACTGCTCGTACTGCTCCAGCACGATGGGCAGATCCTCCTGGGTCAGGGCGGAGGGGTCGTCGGCGGCGCAGACCACGGGCTCCATGCTCAGCTCCGTGAAGCCCAAATCCAGCATCTGCTGAATGTCCTTCAAAAAGTCGGGATTGGCATGGGTAAAGGTGCCCCGCATGTAGTAATTCTTGCCGCCCCGGGCGGAAACCAGCTTCTGGAATTTGGGGACGATGCGCTCCCAGCTGCCCTTTCCGGCGTAGTCCACCCGGAATCGGTCATGGACCTCCTTCCGCCCATCCAGGCTCAGCACCACGTTGCTCATTTCCCGGTTGGCAAAGTCGATCACATCATCGTCAATCAGCATGCCGTTGGTGGTGAGGGTGAAGCGGAAATTCTTGCCCGCTGCCTTTTCGATGCTTCTGGCGTAGGCCACCAGCTGCTTCACCACGTCAAAATTCATCAGCGGCTCCCCGCCGAAGAAGTCCACCTCCAGATTATGCCGCTTGCCGGAGTTGGCAACCAAAAAATCCAGGGCCTGCTTGCCCACCTCGAAGCTCATCAGCGCCCGGTCGCCATGGTATTTGCCCTGGCTGGCGAAGCAATAGGAGCAGTTGAGGTTGCAGCTGTGGGCCACATGGAGGCACAGGGCCTTCACCACCCCGGCGCTGCGCTGCTTCAGCTCCCCGGCCTTCTCCCGGTAGGTATCCGGGGTAAAGAGCTTGCCCTGCTGCCTGAGGGTTTCCACCTCGGCGCAGCACTGGCGGATTTCGTCGGCGGTCACGTCCTGCCGGTCAGGGTATTTTGCCAGGATGGCCTCCACAATTTCCTCGGTGGTCTTTTCTTCATACATACCGATGATGTCATAGGCCACCTCGTCCACCACATGGACGGAGCCGGAATAGGTATCGAGGACGATGTTCAGTCCTCCAAGCTTATAACAATGTACCATAATCTCTCCTATAAAAAGTGCCGCCGGAAAAACGGCGGCACTTTTGGTTGTGTACTGTGAAAAGAAGGAAAATTACTTGCTTTCCTTGTTCTCGCACTGCTGGTTGGCAATGCCGCAGCTGGTCTTGCAGGCGGACTGGCAGGAAGTCTGGCACTCGCCGCAGCCGCCGTTCTTGGCGCTCTGGCAGAGATTCTTGGTCTCCAGGGTCTGGATGTGGTTCATAATGACACCTCCGTTCAATTTCAGAATATCCCAATGGCGTTATTTTACCAGATAACCAGGCGAAAGTCAACCATTTTCATTTGAGGACAGAAAAAGCAGTTGGTGCCCCGAACAACCTGGTTGTTAGATCGGTTTTAAGCATCAAAAGATGTATATAGCTGATTTGCGACGCACCCTTGCCTCCCTCTTTGAGGGAGGTGGCCGAGCGCAGCGAGGTCGGAGGGAGTGTCGCCCCTGGGATGGGATTGGTTTCCGATTTTAGGCACCCCTTACCCACTGACGATACAGCACCCCCTCAGTCCGCTTCGCGTCCAGCTCCCCCAGAGGGGGAGCCAAGGGCGGGTGCGTTCATTCGGTAAAGAATCACTTCGTTGCTGAAATCCGATAACCTGGTTTTTGTTGAATGGTACCAAAAAACAATGCGCACCAGGCAGCCCTCTTTCCATCAATATCATCAAATGCTCCCGGGGTTGTTGACTTTCCATCCCATCGTTATATAATGAAGGAAACCTTGAAAAACACGGGAACACTGTTTTGGGAGATTGGGAGGAGGTTACGGTTTGCTGGAATCAAAACATCTCTCCATTGTATCAAGAGGAAAGACGATCATCCTGAATAGCAACACTGTGCTTTATGTTCTCACGGGTGAGAGGAATGCCGAGATTCATACGTCCAGTGGTAATACCTACGAAACGAGAATGACGCTGGGGGAACTGGAAGAAAAGCTGGGGGAAGGATTCATTAAGATCCATCGCGGATGTATTGTGTCTGTGATGGCGATTCACGATATTACCGACAGAATCAATCTCAGCAACGGGGAATCTCTGAGTTACACGGCGCGGAAGAAAAAGCAGATCATGGAGCAATTTCTTTCCCAACAGGAGTCCATGATCCGAAGCTTTGACAACTCCGATGCCCCTGCCACTGCGGCGGAGTACAGCAGGCATTACAGCGTGTTCGATGCGCTGCCCATCGCCTTTACGGATATCGAAATGGTCTTTAATGATGAAAAACGCGCTGTGGACTGGATTTTCCGGTATGCCAATCCCGCCCTGGCAAGGCTGGAAAAGCAGCCTCTGGAACAACTGGTGGGCAGCTCCTTTGGCAGCCTGTTCAGCAACATGGATTCCAAATGGCTGCGGGCCTATGAGCGTGCAACGCTCTATCATGAGGTGCTGGAGGTCGTCGACTACAGCCCGGAGATTGACACCTATTTGAAAATCATCTGCTTTCCCACCTTTAAGGGTCACTGTGGATGCATTCTTTTCGACATTTCAGAAATTTCTTTGATCCAAAACAGTCCCGATGCACAAAAGGCACTGGAGCTCTATCTGGGAAAACAGCAGAAAAAAGACGGTTTGGAAGACTAGCCGACCATCATACCGAAAAAGCCGCATACCTTCACCTGTAATACCTTAGTATGGTGGGGTATGCGGCTGATTTCGCCATAATCCTGTTGTTTCATAAAAATAATCCGAACCCATCTCCCACAGGGAAAACCAGGTTCGGATTATATTGGTTTGGTACGAGTGTTCTTATAGGACTTTTTGAAAAACCCTGTATTACCAACGGTTTTTTGGATTTCAGAGCATCAAATTTCCTTGTTTTTACTTCACAAAATACGCCCCAAACAGCCTTACACCCGGTCTTTGACAAATGCAAAGAGGCTTTGGAGTACCTGCAGGCATACCGCAGGAAAAAGTAATAGCAGACGCTACCCGCCCGAAAACCAGACTGCAAGCTTTCCACGCGGTCCGACACATCAAGGATCTCAAATATCCCTAGTTTGACAACGCCGACCGCCTGGAAGACGGAGTGCTCTATGTGGTGGACGAAGATCAACAGAACTGGGACCAGCTCATTGAGTATAACTACCCCTGTAGCTGAGGGAAAACGGTTATGATCCCCTACTACCGCCAGGGGGCAGTAAAAATAAGCCCCCCTCCTGGGTCTAACGGGAGGGCGATGGAAAGGCAACGCTGTCGCCCTCCATCTACTCCACTGGATGGCTATGCCGATCCCATTATTTCATCCGGGACCATCAAATTGTGTGGTGCTGATTACGGAAAAAAAGATCCCCGTCCTCTGAGTAACTCCAGGGACGAGGATTATTTAAAGGGATAGAGAAAAAATTAAAACGAAAAAATAAAATTTAAGGAATATAGATAAATTGTAACAAAAAATAAATATTTTTGTAGCTGAATCGTTGTTGAATCGTAGTGCCTCTACATTTTATAATAAAAATGAAAAAATGTAAATGTATATTCATCCATAATTCCGACCTAGTTTTGCTTGTATCAATAGTTAAGATGTAAGTATATGCTAGATAATACTGGGGGGGAATTATGTTGAAGTTTGGCGTAAGAAGAAAAGGTGACTTAAGAATGTGTGAAATGATAAAAAAAGCAAATTCATTGACACCAGAAAAAACGTTGGAAGAATACTGGGATAAAAAAATTCCAGTTAATGTTAAAAACATTTTGGCTGGTGTTGGGATTCGTTTTCGAAAAAATGATTTTTCAGAGTTAGAGCGTGCGCTGGAAATTGATAAAGATGATGCAATACTTGGCTTGGCGTTTTCGGATGGTGATGATTTAGGAATACTGTTTTCTTCTCAAATTGATAGGGATTCTGCAAACTATGTTCTAGCCCATGAATTTGCACATTGTTGCCTACACCTGGCGCCGCATGAACAATTTCATGTTGAGATGAAAATGTCAAGTGATTTGTATTCTGACTCTCATAACAAAACAATACGGGAACGACATAACAATTCGCATAAAGAACTACAGGCGGACAAATTTGCTGCTAATTTATTGATTCCAACAAAACCACTGATTGACTATCTTTCAAAAAATAAGGAGCAGAGAATAGAGGATGTAGCACGACATTTTCATGTTCCTAAAGAGATTGTACGACTAAAAATTATGAGTCTATGAGATGATGAAGAAGGTGAATTGAGATGAGCGCGCAGAACCAATACAACCAGATTGTGGATTACATTGGAATAGAGAAGGATTTATTCGTTAGCCCATCTCCCGTATGTAAAGATTGGTCAAATGCAATACGTTATCGCAATGATGATTCGATTTTATCTACTATAAGTAATGTTGCAGTATATCGTCTGCTTAATCGTTTGACAATTGGTAGCGATAACGATATAATGAAGCGAATAAAGAAAGCCACATATTCAGGAAAAGCTCCATTTAGGTTTCGTGTGGTTGAAATAGTTACATTATGTTTGACGCTTTTACCGATCGCGGTAATGCTCTTAGATTTCTTATTTGTGGCAACAAATTTGAGCGCTTTTTCCTATTTGTATGCTAGCGCTTGTGGCCTATCTTTGTATATAACGGCCAAAGTAGCAAAAAGGGAATGGATGGTTCATTATTGGAATGAAAAAGAGTAAGAAAAAAAATTCCTCCAAAATACAAAAAGCAAATGGAACTCAAGGTACAATCAGATTGATTGCGGAAGCATTACATCTTGAAAAATTGCCGAACTCAAGTAAAGTTAATTTGGCATGTGGGTTAATTCTACTCGTAGGGCTTAGTATTCTTGTAGCTGAACCTGTTTTGTCATTGATAGATAGCATGGTTACTTCAATATGTAATACGCTCATAAGTATTTTTTCGACGCGTGGGTTATTGCCAACTCGTGAAATTGATAACGGTAGGACGGCAATTATCTGCATAATATGCTTTGCCGCCGAATTGTTGTTATGCCCAATTGTTGTATTTATTTTTGACGGATTCAAGAACATGAAAAAGTAGCACGATTGAGCAGCGATAATATATTCGATATTTTCATCTTGCCACAGTGATTTGAATCAATCCAGATGTGACTTTTTGAAAAAACCTGTATTACCAACGGCTTTTTGGATTTCAAAGCATCAAATTTCCTTGCTTTACTTCACAGAACATACTCAAAATAGCCTTGTCACCCAAACTGGCTTTTCAGTATGGACTGATTATACAGTCCAGCGGGGCAAAAGGCAACAGAATGTTTTCCCTCTCTTTCCTCGGAGCGATTGCAAATGCAGTCGCTCTTTTTTGTATCAAAAAGGGTGGAAATTCAGCTTTTCCTTTCCCCGTGGGCAGCGAACAGGAAGGCACCCTATCCTTTTTCGTTGGGAAATCTCCGGGGATTCTGAACCGCTGATTCCACGAAAATCAACACTTTATTCTGCATGGAAGGAGGTCATTCCCATGGCGGTTTTCCGCATTGAAAAGACACGGGATTACACGGTTATGTCGAACCATCATCTGCGGGATCAGGGACTTTCTCTGAAAGCCAAGGGGCTGCTGTCCATGATGTTGTCGCTCCCAGAGGAATGGAACTATACCACCCGTGGGCTTGCGTCCATCTGCAAGGAGGGCACGGATAGCATCGGCTCCGCCCTCAAGGAGCTGGAGCGGACAGGCTACATTGTCCGCAATCGGCTTCGGGACAGCAAGGGCAAAATTCTGGATGTGGAGTATGTGATCTACGAGACTCCCCACCCTGCGGCTGAGCCGGATACGGCTGCACCAGATACGGCTTGCCCACATCCGGAAAACCCGGATATGGATATCCCGTGTCTGGAAAAGCCGGCGCAATTAAATATAGATAGAGAAAGTATTTATCTATCAAAGAAAGATTCAGAAAATACAGATCGACCAAATCCTATCCTATCTAATCCCCCTACCCCCGCTGGGGCAATGATGGGAAGGGATGGGATGGAAGCCAGAGAAATATACCGTGAAATCATTTTAGAGAACATTGACTATGAGATTCTTGCGGACGATCCCCAGATTGATCAGGAGCAGTTGGACGAGATTGTGGAGATCATTCTGGATACGGTCTGTACCTCCCGGAAAACTATCCGCATTGCAAGCGACGATTTTCCGGCAGAGGTGGTCAAGTCCCGGTTCCTGAAACTGAACAGTTCCCATATCCAGTACATCATGGCCTGTATGAAAGAGAATACCACCCGGATTCGCAATATCAAGAAATATCTGCTGGCGGCTTTGTACAATGCCACCTTCACCATCGGGAGCTACTATTCCGCACTGGTGCAGCATGATTTATCCGGGGATGGGCAAGGGAGGTGCATTTAATGCAAGAAGAAGTCACCGGCAAGGCCGTCGTCCTGATCGTGGACGGTGCCAGAATGAGCGAGCAGGTGCTGGAAAAGGCTCTGCGGGCCTATCTGGATGCCCGGAAGAATCAGCCGTCGAAAATCTACCGGGGCAAGCAGTCGCTGAAACACCTTGCCCGGCAGAACGCAGGGCTGGCTAATATTGAGATCAGCGACAAGAATATCAAATCTTTCACCCATGTGGCAAAAAAGTACCATGTGGATTTCGCCTTGAAAAAGGATACTGCCGCAGAGAAGCCCCGCTATCTGGTGTTTTTCAAAAGCCAGGACGCGGATGCCATCACTGCAGCTTTTCAGGAATTTACAGCCGGAAAGCTGCATCGGAAGCCGTCCATTCGTAAAACACTATCCCAAGCAAAAGCGCAGGCACAAAAAACAGAGCACCGGCAGCGTGACCGGGAAAAGGAAATCGTGAAGGAACGAGGTGTTGAGCTGTAGACCTGAAAAAGAAAATGCTTCCCTGGCTGCCCTATATCCTGTTCGGATATCTCTGCAACAAGATAGCCCAGGGGCTGGGGCATGCTCCCGGACAGAATCTTTCGGAAAGGCTCCTTGCCATCGGGGATGGGATGCAATCGGCCTTCTCCCGGCCATTGCCCAGCCTGAATCCTACGGATTTTTTGATTGGAATTGCCGGAGCGTTATTCCTCCGGCTGGCAGTCTATACCCGCAGCCAGAATGCGAAGAAGTACCGGCATGGGGTGGAGTACGGTAGCGCTCGTTGGGGCACCCCTGCGGATATTGCCCCCTTTATCGACCCGGATTTCTTTCAAAACATCCCCATGACCATGACGGAGCGCCTGACGATGGCAAGTCGACCGAAACAGCCCAAATACGCCAGGAACAAGAACATTCTGGTGATCGGTGGTTCCGGCTCCGGCAAGACACGGTTCTTCTGCAAACCATCCTTGCTGCAAACCCATTCTTCCTATGTAGTCACGGACCCAAAGGGCACACTGCTCCCGGAAGTCGGTACATTCCTGCAACGGAAGAAATACCGGATCAAATTCCTTAATCTGATTAACTTCAAGAAATCCATGAAATACAACCCTCTGGCCTATATCCGCTCTGAGAAAGATATTTTGAAGCTGGTGAACGCACTGATTCTGAACACCAAGGGCGAGGGCGAAAAATCCGGCGAGGATTTCTGGGTCAAGGCGGAACGCCTCTACTACTGCGCTCTGATCGGTTACATCTGGTATGAGGCCCCGGAGGAAGAAAAGAATTTCATAACGCTGCTGGATCTTATCAATGCCAGCGAAGCCAGGGAGGACGACGAGACTTACCAAAGCCCCGTTGACCTCCTTTTTTCGCGCCTGGAGGAAAAAGAACCGGAGCATTTCGCGGTGAAGCAGTACCGGAAATTCAAATGGGCGACCAGAAAACCGCTCTGTTTGTAATACTGTCGGATACCGATTCGACCTTCAATTTTGTGGCTGCGCTGATGTACAGCCAGCTTTTTAACCTGCTCTGCGACAAAGCAGACGATTTCTACAGCGGGCGGCTGCCCATCCATGTCCGTCTGATTCTGGACGAGTTTGCCAATATTGGACAGATTCCTAACTTTGACAAGCTGATCGCCACCATCCGAAGCCGGGAAATTTCGGCTTCCATTATTCTACAGTCCCAGAGCCAGCTAAAGACCATTTACAAGGATGCGGCAGATACCATTGTGGGTAACTGCGACAGCACCTTGTTTTTGGGAGGCAAGGAGAAATCTACGCTAAAGGAAATTTCGGAACTTCTGGGGAAGGAGACCATTGATCTCTATAACCAGTCCGAAAACCGGGGCAGCCAGATTTCCCACGGCCTCAGTTATCAAAAACTTGGAAAGGAGTTGATGTCCCAGGACGAATTGGCAGTTATGGACGGCGGCAAGTGTATTTATATGCTGCGGGGTGTCCGGCCGTTTCTCTCGGAGAAATATGACCTGACGAAGCACCCCAACTACAAATACACTGCCGACGCCGACCCTAAAAATGTCTTTGACATGGAACGGTACATGAAGAAGCAGCGTGCCGTGGTGAAGCCCACGGACACCTTCGAGGTGTACGAAATCAACATTACTACATGAAAAACATTTTTAGGAGGAACATTTGAATGGCATTTTTCAATTCCGCAGTCGAAGTACTGGAAACTCTGGTAGTCGCCCTGGGCGGAGGTCTGGGTATCTGGGGCGTTATCAACCTGCTGGAAGGCTACGGCCAGGACAACCCCGCGTCCAATGCTCATGTACGGTAAGGAAGCAAGCAACCGAAAACAAGAGATAGACCGCC
>CAMCKD010000025.1 GCA_945875335.1 uncultured Clostridia bacterium | reverse complement strand
CATTTCTTGCGATTTTCAGCTTGTACTGCGCGGGCGGCTGGTAGCCGCCCCTACGAATAGCGAGTGTAAACAACACTTTTCAAAAGCATGGTTGCTGCCTGCACCGTTTGATGCAGGCAGCGGGGGAGGATACACACGAAATGGGAAATAATCTTACTCTTCGCTGGTGACCACTTCCACCACGGTGTTGGCCATGTCGCTGAACACGCTGTAGTCGATGCCCAGGGCGGCGGCGGTTTCGGTGTTGACGGTGATGATGCCGCCGTCCATGACCTTGTATTCAGGAACTTCGCCGCCCAGCAGGATGTCAATGGCCATCTCGGCGGTGTAGGCACCCAGCTCGGTGTAGTTGACGCCGCAGGTGGTGAAGGCGCCGCAGGCCACGAAGGAGTCCGCGCCGGTGTAGTGGGCGATGCCGGCCTCGGTGAGGATCTCAGCCACGGCGCTCTCGGCGGCCATGACCACGTTATCGGTGGGGGTGAACACCACGTCGCAGCGGCCAACCAGGCTGGAGGCGGCGGAGAGGATCTCGTCGGTGGTGTTGCCGGTCTTTTCCACATAGGCGATGCCCTTGGCGTCCAGATATTCCTTGGCCTGAGCGATGGGCATCAGGGAGTTGGTCTCGGAGTTGGAGTACAGCAGGCCCACGGTCTTCACATCGGGCTGGGCGGCGAAAATCATATCCATGATGAAAGGGGTGTTCAGGGCGTCGGAGGTGCCGGTGACGTTGTCAATGCCCGTCAGGCCGGAGGACTCGGGGTCGGAGATGGCGGCGTAGATCACGGGGATGTCGGTTCCCTCGGTGGCGGTGGTCATGCACAGGGCGGCCAGGGTGGCGATGGGGATGATGGCGTCATAGCCGTCGTCCACCACCTGAGCGCCGATCTGGTTCAGGATGGTGGAATCGTTCTGGCCGTGGAAATCCTTCACTTCCACGCTGAAGCCCTTTTCCTCCGCCAGCTCCTTCAGCCGGGCATCACAGGCGGTGCGGATCTCATCCAGAGAGGGGTGGTCCAGCTGCTGCACGATGGCGATTCTGAAATTCTGCTCGGTGGCAAAGGCGGAAACGGAAAGCATGGAAATGGCCATCACGGCGACGAGAAGCAAACTCATAAACTTTTTCATAATAATAGCTCCTTTTTAATAATGAATTTGATTTTTTGATGACATTTGGAATGAATTCGGTGTCACCATCGTCTGCCGGGATTTCTCATAAGATTACCTCCTTGGGGGAATAAAAAATGTGCTTATCGGTTTGGCTCAGCAAACCAAGTTGTATTGGGTTGATGGAGTAAAAAAGTGAATAATGAATGATGAATGATGAAAAATGAATAATTATGGTGTCCGCAAGCGGACATTTTAAATATTTCCGTAGGAAATACCTCAATTATTCATTATTCATCAGCGGAGCGACTTCATTATTCATTATAAATCCTTCACCGCTAGAAAAAGTACAACACAAATTTTCCCAGGCAGCTGAGTAAAGCCGATATGCACATAAAAAATGCCCTCGCTCCCTCTGATAGGGAACAAGGACAGAATGAATATTCTGCGGTACCACCTTGTTTGCCGCCGAAGCGACCACCTCATGCAGATGCCAACACATCCGCTGCCCTTTAACGCTGGCATAGCGTCAGAAGATACTCAGGACTTGCCCTTTCCCCCTGCCCTCGACGGCCCATTTGCCAACCCGCTTTTCGCCCCGCTCTCAGCTCTGCGGAACTCTCTGTGGATGCGCTGCTGACTTTACTTCCGTCTCAACGGTTTCATATTTAAGATATGCACACTATAACCCATCTGTGTCCGTTTGTCAAGCACTTTTTTTCATAATGGGCGGACATTTTTTTACAGCTCTGGTTTTTCGGTGATTTCTGGTTGAATCCGGCCCGCCCCTTTGGTATAATCGGGTTATCAAATGATCCGGGAGGGACGGCATGGAGCGCTGTATTATTTTCTGCGCGGCGGAGTTTGACGCCCTGGCGGAGCCCCTTGGAGCCGGGGATTACCTCATTGCCGCCGACGGAGGGCTGCGCCACACCCAGGCCCTGGGCTTAGAGCCCAATGAGATCATCGGGGATTTCGACTCCTTGGGCTATGTGCCGGAGGGGGGCGTGGTATACCCGGTGGAAAAGGACGACACCGACTCCATGCTGGCGGTGAAGCGGGGTCTGGCCCTGGGCTATCGGCGCTTTGTGCTCTACGGCGGTATGGACGGCAAGCGGCTGGATCACACCCTGGCCAATTTCCAGGCCCTGGGGTATCTGGCCCAGCATGATGCGGTGGGCTTTCTGGTGGGAAAGGATTACCTGGCCTGCGCCGTGAAGGATGGCGGTCTGCGGTTCCCGGCGGGGGCGGAGGGGGATTTTTCCCTGTTCTGCCTGGGGAGGGATGCCCTTGGCGTGACCATCCGGGGGCTTTACTATGAAGTTGAGAACGCCGTCCTCACCAGCTTCTTCCCCCTGGGGGTCAGCAACCATTTCACCGGGAGGGAAGCCGCCGTCACCGTGCAGGACGGCACCCTGCTGGCCCTCTGGGAACGCAAAGCCGGCTTCCCGGAGTACATCCCGCACACGTTACTGTAGGGGAGGCTCGTAGCCTCCCGCGCAGTAAAAGGTCACAATCGCAGAAATGTCAGGCGAATTCGTACCAGTTTCCCACATTTATACCATTCAACCGAACACTCAGGTTCGTTACCTGGCGGGAGGCTAAGAGCCTCCCCTACAGTGGCGCTGTGAAAATTGACAGGTTGTCCCATTCATCCAACGCCACCCCCTCAGCCTTCGGCAGCTCCCCCAGAGGGGGAGCCAAGTTTCGCTGCGTAAACAGTCAATTCAGAAAGGAACAACTCATGGCATTTGACGCTTTTTTTCTCACCTCGGTTTTGGAGGAGGTGCGCTCCCGGTGTTTGGGGGCCCGGGTGGACAAGCTCCATCAGCCCAGCCGGGATACCTTGATCCTCCATCTTCGCTGCCAGCAGGGCCGGGAAAAGCTGCTGTTTGTGGCCAACCCCACCGCCCCCCGGCTGCATCTGACCGCCGCCTCCCCGGAAAATCCGGCGGAGCCCCCCATGTTCTGTATGCTGCTGCGCAAGCACCTTCTGGGCGCCCGGCTTGCGGACATCACTCAGCCGGAGATGGAGCGCTGCGCCGTGTTCACCTTCGACTGCACCGACGAAATGGGCTTCCCGGTGCAGAAGCGGCTGGTGGCGGAGCTGATGGGCCGCACCTGCAACCTCTATCTGCTGGCTCCCGACGGACGGATTCTGGACTGCCTGCGGCGCATCGGTCTGGACGAAAGCGCCAAGCGGGCGGCGCTGCCGGGTCTGCACTATATCGAGCCGGAAAAGGTAGCCAAGCAGAACCCCCTGGGGCTTACCCAGGAAGATTATGTCAACCTCCTGACGGCTCCCGGGGCGGATGTGCTCAGTGACCGGCTGATGGATGCGCTGGGTGGTCTTTCTCCCCTGGTCTGCCGGGAGGCGGCGCTGTTTGCCGCAGGGGACTCGGACGCCCGGGTGGGGGCACTGGACATTCCAAAGGCGGCGGAAAAGCTGGAGCTGTTCTTTTCGGAGCATCTGCGCCATCCCGCCCCCTATTTCTGCGCCCAGGCCGACGGCACCCCCAGGCAATTTGCCTTCTGCCCCATCCGGGAATACGGGGACTGCCAGCGCTCTGAGTCCTTTGGAGCGCTGCTGGACAGCTACTACACCCTCCGGGACAGGAAGGATCTGATCCGCCAGAAGAGCCAGGGTGTCCGCAAAACCGTCAACAACCTCTGCCAGCGGCTGCGCCGGAAGCTGGCATTACAACAGAAGGAGCTGGAGGCCACCTATGACCGGGAGCGGCTGCGCCAGCTGGGGGACATCCTCACCGCCAACCTGAGCCGTGTGGTCAAGGGTCAGCAGAGCATCGAATGCCAGGACTTTTACGACGAGGACATGGGGCTCATTACCATCCCCCTGTCGCCCATCCTGTCCCCCCAGCAGAACGCCGCCAAATTCTACAAGGATTACACCCGGATGAAAAACGCGGAAAAGGAGCTGACCCATCAGCTGAGCCTGGGCAGGGAGGAGCTGGAGTATCTGGAAAGCGTGCTGGAGGAGCTGAACCGGGCGGACACCGAGGCGGAATTGGAGGAAATCCGCCAGGAGCTGCAAGCCGGGGGGTATCTGCGGCCGGACACCGGGCGGAAAAAGATGAAGCAGAGCAAGCTGGCCCCCATGCGCTTTGAGAGCACCGACGGCTTCCCCATCTATGTGGGCAGGAACAACCGGCAGAACGACGAGCTGACCTTCCGCCTGGCAAGAAAGGACGACATCTGGTGCCACGCCTCCAAGGTTCACGGCAGCCATGTCATCATCTCCTGCGGCGGCAAAACACCCCCGGACAACACCATCACCCAGGCTGCCCAGCTGGCCGCCTACTACGCCGAAACCGGCAGCGGCCAGAACATCCCCGTGGACGTGACCACCGTGAAACAGGTGAAAAAAATCCCCAGCGGCAAGCCGGGGATGGTGATTTACCACACCTACAAAACCGTCATCGCAAACCCCTACAAGGAGATTGTGGTGGATCAGCTGAATGCGGAATAGAGACAGGAGATATAAGATATTAGATATAAGATATGAGATATATTTTTGCAACGCCAACTGTAGGGGAGGCTCTTAGCCTCCCGCGCAGTACAGGCTTTCAATTGCCAACCAGGAAGGGCGAATTCGTACGATGCTGAACATTGTACCATTCAACCAAACACTCAATTTACCAACAAAAGCGGGAGGCTAAGAGCCTCCCCTACAGTGGCGTGTGCATTATTTTTTCCGATAAGCGAAATATCTTATATCTCATATCTTATATCTCAAAAAAAGCACCCCGAAGGGTGCTTTTTTTATTTGGCGAATTCGATGGCTTTGGTCTCGCGGATGACGTTGACCTTGATCTGGCCGGGGTATTCCAGCTCGGCTTCGATCTTTTTGGCAATGTCCCGGGCCAGGAGGATCATGCTGTCCTCGGTGACCTCCTCGGGCTTGACCATGATGCGGACTTCCCGGCCCGCCTGGATGGCATAGGCCTTGTCCACGCCGGGGTAGGAGCCGGTGAGTTCTTCCAGCTTCTGCAGGCGGCGGATATAATTCTCCACGTTCTCTCTGCGGGCACCGGGACGGGCGGCGGAGATGGCGTCGGCGGCCTGCACCAGCACGGCAATGACGGTCTTGGGTTCCACGTCGCCGTGGTGAGCCTCGATGGCGTTGACGATGACGGGATTTTCCTTGAATTTCCGGGCCAGGTCGGCGCCCAGCTGCACATGGCTGCCCTCCACCTCGTGGTCGATGGACTTGCCCAGGTCATGCAGCAATCCTGCCCGCTTGGCCATGGCAACGTCCACCCCCAGCTCCGCAGCCATGAGACCGGCGATGTGGGCCACCTCGATGGAGTGGTTCAGCACGTTCTGGCCATAGGAGGTGCGGTACTTCTGGCGGCCCAGAATCTTGATGAGCTCCGGGTTCAGGTTGTGAACGCCGGTTTCGTAGCAGGCCCGTTCGCCCTCCTCCCGGATGGTGCGGTCCACTTCCTTGCGGGCCTTTTCCACCATGTCCTCGATGCGGGTGGGGTGGATGCGGCCATCCACAATGAGCTTTTCCAGGGCCAGTCTTGCAACCTCCCGGCGGACGGGGTCGAAGGAGCTGACGGTGATGGCCTCGGGGGTGTCGTCGATGATGAGGTCAACCCCGGTGATGGTCTCCAGGGTGCGGATGTTCCGGCCCTCTCTGCCGATGATGCGGCCCTTCATTTCGTCGTTGGGCAGGGTCACCACGGAAACGGTGGTCTCGGCGGCGTGGTCGGCGGCGCAGCGCTGGATGGCGGTGGCGATGATCTCGCGGCCCTTTTCCTCGGCCTCGTCCTTCAGCTGCTGCTCAATTTCCTTGATTTTCTGGGCGGCGTCGTGGCGCACGTCCTGTTCGATGGAGTCCAGCAAGAACTGCTTTGCCTGCTCCTGGGTCAGCCCGGAGATCTGCTCCAGGGTGGCCATCTGCTGATTGCGGATCTCCTCGGCCTGGGCCTGGGTCTGAGCCACGTTTGCCAGGCGCTTGTTCAGTTCCTCTTCCTTGCGCTCGAAGGCCTCGGTCTTCTTGTCCAGAGAGGCCTCCTTCTGTTCGAGGCGGCGCTCTTGCTTGGTCAGCTCAGCGCGGCGCTCTTTGACTTCCTTGTCGTGTTCTGCGCGAGATTTATGGATTTCATCCTTGGCTTCCAGGAGCATTTCCTTTTTCCGGTTCTCGCCGGTGCGGATGGCCTCATTGATCAGCCGGGTCGCCTCTGCCTCCGCAGAGCCAATGGCCCGCTCCGCCACCTTCTTACGGTAGAGAACGCCGCCGCCAAAGCCAGCGGCAATGCCCAGGATGGTAACGATTACAGTAATCACCCATTCCATAATTCTTGCAGCACACCTCCTTCCTAAAAATTTGCGGCCAGGGGTGTGCGTCAAAGCCCATGTGAAATTGTTTGCAAAGATCACAGCCAAAGCTGTGTATATCAGCATCAAAACGCCATGAGGCGATAAACGCAGTTCCCAGCCATTGCTGGTTCTTAGGCAACACCGCACAATGGGAGCTGCGGGCTTCGGCGGATCTTTTGCCCCAATCGTGCAGGATGAAAAATGGGAAATACACAAAGTATTCCCGCATTTTTCATCCTTTCGCTCGGAGCAAAATCTCGCGCCGAATCTCCTTGCCCCATTATGCGGTGTTGCCATAAATGAAATACAAAACCCGGGCAGGGACATTCCGGGCAAGTGTACACCATACCAGACTTATTTTACTTGCATCATGCCACATTGTCAAGAATTATTTTGCCGGATTCCCGTCATTTTGCCATGAAAAATCCCCCTCCGATCGGGGAGGGGGAGAGGGGAGAGCATCACTTGTTTTTCAGCAGGTCGCGGATTTCCGCCAGCAGCAGCTCTTCCTTGGTGGGCTCGGGCTCGGCGGGGGCTTCGGGTTCGGGGGCGGGCTCTTCCTTCTTCTTGGCCATGTCGCCGATTCTGTTGATGCCCTTCACCAGGAAGAACACCACCAGGGCCAGGATCAGGAAGTTGATGACGGCGGCAATGAAGTTGCCATAATTCAGGGTGTTGGCGATGGCGTTGCCGGCCTCGTCCACCGGGGCCTCGCCGAAGAGACGGGGCAGGGTGATTTTCAGCTCGGAGAAGTCGATGCCGCCCATGAAGATGGCAACGATGGGCATGATGATGTCGTCGGTGATGGACTTGGTGATGGTGGAGAAGGCGGCGCCGATGATGGTACCAACCGCCAGCGCCATGGCATTGCCCTTGACGGCAAAGGCCACGAATTCATCCCACCAGCCGGGCTTTTTGGGAGTTTTCATTGGGATTCATCCTTTCTGATTTTGTTATGTTGATTGGCCTGACACAAATATTGGACAAATTGTTGTTTGGCGGTTTGAATGTACCGGGTATCGATGTGCGCACCAGCCATGCCCCCCTTGTGTAAAGGGGGGTAGGGGGGATTGGGCAGTAGGCACTGACGATTTGCAGCCAGCTTCGGCGAATTCGTAGAAGCTGAAACAATGGGATAGTACCTCTTCGCATCGGCTTGTACAGATTTGCTGCCTGGTACTGCGAATCCCTCCCCTACCCCTCCCTTACAAGTAAGGGAGGGCATGCGCTCAAAAATTTACAGCCTGATACCGTATATCTGGGGGACACCCCCTCAGCCTTCGGCAGTTCCCCCAGAGGGGGAGCCAAGGGTGCTCTGCAAACAACAATTTATGGGTCTGCTGGGCAGTTTTATTTTTTGATTTTCTCAATAACTTCCAGGCCGCCCAGGTATTTGCGCAGCACCTGGGGCACCACCACGGAGCCGTCGGCGCGCTGGTTCTGCTCCACCATGGCGGGGAAGATGCGGGAGGTGGCCAGGCCGGAGCCGTTGAGGGTGTGGACGAACTCGGGCTTGCCGGTGGCCTCCCGGCGGAAGCGGATGTTGCCACGACGGGCCTGGTAATCCCGGGCGTTAGAAACGGAGGAGACCTCCTTGTAGCCGTTCATGGAGGGGATTTGAATCTCGATGTCGTAGGTACGAGCCATGGAGGCAGAGCAGTCTCCGGCGGCCAGCTTCACGGTGCGGAAGTGGAAGCCCAGACCCTTCACCAGGTTCTCGGCCTTGGTGACCAGCTCTTCAAAGGCGGCGTCGGAATCCTCGGGCCGGGTGAACTGGAACATCTCCACCTTGTTGAACTGGTGGCCGCGAACCATGCCCCGCTCGTCGGCCCGGTGGGAACCGGCCTCCCGGCGGAAGCAGGGGGTGTAGGCGAAGAACTTCTTGGGCAGGTCGGCCTCGCTCAAAATCTCATCCCGGTAGACGGAAGCCAGCGCGGCCTCGGCGGTGGGGAGCATATAGTGGATGCGGTCGTCGGTGGGGTTGGCGATTTTATAGACCTCGTCGGCAAACTTGGGGAACTGGCCCGCCGTCTCGCCGCACTGGTACTCCAGCATGTGAGGGGGCAGGATGAAGTCATAGCCGTCGGCGATGTGGGTATCGATGAAGTAGTTCAGCAGGGCCCACTCCAGCCGGGCGCCCATGCCGGTGTACATCCAGTTGCCGGCGCCCGCCAGCTTCACGCCCCGCTCATAGTCGATAAGGCCCAAATCCAGGCACAAATCCACATGGTGCTTGGGCTCGAAGTCAAATTTGTGGGGCTCGCCGAAGTAGCGCAGGGGCTGGTTGTTCTCCTTGCCCCCGGGGAGCAGGTCGGGGTCGGGCAGGTTGGGCAGGCTCAGCATGCAGGTGCGGTACTCCGCCAGCACGGCATCCAGCTTCTCCGCGTCGGCGGCGATGCCGGCTTTCAGCTCCGCCATCTCAGCGAAGAGGGGAGCCACATCCTTGCCCTGCTTTTTCAGCTGGGGGATTTCCTTGGAGACCTTGTTCTGGTGGGCCTTCCGCTCCTCGGTGGAGGCGATGAGGGCCCGGCGCTGCTCGTCCAGCTCCAGGATGCGGTCAATGGTGGCGTCGCAGTCCACTTCCTTGGCCTTGAGCCCAGCCTTGACTGCATCGGGATTTTCCTTGATTCTCTTGATGTCTAACATGATTTCTAACTCCTTTGATAAAGGTTGATGATTATATAATTTCAACCGTAGGGGCGGCTACCAGCCGCCCGCCAGGTAATGCAACTGAGTGTTTGGTTGAATGGTGCCAGGTGGCAAGCTGGTACGGATTCGCCCATCCTGGTTGGTAACTGAAAGCCTGTACTGCGCGGGAGGCTACGAGCCTCCCCTACAGTGGACGGATGAATGATTGACATTGTACGAATTCGCCCAACCTGATTCGACGTTGTAAGCTTGTACCGCGCGGGCGGCTGGTAGCCGCCCCTACAGTGGGATTTTATGATTTTTGCAGCTTCATCAGGGCGTCCAGCAGGTTTTGCAGGTCGTCCTGGCCGTAGAATTCCAGCTCGAAGCGGCCCTTGCGTTTGCCGTTGACGATTTTGACCCCCCGGCCCAGGTGCTTGCTCAGGGACTTTTCGCATTCCTTTACATAATCCACCTTCAGCACGGCCTCTTCCTTTTGGGGCTCCGGCTCCCGGCACATGTTTTTGCATAATAGCTCCGCCTGCCGGACGGATAAGCCCAGGTTGGCAATTTTCTGGGCGGCTTCCAGCTGCTTTTTGCCGGTTTTCAGCATCAAAACTGCCTTGGCGTGTCCGGCGGTGAGACTGCCGCTGCGAAGCATTTCCAGCACCTGGTCATCAAGCGTCAGCAGCCGCAGGGCGTTTGCCACGGCGGGGCGGGATTTGCCCACCCGGCTGGCGGTTTCCTCCTGGGTCAGGCCGAATTCCTGGATCAATGACTGATAGCCCAGGGCTTCTTCCACGCAGTTCAAATCCTGGCGCTGGAGGTTTTCGATCAGCGCCAGCTCCATGGCCTTTTTGTTGTCCGCCTCTACCACGATGGCGGGCACCTCGCTGAGCTCCGCCAATCTGGCCGCCCGCCAGCGCCGCTCTCCGGCGATGATCTGATAGTAGCCTTCCCCGGTTTCCCGGACGGTCAGGGGCTGCAAAATTCCATGGAGGCGAATGGATTCCGCCAGGGCATCCAATTCCTCCTGGTCAAAATCCTGCCGTGGCTGTTCCGGGTTTGGCTCCACCCGGTGCAGGGGCAGCAGGCGGTAGGCGCTTTCCTCCGCCGGTGACTCGGTAAAGTCCCCCAGCAGTGCCCCCAGGCCCTTGCCCAATCCTTTTTGAGATGCCATTGTTACTTCCTTTCCTTTATCGCTTCAATTTCCGCTCCACTTCCTCCGCCAGCTCCCGGTAGGCAACAGCCCCCCGGCTGGTACGGTCATAGGCCGTGATGGGCAGACCGTGGCTGGGTGCCTCCGCCAGGCGGACGTTCCGGGGGATGGAGGTGGTAAATACCTTGCCGGGGAAGTGACGGCGCACCTCCTGGGCAACCTGGGTGGAGAAATTCGTTCTCCCATCAAACATGGTGAGGATCACCCCAAAGATATCCAGGGTGGGATTCAGCTTCCGCTTGACGGAGCGCAGGGTTGCCATCAAATCACTCAGGCCCTCCAGGGCGTAATACTCGCACTGGACGGGAATCAGGATGCCGTCGGCGGCCACCAGGCCGTTGAGGGTCAGCATTTCCAGGGAAGGGGGGCAGTCAATGAAAATCACATCATACTGTTCCCGCAGGGTTTCCAGCCCCTTGCGAAGCTGCCGCTCTCTGCGCTCCATACCGATCAGCTCCACCCCCGCTCCCGCCAGGTCGGCGGAGGAGGGGATCACATCTGCAAACTTGGTCTGCACCACGGTCTGAAACGCGGCAGCTTCCTCAATGAGCATGTGGTAGCTGGTGTGCTTCACCCGCCGCTTGTCGATGCCGAAGCCGGAGGTGGCGTTGGCCTGGGGGTCGAAATCGCACACCAACACCCGCAAGCCCCGTTCTGTCAGGGCTGCGGCCAGATTGACGGCGGTGGTGGTTTTGCCCACACCGCCCTTCTGATTCACCACTGCAATGATTTGACCCATTGTTCTACTCCTCTGTCTATATTAGGCTGTTTCACGTGAAACATTCAACCGTTTTCCAATTCCATGTCCGGGCCGGTGGTGGGCGCGGTGACATCCTCCGTGGGCTTGGTCACCGTGGAATAATTCTGCCCCAGGGGTGTCTGGCCGGGGTGGCGCAGGAGCTGCACGATTACAAAGCCCAAGCCCACCAGCAGCACCAAAAGCGCTGCCACCGCACTGCCCAGGCGGCGAATGGTACGTTTTTGCTTTTCAATCTGCTCTTCCGGGGGAACCATGGCCCGCCAGTTGGTACTCCTGCGGGTATAGGCGGCGCTCCGATCCTTGGGCAGCTGCACAATGGTGCCGGGCTTTACGGGGTAGCGCTCCATTTCCTCCCGGCAGGCCCGGCAAAAGGTCTGATCCGTTTCCCGTCCGCATTTCAGGCACTTCACCCACGCCGCCCCCTTTCAGCAGATAATGGAATATTTTACAACACTTTTAACGATTCGTAAAGAGGAAAAAGAGAAAAAGATGGAAGGGGATGGAAAATGAGATATAAGATATGAGATATGAGATATAAGATAATGTGCATATCGGTTTTCGTCAGAAACCGGTAAATTGTTGTTTATCGCACCCTTGCCCTCCCCTCTGGGGAGGGTGGCCGAGCGTAAGCGAGGTCGGGAGAGGTATATTGCGCAGTTGTTTCCTGCTGTTTTTGGGGAAATAGGTGCGAAAAGACCTCTTCCGTCAGCCCTTCGGGCTGCCACCTTCCCCAGAGGGGAAGGCTTCGGCGCTGCCGCGCCAGTACGCCAAACAACAATTTTTATGTGTTACACCTTGCTACAATCACAAAATTTGTAAAAAAATTATCTCTTAGCTATTGACAATCATGTGACCATATGTTATTATCATGTCATGAAAAGAAGGGAGGAAAAACCAATGCAGTGGATTTTACCAGGCACCGTGCTGGAGGCCGGGGTGGAGGATGCAGCTCGGGTGGAGGGTTTGTTTCAGCCCATGTTTCTGGCGGGGGGCATGGTGCTCAGTCAGGTGTCCAGCATTACGGGGCTGGAACCCTACATTATTCAAAACTGGGTCAAGCGGGGCTTTCTGGCGCCGCCTCAGAACAAGCGGTACACCCTACGGCAGCTTTGCCGGATTTTGAACATCAACATGCTCAAGGGGGTGCTGCCCATGGAGCGAATTTGCGGGCTGCTGACCTACATCAACGGCCAGCTGGACGACGAAAGCGACGACACCATCGACGATTCCCAGCTCTACTTCATGTTTGTCCGGCTGGCGGTGCAGGCCAAGGAGCTGGACAAGAACAAGTCCTGGGCCCCCGCTGTGGAGGAGGTGCTGAGGGACTACCAGGAGCCCATCCCCGGCGCCCGGGAACGGATCGCAAAGGTGCTGCGCATCATGCTCATCGCCTATGTGGCCGCCCGGATGAAGGAGGAAGCGGAAGCGCTGCTGACCCAGCTTGATTAAAATGTTTCACGTGGAACAAATAAAAAAGGAGAGAAAAACATGGACGAAAATGGAACCTATCACTATGCCGCACCCTCTCAGCCCAAAAAGCCCAAGAGAAACGGCATGAGCCAGGCAAAAATCATCATTATCTGCGTACTGGCAGCCGTTCTGGCGTTTGCAGCCGGAACCTGCTTCTACACCGTGGATGACAAACAGCAGGCAGTGGTGACCACCTTCGGCAAGGTCACGGACATCACCGACGCAGGCGTTCACTTCCTGCTGCCCTTCGGCATCCAGCAGGTGGAGAAGGTGGATGTGAATGTCTACCAGAAAATCGAGCTGGGCTACTCCACCGGCAAAAACAGCAGCTACAATGTCAACGACAGCGAAAGCACCATGATCACCGGCGACTACAACATCGTCAATGTGGATTTCTTCGTGGAATACAAGATTTCCGACCCGGTGCAGTACCTCTATTCCTCCAATGACCCGGAGCTGATTCTGCGGAACCTGATTCAGAGCCAGGTGCGGAACGTGGTCGGCTCCTCCACCGTGGACGCAGTGCTCACCGACGGTAAGGAGAACATCCAGATGCAGGTGCGGGATCTGGTGACCCAGATTCTCAGCGAGTATGAGATTGGCTTGACTCTGGTGGATGTGAAGATTCAGGACGCGGAGCCCCCCACGAGGGATGTGATCGAAGCCTTCAAGGCCGTGGAAACCGCCAAGCAGAAGGCCGAAACCGTCATCAACGATGCAAAAGCCTATCAGAACGCCCAGCTGCCCAAGGCTCAGGCTCAGGCCGACCAGCTGGTGCAGAACGCGGAATATCTGAAGCAGAAGCGCATCAACGAGGCCGTGGAGCAGGTGGCCATGTTCAACGCCATGTACGCCGAGTATGCCAACGACCCCCAGATCACCCGTTCCAGAATGTACTATGAGGCCATTTCCGAAATTCTGCCCGATGTGAAGCTCTATGTGAACACCGGCGCAGCCAGCGATGTGCAGATGCTGCTGCCGCTGGAATCCCTGCTGACTCCTATGGGAGGTAATGATTGATATGAAAAAGACAACATGGATTATCGTGGGTGTAGCCGCGCTGCTGGCAGTGCTGATTTTCGGCGGCTGCTTCTTCACCGTGGCAGAAAACGAATACGCCTGCACCGTTCGCTTCTCCAAAATCATCGACACCACCGCCGATGCCGGTCTGCATTTCAAGCTGCCCTTCATCGACAGCGTGAAATACTTCACCAAAGCCACCCAGCTCTATGACATTCCCCCCAGCGAAGTACTGACCAGCGACAAGCAGAACATGACCGTGGACTGCTACATCCTCTGGTCCATTTCCGACCCCAAGCTCTTCTACCAGACCCTGGGCTCCACCGCCACCGCAGAGCAGCGGCTGGACGCGCTGACCTACAACGAGCTGAAAACCGTCATGGGTACCCTGGCCCAGTCGGACATCATCAACATGGAGGACGGCGCCCGGCGCAACGACATCTACAGCAACATCGCCTCCGATGTGGATCGTCTGGCCCGAACCTATGGCATCCGGGTGGAGGACGTGAAGATCAAGCAGTTTGACCTGCCCGAGTCCAACCTGAACGCCGTTTACAGCCGCATGATCTCCGAGCGGAACCAGATGGCGGAGAAGTACACCGCCGATGGCAACTATGAAGCCTCCATCATCCGCAACAACGTGGACAAGAAGGTGAACATCATCGTCTCCGACGCGGAAGCGGAAGCCGCCAAGCTGGTGGCTGAGGGCGAAGGCGAATACATGCGGATGCTGGCCGCGGCCTACGACAGCGACGACAAGAAGGACTTCTATGAATTCAACCTGGCTCTGGATGCCCTGAAAAAGAGCCTGAAGGGCGACGAGAAAACCGTCATCCTGGACGGCAGCTCCGCCCTGGCCCAGATTCTCATGGGCAGCAAGTAATCGTAAACGTGCTTATCGGTTTGCTCGGCGAAGTGGCGCTTTACCTGATTAACGCACCGCGCCCTTGGCTCCCCCTCTGGGGGAGCTGCCCCAGTGCGCACACTGGGGCTGAGGGGGTGTCGAACGTTCGTTGCTGGTACTCTTTAACCGGCGACACCTCTCCCGACCTCGCTGGCGCTCGGCCACCCTCCCCAGAGGGGAGGGCAAGGGTGCGCTAATTGAATAAATACTTCTTTTGCCGAGTTCAACCGATAACCACAAATACCAAAACAAAACCCCCGGAAATCTTCAAAATGGCCGGAAGCCTATTGAAATATTCCGGGGTTTTCTATATAATAGGTGTCAGAAAAATAAAGGAGGAAATTCCGATGATTACCAATGATATCCGCTATGTGGGCGTGAATGACCACCAGGTTGACCTGTTCGAGGGCCAATATGTGGTGCCCAATGGCATGGCTTACAATTCCTATGTGATTCTGGACGAGAAGATCGCCGTGATGGACACGGTGGATGCCCGTTTTGGGGAGGAATGGCTGGGTAACATCGCCAAGGTGCTGGATGGCCGGGAGCCGGACTATCTGGTGGTGCAGCACATGGAGCCGGATCACTCCGCCAACGTCCTGGCCTTTGTGGAGCGTTATCCCAAGGCCACGGTGGTGGGAAATGCTAAGACCTTTACCATGCTGGGCCAGTTCTTCCCCGATGCCCCGGAGATGAAGCAGCTCACCGTAAAGGACGGGGCAACCCTGACTCTGGGCAAGCACACCCTGACCTTCCTGTTTGCTCCCATGGTGCACTGGCCTGAGGTCATGGTGACCTACGACAAATACGACAAGGTTCTCTTCTCCGCCGACGGCTTCGGCAAATTCGGCGCACTGGATGTGGAGGACGAATGGGACTGCGAGGCCCGGCGGTACTACATCGGCATCGTGGGAAAGTACGGCATGCAGGTGCAGAAGCTGCTGAAGGCGGCCTCCACCCTGGACATTTCCATCATCTGCCCCCTCCACGGCCCCGTTCTCAAGGAAAACCTGGGCCACTACATCGAAAAATACGACATCTGGAGCTCCTACCGCCCCGAGGAATCCGGCGTGCTGATTGCCTACGCCTCCATCTACGGCCACACCAAGGCCGCCGCCGAGGCTCTGGGCAAGGAGCTGGAAGCCAGGGGCCAGAAGGTGGTGCTGGCAGACCTGGCAAGAGAGGACATGGCCGAATGCGTGGAGGATGCCTTCCGCTATGACCGGCTGGTGCTGGCCTCCGTCACCTACAACGGCGACATCTTCCCCTGCATGCATGCCTTCCTCCACGCCCTGACGGAGCGCAGCTATCAGAACCGCACCGTTGCCTTCATCGAAAACGGCACCTGGGCTCCCGCCGCCGGAAAAGTCATGGCCGCCGCCCTGGAAAAGAGCAAAAACCTGACCTTCGCCCAGGAAAAGGTCACCATCAAGTCCGCCATGAACGCAGAAACCATGGAGAGCATTAAACGGCTGGCCGAGGAATTGGTGAAATAAAGCAAAAGTGCATATCGATTTTATCACCAACCTGACAAATGATTATTTGTAGCACACGCCCTTGCCCTCCCCTCTGGGGAGGGTGGCCGAGCGTCAGCGAGGTCGGGTGAGGTGTCGTTGGTGAAAGACTACCAGCAACGAACGTTCGACACCCCCACAGTCAGCCCTTCGGGCTGACAGCTCCCCCAGAGGGGGAGCCAAGGACTGTAGCGTCTTACCAGTTTGCAGCTATAAATCGATAACGAAATTGAACAAATTATTGACAGAAAGCACCCTCTTTGATAAAATAAAACTGCCTCCAAACGGAGGCAAGGGCACTACTGATTAAGATTATGGTTGCTTGCCTTAGCGGCAAGCAACCGCGGTAGGCGGTTTTCTCCCCCAGCAGGGGGTGAATCTTCTTTGCCCCCAATCCAATTGGGAAAGGGGGTGGATGACTTTGGTTACATATACAGATTTGTTTGTTTTTTGTACCCTCATCATCAGCTTGATCAATCTGATCGTTCAGATTTGTCAGAATAGAAAGAAGTAACCGCCCCAGCTCCCAACTGAACGGTTACTTCTTAACCAAGGGGGGAGCAAACCGTCTATCGGTAGTGCCCTTTTTCCCTACACCCATTATAACACATGCCGGCAGATTGTCAAGAGGCTGCAAACAGGAGGGAAGCGCATGGAACAGAAAATGAAAGTGTTGACCGACAAAGAAGCCGAAAGGGTCGTTGGAGGAAATAACGGCTTGATTAGCAATATTTCAATGGGCGAATTAGGTGCAACGGGTGAATCAGAGCAGTCAGAACTTGTTAATCTGCCCTTAAATCATGGCGGAGATCCCATTTATTCACCTCTTAAGCAGTCCTCTCAGAGCAGTAATGCCGTCAGTCAAAAACTGATCACCTCCCATCGGCTGTCCATTCAGGCAGGTAAAGAAATGGGCAAAGAAAATTCTTCGGTCGGAAAGAATTATGAATTTCAGATGCCATCTGATGGTGTGTATCTGGGAGGAGTGACATTTGAAATTACGAAAACAGATTAAAGACTTCCTCCCCTTGATGAGGCAGTCAAGCAGGATGAGGGGGAGAAAACGATGAAGAAGAATGAAATTCTTTCAGAGGAAGCTCTTGAAAAAGTAAGTGCAGGATATGACATCAATATCCCGGAAAGCATTATTTTGGAAAACAATCATCCAATAGAAAGTAACAAGAAAATCACTGCTTCATCATCACTGGAAGGTTCAATGGGGGTATCTATCAACCTTTCCGGGAATTCTGGGAATCATACAAAACAGTCGCCTGGGCTCATTGACACCCAAGAAAATGCCTCTCTAAAAGCAGGGCACCATGACCTTCATATAATATTGGGAAATGCTCTGCAAAACCAATCGAACCCTCATAAAAGGAGAATACCATGAAGAAAAATGAAAGACTTTCAGAGAAAGCCCTTGAAAAAGTGAATGCAGGATGCATCAATCTGCTGGATCTTTCCATGGGTCTTCAGTCTAAAACGGATAATCCCTCTTCATCGGGGATACCACAGGCTATTCCTAACTCCAACATGTCATCAATGGGGACAACTGGGATTCCAACACTGGAATCAGGTGTTTTAAACAGTCTCCAAGAAAATGCTTCCAGTTGTATTCCTCCAGTAACTTCCCCCCTGCTGAAAAGCCATTCTGGCCTTCTTACAAATCCGGGAGCTGTTTCTCAAAACCAATCAAACCCTCTGAAAAAGAAAATACCCTAAGGCAACACCGCACAATGGGAGCGGCGGGCTTCGGCGGATCTTTTGCCCCAATCGAGCAGTATGAAAAATGGGAAATACACAAAGTATTCCCACATTTTCCATACTTTCGCTTGGGTCAAAATCTCACGCCGAATCTCCTTGTCCCATTATGCGGTGCTGCCCTAAAAACCCTTTCACCCTGGAAATTAACGAAATTTGAGGAGGAACAACAAATGAAGGACATTGTTGCCATCGGCGAGGTACTGATCGATTTGACCCAGAAGGGTGTGGATGAACTGGGGGTGGGCCAGTATGCGGCCAATCCCGGCGGTGCACCGGCCAATCTGGCAGTGGCAGCAGCCCGGCTGGGAGCCAGCACCGCCTTCGTGGGCAAGGTGGGCCGGGATGCCTTCGGGAACTATCTGCGCGCCGTGCTGGAGGAAAACCAGGTGGATACCACGGGTCTATTGGAAGACGAAAAGGAACACACCACCCTGGCGGTGGTGTCCGTGGACGAAACCGGCGAGCGCAGCTTCAGCTTTTACCGGGAGCCCAGCGCCGATGTGAACCTGAAAGCCGAGGAAATTCCCCAGGCCCTTCTGAAGGACACCCGGATCCTCCATTTTGGCTCCGTCAGCCTCACCGCCGAGCCCGCCCGCAGCGCCACCCTCTATGCCGCCAAAACAGCCCGGGAAAACGGCTGCCTGGTGAGCTACGACCCCAACTATCGGGGAAGCCTTTGGAGCAGCCAGGAAGCAGCCATCCGGGAGATGAAGAACGCCCTGCCCCTGTGCGACATTCTGAAAATCTCCGACGAGGAGCTGCCCCTGCTCACCGGCACCACCGACCCGGTGGAGGGCTCCCGGCAGCTGGCGGAGCTGGGCATCCGGCTGATTTTCGTCACCCTGGGGGCCAACGGTGCCTTCTTCCGGCTGGGTGAGGAAACCGGCAGCGTCCCCGGCATTAAGGTCAAGGTGGGCGACACCAACGGCGCGGGGGACACCTTCTTCGGCGCGGCCCTATCCCAGCTTGTGAAGGAGGATCTGAACACCCTGACCCTGCCCCGGCTGACGGAAATCGCTGCCTTTGCCAACAAGGCCGCCAGCATCACCACCAGCCGCCACGGTGCTATCCCCGCCATGCCAAAGCTCAGCGAGGTGCAGTAATTCAACAACCCAGCCACTGTAGTAGGCTGTATCACTTAAAATTATTGTTCACGCACCCTTGCCCTCCCCTCTGGGGAGGGTGGCCGAGCGTCAGCGAGGTCGGGAGAGGTGTCGCCCGTTAAAGCGTACCAGCAACCAACCTTTGACACCCTCTCAGTCAGCCCATTCGGGCTGACAGCTCCCCCAGAGGGGGAGCCAGGGGCATACCCCGTTAAACAACAATTTCCAAGTGTGACACTCTGCTACAGTTGGTTTGTTAACATTTTCAGTGGAAAACCTTTACAAATTATTCATTCAAATTCAGAAATGCCGGGTATAATGGTCGTATACGAAAGAAATTGACTTTTGGGGCATTTCAGAAAGGGAGAGTATCATGGCTGTTTCTGTTTTGATTGTAGAGGATGACCGCAACATTGCGGAGCTGCTGCAAATGTATCTGGAAAAGGAAGGCTATGCCGTCACCTGGGCAGCGGACGGCGGCCAGGGTCTGGCGAAATACCGGGCCATCAAGCCGGACCTGGTGCTGCTGGATGTGATGATGCCGGTGATGGACGGCTGGTCGGTTTGCCGGGCCATTCGGGCCGAGGCGCAGACCCCCATCATCATGCTCACCGCCAAGGGAGAAACCGACGACAAGGTTAATGGACTGAAAAACGGCGCCGACGACTACATCACCAAGCCCTTTGAGATGAAGGAAGTGCTGGCAAGAATTGAGGCCGTGCTCCGCCGTTCCTCCGGGGTGACCACCGAGAAGAAGGCCCGGCGGCTGGTGTTTGACAAGCTGATCATCGACATGGACGCCTTCGAGCTCACCGTGGACGGCAAAAAGGTGGACACGCCCCCCAAGGAGATGGAGCTGCTGTTCTACCTGGCCTCCTCCCCCAACCGGGTCTACACCCGCAACCAGCTCCTGGACGAGGTCTGGGGCTTCGACTACTTCGGCGACTCCCGCACCGTGGACGTCCACGTCAAGCGCCTCCGCGAAAAGCTGGAAGGCGTCAGCGAAAGCTGGAACCTGAAAACCGTCTGGGGAGTGGGCTATAAGTTCGAAGTTCTCTGACGAATGTGCAAATCGAAAACCCCTTGATAAATCAAGGGGTTTTTGCTATACTCGGAACCGTGAAGCACTTAAAAAGTTACCAAAAAGTTACCAAGTGATATTTTAAGAAAATGAGGTTCTGAAAAATGGGTAAATCAGAGAAAAATGTTACTATTGAACCCGGAATTGTTAAGTTACCAAGCGGCAAGTATAAGGTAACACTTGACTATGGTCGGGACGAAGTTACCGGGAAGCAGAAAAAGACCCACAAGACGGTGGACACACTCAAGGAGGCCAGAGCCTTAAAGGGCAGCAACGCAAAGGATAAGGGAATCAACAAGAACACCGGCGTAACCGGCAAAGTGCCGTTCAGCAAGGCCGTAGCCGATTACAACGCCTTTTATGAATCGGGCTGGAGTGCCTCCTATACGGTCAATAAGCACAACCAAGAAAAGCGGATGCTTGCTTACTTCGGGGATAAGGATGTCAAGACCATCAACACTCTGGATATCGAAAAGTTCTTCCAGTACTGCAGGCAGCCCAATGAGCAGTTCCCCCACGGCCTGTCCAATAACACCATCCAGAAATACAAGACCCATTTGTCCGGCATCTGGAAGTTCATGCTGAAAGCGAAAAATGTTTACGGCGTGACAGAGAATCAGGTTTCAGAGGCAGAGGTGGGAGAAATCCACGATTATCAGGTGCAGACCTTTACCGCAGAGCAGCTAAGCACTCTGCTGTCCTATATCACCCACTGCGAAAAAGACCACTCTACTTTTGCTATGGTCGGCCTGTGCGGATTAGCTGGCTTTCGCCGGGGTGAGCTGTGCGGCCTGCAGTGGCGTGATATTGACTGGGATAACAAAATTATCGACATTCAGCGGCAAAGGGCACAAATAGGCTCCAAAGTTCTTGTGAAAGTCCCCAAAATGGGAAAAGACGACGGCCAGACGAGAGAGGAGCGCAAGCAGCGATATGTTGCCCTGCCCGATACCCTTGCCTATCTTCTGAAAGCGGTGAAGCAGCAGCAGGAAGAATTCATGGAGCAGGAAGTGCAGCCGGAGGATTTTGTGTACCGCACCAAGCTGAATATCGCCCGTGGGGAGCTGCCCAGACCGTCCAAAATTGACAAGCGATTCCGTGAGCTGGTGGAACGGTGCAATAAGGTTCAGGCCAATAAGGAGCTTGCACCGCTTCCTGTCATTCGTCTGCATGACCTCCGGCACTCCTACATTTCCATCTGCCTGAATGGTGATGTGAACCCCCTGACCGTTTCTGCAAACTGTGGTCATAATACCAAGGTCAACTATCTGAGCACTTCCACAAAGAGATACTGGCACGATGATGGAGACCGAACAGAGATTGTGGACTTCATCGACAGCACTTTCAAAGATACGAACATGACAATCCTTGATTTGAGTGAATAAGAGAGGACTTGCGTATTGGCTCCGATGTGATACAATAGAACTCGACAAATTAGAATTTGACGGAGAGATAGTATGGCTATTATTAAAAACGAAATACCGATTTTGG
>CAMCKD010000024.1 GCA_945875335.1 uncultured Clostridia bacterium | reverse complement strand
CCCTGTACATCCTGGTCATCACCACCATCAACTCCTTCCAGTGCTTCGCGCTGATTCAGCTGTTGACCTCCGGCGGCCCCAAGAACGCCACCATGACCATCATGTACTACATCTACTACAACGCCTTCAAGCTGTACCGCTACGGCTACGGCAACGCCATGGGCGTGATTCTGGCCATCATCATTGCAATCCTGTCCGCTGTCCAGTTCCGGCTGGGCAAGGAAAAGTAAAGGAGGGAAGATACAATGTCAAATCCCATTGAGTCCGGCAAGCGCAAGGCAAAGGCGGCCTCCATTGCCAGCTGGGTGATCATCTGCGTCATTGCCTTCCTGTTCATCTTCCCCCTGTACTGGATCATCACCGGTTCCTTCAAGGTGAAAAAGGAGATCATCGCCTCCACCCCCGTGTGGATTCCCACCCAGTGGGTGCTCACCAACTACGAGAACCTGATGAGCAAGCGCTCCGCTCCCCTGTTTGAGCTCTTTGGCATGGTGGGCCCCACGGTTCCCGCCGCCATCCGCTGGCTGCTGAACACCGTGTTCATGTCCGTGGCCTCCATGCTGCTGACCTGCCTCACCGCCGCCATGGCCGGTTACGCCCTGGCAAAGAAGCGGTTCTTCGGCAGAGGGCTGATCTTCACCCTGATCGTCTGCGCTATGGCTCTGCCCAAGCAGGTCATTCTGATTCCGCTGCTGCGGGAAATGTCCGCTCTGAACCTGTATGACACCATCTGGGCCGTGATCTTCCCCATCGTGGGCTGGCCCTTCGGCGTGTTCCTGCTGAAGCAGTTCGCGGAGGGCATCCCCACGGAAATGACCGAGGCCTGCCGCATTGACGGCGCCAGCGAGTGGAGAACCTTCACCGATGTGATGTTCCCCATGATCAAGCCCGGCGTGGGTGCCTGCGCCATCTTCACCTTCATCAACAGCTGGAATGATTACTTCATGCAGCTGATCATGCTGACCTCCAGCAAGAACCTGACCATCTCCCTGGGCATCGCCACCATGCAGGGCGAGAACTCCACGGACTTTGGCCTGCTGATGGCCGGCTGTGCCCTGGCCTCCGTACCCATCATCATTGTGTTCCTGGTCTTCCAGAAATACTTCACCAAAGGCATCACCATGGGCGCTGTGAAGGGCTAACTCCATCCTCTCCCCTTTTCGCCGCCCACCCCCGGGCGGCGAAAAATCGGAAAAATGTCTTTACTTTTCCAAAAGGAGTGATAAAATGATTGTCGCCAAACTGACAAATAAGCGGGAATACTACGGCATTCACCCGGAGCTGGACAAGGCGCTGGACTGCCTGACCCCGGAATTCCTGGAAAAGGCCTCCACCGAAAAGACCTTACTGGACGGGGAAAGCCTGTTTGTGACCAAGTTTCACCTGGAAACCGTTCCCATGGAGCAGACCTTTTTTGAAGCCCACAGGAAATACCTGGATATCCAGGTGGTCACCGAAGGGCAGGAGCGGGTGGACATTGCCCATCCCGACGGCCTGACGCTGACGGAAAACAAGGGCGATTTCTATGGCTACACCGGCCAGGCGGAGCAGAGCGTCATTCTGAAACCCGGCACCTTCCTGGTGGTGTTCCCCGGGGATGCCCACCGGCTGAGAATTCCCGTGGAGCAGCCCGGCGAAGCCTTTACCCGCGTTGTGTTCAAAATCAAAGTATCCGACTGAAAAAAGGAGATTATGAAAATGAAAGATTGCAGCAAATATGCCGGTATTATCCCCGCATTCTATGCCTGCTATGACGAAAAGGGCGACATTTCCCCCAAGGCCGTCCGGGAGCTCACCGAATACTACATCCGCAAGGGCGTGAAGGGCCTGTATGTGGGCGGTTCCTCCGGCGAGTGCATCTACCAGAGCGTTGCCGAGCGGAAGCTGCTGCTGGAAAACGTGATGGCCGTTGCAAAGGGCAAGCTGACCATCATCGCCCATGTGGCCTGCAACAACACCAAGGATTCCATGGAGCTGGCCGCTCATGCGGAAAGCGTGGGAGTGGACGCCATCGCCGCCATTCCTCCCATCTACTTCCACCTGCCTGACCGGGCCATCGCCAAATACTGGAACGACATTTCCTCCGCCGCCCCCAACACCGACTTCATCATCTACAACATTCCCCAGCTGGCAGGCGTGGCCCTGAATCCCGGCCTGCTGAAAACCATGCTGGAAAACCCCCGGTGCATCGGCGTGAAGAATTCCTCCATGCCCGTGGAGGACATTGAGAAGTGGATCGCCGGCGGCGCCATCACCTTCAACGGCCCCGACGAGCAGCTGCTCAGCGGCATCGTGGCAGGAGCCACCGGCGGCATCGGCGGCACCTATGGCGCCATGCCGGAGGTGTACCTGAAAATCTTTGAGCTGGCCACCAAGGGCGAAGACCTGGCCCTGGCCCGGGAGCTGCAGCAGGACGCCAACCAGATCATCTACAAGATGTGCTCCGGCACCGGCAACATGTACGCCATGATCAAGGAGATCCTCCGCCTCACCGGCGGCCCCGACATCGGCGGTGTCCGGGCTCCCCTGCTGAACCTGACCGAGGAAGACAAGGAAATTGCCAAGCAGTGCGTGGCCATGATCGCCGCCGCCAAGGCAAAAATTGCATAATATTCCCCTAAACCTCTAAAACGGAGGCTGCCTGCTGGCAGCCTCCGTTTGGTTTTTGGGATATTAAGTGCCAAGGTAGGCCGCTTTGACAGCCTCGTTGGTCAGGAGCTCCTGGCCGGTGCCTGTGAGAGTGATTCGGCCGGTTTCCATCACATAGCCCAGGTTGGCGGTTTTCAATGCCATGTTGGCGTTCTGCTCGATGAGCAGCACCGTCACGCCCTGCTTGTTGATCTCCTTGATGATGTCGAAGATGCCCTTGACGATGATGGGCGCAAGGCCCAAAGAGGGCTCGTCCATCATGATCACCTTGGGACGGCTCATCAGCGCCCGGCCCACCGCCAGCATCTGCTGCTCGCCGCCGGACAGGGTGCCTCCCGCCTGCCAGGAGCGCTCCTTCAGCCGGGGGAACAGGTCATACACCCAGTTCAAGTCCTCCGTCAGATCATCCTTTCGCAGATAGGCTCCGATTTTCAGGTTTTCCAGCACCGTCATGTCCGGGAAAATCCGCCGCCCTTCAGGCACCAGCGTGATGCCCCGGGATACAATGATGTTGGAATCCTTGCCGGTGATGTCCTCGCCCTGGAAGCTGATGCTGCCGGCGCTGGGCTTCACCAGACCGGCGATGGCCCGGAGGGTGGAGCTTTTGCCCGCGCCATTGGCACCGATGAGGGTGACGATTTCTCCCTCGGGCACATCGAGGCTGATGCCCTTGACGGCCTCGATGCCGCCGTAGTGAACCTGCAAATCCCGAATCTCCAGAATATTACGCATCCTCCGTCACCCCCAGATAGGCCTCGATGACCCGCTTGTTCTGCTGTACCTCCTTGGGTACGCCCCGGGCAATCTCGCTGCCGAAATCAATGACATAAATATAGTCGGAAATCTTCATGACCAAATCCATATGGTGCTCAATGAGGAACACCGTCAGGTGGTGCTTATCCCGAATCTGCTGAATGTACTCTGCCAGCTCCTGGGTCTCCTGGGGATTCATGCCCGCCGCCGGTTCGTCCAGCAGCAGCAGGCTGGGCTCGGTGGCCAGGGCCCGGGCGATTTCCAGACGGCGCTGGAGGCCGTAGGGCAGGCTGGTTGCGATTTCGTCCTTATACTGCTCCAGTCCCTGCTCCTCCAGCAGCGCCATGGTTTCCGCCCGCATCCGGGCCTCCTCCTTGGCGTTGGTGCGGAAGATGGCGGAGAACACATTCTGCTTGGCCCGCATGTGCTTGGCAACCAGCACGTTTTCAAAGACGGTCATGCTCTTCCACAGCCGGATGTTCTGGAAGGTTCGGGCAATGCCCAGCTTCACCACATGGTCCGGCGCGGGATTCACAATGGGCTCTGACGCAAACTTTTTCTCGTCGCTGCCCAGGTAGTTTTTCTTCATCTTGCCGGTGGGGTGGCTGCAGATCATGGTCTTGCCCTTGAAGGACACCCGGCCGTTGGTAGGCTGGTACACGCCGGTGATGCAGTTGAAGGCCGTGGTCTTGCCCGCGCCGTTGGGGCCAATCAGGGCCACGATCTGCCCCTCCGGCACATCCAGAGACAGGTTATTCACCGCCACCACACCGCCAAACTGCATGGTCACGTTTTCCATGCGGAGAACGATTTTTTCATCCATGGGAATCAGCCCTCCTTCCCGGCAGGGGTTTTCTTTTTCGGTCTGCGCTTTTTCAGTAGTCCGCCTATCCCCGCCCAGCTCAGCTCCTTATCGCCCATGATGCCCTTGGAGAAGAACAGGACGATGATCATGATGACCACGGAGAATACCACCATACGGAAGCCGCTGCGCAGCAGGGGCACCTTGAAGCTGCCGATGTAGGTCTCGGCATCCAGGAACCGCAGCCACCACTCGGAGCAGGCCACATACAGGAAGGTGCCGATGACGGAGCCGGAGATGGAGCCGATGCCGCCGATGACCACGATCAGCAGAATCTCATAGGTCATGGTGGAGGTAAAGGCCTTGGCCTGGGCGTTGGCCACATACATGGCAAACAGTGCGCCGCCCACGCCGGAGAAGAAGCTGGAAATCACAAAGGAGAGCATCTTGTGCTTGAACAGGCTGATGCCCATGGCCTCCGCCGCCACCTCGTCGTCCCGGATGGCCTTGAAGGCTCTTCCGTAGGAGGAGTGAATCAGCAGCACGATCAGGGCAATGCAGATGATGGCCGCCAGGAAGGGCACAAAGGTACTCAGCCGCAGAACCACCTGTCCGGCACCATTCCTGATGTTGAAGTCGGCAAAGGTGGGGAAGCTCTTGAGCATATTGGCGCCGTTGGTGATGGGGCCCAGGGTCTGCCACTGGAAGATGGCCCGGAGAATCTCCGCAAAGCCCAGGGTGGCGATGGCCAGATAGTCGCTCTTCAGCCGCAGCACCGGCGTACCGATTAAAGCGGCAAACAGAGCCGCCACCAGTCCGGCAAAGAGGATGCCCACCAGCACGGCGCAAATCAGGCTCAGGTAGCCGCCGAAGCCGGTATTGCCAAAGAGGCTCTGGAACAGATCAACCAGGGAGAATTTCACCGCGGAGCCGCCGAAGAGGTAGTAAACCTGATCCTTGGAGGCCATGGGGACGGTGAGGATGGCGTAGGTATAGGCACCCAGCAGCATAAAGCCCGCCTGCCCCAGAGAGAACAAGCCCGTGAAGCCGTTGAGCAGGTTCATGGAAACCGCCACCAGGGAATACACCGCGCCCTTTTTCAGCACGGTAAACAGCTGACTGGTGGGAGCGAACACCGCCGGAAGCCCGGGGATCCAGGAGCTGATGTTTTCCAGAAGGATAATGACCAGCAGCAAACCGGCGACCGCCAGCAGGCTGCGGCCCGTATGTTTCGTTTTGCGCATATCCGTCACCCCCTTATACCTTGTCCGTGGCCTTCTCGCCAAACAATCCCGTGGGCTTGCAGGTGAGAATGACGATCAGCAGCGCGAAGGTAAAGGCATCGGAAAACACGGAGACATTCCATGACGAGGGCAGGCCCTTGATGATGGTCTCGCAGATGCCGATGAGGAAGGCGCCGATGACCGCGCCGGGAATGGAGCCAATGCCGCCGAACACCGCCGCCACAAAGGACTTGAGGCCCGGCATGGCACCGGCGGTGGGGGTAATGGCTGGATAGGTGGTAAAATACAGGATGGAGCCCACCACCGCCAGGCCGGAGCCGATGACAAAGGTCATGGAAATGACATTGTTGATCTTGATGCCCATGAGCCGGCTGGTTTCAAAATCCTTGGAAACCGCCCGCATTGCCATTCCGATTTTGGTATGGTTGATCAGGGTGGTCAGCAGCACGATCAGCACCACCACCAGAATGGGGGTGATGATGACCACCAGCTTGGTGGAGGCACCGGCGATGCTGACGGTTCTGGTCAGGGCATCGATGGCGGGATAGGTCATGGGCTGGCCGCCGGTGATGTAGGTGGCGGTGTTCTGCAGCAGGTAGCTGACGCCGATGGCGGAGATCATCACGGACATTCTGGGAGCCTCCCGCAGGGGCTTGTAGGCCGCCCGCTCAATAAAGAAGCCCAGCCCAATGGTCAGCGCGATGACCACGGGAATTGCAATGTACATGGGCAGCGCCGCAGAGATATAGATGCCCAGAAGACCCGCGACCATAAACACATCGCCGTGGGCAAAATTGATCAGGCGCAGGATACCGTAAACCATGGTGTAGCCGATGGCGATGAGCGCCAGCTGGCCGCCAAGGGAGATACCGCTGAGCAGAATCGATACAATATATTCGGCAGATAGCAGTTGTTCCATAGCGGAACCTCCAGTTCTTTTTCCTTTGGCAAAATACGACTGTTGGCGGGGGTACAAAACCCCCGCCAGAATAGAGCAATCGTGAAAAGCGGTTATTTTTCGGTTTCCGCAGCCGATGCGGAACCGGTCTGGACGGTTTCCAGCACCCAAGTGCCGGCGGCCGTGTCGGCAGTCTTGATGTAGGCGGTGTCACGGACGGCGTCGCCCACTTCGTCGAAGGCAATGGCGCCGGACACGCCGGTGTAGGTCACGGAGGGCAGGATCTTCATCAGCGCTGCCTTGTCGCCGCTGTCGGCCTTCTTCATGGCTTCCAGCGCCACAAAGTAAGCATCGTAGCCCATGGCGGTGACGGCGGAGATGGTGTCGTTGCCGCCGTTGGCTGCCAGCGCCTCGGAGCTGCCGTTGATGTACTTCTTGATGCCCTCGTCAAATTCCTTGGAGCCGCCCTCCTGATAGAAGGTGGAAACATACAGCTTCAGGTCGGAGCCGGTGATGGCTTCCAGAACCATGTTGTCGTCCAGGGTGTCGGAGCCCAGGAAGGGAGTTTCCAGACCCATGGAAGCGGCCTGCTTGATGATCTGAACGGCGTAGGCGATGGAAACGGGGGTGAAGATCACGTCAGCGCCCTCGCTCTTGGCCTTGTTCAGGTAGGAGCCGAAGTCGGAGTTGCCGGTGGGGAAGGAGTCGGCGATGACCTTGCCGCCGGCTGCCTCAAAGACCTGCTTGAAGAAGGCAATCAGGCCCTGGTCATATTCGTTGCCGGTCTCGCCCAGGCAGTAGGCAGTCTTGGCGTCGAACTTATCCATGGCGAAATTGGCCAGAACATCGGCCTGGAAATTATCCAGGAAGCAAATGCGGAAGTAGTAGCTGTTGCCGGCGGTGACGTTGGGGTTGGTGCAGGTCACGCCGATGGCGGGAATGCCGGCCTCTTCAAACTTGGGGCCGCCGGCCATGGAAACGCCGGAGCCATAGGAGCCCAGCACCACGCTGACGCCCGCGCTGACCAGACTGGAAGCAGCGGAGGGAGCCTTGTCGGTGGAGGAGCCGTTGTCGCCGTAGACCAGCTCGACCTTATAGGTCTGGCCGCCCAGGGTCACCTCGGGAACCTGGCTGTTGGCATACTGCATGCCCAGAATTTCCTTCTTGCCGCCGGAAGCGGAGTCGCCGGAGGAGGGCTCAAACACACCAATCTTGATGACCTTCGCGCCGGAGTCGGACTTGCCGCCGGAAGCGCTGCAGGCACACAGGGACAGCACCATGCAAGCTGCCAGAAGAACCGCAAACAATTTTTTCATTTCCTTATCCTCCCATCTTGTGACAGAATATCCTTATAGTACGGACAACTGTCCTTATGCGGAATATTATACCGAAATCCCGTTCAAATTTCAATCATAATTTCTTTCGCAAAATGGAAATCATTTCAGGAAATATGGCTGTATTTTTATGCAAACAGCACAATTCCCATCGACAGAACGGCTCCGAAGCAGCATCCGGCTTGTAGACGCAGGTTTTGGATTACTGGCCAGTGACTGCTTCCGGGTCAGATTCCCCGGTGCTGTATAAAAATATCGAAAATATGCAGTCGGGAGGACATGGGGCCGCTGTCCGTCAGGCCTAGTAGTTAGTAACTCCTAAAAGTTTACTTTCGTAGGGCGGGGTCATGAGTTTGAAAATGTTGCATGGATTGAAACCGCTCAATAGTCGTTCGTGACTGCGCAGTGTTACTTTCTTGTCGCCGAACAAGAAAGTAACCAAAGAAGTCGGCTTAGGGGGAGGCGCTGAATGTCTCACTCCCGAAGCCAAAGCCGCCCTCCCCCTAAGAACCCTCTCCCGGCGCGCTCTTTTCCGGGCGTTCAGCTTATTTCTGGCTGGCTTTTGCCTCATTTATCTTATATCTCATATCTCATATCTTATATCTAATAATAACTTTTAAGTTTTACAGCGTAGTAGGGGCTCAGCGGCTTTCGCAAAACACAGCCTTGTAACCGGCCAGTCATCCCACGTTTTGTCCCGAAGAATGCTGCCACAGCTCCTTCAGCCAGCGGACGCACCACCCGGTCCAGCGGGCATTGTAATCGCTGGGGGTGCCCACCTCTTCCGTACAAACGCTCATTCCGTGTCCCCCTTTGGGGAAAACATGAAGCTCAAAGGGTACTTTTGCTGCCGACAGGGCACCTGCCATTTTCAGGCTGTTTTCCACCGGCACACAGCCGTCTTCTGCCGTGTGCCACAGAAATGTCGGCGGCGTTGCGGCATCCACATGCTGAGCCAGCCCGAACCACTGATACCCTGGCGTTCCCTCTTCGCAGCCGCTGACCCTGGTGATGGAACCAACATGGGCAAATTCATCCGCCAATATCACTGGATAGCACAGAATCATGGCGTCAGGACGAATGTTCTCTTCCCGGGAAAATGCCTTCAGGAATTCCGGCTCATGATACAAAACGCCCAAAGATGCCGCCAGATGTCCCCCTGCGGAGAAGCCGCAGACGGCGATTTTGTCCGGGATCGTGTTCCACGGAACGGAATTCTTTCGGATATCCGCGATTGCCGATGCCAGCTGACAAAGGGGCCGGAATTGGGCAGCCTCCGCCAATATGGAATAAGTTAGGATAAAGGTATTGTATCCGGCGTCAAAAAACACCCTGGCAACAGGTTCGGATTCTCTTGGCGATACATGCTCATAGCCGCCGCCCGGGCAAATCAGCACCGCGGGATATTCTGCCTGCTCGTCCTCGGAATGGATCCATGCTTTGACACTGCATTTCTCCTGACCTTCCGGCACAAACACAAATTCTCTCATGTTCTTCTCTCCTCTTCCGACTCAATAGAAAACCGTGATTTCCGCCGTTCCATCCAACGGCAGAATGACCATCCGGCAGCTGTGGGAGGCGGACACAGGGGCACCCGAACGGCGACAGCCCCTCAGCCCTCGGCAGCTTCCCCAGTGGGGGAGCCAAGGGCCCACACAACATTACTGCGGCCAGCATTATCTTCCATAGAAATCCAGAAACTGCCGGGTTTCCGGCTGTCTTGGGGTCAGCAGCACCTGCTCCTTTGGGCCCGCTTCCTTCAGGGTGCCCTTGTGGAAAAAGAGCACTTCATCCGCGATCCGCCGGGCCTGCTGGAGAGAGTGGGTCACAAGGAGCATGGTGCAGCCAGTCCTTTGGGTGTATTCCTGAATCAGCCTTTCCGCGGCGGCGGTGGTTTCCATATCCATGGCAGCGGTGGGCTCGTCCAGAATCACAAGCTGGTAAGCGCTCATCATCAGCCGCGCCATGGCCATGCGGGCGGTTTCGCCGCCAGAGAGCCGGTCAGCCCGTTTCTTCTCCAGATGGCGGAGTCCCAGCGCCTCCATCAGATTGTTGGCGATTTCTTCGTCATCGCCGGTGAGAAGGATGTTCTTTTTCACGGACATACGGAAGGCATAGGGCTTTTGGGGCAGATAGCCCACGGATTCCTCAAGGAAAAATTTTCGGTCTGCCGGAAGGACTCCGGCAATGATTTTGGCAAAGGTGGATTTACCGCTGCCGTTGGCGCCGATGACGGCATAAATCTTTCCCTTCTCCAGCTCCATTCCCGGAAAGGAGAGCACCGTCGTGCCGTCGTAAGTCTTGGAAAATGCCTGAAGCTTCACCGGCTCAGCCTCCTTTGCAGCAGGGAAATCACGATGTTCACCATCAGAGAAAGGAAGAGCAGAATCATTCCCAGGGAAATGCCCAATGAGAAATTGCCCCGGTTGGTATACTGCATGATGGCGGTGGTCATGACATTGGTCTTCCAGGCAATGGCTCCGCCCACCATGGACACCGCCCCCACCTCCGCAATGGAGCGGGCGAAGGCCAGAAGGTAGGTGGAAAGGATGGGATACAGGCATTCGTTGCACAGCAGCAGGAAGGTTTTGAAGCCGCCCAGCTGCAAGCCCTTTGCCGTTTCCCGGACAGCGGGGGCGATGCCAGAGACATAGGTTTCCATATTGCCCACCACCAGGGGGGTGATCAGCGTCACCTGAGCCAGAACCATGATCTTTACCGTAAACAGCAGCTTCAGGTGCCGCAGAGGGCCCACGCCGGAAAACAGCATATAAAACAGCAGGCCGCAGACCACCGGCGGCATGCCCATCAGCGTTCGGTTCACCACCACCAGCGCCCCTCTGCCGGGGAATTGACAGGCTCCCAGCCAGATGCCCAGGGGCACCCCCAGCAGCAGGGCGATCAGGGAGCTCTGCAGGCTCATCCGGGCGGTGACGCTGAGAATATTCACCAGTTCGGCATCCCCTGAAAGAATCAGCTCCATTGCCTTTTGAAGGGCACTGCCCATACCATCACCTCAATTTTGAAATCCCGTGGGGGGATGCCCCACGGGATGAAAATGGATCAATTGTGCAGGAATTATCCCATGATGCCATCGTTGGCAACAAAGGTCAGGAAGGTGGCCTTGTCCGTCAGGATGTAAGCGCCCATTTCCTCGGCCATCACCAGGCAGGCGCCCATGCCGGTATTGGCAGAGACATACCAGTCGGTGTAGGAGACGAAGGACTCGGCTTCCTTGGTGATGCCCAGCTCTGCCGGCCACAGAGACAGCTCCTTGGTGTGGGTGCCGGAAGCATCGCCCCGGGAGACGAAGGTGAACTTGCCCTCGGCAATGGCGGCGAAGGCATCCAGGACGGATTCACAGTCCTTCACACCGGCGGGGTCGGCGGAGGGGCCGCAGAGGACAAAGTAATTGTAGATGAAGGAAATGCGTTCCGCCTCGAAGCCGTCCACGACCCGGGCGAAACCCTCTTCCACAAAGGCTTCCTCCTGGCTCTTGGAGTGCACCAGGATCAAATCGGCGTTGCCGAACTTGGCGGCGTTGATGGCCTTGCCGGTACCGGCGGACTGCACCTCCACGGTGTAGCCGTAGGCTTCCTCAAACACCGGCAGCAGGAAGCCCAGCAGGCCGGAGTCCTTCACAGAGGTGGTGGTGGACAGGCGGATGACCTTGGTCTCCTCGGTGGCGGGAGCAATCTCCCCCTTGTACACAGGGGCATTGTCCTTGACATAGAACAGGTACTCGCCATACTCGGCAACACCATAATTACCGGCCAGATCCAGGGCATCCTGGGTCAGCAGCCACTGAATCAGGGCATCGGCACCGGCGGTGTTCACGGCCACATCGGAAACGGCATTGCCGTCGGCATCGGTGAAGGGAGCTTCCGGGTTCACCGCAATCACAGTGTAGGTGTTGAGCATTTTGTCGTCTGCTTCCTTCAGAATGCAGGTGTCAACCACCAGGCCGGATTCGGCTGCGCAGGTGGCAGCCAGCCCCAGCAGCATCACACAGGCAAGCAGCAGGGAAATGATCTTTTTCATGTTCGTTCCTCCATATTATCAGCAAAATACAAACAACGAGCCGCTCCAAAGGCAAAAGGGCACACTGATTGCGTAGAAACCTTTGCTTTTGGAAAGAGGCTCGTCCACCGCTTTTCAAAACGCTATATGCAGATGCCGGGAGGGGTCTGCGTTGCTCAAAAGGATTGTATCATAAAAAATGGCAAATGGCAATCCTTTTTGTCGTTTCTTTTTGGTTCAGATTGTGATATACTTGTACCGCAGGCGGCTGAAGCAATCACAATGGAATATGCTGATCGGCCTCAGCAACGTGATCAATCGTTGTTTCATGCATCAGCCACTGTAGGGGAGGCTCGTAGCCTCCCGCGCGGTACAAGCTCACAATGCCGAACCAAGTTGGGCGAAATCGTACAAACTCAAAGCTTTTGAACTATAAAACTTGCAGTTTGTACCATTCAACCAAACACTCAGGTTACCAATCTGGCGGGAGGATAAGAGCCTCCCCTACTAGGCAGTTAAGCTTAAAACTTAACTTTCGTAGGGCGGGGTCATGACCCCGCCGCAACGTGACAATTCGGAAATGCTTCCGTTGAATGGTACCGGGGTGGTCATCGGAACCTGGTCGGCGGGGTCATGACCCCGCCCTACGAAAACGTATAGTTTTGGGATTAACATGCTACTACAGTGGCTGGTGCTAAACAACACTTTAAGGAGATTTTCATATGAATAAGAAGCCATCCCCTTCCATGGACGCCTGGCTGGCAGAAGCCAAAGGCCACGAAAGCGCCCCGAAAATCGGCATGTACCTGACCCACAATGGCATCGTCCGCCAAAGCGCCAAGGCGAAGGTGCGGCTTGGTGACGAGGAGGCCCCCAGCGTCACCGGGATGTATTTTTCCTATGAGCCGGAGAAGGTGGAAGCCGTCATCGAAGAAACCTACAAAATGGAGGGCATCTATTACATCCGGGTGTGGCTCAACGAGGGAGAATTGAAGGTGGGCGACGACATTATGTATGTCCTTATCGGCGGCGATATCCGCCCCCATGTGGTGGATGCCCTGCAATATCTGGTGGGGCGCATCAAAACGGAATGCGTGACGGAAAAGGAGCTGTTCGATTTTAAGCCCTGACCCTCCGCGATTGCACAGGCAGGATCAGCCCCCCTTTGCTGGTTCGGAGCCAAAAGCACCGCAGGTAAATACTCCTTTCGCTTAAAACCGATAAGCACATAATCTTTTGCCATTGAAAGGGTAAAAAAGAACTTCTTTTTCGTTTCTATTTTATCCTTAGCAATCTAAAATGGGGAGAATGCTTTATGAATGCAAAGAAACTGAGGGCGGCTGTAACAGTTCTGCAAAGCGCACTGATCCTTGTGATGCTGCTGCTTGTGACTTCAATGATTCTTCAGATCAATGCGCTGCAAGGAACGGCACGAGTGATCAACTATGCGGGCATCGTCCGGGGGGCCACCCAGCGGGAAGTCAAGCTGGAGGTGGTGGGGCAGCCCAATGACGAGCTCATCGTGTATCTGGATGAAATTCTCCATGGGCTGAAATTTGGCGGCGGCAAATACAAGCTTGTGAGCCTAAATGACGAAGTCTATCAGAATGATCTGGATATCCAGATGGAATACTGGCAGAAGCTGAAGGCAGAGATTTACCGTGTCCGCGACCATGGCTATGCCCAGACCGATATTGTGGACCTCAGCGAGGAGTATTTCCGCATGGCGGATAATACGGTTTCCGCGGCGGAGGAATACTCCCAGTCCATCGCTGTGGTGCTGCGCTATCTGGAGCTTGGCTCCACGTTAGATTTGACCATTCTGATTCTCATCATGCTGACGCGCTCTCTGGAAACGATGCGGATGCGCCGTCATAACAGTCAGCTGGAACAGAAGGCCTTTACCGATCAGCACACCGGTCTGCCCAACAAGGGGCGCTGCGAAGCGTTTTTCACCGATGAAGCATTGATGCAAAGACCGGTTGCCTGTATTGTCTTTGATCTCAACAACCTCAAAACGACCAATGACACCCTTGGTCATTCGGTTGGTGATCAGTTGATTCTCAACTTTGCAAGACTTCTGCGAAACGCGGTGCCTGCCCCGAACTTTGTGGGCAGGTATGGCGGCGATGAGTTTATGGCGGTAATCTGCGATGCCTCCCGGGAGAAAACGGAAGCCATTCTGAACCGGCTTGAAAAGGATGTGAAGAATTTTAACCAGCTGCATCACGGCGGCGGTCAGTTTGTAGAGGTAAGCTATGCCTGCGGCTGTGCCCTTTCCACAGAATTCCCCAACTGCTCTTTCCGCGTTTTGTTTGATCAGGCGGATAAGCATATGTATGAAAATAAAATGGCAAAGCGAATGCAGAGAGTGCGATCCGAATAGTCTGAATGCGACAGTCGCCCATGTCAGCAATGGCAAGGGCGATTTTGTCAATTTATGGAGAATTCATCATAGCATTTCGCAGAAAGATGTGCTATAATAAGTCATCTGTTTTGTACAATTTTTTAACAACTGGTACTTATGGTTAAGAATAAAACGGAATAATTTTCTGTTTTCCGATGACTGCGGATTGATAAAAGGCATGAATTACGTCGACGTATTAAAAGAATTTGAAAATGCTGGTTTTATAAACGTTTCCACAATCATTGAATATGACATTGTAACAGGGTGGGCATCGGTGACCATCAATGGGGAGAAAAAATTCAACTCTGATGATAAGGATAGGCAGCCAATTGTCTGTAGTCATCGGGTGTGTTGATGTTCCGAAAACAGCTGCGGAAGGGCAGGACCTCCTGCATGGGCAGAAGCAGCATATTGGTTTCTTCCCGAACAAAGGTGTTCATCCGCAGCAGCCTTTTCTGCACACATTTTTCCAGCTTCTGCTGGATGCGCCGATGGTAGAGAGCTGCGGTGGGGTAGGTTCTTCCATTGTCTCCATAGATCACGATCCCATCCCAATGGGCACCCTTCTGGGCCTCTTCCTCCCAGCGATTCAGCATCCACCGGACAAAACGGTGATCCATGAAGGGCATATCGCAGGCGCAGACGAAAAGCAATTCTTCGGGAACAGCGCGAAATGCGGTATACAGGCCGCCCATCACCCCAATGCCGGAAATCTCGTCCCGAAGATAGGTGTACCCCTCCAGCGCTGCCGAATCCCGGGCTTGATCCACCGACAGATAGACCCTTCCACACAGCGACAGCTCCTGCGCAATTTTCTTCCAGAAGGGCTGGGCATCAAAGAGCAGCTGGGCTTTGTCTGCGCCCATGCGGCTGCTTTTGCCGCCCATGAGGAGCAGCATGGCCGCTGCGTTTTCTGCTTGCTGTTTCACAATCATTTCTTCTCGTTTCATAGATACGGTTTATCCCCAAAATACATTCAAAGAGGTGTAAAGCCATGATTATTGAAGATGCCTCCCTGGATTTGCCGCGTCTTTCCACCATCGCCCATCGGCTGATTCTGCGGGACGGCACCCACCAGGATGCGGCAGCACCCTATTTACTGGAACACTCCATGGAGGTGTATCTCAACGGGTGCAAAACAATGGCGCTTACCTGCGTCCCCCAATTTCTGACGGAATTGATCCTGGGCAGACTGCTGACGGAAGCCATCATTCAAGGTACGGAGGATGTGCAGCGGCTCCGAATTTCAAGGGATGGAAAGCGTGCGGACATTACGCTCCGCAATTCACACGGACAACCAGAAGCCCGGATTCTCCCGCCTGCTTTTGCTTCCTTAACGCCTGTCAAACCGATTTTCTGGAAGCCGGAATGGATTTTTCAGCTGGCGGATCGATTTGCCGACGGCATGCCGCTGCACGCTGCCACCTGGGCAACCCATAGCTGCTTTCTGGCCCGGAATGAAGAAATCCTCTTTTCCTGTGAGGACATTGGACGGCACAATGCCATGGATAAGGCAATTGGCTATGCCCTTAGAAACGGCATTCCCCTGACGGACTGTATGGTGTATTCCAGCGGCCGTATTCCCACGGATATGGCAGTTAAGGCGATCCGTGCCGGAATCCCGGTGCTGGTCAGCAAGGCAGCTCCCACACAGGAGGCAATTTCGCTGGCCAGCACCTATCACTTAACCCTGATCTGTTCGGCAAGGCGGGACAGCATGCGGCAATACACCGGCTGGTAATCAGACGGTGTCAGAGTGTCAATAACCCCATAAATTTGCAATCGTAGTAGGCTGTTAAGCCTAAAACTATGCTTTTTAGGGCGGCATTCTGACGACACCGCTATGTCACGATTCGGGAGATGTTGAATGAAACGAAACCACTCAATATTCGTTCGTGCCTGCGTAGTGTTACTTTCTTGTCGCCGAACAAGAAAGTAACCAAAGAAGTCGGCTTAGGGGGAGGCGCTGAATGCTGCTGCTCCCGCCTCAGAGCCGCCCTCCCCCTAAGAACCCTCTCCCGGCGCGCTTCTTTCCGGGTGCGCAGCTTTCTTTCGGCTGGCTTTTGCCTCATTTATCTTATATCTGATATCTTATATCTCACTGACATCTAATTTTAGTTGTAACAAACTACTACGGATGTCTTTTTCGACAGTCTGACACCACCTGGTAATCAGGCGGTGTATTTTTTAGTTTCCAACCTCATCAATCGCCCGATTGGGACAGATGCTGATGCAGGCACCGCACTGAACACATTTGAAATAATCGATGGCAAACTGCTTGCTTTCCTCCACAATTGCCTTGTTGGGGCAGTTGGATTCGCAGGCACCGCATTTGACGCAGCGGTTGGTAATCACAAAAGCCATGTTCATCCCCTCCTTTTTGCCTACTGCACTTCACCGCTTCTGTCGGTGTAGTGGGTGTGCAGCAGGAAGTGAGCCGCAGGGCTGCCCGGTTCCTCCAGGAACTCTTCGTACAGCTTCTTCACGTCGGGGTTCTCATGGGAACGCCGGATGGGCGCATTCTGATCCGACCGATACATTCCCGCCATCCGCACGGCAACCTGATCCACGGAAGCCAGGGGGGCACCGCCGCCGTTCAGGCAGCCGCCGGGGCATGCCATGACTTCAATGAAGTGATAGGGAGATTTTCCGGCACGGATGTCCTCCATGATGGGTCCAACATTTCCAATGCCGTTGACGACGGCGATTTTCAGGTCCATGTCCCCAATCTTTACCGTGGCTTCCTTCACGCCCCGGTAACCCCGGGCTTCCTCATAGTCGATCCGATCCAATTCTCCATCAGTCAGCAGCACGGTAACCGTTCGCAGCGCCGCCTCCATCACGCCGCCGGTGGTGCCGAAGATGCGGCCTGCGCCGGTCCACTGTCCCATAAAGCTGTCGAAGGGTTTACTCTCCAGCTTCGCTAGGTCGATTCCCTTCAGCCGCATCAGCCGAATGGCCTCCCGGCTCGTCAGCACGGCATCCACATCCTGAATCCCCAGGGCATTTTTCATCTCCGGCCGCTGCATCTCATACTTTTTGGCAACACAGGGCATGATGGATACATGGAAAATGTCCTCCGCATTCACGCCGATTTTATCCGGCAGGTAGATTTTGGCCAGTGCGCCGAAAATCTGCTGGGGAGATTTGCAGGAAGACAGATGGGACAGCTGATCGGGATAGTTGTACTCCATGTACTTGACCCAGCCGGGGCAGCAGGAGGTCATCATGGGCAGCACGCCGCCGCTGCGAATGCGCTGAATCAGCTCCGCGCCTTCTTCCATGATGGTAACGTCGGCGGAGAAATCAGTATTGTAGGCATAGCCGCCCAGCTGCTTCATCGCGGCAGCGATCTTGCCGGTGACATCCGTTCCGGGCTGCAGGCCAAAGCCCTCGCCAAGGGTATTCTGGACGGCGGGAGCCATCTGCCAAACTACGGTTTTTTTGGGATCGTTCAGGGCGTCCATCACCCGCTGCATGGCGCTCTTTTCCGTCAGCGCCGCCACGGGGCAGACCTTGACACACTGACCGCAGTTGATGCAGGAGGTGGCGGACAGGGATACATTCTTCTTGGTGCGGGCATAGCGGTCGCCGGTTTCGGGGTCGGTGTACATCTCATAAATGCCAATCTTCTGCACCTCGCTGCAAACGGTGACACAGCGGCCGCAGGCAATGCACTTGTCCATGTTCCGAATCATGGCGGGGCTGGAGGTATCCATTCCTCTGCCGGGAACCTTTCTGACCTCCGGGTTGATCTCGAACAGGTGGGTGACCTCCTGGAGCCGGCAGTCGCCGCCGGTTTTCTGGCAGGTCAGGCAGTCGTTGGGGTGTTTGCTGAGCAGCTCTGTAATCCGCTCCCTGCGGTAAGCGCGCACAGCCGGGGTGTTGGTGCGAACCACCATGCCGTCCCTTGCCTCATACCGGCAGGCGCGGCGAATGACGGTTTCGCCATTCTCCTCCAGCTCCACGGCGCAAACGCCGCAGGAGCCGGTGGGGGTCAGGCCCTTCAGATAGCAAAGGGTGGGAATCTCGATTCCGGCGCCTCTGGCAGCCGCCAGAATGGAAGAGCCTCTGGGACAGACAATTTTTTTGTCATCAATGGTAAGGCAGATGTCGGTATCGATCATGCCGCCGTAAAGTTCATACATATCCTATCCTCCTGCAATCAGATTTCACCCTTGAGCAGGTCTTCCATTTCACCCACTTTGTAGCGGATGGTTTCCGGCTCTTCGTTCTTGTAGTATTCCAGTGCATCGGTCTGTGCCTGCTGGGAGAGGTACTGGCTGGCCTCCTCAGGAAGCTTTTCCACCTTCACGCCGATCTGCTTGAAGCCGGGAATCTTGGCAATGGGGTCCAGATTCTGGGCATCGGACAAAACGTTGGCGCCGTTGCCGAAGTGGAAGGGCATCCAGGCAACACCCGGCTCCAGCTTGTCGGTCACATGGACTTCGCAGAATACACTGCCTCTGGGAGAGGTGACCTTCACCCAGTCGCCGTCAGACAGCTTCTTTTCGGCGCAGTCGTCCGCATTGAGCTCAATAAAGTTTCTGGGAGCGGTATAGTAGACGGCACGGGTGCGCTTGGTCTGGGTGCGGGTGTGGTAATGGTAGAGCATCCGGCAGCTCATCAGGGTGATGGGATACTCGGGATTCTGGGTTTCGGGAGAAGGGATCCACTCCATGGGAACCAGCAGACCCACACCATTGTTGCGGCTGGGGCCATTCACATAGAGAATGGGCGTGCCCGGATGGTCGGCGGTGGGGCAGGGCCACTGGCAGCCCATGCCGTCCTTGCAAATCTTATCGTAGCTCATGCCGTGGTAAGAGGGGGTCAGCTCACACATTTCGTTGAAGATCTCCTCCACGCAGTCGTAGTGGGTGGGATAGCCGATGCCGGTCATGACCTCACTGAGAATCTGCCAGTCCTGCTTGCACTGACCCTTGACAGGAACTGCCTGCCGAAGCATCTGGACACGGCGCTCGGTGTTGGTAAAGGTGCCATCCTTCTCAAGGAAGGCGGTGCCGGGCAGCACCACATCCGCCAGGGCTGCGGTTTCGGTGACAAACAGGTCCTGCACCACCACAAAGGCCTTTTCCAGCGCATGCTCCACATGGCTGCCATCCGGGTCGGAAACCATGGGATTTTCACCCATGATGTACAGGAACTTCACCTTGTCCTCCAAAATGGCAGGAATGGTCTCGGTGACGGTGTAGCCCTTCTGACCGCTGAGCTTCACGCCCCATGCCTTTTCAAATTTCTCCTGGACTTCGGGCTTAAACACCTTCTGGTAGCCGGGATAGTCGGTGGGCAGCGCACCCATGTCGCAGGCACCCTGGACGTTGTTCTGACCACGCAGGGGGTTCACGCCGTTGCCCACACCGCCCAGATTACCCGTGACCAGAGCCAGGTTGCTCAGGCTCTTGACGTTGTCCGAGCCGTTCAGGTGCTGGGTGATGCCCATGGCATAGGCGATGTAGGACTTGTGGGTGGAGGCGTACATTCTGGCAGCATCGATGATCAGCTGTTTGTCCACGCCGCAGATTTCCGCCACCCGTTCGGGGGTATAGGACAGGACGCTTTCTTTCAGGGCTTCAATGCCCTCGGTGTGCTTTGCGATATATTCTTTATCTTCCAGACCTTCCTGGAAAATCACATGGAGCATACCGTTGCTCAGCGCCACGGAAGTGCCGGGGTTGATTTGCAGGTAGATGTCGGCAATGTCCGCCAGCGCGATCCGCTTGGGGTCGGCAACAATCAGCTTCTTACCGGCCATCTTGGCCTGCCGTACATACATGCCCATCACCGGATGGGTATCGGTTGTATTGGAGCCGGTGATAAAGAGCACATCCGCCTCCAAAACCTCCTGAATTCGATTGGTCATGGCGCCGCTGCCCAACGTGGTGGCAAGGCCGGAAACGGTGGAGCTGTGGCACAGTCTGGCACAGTGGTCCACATTGTTGGTGCCCACGGCAGCACGCATGAACTTCTGGAAGAGGTAGTTATCCTCGTTGGTGGCACGGGCGCTGGAAAAGCCTGCCAGGGCATCCGGGCCATATTCTGCCTTCACCGCTTGGATTTTTCCGCAAATCAGGTTCAGTGCTTCCTCCCAGGAGGCAGGCTGCAAAACGCCGTTTTTGCGAATCAGGGGGGTGGTGAGGCGGTCCTTGTGATTCACATAGTCAAAGGCGAACTTGCCTTTGACACAGAGCAGTCCCCCGTTGGACGGGCCGTTGGCAGGCTTGGCATCTACCACCTTGCCATTTTTCACATAAAAGTCGATCTGGCAGCCCACACCGCAGTAGCCGCAGGTGGAGCGGACAACCTTGGTTTCCCAAACCCGGAAGTCGTTCTGGGACTTGGGCATCAGCGCACCAACCGGGCAGGCGGACACGCAGTTGCCGCAGCTGACGCAGCCGGTGTCTGCCATGGTTTCGCCGCCGTTGGGGACAATGTAAGTAAGGTCGCCCTTCTGAACCATTTTCAGGGCGTTGATCCCCACCAAATCCCGGCAGGTACGGACACATTTGCCGCAGCGGATGCATTTATCCATATCCTGCAGGTAAAAACGGTTGGAAAGGTCTTTTTCCCGATGTTCAAAGGGCATCGTGTAGGAAGGGCCGTTCACGCCGTACATCTGGCAGTATTTTTGCAGCCTGCAGGTCCCCAGCTTGCGGCAGTTGACACAGTCCATGGGGTGGATTGCCAGCTTATCCCGAAGAATGGCAATGCGGGCTTCCCGGACGGTCTCGGTTTCTGTCCAAACCACCATACCGTCCTCCGCCTTGGTGCTGCAGGCGGGCACCATATAGTCCTGTCCCTCCACCTGGCAGGAACACATCCAGCACTTGGTGTGTTCCTCACAGCCATCCTGGCGGCGTTCGGGAAGGCGCTCGTTGTCGTCATAGCAGAACGTGGGAATGAAGATTCCCAGCTTTCTGGCAGCCTGCAAAATGGTAGTACCCTCCGGCACTTCCACGGGCCGATTGTTGATCTTGAGTTTGATCATCGAATGTCATCTCCTTTTTTACTGCGCAGTACAAAACACCGACACAGATCGTATTGTTTTTCTCATAACCTATTTCTCCTTTTATGCTTATCGCCTTTCGTCAGCAAAAGAAGTATTTATTTAACCAACGCCATCGTAGGGGCGGCTACCAGCCGCCCGCAACGTTGGACGCCTGAGTGGATGGTTGAATGGTACCGGGCAACGGTTTAACTGTAGGGGAGGCTCTCAGCCTCCCGCGCGGTACAGGGGTCTAATTTTAGAAATGTTGGGCGAATCCGTACTAATTTCCAACATATTACCATTCAACGAAACACTCAGTAGCCAAAAGCTG
>CAMCKD010000023.1 GCA_945875335.1 uncultured Clostridia bacterium | reverse complement strand
AATATCCGCAGAATTTGAAGAGAATTTGATTGTGCTTAAGTTGATGACATTGCCCCAGAGGGGAGGGCAAGGGTGCGCCAAACAACAATTTGTCAACATATTGCGTAAACCCGATAAGCATCATTCCATTTGGGGCTGTCACAGAAGGCAGCCCCTTTTTCATATTGCTATTTCGTCCGCAATCAGCTATACTGTACTGGAATAACAACGACAAGGAGCTGCTTTCATGCAAAAACGCGAAACCTTTAGTTCCCGGCTGGGATTTATTCTGGTATCGGCGGGCTGTGCCGTGGGAATCGGAAATGTTTGGAAATTCCCCTATATTTGCGGCAAATTCGGCGGGGCCGCATTCATTCTGATCTACCTGCTGTTTTTGGCCATTCTGGGCTTCCCCATTCTGGTGTGCGAATTCGCCGTGGGACGGAGCAGCCGGAAAAGCTGCGTGGCCTCCTTCCAGGTCCTGGAGCCCAAGGGAAGCCGTTTCCACCACTTTGGCATTCTCGGCATGGCAGGAAATATTCTGCTGATGATGTTCTACACCACCGTTGCCGGCTGGATGATGTGCTATTTCTGGAAGAGCCTGACAGGGGGCTTCTCCACCCCCATGACCACAGACCAAGTGGCGGCCCAGTTCGGTTCCCTCACCGCCAATCCGGGGCAGATGCTCTTCTGGGCGGTGCTTGCCACAGTGCTCTCCTTCGGTATCTGCGCCCTTGGTGTGGTGAAGGGTGTGGAGCGGGTCAGTAAGGTGATGATGACAGGACTGCTGGGGCTGATCGTGGTGCTGGCCGTCCATTCCCTGACCCTTCCCGGAGCCATGGATGGTGTGAAATTCTACCTGATTCCCAATTTTCAGGCCATGGCAGAGCAGGGCATGGGCAACGTGATCTTCGCCGCCATGAGCCAGGCCTTCTTCACCCTGAGTCTGGGCATCGGCTCCATGGCAATTTGCGGCAGCTACAAGGAAAAGGGTGCCTCCCTCACGGGGGATGCCCTCAGTGTCACGGTGCTGGATACCTTCGTGGCCCTGATGGCGGGTCTGATCATCATTCCCGCCTGCTTCAGCTTCGGCATTCAGCCGGATGCGGGCCCCTCCCTGATCTTCATTACCCTGCCCAACATCTTCAACCAGATGGCTGGGGGCCGGATTTGGGGCACCCTGTTCTTCCTGTTCATGTCCTTCGCCGCCATTTCCACGGTGATCGCCGTGTTTGAGAACATCCTGGCCTGCTCCATGGATTTGTGGAAATGGAGCCGAAACAAGGCGGTGGCGGTGAATCTCATTGCCATTATCGTGCTTTCCGTACCCTGCGTGCTGGGCTTCAATGTGCTCTCCAGCATCCAGCCCCTGGGCCCCGGCTCTGGGATTCTGGATTTGGAGGATTTTCTGGTGTCCAACAATCTGCTGCCCCTGGGGTCGGTGGTGTATCTGGTTTTCTGCGTTACCCGCTATGGCTGGGGCTGGGAGAATTTCCTCGCAGAGGCGGACACCGGCAAGGGTCTGCGCTTCCCCAAATGGCTGCGGGGCTATATGACCTGGGTGCTGCCCGTTATCATATTGGGCATCTACCTCAAGGGCTATTGGGATATGTTCGCCTCCAAGGGAGCGAGCTATCTGCTCCCCTGGCTGGCCGTGGCCGCAGCGTTCATGGCATTCATCGGGTGGATCATATTCAGCAAGAAAAAAGCCTGGTGAAATATCGATATGCATCGGCTTTCACCAGGAGGATGGTAAATTGTTGTTAACGCTTCGTAGGGCGGGGTCATGACCCCGCCCTACGAATGGCGTGTGCGCTAAACAACAATTTACCGGGTTGCTGACGAAAGCCGATATGCACATTCTCTTATATCTTGTATCTCATATCTAAAAAATTTGGGCTGCTCCCAATTTCGGGAACAGCCCATTTTCGGTATGTACACTAATCCTCGGGGAACAGGGTCTGCTTGCAATACTGGACGATGGAGCTTCTTTTCACGATGCCGATGAACGCGTCCTTGTCGTCTACCACGGGGACGAAATTCTGGGTGGAGGCCCGGTCGATGAGCTCATGCATGGAGGTGGTGACCCGGACGGGCACATTGTCCTTGCGGCGGTAGATTTCCATGATCCGGTGGGCTTCCGCCTGGCGGATGTCCATGTAGCAGACGTTTTTGATGGCCCAGAGCAGGTCGCCTTCGGTGATGGTGCCCCGATATTCGCCCCGGCGGTTCAGGATGGGCAGAGCCTGATAGCCTGCGGCCTCCATTTTTTCCAGGGCCTGCCGGACGGTGTAATCGTCGTAAAGGTATGCGCACATGGCCTTCGGCAGCAGAAAAAACAATACATTATTCATAGGGTTCTCCTTTTTCGGCGGTTGGATGAAGGGTCGTTCTTCGTTCCACCGCAGCTATTATACCATACCCGAAGCAGAAAAACATGAATTTTCTTTGTTATTTTCGCCATCCGAATCCCAAATTTTATCCCTCAGAATTATGCATATTATACAAAGAACGGGCACCCTATCGGATGCCCGTGGTGGATATTGACAATTGCTTTCGGTTAATTATGGAACTGGAACTCCGTCACGTCCAGGGTGGCGAAGTAGTCCATGGGGGTTTCGGCCCGGCGGATGAGCTGGAAGGAGCCGTCCTCCTTCAGCAGAACCTCGGCGGAGCGGAGCTTGCCGTTGTAGTTGTAGCCCATGGAGAAGCCGTGGGCGCCGGTGTCGTGGATGACTACCAAGTCCCCCACGTCGATCTGGGGCAGGCTCCGCTCGATGGCGAACTTGTCGTTGTTCTCGCAAAGGCCGCCGGTGACATCGTACACATGGTCCAAGATGGCGTCCTCCTTGCCCAGCACGGTGATGTGATGGTAAGCGCCGTACATGGCCGGACGCATCAGGTCGGCGGCGCAGGCGTCCAGGCCGATGTACTCCCGGTAGATGTGCTTCTGGTGGAGCACCGTGGATACCAGATGGCCGAAGGGCGCCAGCATGAACCGGCCCAGCTCGGTATAAATCGCCACATTGCCCATGCCCGCGGGATTCATGATCTGCTCATAGCGCATCCGCACCCCGTCGCCGATGGCCTGGATGTCGCACCGGGGCTGCTCGGGGCGATAGTCCACGCCGATGCCGCCGGAGAGATTGATGAAGGAGAAGTCCGCCCCGGTGGCGTTGCGAAGCCGCACCGCCAGGCGGAACAGCTGGCTGGCAAGCTCCGGGTAATATTCATTGGTGGTGGTATTGGAGGCCAGGAAGGCGTGGATGCCGAAGTGCTTGGTGCCCAGCTTCATCAGGCGGTTGATGGCACCGGCCATCTGATCCTCGGTCATGCCGTACTTGGCGTCCCGGGGCATGTCCATGATGGTGTTGCCCAGGCTGAAGGACCCGCCGGGGTTGAAGCGCAGGCAAACTGTCTCCGGCACCGGGCCCAGCCCCGCCAGAAAATCCACATGGGTGGCGTCGTCCAGGTTGATGTAGGCACCCAGCTCCCGGGCCTTCTCCATATCCTTGCGGGGGGTGACGTTGGAGGAGAACATCACATCGTGACCGGTGATGCCCACGGCCTCCGCCAGCAGGAGCTCGGAATAGGTAGCGCAGTCGCAGCCGCAGCCCTCTTCATGGAGAATTTTTAAAATGTAGGGATTGGGGGTGGCCTTCACCGCGAAGAACTCCTTAAAGCCCTTGTTCCAGGAAAAGGCCTTTTTCAGCGCCCGGGCGTTGGCACGAATACCGGCTTCGTCGTACAGGTGGAAAGGGGTGGGAATCTGGGCCGTGATTTCTTTGGCCTTTTCCAGGGTCAGAAATGCTGTTTTTTTCATTGTCGCTGCCTCTTTTCTTGATGGACACGGAGTTCCACGGGTATTGTTGTCTCTTCTGCCGTAATGGTTTGATTTTAGTGGAAAATGCACAAGTTGTCAACCCTGTTTTGTGCTTTTCTGACAGAGAAAATATTCTCTACTGCTGGTAGAGTCCTCTACTGCCCTTTGGAGAGAAGAAAAACAGATCGGTAGGGTGCATTTTTCCCAGCTTGGGCTATACTGGAGGGGCAGCGTGTTGCACAAACAATTGTCGGTTTTCGCACCAGCCGCTGTAGGGGAGGCTCTTAGCCTCCCGCTAGGTAACGAAACTGAGTGTTTGGTTGAATGGTGCCATTGGCGAGCTGGTACGGATTCGCCCATCCTGGTTGGTAGCTGAAAGCCTGTACTGCGCGGGAGGCTAAGAGCCTCCCCTACTAGGCTGTTAAGCCTAAAACGATGCTTTTTTAGGGCGGCTTTCTGACGACACCGCTATGTCACGATTCGGGAAATGTCGAATGAAACGAAACCACTCAATAATCGTTAGTGACTGCGTAGTGTTACTTTCTTGTCGCCGAACAAGAAAGTAACCAAAGAAGTCGGCTTAGGGGGAGGCGCTGAATGTCTCACTCCCGAAGCCAAAGCCGTAAATTATGGTATACTTGCCACCGGCAAGTATTGGTATTACAGATTCGCTGCGCGGAGCACCACCCTCCCCCTAAGAACCTCCTCCCGGCGCGCTTTTTACAGGGTGCTTTCGTTATTTCACTTTGCTTTTGCCCGATTATCTTATATCTTATATCTTATATCTCACAAAGATCATTTTTAAAATGTTACAATCTACTACAGTGGCGTGTACATTTGAAAGGAGAAACCAAATGAAACGAACCAAACTCCGTGACCGGGTGCTGCCGGACTACACCCGGGGGGAAGAAATTATGAATACCGTCACCCATATCGTGGGGGGCGTGCTGTCGGTGGCGGCGCTGGTGCTTTGCGTGGTGTTTGCGGCGCTGCACCACAATGTGTATGGAATCGTGTCCTCCTCGGTCTACGGGGCCAGCATGATCGCCCTGTATACCGTGTCCAGCGTGTACCACGGCATGGGAGCGGGGATGGGGAAAAAGGTGATGCAGGTGGTGGATCACTGCACCATCTATTTCCTCATTGCGGGCACCTACACCGTCATGTCCCTGTCCGCCCTGCGGCCTGCTTTCCCCAAAATCGGCTGGGGCTTATTTTTCTTCGAGTGGGTCATGGCCATCATCGCCACGGTGCTCACCGCCATTGATCTGAAAAAATACAATGTGCTCTCCATGGTCTGCTACATCGGCCTGGGCTGGGCCATCCTGCCTTTTATGAAGCAGACCTACCAGGTGCTGACTTTGCCGGGCTTTCTCCTGTTGCTCCTGGGGGGCATTGCCTACACCGTCGGGGCGGTGCTCTATGGCATCGGAGCCAAAAAACGGTGGATGCATTCGGTGTTCCACATCTTCGTGGTGCTGGGCAGCGTGCTCCAATTCTTCTCCGTGCTGCTGTACGCTGTATAACCTGTGCCGACTGAACTGTAGTAGCATGTTAATCCCAAAACTATACGTTTTCGTAGGGCGGGGTCATGACCCCGCCGACCAGGTTCCGATGACCACCCCGGTACCATTCAACGGAAGCATTTCCGAATTGTCACGTTGCGGCGGGGTCATGACCCCGCCCTACGAAAGTTAAGTTTTAAGCTTAACTGCCTAGTAGGGGAGGATATTATCCTGCCGCCAGGTAGTGAAACTGAGTGTATGGTTAAATGGTACCAGGTGGCAAGTCGGTACGAATTCGCCCAACCTGGTTGGTAACGGTAAGCCCGTACCGCGCGGGAGGATGATATCCTCCCCTACAGTGGCTGGCGGGAGAAACAATTTGATATGCAAAACCGGCTGCCTGGGCAGCCGGTTTGATTTTTATGCTTCTGGGGTTTCCTCCGGGGGCTCCGGTTCGGCGGGGGGCTGGACAGCCTCCGGGCTGCTCTCGGACTGCTCCTGGGGGGTGGGGCGGGACAGCTCTTCCAGGACGAAGGGCTCCTCCTCCTGGGCGGGTTCCGTCTCCTGGGGCAGCAGGGGAGGCATTTCATTTTCCTCGGGCTGGGGCAGCTCCGGCTGGATGGGTTCCGGCTGGATCATTTCCTGCTTCTGCTTTTTGGTCCGACAGCAAATCAGCACCAGCAGCAGGAAAACTCCCAGGCAGGTCAGGGTGATGACCAGACTCAGCTGGAAGGCCTGGTTCCGATAGACAAAGCGCAGGGTATGGGCTCCCTGGGTCAGCTGCACGCCGATCATGCAGTCGCCGATGAGGGTGATCTCCTGCTCCTGGCCGTCCACCTCCACATGCCAGTTTCCGTTTTGGGGGATGGAGGTGTAGAGCAGGCCGTCCCGGTTGCAGTTGATGGTGCCCTCCACCAGGGTGTTCTCAAAGGAGGTCAGCTTCATGGTGGAGCTGGACAGAATCTCATAGCCCAGGCGGAACAGTGCATCGTCCATAATCGCCACATTCACCGTGGCGGTGCCGCTTTCGCCGGATTTGCAGATGATGCGGATATCGATCACATCCCCGGCGTGGACATCGCTGATGGCCAGCATCTGGGGCAGACTGATGGTCTCCCGGTACAGCTCGTTGCCGTTGACGCTGACATAGAAGTCGTTGCGCTTGGGCAAGTCCAGATGGACGCAGGCAAAGCCGTCCCGGTCGGCCACATAGGAATAGATCACATTGGAGTTAGCCTGGGGGTCGTCATACCGGCAGTAGCCATTGGCATTTTGCTCCGATACCTCCACGCCGCTGCCATACACATCCCGGTATTCCTCCGGGATGATGTGCCACACATCTCCCATCACGCCGGTGGCGGCCCGGAACAGCTCGTTCTGGAATCGGAAGGAGACGTCGCTGCCCAGGAAATTCAGCTGCGCCAGCTGGGGCTCCGTCATAAAGCCCAGGGGCAGATAGGCGGTGTTGCGGTAGAGATAGACATTGCCGTAGTGGTGCACTTCCTCGAAGCAGCTGCTGCTGCGGTTGCGGCCATCCCGTTCAATCATATATTTGAGGTCCAAAAACAGGTTGGCCACCGGGGAGCTTTCCTCAAAGCAGTAGCGGTTGTAGGTGTTTTTGGCTCCATAGCCCAGGGCGCGCATAAACTCCGTGATGTGGACGTTGGCGGAGCTGGTGAAGGTGGAGATGCCAGAGTAGCCGTTCAGGGCTCCATCGTTCAGGGTCTGGGCGTGGGTGGTCTCTGCCCGGAAGAAGAGGGTATCCTGCTCCTTCTCGTACATATAGCGAATCATGGAGGCCGCCTGTTCGTTGCCCCGGGGATAGTCCGAGACGCTGGTGCCCGGGAAGAAGTAGCCAAAAGCCGACAAGGTGGCAGCCAGCTCCAACCCCATCACCACCCACATGGCTCTGCGGCTGCGCACCCGGCGGCGGCGAATCACCCGGCGCACCCGAAGGATCTCCTCAGGGGTCTCCTCATGGGGCTTGGGTTTCAGGCTGCCCAGCAGCATAATGAGGAAATACAGGGTGAAGAAGGAGACGTTATAGATAATATAGAGCGGAACCTGGAAGGACTTTCCGAAGAGCTGGAAGGTCTGCTTTTCCAACACATCCCTGCAGCAGCAGAGGATGGCGCCGGTGAGCAGCCCAGCGGTGAGAATTTGCAGCCAGTCATATTTTCGGCGCATGGTCCAGGCCCGGTAAGCCATATACAGCAGCACGAAGCTGTAGAGGAAGCTGAACCGATAGGGAATCATGTTGGTGAAATGGAAGCCGTGCCAGATATAGTCCAGCTGCCGGATGATGAAGCTGACGTTGAAAAACAGCAGCAAAAACACGCAGCAAAGCTTCTCCCGCAGCTTTACATCCCCGTTCATCAGGAACAGCAGTCCCAGCAGGATGGAGCCCACGCCGCAGTACAGGTTGGGCAGCCCCTCCTTGAAGCTGGGCTTGATGCCGCCGCCCATGTTGCCCGCCACCTGCCGCATGGCATCCAGCAAGCCCTTGAAATCATGGCTGGAGGCAATGTTCAGCCGGAAGCCGGTGGGGAATTTGTTCACGCTGGACTGGGTGGTCTGCAAAGCTGCCAGGGAGGTCAGCGACAGCATGGTGGTCATGCCGATGGCCAGCACGGAGAACACTCCGATGCGGAAGAAATCGGCAAAGAACCGCTTCCACCCCTGGGGGCAGCAGATTTCATAGCAGAAGAAGCTGAGAAACACAAAAAAGCAGGTGAACAGACCGATATAATAATTGGACAGTACCGAAAGGGTCAGGGTCACGGTGTAGAGGATGAACTTCTTGTCCCGCAGCAGCCGCACCATCCCCAGCACCACCAGGGGCAGCAGGGCGAAGGTGTCCAGCCACATCACATTCCACTGGTAGCCCAGGGCCCAGGCGCACAGGGCATAGAAGCTGCCGAAGAGGGCGATGGAAAAATCCTCCCGCTGGAAGATGTTCTTCAGGAAAATGCTGAAAAACAGTCCCGCCAGCCCCAGCCGAAGGGGCGTCAGCAGGGAGAAGAAATTCAGCACCTGACTGTCCGGCACCAGGACACTCAGCAGATTCAGAGGACTTCCCAGATAGTAGGCGATCATGCCCAGGTAATCCACGCCCATGCCCACGTCCCAGCTGTAGAGCAGACTCTCCCCGCTGCGCAGGGCCTGACGGAAGGCCGCGAAGAAGGGATAATACTGGTGGTAGCAGTCTGAGTACAGCATGGCTTTGGCGCCAAAGGGATGGTAGCCGTTGACGACCATCACCGCCAGCATCCCCAGAAAGGGAATCAAAAATGCCAGGGCATGGCTCTTCCAGCTCCACTTCATGCCGGTTCTTTCCGATAATCTCATAAGGGTATCACTCCCGAAATCTTTTTTGCTGTTTCCGCCTATTCTACCATGATTTTCCCCCGGGGTAAAGTGTTTTTATGCGGAAAGGCTTAAAGAATTCCTTAAGGAAGCCCCATTCGTTCTTTCCGGCAAAAAACAGCCGGTTCTGAGCATTTGCCCGGAACCGGCTGCTGGTTTTTGAAGGGAAATCATCCTTGCCCCTGCACTTGGGTCAGGTTTCTTGCGATGGCCTTGATAACCTCTTCTATAACGATTGGTTTCGACAGATGCCCGTTCATGCCCGCATCCAAGGAGGCTTGAACGTCCTCGGCGAAGGCATTGGCGGTCATGGCGATGATGGGGATTTGGCGGGCATCAGGACGCTGATGCATGCTGCGGATGTCCGCGGTTGCCTCGTAGCCATTTTTCTTCGGCATCATGATGTCCATGAGGATCATGTCAAAGGTGCCCGGCGAGTTGACCGCGAAGGTCTTCACCGCCTCCTCGCCATCCACGGCTCTGGTCACCTGGATCCCCAGCTCTTCCAGCTGCACCATGGCGATTTCCGCGTTCAGGTCATTGTCCTCGGCCAGCAGGATCTTCACGCCCTTGAGGTCTGCCTTCGCAGCAGGAACATCCTGTTTCAGCACCTTACTTCCATCGGTCAGCTCCATGGGAAGCAGGACGGTGAAGGCGGAGCCCCGGCCCTTTTGGCTCTCCACGGAAATGGTGCCGCTCATCAGGTCCACATAGCGCTTGGTAATGGCCATGCCCAGACCCGTGCCTTTGTACTGGGTTCGGGCACCGTTTTCCTCCTGGGAGAATTCGTCGAAAATGTGCTCTACAAATTCCTCACTCATGCCCACGCCGGTGTCCGACACCCGGTAGCGCACCAGAATATGCTTGCTGTCCCTGCCGGGATGGTAGCTGGCTTCAAAGGTGATGGTGCCGCCGTCCGGTGTGAATTTCACTGCGTTGCCCAGAATATTCACCAGCACCTCCCGGATGCGAACGGCGTCGGCCAGCACATAGGGCTTGTCCGGCTGGGCCAGATTGGTGCGGAACTTGATATCCCGATTGGACAGGAAGCCATCCATGATGCTCAGAACCGTATCGGTCACTGCCGTGATGTCAACGGCAGTGGGCACAAATTTGATGCTGCCGCTTTCGATGCGGCTGATGTCCAGAACATCGTTGATGAGGGTCAGCAGATGGTCGGCGCTTTCGGCAATCTTGACCAGGCAGTTCCTTACCTCCGGCTTAGGCTCATGCTTCATAGCGATGTTGGTGAAGCCCACAATGGCATTCATGGGGGTGCGGATGTCGTGGGACATGTTGTTCAGGAAGATGGTCTTTGCCCGGTTCGCGTCCTCCGCAGTACGGACAGCATCCTCCAGCTTCTGCTTGATCTTCCTGTCGCTGGTGCGGTCGGACATATCCAGGATGTATTTTTTCTCCCCCCGGATATCACTGCAGAAGGCAATCACATGGAACCAGCGCACCTGCCCGGTTTTCTGATGGATGTATTCCCTGTCCCATTCCAGCTGCCGACCCGGCAGAATCTCGTTCAGGTGATCCAGCACATGGGTGGTGGTGTCGCCGGTTAGCAGATTCTCGATGACGCGGACATCCTCCCGCACCTGTTCCTCCGAAATCCCCAGCAGCTTCTCGGTGTTGGAGCTGACATAATCCACCCGGAGGTTCTCCGCGTCCAACATCAGGAACACATCGTCCACGTTGGTGGAGAGCTTTGAAAAGAGTTCATCCCGGGAAAGGAGCTCATTGTCCTTCCGTTTCAGCTTCTGCCGGCTCTGCTGGATCATCATCAGCAGGAGCAGCACGGCCAGTGCGATGGAAATGCCGGACACCACCAGCATGGTGGTGGACTGGAGCTTGTTCATGCCCGCATTTACCACGTCTGTCGGCGCGATGCCCAGCACCATCCAGTTCTGGAAATTGGCGGATTCGTATACCAGATAGTAGAGTTCTCCGTCAATATCAAACACAGTGGCGCCGGAATTGCCCATTAGGAAGTCCTCCTGCAGAGCCTGGAGCTGTTCCTCGGTGAGGTAGGTGGATTTTTCCAGCAGAGCGAAGATGTTGTGAACATTCTGAATCTCTTCGCTGGCGTTGTTCACTACCACCCGGCCATCGGGCAGTGCGGCAAAGGTGCTGGCCCGGCCGCCAAAGGCGGAGACCTTCAGAGCATCCACCAGGTCGGAGTTGTTGAAGGTGATGGCAATGGCCTCATAGGTGAAGCCCCGGTAGCTGCCCGGTGTGGAGGGGACGGCAAACACCATGATCTCCGGCTTGTCCGGGACAACGGAATTGATGACCACCGATTGCTTGTCCAGAATCAGGTCTGCCAGCTGATCCCGCAAATCCAGATAGCCCTGCTGTCCCTCGGGAGTCATGTAGCTGCCGTTGCGGGAGATGAAGAAGAAATCGGTGAAATAGCTTTCCTGGCGAGCCTGCTCCACATAGGCATCCACATCTGCTTCGGTTTTTGCGGCGGCCAGGTAGGGCTCCCACATCCGCATCCGGCTCCAGTTGACGGAAACCAGATTGTAAAGCGTCTGATTGGCCTGATGAAAGATTTCATACAGGTGGGCGGTGCTCTCTTCGTAAACGGTCTGGGAGACAAAGCTGAAGTAGCTGATCACGGACCAGACCATCCCCCCTGCCAGCGCAATCACCAGCAGCAAGGCAATGATTCGCTTTTTCACGGTGCCCACCCTCCTTTCCATTCTTTTTCGGGGGCTCATTTACCCGCGAGTATGGTCACATACTGCGAAGGCTCCAGGAACTGCTTTGTTTTTGTCAGTGCCTCCTGCATACACTCCTGGCTGGAGTAATCGCTGATCAGATAGGCCTTCCGCTTTTCCTTCAGGTCCTCAGGCATGGGGCAGCCGCAGAAGTTGGGATGCTCCAGGAAGGTGTCCGCACCCACCAGCAGCACGGTGTAATTGGCATTCTTATCCAGAGGCGCTCCCTTCACGGTCACATCCTCCAGGCGGAATTTGCCCCGCTCGTACTCGGTGACGGTGTATTCCAGGCCGCTGGTGACGGGCATCAGATTCCGATGATGGATGGGATTGGCGCCATCCTCCTTCACATTCACCAGCCAGTCCATAAACCGCCAGATTTCCTCGCCGGTGTATTCCCCGCGGTAGATGGCGTTGCGGGCGGTGAGAATCCATTTGGCCTGCTGCAGGGTGTAGTCTCCGGCATAGATGGAGGTAGTGGCCACCGGGGAATAGCCAATGGCAATTTCATCGTCGAAGGCGGCACACAGGGTATTCATCAAAGAGGAGGCTGCAGAGCTTCCGTGGTCGGTGAAGTCGTTGGAATAGGCAGTCTTCTGGGTGAACAGGATCTCCGCAGCATCCGGGTCGGCATAGTGGGTGATCTGCTGATTGAAATCCTCGTAAGCGGCCTTGGCGTCATACTCGCCCCGCATCATCTTGTGTCCCACATCCTGAGAGATGCCGAAAACCTCGGTAGAGGCCAGGCGCATATACAGATGGTTGCTGTTGATGCAGTCCTGGACGTATTCAAGGGAGGCGGTGGGGGTAATCTTCACTTCTTTGTTGTAGGACAGCACGGAGGTGCCGGCGGCCACATGCTTCTGGCCTTCGTCGCTGAAAATGGCCAGCAGGACTTCCAGCACAGCGGCTTTCTTGGCCTCGTCCTGTTCCACCTGCTTGGAAACAGCCAGCTGGCACATGGGATAGGTCAGCAGCCAGTTATCCTGGGCGGTCTCGCCAAAATAGGGCAGCATGACGCAGTTGATGCCATATTCCTTGGCGACGTCGTCTGCCAGAGCGGCAGTGTTGCGAATCATGGCAGTCTCTCCCTGACGGAAGGGCGTGGTCACAACGGTGAACATAAGTTCATCGTCACCGGGCTGGATGCGGACATCCTTTAAGAACTGTTCGTATTTTTCAAAAACCTTGGGCCACACCACATCATCCAGACCCACCTGGCTGTCTGCGGTTTCGCTTTCATAGGCCATGCGCCACCGGGTGCCTTCCAGACTCATAAGCTCCGGGATGGCGCAGCCCTGCATGGTTTCCAGGCAGCTGTAGTCATAATTCCAGTCGGTTTGGAAGCCCTTGATGCCCACAGCCTCAAAGGCATCGATGGCAGCCACAAATTCGGCATAGTTGGTGGGAAGAGGAATGTTATACTGGTCAAAAAGGTCCTTATTGGCAACGATGCTGTCCACCTCGGCGCACATGGGCAGCCACCGGATGGCGCCGCCGGTTTCCCGGTTCACTTCCAGATAGCTGGAATAGAAGGTGCCCGCCACCTCGGTCTTGCTCAGGTCCATCAGATACTCGGAAAGAGGAGCGGCGTCGTTCAGGGAGAACCGACGGCAGGTAATGATATCCGGCATGGTTTCACCCCGGGCCATCAGATCCTTGTAGTATTCCATGGTATTGAAGCTCTGGATAAAGGTGAATTCAATATTGGGGAATTTCTCCTCCAGCCAGGGGCTCAGCTCCTTGAACATGGAGCGATCGTACATGTACATGCTGATGGAAATTCTGTCCTCCGATTTCCCGGAACCGGCTTTCTGCTGGCTGCTGCAGCCCGCCAACAGCCCCAGCGTCAGCACGAGAGCCAGCAGCAAACAGATCATGCGTCTCATTTTCATTCTTTCTCTCCTTTTGGAAATTGCACTCTGAATTGACATATCAATCCACTCATACATCATACCATCTTCTTTGCAGGATTACAACCTTTTTTTGACTGAGTTCATCAGCCTTCTCCCATTGAAAGCGGCCTGTTTTGAGCGTTATGCAAGGAAAACTCTGATTTGTTCGTCAAAAACCCCGCTGTTCAGCCGCAGACAATTGATTCAGAGGTTTCCAGGCTTTGCTGCTGCAATTCCCGGACACGCACCGGCAAATAACATATCAGGTTTAAGGTTATCGCCTGTTAGTAAGCTGAGCGAGAAATTGCTGTTTCTCGCACCAGCCACTGTAGGGGAGGCTCGTAGCCTCCCGCGCAGTACAGGCTTTCAGTTACCAACCAGGATGGGCGAATTCGTACCAGTTTACCACATTTGTACCATTCAACCTAACACTCAGTTGACAAACCTGGCGGGAGGCTAAGAGCCTCCCCTACAGTGGCGTGTACAATAAACAACAATTTACCACTCTGCTGAGTCAAACCGATATGCATATTAAAAAATCCCAGGAGCCGAAGCTCCTGGGAATAATGGATGGCAGAGAATCAGGCGATCTCGTTAACAGTGATGGAAACCTCGGGCATAGCCTCGGTGGAGTTGCTGACCACGATCTCGCCGGACTTGATCTGCTCCTTCACTGCCTCGTAGTCCTCAACAGTGATGTTCTGCAGGCTCCAGGTAGCGGTGGGCAGGCCGACATACTCGCCCTCCAGCAGGCCAAAGTTGGAAACCTTGCCGCCGTAGGTGGCCCAGTCGCCGGTGTTCAGGCTCTCCAGCAGGGACTCGGTGACGTTCTGCAGACCCTTCATGGCGGAGGTGATGATCAGGGGGGAGATATAGCTCTGGTCAACGTCCACGCCGATGACCTTGCCGCCGTTCTTCTCGGCAGCTTCCAGAGCGGAGGTGTAGATGCCGCCGCCGCAGGCGAAGACGACCTCAGTGCCGTTCTGGTACCAGCCTTCCATCTTGGCGGTGATTTCGGGGGAGCCGAAGAACTGGCCGCCATAGGTGTAGTTGATCTCCACAGCAGCGCCGGTTTCCTTGGCAGCAGCGTCAGCGCCCTGCACGAAGCCGTAGCCGTAGCGGATAACAGCGGGAACAGCCATGCCGCCCAGGAAGCCCAGCTTGGTGTAGCCTTCCTTCACAGCAGCGTAGCCAGCCAGGTAACCGGCCTGCTCCTCGGAGAAGGTCAGGCAGGCCACGTTGGCAGCGGGATCGTAGTAGGTGGCGTAGTCGAAGGTCAGGTCGCCGGCGGCCACGTCAACGGCGATGAAGTACACATCGGGCAGCTCCTCCTGCACGGTCAGCACGGTGGTGCCGAACAGGTAGCCGGGCATAACGATGGTGTTGGCACCCTCGTTCACAGCCTGGAACACGGACAGCACACGGGCATCGGTGGAGTCCTCGGTGGGCTGATAGTAGGTGTACTCAATGCCATTGGCCTTGCACCATTCCTCAACGCCCTGCCAGCAGGCCTGGTTGAAGGACTCATCGTCGATGGTGCCCACGTCGGTGACCAGGGCCACCTTGGTGATGACGCCGACATCGGGAGCAGCGGTCTCCTCGACAACAGCGGTGGTCTCCTCAACAGGAGCAGTGGTCTCCTCCACGGGCTCTTCCTTGGTCATCAGGACCTTGACGGCGTAGGAGTTGGTGCCTTCCACCACGGGGACGCACCAGTAACCAGCCTCGGTCAGCATGTCGTCCACGGACTTGCTGTTGACGCGGACATGGGCGATCTTGTAGCCCTCAGCGGGAGTGACCTTGATGGCCAGGCAGTTGCCAACGGTAACAGCCTCGCAGGGAGTTTCCAGGGTGGTGTCGTCGCCTTCCACATGGTCAAAGACCTCGATGGCGGCGTTGCTGTTGTTGTAGACCTTCACGGGAATCTTGGCGGGCTCGGTCTCAGCCTGGGCCACAGGAGCGGGAGTCACAACGGTGACACCAGTGATGTGAGTATTGGCACCATTGTACCAGTACAGGAAGCCCTCGATGTCCACCACATCGCCCACGTTCAGGGCGCTGACAGCGGCGTAAACATCGGTATCGGGGCCGGTGAGGTAAGCTTCCACGCAGAACTCTGCGGTCAGCTCGCCAATGCCAAAGGTGACATAGATGTCGTCGCCGGGCTCGTCATTCTTGAAGGCGACCTTCTCAACGGTCAGGCCCTTGACGGTGACGAACTCGTTCTGATGGTCAACCAGCTCGGGAGCGCCCAGCAGCTCGGTGACATCGCAGGGCTCAGCAATGAAGCTGCCCTCCAGGATCTCGAAGGTGGCATCAACGATCTCCACCTCGCCGGACCACTCGGACTTGAAGCCGTTGACCAGGATCTTGGTGCCGGGCACCAGCTTGGCAGCGTCTTCCTCAGAGCAGGCCATGTTGTACAGGAAGTAAGCGCCGTCCTCGCTCTGGGCGTAGACGGTGATCTTGCCATCCCACCAGGACTGATGCGCCTGGACATAGGTCTCCACGCAGACAGCGGAGTCCAGCTCAGCGGCAATGTACTCCTCATGGGTCATGGGAGCAGCAGGAGCCTCGGTCACTTCCTCGGTGGGAGCCTCGGTAGTGGCTTCGGTCGTAGCCTCGGTGGTAGCTTCGGTAGTTGCTTCAGTGGTTGCCTCAGTTGTAGCCTCGGTGGTGGCTTCGGTGGTAGCCTCCGTCGTAGGCGCGGTGGTGGCCTCTGTGGTAACGACCGTCGTCTCAGTCGCCTTGGTGTCGGTGGACGCGCAGGCGCACAGGGACAGGATCATGCACAGGGTCAGCAGGATTGCCAGAAACTTTTTCATGTTCATTCTCCTTGACCATAATATGTTGTGCGGAACACACAGTTTTATTATATACGATATTTTAAATAAATCAATGCGTAATGAACAATTTTTTCCTTTTGATTTTACAGCACCACCGGCACCGGCCTTCCAATGGTCATCGTGGTCTCTGACACGGCGCAGTCCATGGCCAGAACCTCCACCCCGGAGGCTGCCGCCTGACGCAATGCAGCGCCGAAATCCGGGTCGGTTTTGTCATTGGGCCGGAGAAAGCAAACATTTTCCATCTGAATCACGAAGAGCACATAGGCCCCGTACCCTTCCCGGGCAGCCTCCGTCAGCCCCCGCAGATGCTTGGCTCCCCGCTCCGTTGGCGCGTCCGGGAAGGCGCAGACACCGTCCTCCTCCAGCGTAACGCCTTTCACCTCCAGAAAGCAGGGCCTGCCTTCCAAGATAAAGGAGAAATCAAACCGGGAGTCCCCATGGACGGTTTCCGCCCGGAGGTTTTCCACCTTGCCCAGCCCGCCGGAGCGAAGCCACTCCCCGGCCGCCGCGTTGGGAGCCTGGGAGTCCATGTTAATCAGGCGTCCGTTTTTCTCCACGGAAATCAGATCATATTTCGTTTTTCTGGCGGGATTGTCGGAACGCTGGCAGTAAACCCTGGCCCCTTTTGGCAACAGCTCCCGGCACCGGCCTGTATTTTTCACATGCACCGTCTCCACCGCCCCGTCAATCTCCACAAGGGCAATAAATCGGTTTGACCGGTCAAGGAATACGCCGGGAACCATATTGGAATATTCCATGTTTCTCACCTCGCGGCAATCATATCCCCCAGAAATCAAGATGTCAAGCCTTGGCAAAAACCATTTATGCGCCGCGAAGATTGGGTTCTTCGCAGCGCATTGTCTAATCAGAATCCAAATAGCAGCCGTCTAAGGAGCAAAACTACCGCAAGTCCTACCAATGCCACGGCCAGCACAACGAGTATATACTGATAATGGCGCTTTCCAATTTCCCGCTGCTTCTCCAACTCATCCAGCCGTCTTCCTTCCAGAAAGGCGATAATTTCCTTATAGGTATGAATGTCGTGTGTTTTCTTGTGCTTTTCAATACGCAATGACCACCAGATACTTACGGCTGCCCACGCAAGCCAGAGAATGATGCCCCATTCCTTGAGATACCGCACAAGTGGCATAGGCAGTATCACCATTCCGGCGAGCATAATCAAATATACCCTCTGATCTCGCTTGAATCTGCGGATGTCTTCTGCATCAATTTGTTCTTTCATAGTCTCCACATCTCCTTTGACAAGATTATCCAGAGAAATGCCAAACACAGAACTCAGAAGCACCAGACTTCGGATGTCTGGATAATTTCGGTCATTTTCCCAATTAGAAATAGTCTGCCGGGTTACATAGATTTTATCTGCCAGTTCATCTTGGGAGAGTTTCGCTTCCATCCTGTATTTTCTGATTTGCTTTCCGATTTCCATTTGGCATCCCTCCTGGGACTATCTTACGATGACGTATGATTCTGTGCAATCAAAGGCATTTGACATCATGCAAATTAAGTCTGTAAAATGTGTTTTACATTGCTATTACAATCAAATTCACATGATAAAGCTTACACTTTATTTGAAGAAAAAGTGTAAACCCCTTGAAAACCAAGGGTTGGTAGAGACTACGGGTCTCGATTTCATTATGGAGCAGCCGCCGTCCAGCCGGCGGCTGGCAACTGTCCACTGGACAGTTGCATTTAGATGGGTTCGAGTCCCTTCATTCCTTAACCAACAAAAAACCACACCGCAAGGGTGTGGTTTTTTGTTGGTGGAGACTACGGGACTCGAACCTGTGACCTCATGCGTGTGAAGCATGCGCTCTAACCAGCTGAGCTAAGCCTCCATACCGGGAACAAGGGACATTATACCAGAATTCTTCCAAATGTCAAGCCCCTTTTTTGTTTTTTCAAAAAGGGGGTTCCCGGTTGAGCTGGGGCGGGTTTATTCCAGCTCGAAGGCGCCGGTATAGAGCCGGTAGTAGGTGCCCTTTTGGGCGATGAGGTCGTCGTGGGTGCCCCGCTCGATGATTCTGCCCTGGTCAAGCACCATGATGCAGTCGGAATTGCGGACGGTGGACAGCCGGTGGGCGATGACGAAAACCGTTCTGCCCTTCATCAGCGCGTCCATGCCCGCCTGAACCTGGGCCTCTGTGTAGGTATCGATGGAGGAGGTGGCCTCGTCCAGAATCATCACCGGGGGGTCTGCCACGGCGGCCCGGGCAATGGCGATCAGCTGGCGCTGGCCCTGGGAGAGCCGGGCACCGTTGCCGGTGAGCATGGTGTTGTAGCCCTCGGGGAGCCGGGTGATGAAATCGTGGGCGTTGGCCAGCTTGGCGGCGTGGATGCACTCCTCGTCAGTGGCGTCCAGCTTGCCGTAGCGGATGTTGTCCATCACAGTGCCGGTGAAGAGGTTGGTCTCCTGGAGCACCACACCCAGGGAGCGGCGCAGGTCGGACTTGCAGATTTTATTGATGTTGATGTTGTCGTAGCGGATTTTGCCGTCGTCAATGTCGTAGAACCGATTGATCAGGTTGGTGATGGTGGTTTTGCCCGCGCCGGTGGCACCCACAAAGGCGATCTTCTGGCCGGGCTTGGCGTAGAGGGACACATCGTGCAGCACGGTCTTTTCCGGCACATAGCCGAAGTCCACATGCTCCATATAGATGTCGCCCTTCAGCTCCTGGTAGGTGGTGGTGTTATCGGCCTTGTGGTAGTGCTTCCAGGCCCAGCGGCCGGTGCGCTCCGGGGTCTCGGTGATGTTGCCCTGCTGGTCGATTTTTGCGTTGACCAGGTGGACATAGCCCTCGTCCTGCTCCGGCTCCTGATCCATCAGGTCGAAAATCCGCTCGGCTCCGGCCAGGGCCATGACGATGGAGTTGATCTGGTTGGAAATCTGGGAGATGGGCATATTGAAGCTCCGGGAGAGGATCATAAAGGCCATCAGGCTGCCAAGGGTCAGCATCCTTCCATCGGTCATCACCACCATCATGCCGCCCACGATGGCAAGGATGGCATACTGGATATAGCCCAGGTTGTTGTTGATGGGGCCCATGACGTTGGAAAATTTACCGGCGGAATAGGCGTTCTGGCAGAGGGTTTCGTTCAGGGCATCGAATTCCTTCTCACAGATGCCCTCGTGGTTGAAGATTTTCACCACCCGCTGGCCGTTGATCATTTCCTCGATGTAGCCATTCACCGCGCCCAGAGATTGCTGCTGGCCGATGAAATACTTGCCGGATTTCCCCGCCAGGTACTTGGTGGTAAAAACGATGAGGCTGATGGTGAAAAGCATGACGATGAACAACAGCCAGCTGGTATCGATCAGGTTCCAGGTCACCACCACCAGGGTGATGACGGAGGAAACGCACTGGGGGATGGCCTGGCTGACCATCTGGCGCAGGGTGTCGGTGTCGCTGGTGTAGCGGGACATGATGTTGCCCGCGGTGTTGGAATCGAAATAGCGCAGGGGCAGGCGCTGCATCTTCACAAACATCTCGTCCCGGATGGTTTTCTGCACGCCCTGGGTCACATCCACCAACAGATAGTTCATGAAGAAGGCAGCCAGGATGCCAACGCCAAAGATGGCGGCGATTTTCAAAAGGTATGCTGCCATGGGGCCGAAATCCTCAGAGCCGGAAGCCACCATGGGCAGGATGTAGTCGTCCACCAAGGTTCCCAGGCTTCGGCTTCCCATGGTTTGGGCCAGGGCGGAAAGGATGATGCACACCAGCACCGCAACCAGCACCGGGGTGTATTTTTTCATATAGCCCAGCAGCCGCATCATGGTCTTTTTGGGGCTTTTTGCCTTGCGGCCATCGCCGCGCATTCTCACAGGAGGCATTATTCTTCCCTTCCTTTCTGCTGGGTGTTGTACAGGTCTTGATAGATTTTGGAGCTTTCCAGCAGCTGCTCATGGGTGCCGGATTCCAGAATTCTGCCGCCGTCCATAATGATGATCACATCCGCGTCCTGGATGGAGGAGATCCGCTGGGCAATGATCAGCTTGGTGGTGCCGGGGATCTCCTCCCGGAAGGCCTTGCGGATCAGGGCATCGGTGCGGGTGTCCACGGCGGAGGTAGAATCGTCCAGAATGAGAATTTTGGGCTTTTTCAGCAGGGCCCGGGCAATGCAGAGCCGCTGCTTCTGGCCGCCGGAGACGTTGGAGCCGCCCTGCTCGATGTGGGTGTCGTAGCCGTCGGGGAAGCCCTGGATGAATTCATCGGCGCAGGCCAGACGGCAGGCATGCACCAGCTCCTGGTCGGATGCCTCGGGGTTGCCCCAGCGCAGATTTTCCTTGATGGTGCCGGAGAACAGGGTGTTCTTTTGCAGCACCATGGCCACGTTGTCCCGCAATGTTTCCAGATCATAATCCCGCACATCCACGCCGCCCACCTTCAGCGCGCCGCCGGTCACATCATACAGCCGGGGAATCAGCTGCACCAGCGTGGATTTGGAGGAGCCGGTGGCACCCAGGATTCCCACGGTCGCCCCGGAGGGAATGTGGAGATTCACATTTTGCAGGGCGTCCAGCTGGGCCTTCTCGGAATAGCGGAAGGAAACGTTTTCAAAGTCGATGGAGCCGTCCTTCACGGTTTTCACCGGGTTCTCAGGAGAAACCAGGTTAGGCTCCTCCGCCAGCAGCTCGGAGCAGCGGCTCATGGGGGCCCGGGACATGATGATCATGACGAAGACCATGCTGAGCATCATCAGGCTGGACAGAATCTGGGTGGTATAGGTGAGCATGGAGCTGAGCTCGCCGGTGGTCAGCCCTGCCCCGGGCACATTGCCGGAGGCCACCACCATTTTGGCACCGAACCAGGAGATGAACAGGATGCAGCTATACACACACAGCTGCATGATGGGGTTGTTCAGGGCCAGGATGTGCTCCGCCTTGCAGAACAGGCGGTAGATCTCCCCGGAGGTGCCGGTGAATTTCTCCACTTCCTTTTCCTCCCGGACGAAGCTCTTCACCACCCGAATGCCGTGGACATTTTCCTGCACCACATTATTCAGCTTGTCATAGGTACGGAACACCTTATCAAAAATCTTGAACACCACCGGCACCAGGCCAAACAGCACCGCCACCAGCAGGGGCAGGGCAATGCAGTACACCAGGCTCAGCTTCACGCTGATGCGCATGGCGGAAATCAGCGCCAGCACCAGCATCACCGGGCAGCGGATGGCCATGCGGATCATCATCTGGAAGGTCATCTGAATATTGGCCACATCCGAGGTCAGCCGGGTGACGATGGAGGCAGTGGAAAATTTGTCGATGTTGGAAAAGCTGAATTCCTGCACATGGTAATACATGTCATGGCGCAGATTCTTCGCAAAGCCGGTGCCCGCCTTGGCGGCAAACACCGCGGAAGCGGAGCCGAAGCACAAAGACGTCACGGCGCAGAGCATCAGCAGCAGGGACTGCTGCACCACAACCGTCATATCCTGCATCACAATGCCGTAGTCATAGAGCTTTGCCATCACCAGCGGGATGAGCACCTCCATGGCCACCTCGCCAATCATGCACACAGGGCTCAAGATGGCGGGCCATTTGTACTCCCGGACGCACCGGGCCAGTCGTTTGATCATTGGTTGGTTTCCTCCTCTTCATCATGAAAATGGTTTTCGCTGCCCATGTTGCGGACGGCCCGGGTCAGCAATTCGGCAAACTGGGCCTGTTCCTCCTGGCTGAAGCCATGAACAATGCGCTTTTCATTTTCCAAAATGGTATTGTAAATGATTTCGTGGCAGTCCCGGCCCTTGGGGGAGATGAAAATCCGTTTGCAGCGCCCGTCCCGCTCATCCGGGCGGAACTCGATGAAATTCTTCTTTTCCAGCCGGGATAACAGGCCCGACACCGTGGGGTGGCTCAGGTGGAATTCCTCCTCAATGTCCTTGGCGCAGGGCGGCTCCTTCCGCCGGGCAAGATAGCCCATGATCCGCCCCTGGGCAGAGGTCAGCTCCATCTGCCCCAGCGCCTGGGTCATGGATTGGGAGATGGCGCAGTGCAGCACCCGAAACAGATGGCCATAATGGTACAAGTCACCACTTCCTTTTCGTAGAAATGTCGCAAGCTACGCAAAAGTGTAGCACACGACCTATCTTTTTTCAAGGGGAATCAAAAAAAGTTTACAATTGTACGGCTCACATGCTTTTCGGTTTAACTCAGCAGAGTGGAAAATTGTTGTTTAACGCACCCTTGCCCTCCCCTCTGGGGAGGGTGGCCGAGCGCC
>CAMCKD010000022.1 GCA_945875335.1 uncultured Clostridia bacterium | reverse complement strand
CCTCTCCCGACCTCGCTGGCGCTCGGCCACCCTCCCCAGAGGGGAGGGCAAGGGTTCGCCAAACAACAATTTACCAAGTTGTTGACAAAAGATAATATGCACATTTCATTTTATGGACAGGAACTTGCGCTTTGTGTTGAACTGTGGTAAACTGGTGGAAAATCAACAATTGCAAACAGCAAGGTATCCAGGGGGTCATATTATGGATTTTCGCAAAAGAGGTTTCTCCGGCACCTTGAATTCAGAGCCCTCCCGGCGGGAGGCGGAGCACCGGGCTCTAGCCCGGCGGGCAGCGGCGGAGAGTATGGTGCTGCTCCAGAATGACGGCGTTCTGCCCCTGGCTCCCGGCAGCCGGGTGGCTCTCTATGGCATGGGAGCCCGGTACACCGTCCAGGGCGGCACCGGCTCCGGCAGCGTCAACAGCCGGGAAAGCGTCAGCATTGACCAGGGACTGCGGGGCGCCGGGCTCACCGTCACAACGGATGCGTGGCTCAATTCCTTCGACCAGGCCTATGCCGCCGCCCGGGAAAAATGGCAGGCGGAAATTCTGGCCGCCGCCAAGCCGGGGGACTATTTCTCCCTCTACACCGCTTACTCCTCCCGCCGCCTCCAGGCTCCGGCAGGAGCCCCATTCACCAAAACCGATGCGGACATCGCCCTCTATGTCATCAGCCGGGTTTCCGGGGAGAGCGTGGATCGCCGGGCGGAGAAGGGGGACTACTACCTGTCCGATGTGGAGTCCGCCGATTTAAAGGCTTTGGCCCGGCTCTACCCCAAGCTCATTGTCATTTTGAATGTGGGCGGGGTCATGGATTTGGGCTTCCTGGATGAACTGCCCGTTGCCGCCCTGGTACTCATGTCCCAGGCGGGGATGGAAGGGGGCAACGCCCTGGCGGATGTGCTCACCGGGAAGCTCCCCTTCAGCGGCAAGCTCACGGACACCTGGGCCTACCGCTATGAGGACTATCCCAGCAGCTCGGAATTCGGCCATCGAAACGGCAACCTGATTCAGGAAAAGTACACCGAGGGTATCTATGTGGGCTATCGCTATTTCGACGCTTTTGATGTGAAGCCCCGGTTCCCCTTTGGCTTTGGATTGAGCTACACCCACTTTCGGTGGCAGCTTGAAAGGCTGTATGCCCAAGACAGCCAGGTGCGCATGGATGTCCGGGTGGAGAATGCGGGCAGCGCTCCGGGCCGGGAGGTGCTGCAGCTCTACGCCGCCTGCCCTCAGGTGACCCGGGTGAAGGAACGAAAGCGGCTGGTGGCCTTCGGCAAGACCCGGCTGCTGCTTCCCGGCGAAAGCCAACACCTCACCCTGGGCTTTGACCCCTGCCTTCTGGCCTCCTATCACACCGCCCGGGCTCAGTATTTCCTGGATGCCGGGAGTTACGAGCTGTACCTCGGCAACAGCGCAGCGGTGGATACTCCCGCCGCCAGGCTGACCCTGGATTCCTACACCGTCACGGAGCAGCTCACCAACATCTGCCCCCTGCTGGATGCCCTGACAGAAATCACTCCGCCGGTTTGGAATCCAGCGCCGGATGCTCTGGACTGTCCCACCCTGGCTCTGGAGCCCCTGCTGATGCCCAGAAAGAAGCAGCCCCAGCCCCGGATTTATCAAAAGGAGGCGCAGGAGGTTCTTGCCAGGCTGAGCCGGGTGCAAAAGGCGCAGCTAGTCTGCGGTCAGCCCTCCCGTGCCAGCGGGGAGATCATCGGCTCCGCAGCCATTCATGTACCCGGGGCGGCGGGAGAGACCACCAACGCCTTGGAGCCCCTTGGGGTGGACTCCATGATTCTGGCCGACGGCCCCGCCGGGCTGCGGCTGCAAAAATGCTACGAGGAAAACCCGGCAGACGGCAGCATCTACCGACTGGACGGCGTGGAGGCCCTGCAAAATCGGTTCTTCGGCACGGAGTTCCCCCACCAGGGCAGCGTCCGCCACTATCAATTCTGCACCGCCATTCCCGTGGGCACCCTGCTGGCTCAGAGCTTCGACCCGGAGCTGCTGCGGCAGGTGGGCGGCCTGATCGGGCGGGAGATGAAGGAGCTGGGGGTGACCCTCTGGCTGGCCCCGGGCATGAACATCCACCGCAACCCCCTGTGCGGCCGGAATTTTGAATACTATTCCGAGGACCCGGTGCTCAGCGGTGTCATGGCAGCCGCCGTGACCCAGGGGGTGCAGCAGTACCCCGGCATCGGCGTCACCATCAAGCATTTTGCCTGCAACAACCAGGAGGACAACCGCATGGGGGTTTCCAGCGTGGTCTCTGAGCGGGCCCTGCGGGAAATCTACCTCAAGGGCTTTGAAATCGCTGTGAAGCAGGCCCAGCCCATGGCCATCATGACCTCCTACAACCGGGTCAACAGCGTCCACACCGCCAACAGCCTTGACCTTTGCACCACCGTGGCCCGGGGCGAATGGAATTTCGGCGGCATCATCATGACCGACTGGGTCACCACCAACCAGGGTCACGGCTCCTCAGCCGTCAAATGCATCCAGGCCGGCAACGACCTGATCATGCCCGGCAACGAATCCGACATTCTGGAAATCCTGGACGCCCTGGATGCCAAAAAGGATTTGAATTTGAAGGAATCCGATTTGGATGCTTGCGTCACCCGGATCCTGGAAGCCATTGCGGCCTCCGATGTGTGCCCCGATGCAGTCCCCTATGGGCAGCAGCTGCATCGCAGGGAGCTGGTTTCCTGTTTCCCGACAGCAGCGCGGTAAATTGTTGTTTTTCGAGCACCCTTGGCTCCCCCCTGGGGGAGCTGCCCCAGTGCGCACACTGGGGCTGAGGGGGTGTCAAACGTTGGTTGCTGGTACGCTTTAACCGACGACACCTCTCCCGACCTCGCTGGCGCTCGGCCACCCTCCCCAGAGGGGAGGGCAAGGGCGCGATAAACAACAATTTCTAAGTGTAATCATCTATGTTGGTTGCATCAATTTCACCCAAAGGAAGCATTTTACATGAAAAATAAAACCATTCGCGGCATTCTCTTTGCATTGATTTCCGGCGTCTGCTGGGGCTTTTCCGGGACGGTGGGACAATTCCTGTTTACCCGCACCGGGATGGACTCGGGCTGGCTGACCACGGTGCGGCTGCTGTCGGCAGGGTTCATTCTGCTGGTCATGACAGCATTGAAGCAGCCCAAAGCCCTGCTGGCCCCCTGGAAGGACAAAAAGGATGCCGCCCAGCTGGTCTTCTTTGGCATCGCGGGGCTGATGGCTGTGCAGTTCTGCTACATGCAGGCCATCTTCTATTCCGACTCCGGCACCGCCACCGCCGTGCAGTACACGGGGGAGGCCATGCTGCTGGTGTATACCTGCCTGACTGCCCGGCGGCTGCCCAAGCTCAGCGAGACATTGGGCCTGCTGCTGGCTCTATTTGGCATTTTCCTTCTGGCAACCCATGGGAGCTTGTCCAACATGGTGCTCTCCCCGGCGGGACTGGGCTGGGGTCTGGCCGCTGCGCTGGCGCTGGTGGTCTATACCGTGGCACCGGGGCGGCTGATTCGGAAATACGGCAACAGCCCCATCACCGCCTGGGGCATGCTCATCGGCGGCAGCACCCTGGCGCTGCTGCTGCGGGTATGGCAGCTCCCCGGCTGCTACAGCAGGGAAGCGCTGCTGGGGCTTGCCTCCATCGTGCTGATTGGAACTGTGCTGGGCTTTTCCCTGTATTTGCAGAGCACCGTGCTGATCGGCGGGCTGAAGGCGGGACTGATTGCCGCCGTAGAAACCGTTTCCGCTCCCCTGTTCTCCCGGGTCTGGCTGAAAACGCCTTTCCAGGCTCTGGACTATGTGGGCTTCGCCTGCATCCTGCTGATGGTGGTTTTCATCTCCCTGCCGGAGCTGCTGGAAGAGCAAAAAAGCCGCTGTTTACGATGAATTTTCTTAATTTTTCCCCTTTCCATATTTTTCTCCCTTCTCAACAGTTGACGGAATGAAAAAAATCAAATATAATAGGCAGTAATTATCCCTTGCGCATCTCCCTGCCGTTTTGGCGGCAGCAGTATCCCGGAGGAATTACCAATGAAAAAAAGTTTATCCTTGATTTTGGCACTGGCACTGGTGCTGTCACTGTGCCTTGCCGGCTTTGCCGAAGACGGAAGCGGCCAGGACCCCACCGGCCAGCCTGAGCACACCCCGATCCCCCCCGCTACTGACCCCGGCCCGGCGCCTACGACGTCCGCTGCCGAATTCCCCGTTGACCCGACGGATTCTTCTACGGATTCTTCTACGGACCCTTCCACCGATCCTCCCACGAATCCTTCCACCGACCCCTCTACCGATCCTTCTACGGATCCCTCTACTGACCCTTCGACCGATCCCTCTACTGACCCTTCGACCGATCCCTCTACTGACCCCTCTACCGATCCCTCCACGGATCCCTCTACTGACCCTTCTACAGATCCTTCCACCGATCCTTCTACGGATCCTCCTACAAATCCCCCCACGAATCCTCCCACCTGGAATCCCCAGCCAACCACCCCCACCACCTCCGGTCTTCCCAAGGTCACCAAGCATCCCGTCTCTGAGACTGTGAAGGAGGGCGGCTTTGCGGAGTTCGTCTCCCGGGCGGATAACTGCACCAGCATCATCTGGCATCTGCAAAGCCCCGGCGGCGGCACCGATGTTCTGGCAAAGGACGCTCCCAACCGTTTCCCGGGCCTGATCGTCACCGGCCTGGAAAGCGAGCGGCTGGGTCTGGATCGGATTCCCAAGGGCTTGGACGAATGGCGTGTCCGGGCAGAATTTGTGGGTCGGAACGGCAATGTGTGGAGTGAGCCCGCTGTCATCAGCGTCATCAACCAGGAGCTGGCCGCCCCCACCATTCAGACCCAGCCCAAGGGTGCCGAACTAAACTCCGGCGAAGCCACCACCCTGCGGGTCGTTGCCCTGTCCTCCGAGCAGAACACCAGCCTGACCTACCAGTGGTATAAGAACACCATCAATTCCAACGTGGGCGGCAAGGCCATCCTGGGTGCCACCGCCGATACCTACACCCCCAGCTTCACCCAGGGCACCGTCTACTATTACTGCGCCGTCCGCTGCACCAACGGCAGCGATGTCAGCGTGGCCACCAAGACTGTCTGCGCCCCCGTGACCTACACGGGAGTCGGTGGGGACGCCACCACCCAGCCCTCCACCGCCCCCGCCGCCACCCTGGCTCCCTGGGGCAGTGAGCCTGAGACCACGGAGCAGACTGAGGAAACCACCCTCCCCGTTCCTACCCAGGTACCCACCCGCTCCAATACCCTGCTGGTGGTCATCGTGGTGGTGATTGTGGTCATTGCCGTGCTGGGCATCCTGGCTGCCGTGCTGATCCTCCGATTCTACGGCGGCCGCGACGACGATGAGGAGCCTGTGGAGATTCCCAAGGCCACACGGCGCAGCTCCAGGCAGTCTCCCAGAGAGGAACCTGTGGAGATTCCCAAGGCCGTACGCCGCACCCCCAAGCAGCCTCCCAAGGAGGAGTCCGTCTTCTCCAAGGAGGACGATGAATGGGACGACCTCAGCGACCTGGAAGAGCTGAACTTCCTCCTGGACGACATTGACGACCTGTAATTCCCCCAATCTGGCAGCTCCCCGGCTGCCAGATTTTTTATCCCCGGGCTGGATCTGAACATGATGTACCGGCAGATGCACCTGGCCTCGGAGGGCTACCTCTGGGAGATGACTCAGCAGGGCGGGCTGACCCGGCAGCGGCTCCGCCAGGATTTTGAACAGCTGCTGGAATTCTGGAAATCCGTATACTACAGTGAGGAGAAAAAGCATGAATGCTATACAAACCAATGATTTGAGCAAATTCTACGGCTCTGCCAGGGGCATTGAGCATTTAGAACTGACGGTGGAGCAGGGGGATTTCTTCGGCTTCATCGGCCCCAACGGCGCGGGCAAGAGCACCACCATCCGTACCCTGTTGGGTTTGATTTCCCCCACCTCCGGCAGCGCCCAGGTGCTGGGGCTGGACATTCGGAAGGACAAGACGGAGATTTTGGCCCGGGTGGGATACCTTCCCTCGGAGATCACCTTCTACCCCGGGATGAAGGTGAAGGACGTGCTGCGCCTGTCCGCCCAGCTTCGGGGCAAGAACTGCAAAAAAGAAGCCGACGCCCTCTGCCACCGGCTCCAGTTGGAGCAAAACCGCAGGGTGGAGGACTTGTCCCTGGGCAACCGAAAAAAGGTGGGCATCGTCTGCGCCTTGCAGCATAGCCCGGAGCTGCTGATTCTGGACGAGGCCACCAGCGGCCTTGACCCATTGATGCAGCGGGAGTTTTTTGAAATTTTGCAGGAACGGAACAGAGCCGGGGCCACGGTGTTTCTGTCCAGCCATGTGCTGTCCGAAATTCAGCGCAACTGTACCCGGGCTGCTATCATCCGGGGCGGAAAAATCGTCACCAGCGGCGCGGTGAGCACGTTGGCCGATTCCGGCGCCCGCCGGATACAGCTCCGGGGCAGGCTGGATTTGACCGGGCTGACGGGCATTCGGGATTTGACCCAGACCGGCGACAGCTTGAGTTTTCTCTACAGCGGCGATTTGCAGGTTCTGCTGAAGGCCCTGTCCCAGGGGCAGGTTCAGGACCTGACCATCGCTGAGCCGGATTTGGAGGAAATCTTCATGCACTACTATGAACAGGAGGACGAGGAAAAATGACACTGCTGAAACACGAATTCCGCATGGGGCAGAAATCGTTGGCCATCTGGACAGCGGCCATCGGAGCCTTTATTGCCTGTTGTGTGTTTCTGTTCCCGGAAATGGCCGGGCAGATGAAAATGGTCAGCAATATCTTCGCCTCCATGGGAGCTTTCACCGCCGCCTTTGGCATGGACCGGCTGAATTTCGGCACCCTCACCGGCTTCTATGCCATTGAGTGCGGCAACATTCTGGGCATCGGCGGCGCCCTGTTCGCGGCCATGCTGGCATCCAACCTGCTCTGCAAGGAGGAAAAGGAACGCACCGCGGAATTCCTGCTCACCCATCCCATCACCCGCTGCCAAGTGGTGGCCGGAAAGCTGCTGGCCATGCTGGCGCAGACCCTGGTGATGAACGCGGTGGTGTTTGTCATTGCGGTGGCCTCGGTCGCGGCCATCGGCTATGATATCCCCTGGAAGGAGCTGGCGCTGCTGCACCTGTCCTGCTTCCTGCTGCAGGTGGAGCTGGAGGGCATCTGCTTCGGCATCTCCGCCTTCCTGCGCCGGGGCGGCCTGGGCATCGGCATGGGCATCACCATCTGCCTGTACTTTATGAATCTGATTGCCAACCTGAGCAAGCAGGCCAAATTCCTGAAGTACATCACCCCCTTCGGCTACACAGAAGGGGCGGACATTCTCTCCGACGGCAGACTGAACCCCCGCTATCTCGCCGTGGGCGCGGTTTTCACCGCCATCGGCATCCTTGCCGCCTTCTGGGAGTACCGCCGGAAGGACATACATTGAGAAAAAAAGGAGCCTCCAAGCTGGATGGCTCCTTTTTCAATCTTCGTAGTGTCCCCGGCAGGAGACAATGTAGATGATTCCGTCCTCTTCAAAATAAACAATCCGATTCGTCTCGTCAATCCGTCTGCTCCACAATCCGCTCAGATTTCCCTTCAATGGCTCCGGCTTCCCCACGCCCTCAAAGGTGCTCCTTTGGATGTCCTTTATCAGCGAATTGATTCTTTTCAATGTTTTCTTGTCCTGGCTCTGCCAAAAAAGGTAATCCTCCCAGGCACGATCCTCCCACAATAGCCGCATTACTCCTCCTCTATCAACTGATGCTCAGAAAAATGGGCTTTTCCATTACGAATATCCAGCATCATACGTTCCAGATGCCGGAGATTGCCTTCCGAGTAGAAGGGGTCCACAGACACGTCAAAGGGAATGCGCTTTTCTCTGCTCACCTTTTTTGCGAAGATGGTAAATGCGGCGCTCATGGAAAGCCCCAGCTCATTGCAAACCTGCTCCATGCTTTTTTTGACGTCCGAATCCAGTTTGAAATTCACATTAACTGCTTGTGCCATATTCATGACTCCTTTCCTGCCATTAGTATATGCAATCATAAAGAAAAAATCAAGAAGATTTCTTTAATATTTATTTTTTCTTTTGCAGGAAATGGCGGCATCAAATTTTCGTGAACACAAATTTCTGAATCAGCCCATCGCACACGGCGTGGATGGTGATGCTGTCCCCGCTGCCCTGGGCGGTGATTTGGATGTCCGTGCCCTTGAGGACGTTTTTCACATACTCCGCCGGGTCGTCACACTCCACCTCGTCGAAGAACACATCCCGCATCTGGTTGTTGCGGCAGAGGTTTTTGATTTCCCGCACCAGTTCATATTCTGCCATTTGCCTTGCCCCCTTTCGCTTCAGATATTGGTTTTCAGCGGTGAAAGAAGTATTTACCTGATTACGCTGCACCCCTTGCCTCCCTCTCTGAGGGAGGTGGCGAGCTTGCGAGCCGGAGGGAGTGTCACTCCAGAAATGGCACAAGGCTCCTGATATATGATGCCCCGTACCTCCGCAGCCAGGACACCCCCTCAGCCTCGCAAGCTCGGCAGCTCCCCCAGAGGGGGAGCCAAGGGCGCAGTGCGTTAATCAGTTAAAACACCATTATTTGAAAAACGCTTCGATCTCCTGTCTGGTGGCGTTGACCCGGCCCTGTTGGAAATTGGGCTTTCCGCCGCCACGGCCGTGGAGGGCGGCGGTCATCTCCTTGCCGAACTGACGCAGATCCTCCCCGGGGCTCACCAGGCAGTAGCCGTAGCCCTGGCCGTCCTGGCCGGAGAAGAGGGCCGCCCGTCCGCCGCAGCGCTGGGCCACGGCATCGGCAAGCTCCCGCAGGGCGGTGCTGTCCAGATTGGGCTCGAATCGAAGCACATTCCCCGTGCCCTCATACTCCTTGGCAACGGCGGCAAAAAGCTGCCTTTGGAGTTCCACCACCCGATATTTCTGGGCGGCCAGCTGCTCCCCGAAGGCCTCGGCCGCTTCCCCGATTCCCTCCGCCGGCACGGAGAACACATGGCCGGCCCGGATGCTCTGCTCCAGGACCCGGTTCAGGTAAGCCAGGGCCGGGATGCCGCAGGCCATTTCGATTCTGGTGCCGCCCCGGAAGGGCACAGCGGTGAACAGCTTAATGATACCGATTTCTCCCGTGCTTTTTACATGGGTGCCGCAGCAGGCGCAGCAGTCAAAGCCCGGAATTTCCACGATTCGTACCGGCCAGGGCAGGGCCTTCTTGCTTCGGTAGGGAACCTGCGGCAGCTCCTCCGGCGTTGGATACCAGCATTTCACCGCCAGATTCTGCCACACCGCCCGGTTGGCCTCTGCCTCGATTTCCGGCAGGACCTGGGCAGGAATCACCGCGTCAAAATCGATGACGGTGCGATCCTTGCCCATGTGGAAGCCTGTGTTGCTGCAGCCATAGCGCCGGTGGAGGATGCCGGAGACGATGTGCTCCCCGGAGTGCTGCTGCATTCGGATGAACCGGGCCTCCCAGTCAATCTGCCCTGTCACTCGGCTGCCCGGCTCCAAGGGACGGTCGCACAGGTGGATGATTTCCTCCCCCCGCTCCCGGGTCTCCAGCACGGAAGCATCCCCCAGCGTGCCGGTATCCGCCGCCTGGCCCCCTCCCTCGGGGTAGAAGGCGGTGGCATCCAGGAGAATTTCAAAGCCCTTTTGGGTCTGGGTACAGGAGAGCACCTGCGCCTCAAAGGAGGTCAGGTGGGAATCTTCATAGTAAAGCTTTTTGGTGGCCATGATGTGTTCCTTTCTTGCAATGTTCACTGTTTTTATTATACCATCAATGAAAAATCAATGCAATGGGCAAAAATCTTTCAATTTCCTCTGGCAAATTTTCAAAATCTGTTGTAGAATAAGAAGAACGTTTTTTATTGGAGATGATTACTTGCCCTCATTTTATGCCCATGCCCGATTTGGGCAGCAGGCGGCTCAAAGCATCCCGGAGCAGCTGACGGTGCAGCGATTCCCCCAGCTTTTCCATGTAGGCTGCTACGGGCCGGATTTCTTCTTTTTTTATCAGCCCATGTTCAAAACAAAAATGGGAGCCCTGGGCAGTCAGTTCCACCATCAGACCGGCAAGGAATTTTTTGAGGCGGCGGCTGCCCATCTGAAAGAGAACCCCTCGGAGGGGGGACGGGCCTATCTGTATGGGGTGCTGTGCCACTACGCCCTGGATTCCGTATGCCACCCGCTGATTCGCCGGGAGAGCGCCGAAGGCTGCCCCGGCCACACGGAGCTGGAAGCAGAATTTGACCGCCACCTGCTGACGCTGGACGGCAAGGAGGCTCCCCACCGGCAAAACCTTGGAAGGAAAATGAAGCTGACCTGGGGTGAATGCGTCACGGTTTCCGGCTTCTATCCCCCGGCCACGGCCTACACCGTCCGATTGGGGGTGGGCACCATGGCGCTGGTCTGCCGGGCTCTGACCATGAAAAACCGGGAGCTGCTGCAAACCCTGTTCCGCCTGGGGGGCACCTACGCCGTTCAGCTGGTGATGTTCACCCGGCCCAACCACCGCTGCGCCCATTTGATAGAACCCTTGGAGCAGCTTTATCAGCAGGCGCTGGAGCGCTTCCCCACCCTGGCCGCCCAGCTGGACGCCCTTTTGGAAAACGGCACCCCCCTTGGGCCGGAATTTGACGCAACCTTCGGTTGAGAAAGTAAGAGAGACAGAGATGAAAAAACTACTGAATATGCTGAATCTGAACCGGCAGGAGTGGAGCTGGGTGCTCTATGACATCGGCAACTCCGCCTTCATTCTGCTAGTCACCGCCATCGTGCCCATCTATTTTGGTTCCCTGACCGCCGCTGCCGGGCTGACGGAGGAGCAGCGGTTTTCCTACTGGGGGTATGGCCTTTCCGTTGCCACCATTGTGGTGGCGCTGATCGGCCCCATCTGCGGCACTCTGGCAGATCACAAGGGGTTCAAAAAGCCGCTTTTTGTCGCCTGTATGCTGCTGGGTGTTGTAGGCTGCGCGGCATTGGGCGGGGCCTGGTCCTGGCTGTCCTTCCTGGTGATCTTTGTTTTTGCCAAGATCGGCTTCAGCTCCAGCCTGGTGTTCTATGATGCCATGCTGCCGGAGATCACCACCGAGGAGCGGATGGACAATGTGTCCTCCATGGGCTATGCTCTGGGCTACATCGGCTCTGTGATTCCCTTCGTGGTGTGCCTGGTGGTGGTGCTCAACGCAGGCAGCTTCGGGCTCACCATCAGCTCTGCCATGGTCATCGCCTTCTGCATCACCGCCCTTTGGTGGGTGGTTTGCACTCTGCCTCTGCTGAAATCCTACCGGCAGCAGGCCTACACGGAGTACACCGGCAGCGCCCTCACCGCTTCCTTCCGGCGGCTGGGAAAGACCTTCCGGGAGGTGCGGAAGGAAAAGCACATCTTCCTGTACCTGGTGGCGTTTTTCTTCTTCATCGATGGCGTTTACACCATCATTGGTATGGCCACGGCCTACGGCTCCTCCCTGGGGCTGGACAGCACCGGCCTGCTGCTGGCGCTGCTGGTGACACAGATCGTGGCCTTTCCCTGCTCCATTATCTTCGGCAAGCTCTCCGCCCGGTTTGACACGGGGAAGCTCATCAAGCTGTGTATCATTTGCTATTCCGGCATCACCCTGTTTGGCGTTTTCCTCAATAGCCTTTGGCAGTTCTGGGTACTGGCGGTGCTGGTGGGCATGTTCCAAGGCGGCGTCCAGGCTCTCAGCCGCTCCTACCTGGGCAAGATCATCCCCCCGGAACGCAGCGGCGAGTATTTTGGCTTGATGGACATTTTCGGCAAGGGTGCGGATGCCATGGGCCCGGCGCTGGTATCCTTGATGACCACGCTGATGGGCGAGCATTCCGTCCGTTTCCTGGGTGCCGAGCTGAAGGGGCAGAACATCGGCGTGGGCTGTCTGGTGGTGCTTTTCATCATCGGCTTCGTCCTGTTCACCAAGGCCGACCGTCTGAACAAAGCGCGCAGAACCGCCAAGGTTTAATATCCATATCAAAAGACCGTATCGACAAGCCGCGATACGGTCTTTTTCCTGTTCTATCTGCAACGCGCAGCCCTGTAGTAGTCTGTAACAGCTGTTTATCGCACACGCCACTGTAGGGGAGGCTCTCAGCCTCCCGCCAGGTTTGTCAACTGAGTGTTTGGTTGGATGGAACAATGTTCAGCGTAGTACGGATTCGCCCTCCCTGGTTGGTAAGTGAAAGCCTGTACTGCGCGGGAGGCTGCGAGCCTCCCCTACAGTGGCTGGGCGGAAATTTGCCCGCATACAACAATTTATCGCGCTTCTGAGACAAGCCGATAAGCAGATGAAAATCGTGCTTGTTGGGGCAATGCGCTCTTGGCTCCCCCAGTGGGGGAGCAAGCGGTAGTCAGTCCAGGCTTTCTACAACGGTATCCAACAGCTCTTTGCAGTTGTCCAGCAGCTCCTGGCCGGCGACGATGCAGTAATTGTTCTCCGCTGCCACCTGGCGCAGGGCGGGGCAGAGGCGGAGCAGATCATCGGCTTTGCAGGACAAAAGCTGGCTGCGGGTGCGCTGCACCTGCTCCTGGGAGATACCCCTGAAATGGCGCACCTCCGCCAGGCGGAGCTTTCCGGCGGCACCCAGCAGGGGGTCGGCTTCGGACATGGCGCCCAGGATGTAGCGGGTCAAATCCTCGTTCCCGCTGCAAAGCCGCTGCACCACATCGGCGCAGGCATCAAAGTGGGTCAGGGTCTTGCCCGGGGCGGGGTCACGGTAGCTGGTGGCCACCACATCGTCGTTGGTATCCCCCCGGAAGCCCGTTCCGTAGGCGCCGCCCTTCACCCGCACCTCGTTCCACAGGTGCTCAAAGGTCAGCAGGTTCGACAGCACATACATCTGTCCCCCGAATTTCTGGCCGAACTGCTCCAAATTGGCCCCCTTGGCGGCATAGCCCACACCGGCAGGAATCAGGATGCCCTCCCGGCATTTTTCAAGAACCGGGAAGCTGGCCTGCTCCGGGGCCGCTTCTCCCTGGGGGAAGGCGGCAAGGAACCGGGGCACCATCGTTTCTCCGCTGGCGGATACGCTGAGCGTCAGGCGGCTGCGGCAGAAGATTCTCCGGCACAGCGCTTCCATTCTTGCCAGCAGGGCGGGCATATCCCCCTCCCGGCACTGCCCGTTGACCCAGCGGATGTACTCGCAGCCCGACAGCCGCTCCCGGGCGGCACCGGCGCTGGTTTCTCTTGCGTTGACCCGGGCGGCAGCGAAGCGGTTGCCCATGGAGATGAGCCGCTGCTGGTTGACGGTTTTCTTTTGCAGCAGCATCTTTTTCACCGCGTCGGCATCCCGGAACCGGGTGGTGTTCAGGATTTCCAGCAGCAGCTCCACCGTCTGCTCCCGGTAGGCGGGCAGGCACACGCTGCTGACGGTGAACAGGGTGCGGTGATGCTTGGGGTCCCGGTGGAAAATCTCCGCCCCGAAGTTCACCTCACCGATGCACTGGCGGATGGCAATTTGCAGCTGGGAGCCGGTGTAATGCTCCGTGTCCAGGGTGCCCAACAGACTGCCCAGCAGGTTCAGCACCGGCATATCCTCCGGGGCAGCGTCGGAAGCGTCAAAATGCAGATTCAGATAGACCAAATCCCCGTCCGTCTGATGGAGCAGCACCGGGGTACCCTCTATCTTGGTTTCGGTGCAGGGCAGGGCCGGAATTTCCACAGGAAGATCGGCCAGGGTCAGCATGGGGATGGTGGCCAGAGCCTGGGGGGTATCCGGGGTCTGCTGCCAGAGGTGCAGGGTATCCAGCTGGGCCTTCACCGTCTCCTGCTGGGTCTGGGTCAGTCCGGCCCAGTAGGTATCCACCCTGGCCCGCTCCTGGGCCACCCGTTCCTGACCCAGGGTGGCAGAGGGCACCAGCACTGCCAGGAAGCCGTCGCTGTCCTCCAGCAGAAGCTGCCGCAGCAATTCTTCCAGATAGCCGGCATCCAGCTTTTCCTTCAATTCCGCCAGCACATGGCGGTAGCTCAGGTTCTGGGCCGGGTCGCCGCCGTAGAGCCAGGTATCCAGGATGCTGAGCGCCTCCACCAGGCCCCGGGGATAGCCATAATTGTCCCGATCCAGCAGCTTGAAGGCCAGGCTGTTGTAGCAGCCCAGCAGCCGCTGCCGATCCAGGCCCTTTTCCAGGATATCCTCCAGGGCGGAACGGATGACTTTCTTAATTTCGGGCAGCTTGTCCTCCTGGGTGTTCCACAGCTGCCAGCCAAACCAGGCCTGCTGCATGCCGTCGTTCAGCTCCACCCGCAGGTCCGCTCCCAGGCCCGCGTCCAGAACAGCCCGCTTCAGGGGCGCTTCGGTATCACCGGCCAGGTAGTCTGCCAGCAGACTGGCTGCGTGGAGGGTCACCGGGTCGTCAAAGCCGCACAAAAGCTTTCCGAAGCAGATGATGGTCTTGTCAGCGGCATCCTCCGCCGGGCCGATCTCATAGGGAATCCGCTCTTCAAAATAGGGATGCTTTTCCTGCATGGGGATGGGGAACACCAGCTTCTGCCGACTGTAGGGCTGCAAATAGCCATCCAGCAGGGACAGGCACGCCTCCAGGTCAACATCGCCGTCCAGCACCATCAGGGCATTGGAGGGATGATAGTATTTGGCATGCTCGGAGACGAACTGCTCATAGGTCAGCTCGGGAATATGGGCAGGGTCGCCGCCGGAGCAGTGGCGATAGCAGCTTTCGGGGTACAGGTGCTCCATCATACTGCGCTCCAGAACCCGGCTGGCATCGGAAAAAGCGCCCTTCATCTCGTTGTACACCACGCCCTGGAACATGGGGCTGCCGTCCTCGCCGAATTCCAGCCGCCAGCCCTCCTGACGGAAGATTTTGGAATCCTTGACGGCGTTGGGATGGAGCACGGCATCCATGTAAATGTCCATCAGGTTGTGAAAATCCTGCTTATTCCGGCTGGAAACGGGGTAGACCGTTTTGTCCGGGTAGGTCATGGCGTTGAGGAAGGTCTGCAGGGAGCTTTTCAGCAGCTCCACAAAGGGCTCCTTCACCGGGTATTTTTCGCTGCCGTTCAAAACGGAGTGCTCCAAAATGTGGAAGACGCCGGTGGAGTCCGTGGGGATGGTGCGAAAGCCCACGGCAAAGGTCATGTTCTCGTCCTGCCGCTGAAGCCAGACTAGCTTCGCGCCGCTTTTGGGGTGCTCCATTTCCCAGAGCCTGCCCTGCATCTCCGGGATTTCCCGCACCCGATGGAGGGTGAAATGATGTTTCTCTATGATTCTTTCTGTCACTGCTGTGACCTCCTTTTTCTGTTTCTTGTTTATGTCAGGTTTTCGCAATTGCGCAGATTGTTGTTTGGCGCACCCTTGCCCTCCCCTCTGGGGAGGGTGGCCGAGCGCCAGCGAGGTCGGGAGAGGTGTCGTCGGTTAAAGCGTACCAGCAACCAACGTTTGACACCCCCTCAGCCCCAGTGTGCGCACTGGGGCAGCTCCCCCAGAGGGGGAGCCAAGGGTACTCTGCAAACAACAATTTTAAATGTCATGCCCTGCTGGGTTTGCCTTTAGTATACAGGAAACGCCGGGATTTTACAAGGGGAACCCGGCATCCATTTTGGATTGGAGGGTCAGGGGGCTGCCGGTGATGGGGTGGGTGAATTCCAGCTCCCGGGCACACAGCAGCTGGGAGGAAATGCCCAATTGGTTGGAAAAGGCCAGGCTCTCCGGGCTGCCATACTGGGGGTCTCCCAAAATGGGGCAGCCCAGATGGGCGCAGTGGAGCCGCAGCTGGTGGGTGCGTCCGGTGATGGGGTGGAGCTCCAATTGGCTCACAGCATCCCGCCGCTCCAGCACCCGGTACTCCGTGACGCAGGGCTTGCCCTCCGGGTCGATTTTCCGCAACAGGCTGGGCAGGGGGCACCGGGCGATGGGGGCGGTGACGGTGCCGATCTCCTCCGGCGGAGCGCCGTAGACCAGGGCGCGGTAGGTCTTTTTCGGCTTTTCCTGCTGGAGCAGGGCATGGATGTGGGCGCTTTTCGCCAAAAGGACAAGGCCGAAGGTGTCCCGATCCAGCCGGGTCAGGGGATGGAAGGCACTTTTCTGGCAGGTTTTTTGATAGTACCCCGCCACAAAATTGGCCAGGGTGCCGGTATTTTTTGCCCGGGAGGGGTGAATCAGCATGCCCGCCGGTTTGTCCACCGCCAGAAGCCATTCATCCTCATAGAGAATGGAAAGCGGCCCCTCCTCCGCCGGGTACTCCGGGGCTTCCTCCTGCCATTCCACGCTGACCACATCCCCGGGCTGTACCGGGTAATCCGTATGCCGGGGAACCCCATTGACCCGCAGGGCATCCCCCCATTTCAGACGGTTCATGAGCCCGGAGGACATTTTGAGTTCCCCCAGCAAAAACGAGGACAGCCTCCCACTGCGGGCGGCAATCATCCGAAGCTCCATTCCTTCACCTCCTAAACTCGGTGCATGCTTGTAAATTATATCATTTCCCGGCTCCGATTGCATCCGCTTTTGTAAAAAAAGCCGATTCAAACAAAATATATCAGCATTGTCCACTTGGATTTGTGAATATTGCTGCTATAATAAGGATGTAAGCAGGGGCAGGCCCTCTGCGAAACGAAATTTTTATTCAGGAGGAATCCGATATGAAGAAAATCATTTCTATGGTTCTGGTCATCTGCATGGTAATGGCCATGGCTGTGTGCGGCGTCGGGCGGGCATCCGCTGAGACCGACGTGAAGGCCATCATCGCCGAAGCCCAGAACATGACCCTGGAAGAGCTGGCCAAGAAGGCCATTGAGGAATCCAACGGCAAGATGTTCTATGGCGTGGGCAACTCCAGCCGCGGCAAGAGCGCCCTGCCCCTGTTCATCTCCTATCTGCAGACCATCGACCCCAGCTACAACATGGAGTTCGAGTGGCAGCAGCCCAAGAACAACAAGATTTTCGATCAGCTCACCGCTGACTCCCTGAAGGGCACCGGCACCTTCGCCATGACCCTGATTCAGGACGGCAACCAGATTCAGTCCAAGATGGTTCAGACCGGCATCCTGGATACCTTCATCCCCAAGGATTGGGCCGAGGCCAACGGCACCACTGCCGCTGACTACGAAGGCTTCCTGCCCCTGCAGACCATCAACAAGGTCTTTGAGTACAACTGCACCGGCGACAAGACCTACGACAACTGCTGGGACTTCGTGGCCGAGGGCGAGCATGGCCTGTTCATGGACATCGACTCCGAGATTGTTGGCAAGAACTTCCTGTACATGCTGACCGAGGACACCTACGCCGCCTGGCTGCGGGAAGCCTACGAGGCCCTTCCTGCCGAGGAGCAGGCTTACTTCGCTCCCGTGATCGAAGAGATGCAGGTTGACGCGGAAGACCTGGGCCTGGGCGAGGACGGCGCTTACGCTCTGGCTTGGATCAAGCTGTGGGTAGAGAGCTACTCCGCACAGACCGACGACGGCCCCATCTGCAACACTCTGGTTGATAAGTCCGCCACCGATCAGTTCGGCCTGCTGGTTTACTCCAAGCTGCGCAGCGTGGAAGAGTCCGACTCCGTCTCCGTGAACAACATCAAGGTAGCTGCCTACCAGGATGGCTACGAGGGCATCGGCGGCTATGGCTACTGCCACTACCTGTTCGTCACCGACAACTCCCCCCTGCCCTGGACTGCCTGCGCCTTCATCGCCTACATGGCCTGCACCGTGGACGGCTTCTCCGCCTGGGGCAAGGACATGGGCGGCTACTCCTCCAACCCTGTTGTCGCTGCTGACAACGAGGCCAAGTTCCACCACACCGTGGGCGGCATGGCCGAGGACGGCACCACTGTTCTCTACGCTGCCAAGAACGACGCCGGTTTTGACTGGTGGGCAAACGAAGGCAAGCTGGTTCTGGAAGACCCCGAGTACTGCGCATCCGTCGCCTTCACCGTGGGCAGCTGGATCGAGATGCTGGATAAGTACAGCGCAGACTGATTTCCCCCTCACATCGGTAACCTGACGTCATTCATCAGGCGCCTCTGGATTTGGAAAACAACGGTCCAGAGGCGCCGTTTTTTAGCAAGGAGCGCGCCATGAAACATAACAATACGCTCGCAGCCAGCCCGATGCGGATCTGGCTGAACAAGCTGGGCACCTTTTTCAGTAAGCCCTACAATGTGATCCTTCTGGTGCTGGGCATTGTGGTCACCATTACCACCATCGCGCCCATTGTTGCCATCGTGAAGGATACCCTCAGCATCCACCCCGGCACCATCGACGCCCACCTGACGGGCAAAGCCAGCGGCTACACCCTGGTCAATTACATCGATTTGTTCACCAGCAAGATGGCGAAGAAGAACCTGTGGACCCCCCTGCTGAACACCGTGTATCTGGCGGTGGGCACCTGCGTGGTTTCCATTCTCTTCGGCGGCGTGTTCGCATTCCTGATCACCCGCACCAATCTGGCCTGGCGGAAGTATTTGAGCTCCATTTTTATCTTCCCCTACATCATGCCCCAGTGGACACTGGCCGTGGTGTGGCAGAACCTGTTTAACTCCAATGCCGTGACCCGCACCTCCAACGGACTGCTTGCCAGCCTCTTTGGAATCACCATGCCCAAATGGTGGTGCCAGGGGCTGTTCCCCAGCTTAATGGTTTTGGGTCTGCATTATGCCCCCTTCGCCTACATCCTGATTGGCGGCATTTTCCGCAACATGGATGCCAACCTGGAAGAGGCCGCCACCATTCTGGACACCCCCAAGTGGAAGACCATGACCAGAATCACCCTGCCCATGGTGAAGCCCGCGATTCTGTCCACCATCCTGCTGGTGTTCGGCAGCGCCATGGGCTCCTACCCGGTGCCTCATTATCTGGGCCTGACCACCCTGTCCACCAAATATGTGTCCATGAACTCCAAGTACACCGGCGAGGCCTCGGTGCTGGCCATCATCATGATGATTTTCGGCGTGGCCATCATGCTGCTGAACCAGCTGTCCCTGACCAGCCGGAAGAATTACACCACCGTCACCGGCAAGTCCGGCCAGATTTCCAAAATCAATCTGGGGAAGGCAGGCAAATACGTCATTGCCATCATTCTGGTGCTGATTACCTTCTTCACCAGCATCTTCCCCATTGTCTCCTTTGCCTTTGAGACCTTCCTGCCCAACCCCGGTGACTACTCCTTCCTCTACACCGGAAATCCCGATAACCTGACCACCAAATGGTGGCTGACCAAGGATAACATCTCCGAAAGCGGCATGTATGGCCAGAAGGGCATTCTGTACAACGAGACCATCTGGCGGGCCTTCGCGGGCACCATGTGGGTCAGCGTGGCCTGCGCGCTGCTGGCCGGTACCATCGGCACCCTGATTGGCTACGCGGTGAGCAAGCAGCGGCGGAGCAAATGGGCAAATTATGTCAACTCCATGGCCTTCCTGCCCTATCTGATGCCGTCCCTGGCAGTGGGCGCGGCCTTCTTCATCCTGTTCTCCTCGGAGAAGCTGAACCTCTTTAATACCTACACCCTGCTGATTATCGTTGGCACCATCAAGTACATCCCCTTCGCCAGCCGGAACGCCCTGAACTCCATGCTCCAGCTCTCCGGCGAGATCGAAGAAGCCGCCATCATCCAGGACATTCCCTGGGTCAAGCGGATGACCCGGATCATCATTCCCATTCAGAAATCCTCCATCATTTCGGGCTACCTTCTGCCCTTCATGACCTGCCTGAGAGAGCTGAGCCTGTTTATGCTGCTGTGCGTGCAGGGCTTCATTCTCTCCACCACCCTGGACTATTTCGACGAAATGGGCCTTTACGCATTTTCCAGCGGCATCAACCTGCTGCTGATCATCACCATTCTGGTGTGCAACACACTGGTCAACAAGATCACCGGCGCAAGCCTGGATGAAGGAATTGGAGGTTAAACCATGCCTGAAATCAGATTGGAACATGTAACCAAGCACTGGGGCAAGTTCTACGCGGTAGACAACCTGGATTTGGTCATCAAGGATAACGCATTCGTCACCCTGCTGGGCCCCTCCGGCTGCGGCAAAACCACCACCCTGCGGATGATCGCGGGCCTGGAAACCCCCACCAGTGGCCGCATCACCATCGGCGACAAGGTGGTGTTCGACAGCGCCCTGGGCATCAACATCCCCGCCAACAAGCGGAAGGTGGGCTTCCTTTTCCAGAACTACGCCCTGTGGCCCAACATGACCGTGTATCAGAACATCGCCTTCGGCCTGTCCAACATCAAGGAGGAAATGCCGGAATACAATTTCGAGGCCAAAACCGCCGCCCGGCTGGCGGAAATTCTGGCCCGGCCCGAGGAGGTTGTGAAGGTCCTGGAGGAATGCCGGGACAAGAAGGGCAAGCTGGACGAGAAGAAAGCCATCATCAAGCTGATCGATGCCTTCACCATCTCCCAGTACACCGCCAAGAAGCTTTTCGCCTACCATTTGGAGCAGGGCAAGGACATTTCCGCCGAAATCAAGGCCTTAAAGGACAAGGTCGCCGCCGCCAAAGCAGCGGGGCTGACGGAGGACTTCCAGGTCATCAAAGACGGCAAGCCTGCCGTGTCGGTACGGAAGCTCACCAAGGAGGAAATCGACCTGTCCGTCCGCCGGGTGTCCCGGATCGTGAAAATCAGCATGTTCATGGATCGCTACCCCGCGGAGCTCTCCGGCGGTCAGCAGCAGCGGGTAGCCATCGCCCGCACCCTGGCCCCGGAGCCCCTGGTGCTGTTCATGGACGAGCCCCTGAGTAACCTGGACGCCAAGCTCCGGCTGGAAATGCGGTACGAATTGCAGCGGCTCCACCTGGAAACCGGCTCCACCTTCGTCTACGTCACCCACGACCAGATGGAGGCCATGACCCTGGCAACCCAAATCTGCCTCATCAACAACGGCGTTCTGCAGCAGTACGACGCTCCCCTGACGGTGTACGGCAAGCCCAACAATCTGTTTGTGGCGGATTTCGTGGGCAACCCCTCCATCAATTTTGTGGAGGCCAAGGGCAAGGCCGCCCCGGACGGCAGCGTGAGCCTGGCCATGCTGGAGGGCACCTGCGCGGAATTCGTCCCCGCCCAGCCTCTGAACCTGGAGCAGTGGTTCCGCCAGCGGGATCAGCGCTTGGCGGAAAAGACCGCCGCCCTGAAAGCCGCCGCCGCCCAGAAGGGCTATGTGGAAAAGGGCAACAAGGACGAGGTGTTCCGCTACCACATCTCCAAGGTGGTGGAGGAGGACGACTCCCTGATGGAAGAGCCGGTGCTGACCAACGAGGATCTGGTGCTGGGCATCCGGCCCGAGTTCCTGGAAATCAACCCCAACGGCGCCCTGGAAGGCGAAATCTACGGTGCCATGCCCACCGGCATGGAATCCACCATCAAAATTCGGGTGGGCAATTTCCTGCTCACCGGCGTGGTCTTCGGCAACACCCTGTTCAAGCTGGGCGAGAAGGTTCGGCTGAACGTCTCCGGCAGCGAGATCATGCTCTTTGACCGGGCCAGCGGTGAGCGGATCACCTCCGGCAGCCTGAAGCTTCTGTAACAAAACACTCCCCCTTTCTCTTTTCAGCGACGCATTTCGATGGATTCCGCAGGCGAATGGGTTATGATAAGGGAAAGGGGGTATTTTTATGTATCACTATGCAAAAACCGGCAGAAAACGGCGGCGGAAGAAGGGGCTGCTGGGGGTCTGCTTTCTCCTGGCGGGACTCTGGGCGGCAGGGCTGGCATGGATTTTCGTTTCGGAACAGCAATTCCAGCCAACCGGGGAGGCAACGCTGGTGTTTCGCGGGGAAGTCTATCAAGTACCCGCCGGGCAGACAGCGAAGCAGATGCTGGAAAGCCTGGGTCTGACGCTGACCGGCGAGGATACCGCCTCCCTGCCGCTGGACGCGGTGCTTTCCGCCGGAGCGGTGTTCACCGTAGAGCGGCACCGCCACCGGCAGGAGGTGTACACCCTGGCCATCCCCCCGGAGACGGAATACTGCATGGACGACACCCTGCCCTGGGGCCGGGAGGTGGAGCTGGTGGCCGGGGTGCCGGGGGAGCTGCAATGCACCGCCCAGGTGGATTATGTCAACGGATTGGAGACCCGCCGGGAAATCACGAAAAAGGAGCTGCTGTACCCGGCCCAAAACCAGCTGATTGCTGTTGGCACCTGCGAAGCGCCTGTCCCCTCGGCGGGCAACGGCTACCTCTGGCTCCCGGAGGGGGAGCTGCTGACCTATACCCACACCGCTGCCGTGGAGGCCACCGCCTTTACAGGCACCGACCCCGGTGCCGCAGCCAACGCCCGTCCCGGCACCGTGGCCGTTGACCCCGGCTTCATCACCCCGGGCACCAGGCTCTACATCGTCGCCTCCGACGGCTCCTTTTCCTACGGCATCGCCCAGGCTCAGGCAGGCAGCCTCCAGGGCAAACGGATCGACCTCTATTTCCCCACCGCCGCAGAATGCGCCGATTTCGGCAGAAAGGAATGCACCGTATATTTTCTGGGGTAAAAAGGATTGCAAACAAAGGCTTTCTCTGGTATGATGGTGAAAAAGAAAATGCATATCGGCTGACTCAGCATACAGATAAATTGTTGTTTGTAGGGATGCCCTTGGCTCCCCCTCTGGGGGAGCTGCCGAAGGCTGAGGGGGTGCCCCCAGATA
>CAMCKD010000021.1 GCA_945875335.1 uncultured Clostridia bacterium | reverse complement strand
TCCCGACCTCGCTGGCGCTCGGCCACCCTCCCCAGAGGGGAGGGCAAGGGTGCGACAAACAACAATTTCTCTCTCCGTTCTCTGTCTTCCATCTTATCACATTTCTCCCCAAAAAACAACAAAAACTCCCGAAGGAGCTTTTGTTGTGAAGTTAAAAACGGGTGTTGGTGGGGTTGGGGTAGCCGAATTTTTCTTTCAGCAGGGCGTAATATTCGTTGGGGTCGCCGTTGGTTTCATAACGCCAGGGGTAGCCGTAGGGCTGGTCGTCCTTGGCGTCGCCGGTGTGCTGCACCAGGCAGTCGGGGTGGAGCTGGTCAAACCGGGCCCGCTCCTCCTGGCTGGTCTGGGAACGGGCATCCACCAGCACCTGGAGGTTCAGTTCATCCAGAGGGGACAGGTCGGAGACCTTGGTATAGGCGATGTTCAGCCGCTGCAGGCTTTCGCAGCTTGCAAGAGGGGAGATGTCCGTGATGTAGCCGCAGTAGGCCAGCTCCAAAAATTCCAGGTTGGGACAGTTGGAGAAGGGGGTCAAATCCGAGATCATGGAGCCGGACAGGATCACCGCCCGGAGGTTGGGCATCCCGGCCACAAAATCGCACTGCTTCAAATATTCATTGTGGCCGAAATCCAAAAACTCTGCATCCTCGCAGTAGATCAGGTTGGTGCTGTTGTAATCGTAGAGGTCATAGACATGGCGAATCACCGTTCGGTCTGTCAGGCAGCCGCCCTCACCGAACCAGACCCGCCACACCACCTTGGTGGTGTCCCGGAATTCCTCCCGGAGGGCGGCCAGGTCTTCATTGGCAAAATGGCAGTTGTCCAGCACCAGACGGCTGCAGCCCCGCATGACGGTGAGGGCCGTGCGCAGGGTGTCCAGTGCCCCCTCCTGGTTCCCGATATACTGATTGGCGTAGCTCACTTCCTCGTCGGTGGTGGAAACCTGCTTGCCGAAGAGCTCAAAGGAGAAATGCAGCAGCGCCTGGGGCACGAAGGATTGCAGCTGGGCCGCCTGCTCCAGGGTGTAGGCCGTGGTGCCGTCCCCGGCCATCAGCTCCAAGTATACCAAATTGGGCAGCTCTGTCAGCAGGGGAGCGGAGGAAAGCACCCTCTCCGGCTCCAAAGCGGAAACATCCAATTCTGCGGTGTCGGTATCGCAGACAATGCCGCAGAAATTGATGCCGCATTCTATCTGCACATTGGGATATTCCTGCCGCAGGGTGCGCACCTGCTCCGGGGTCAGCGCCGCCTGCTGGAAGGAGACGCTTTGCAGGTTGGGGAAATGCGCCAGATTCTGCCGCAGGATGTCGTAATCAAAGTCCCCGGGGTTCAGCTCCAGGGCCTGGGATGCCGGGTCTGCCCCCGTGCTGCCCAGCCGCACCAGATAGCGCACCTTCACCTGGGGATTCCGGGCGGCATAGGCGCGGATGGCTTCATAGCATTCGCTGCCGGTGAAGTCCGCCTCCACCAGATCGGGGAAATTCTGCTCCAATTCCAGCAGAGACTGCTCCGTGACCACCATCTTTACGCTTTCCAGCTTGGGCGCCGTGGTGGTTTCCGCAAAGGGAAGACTTTCCTTTCCGCAGCCGCAAAGAACCACCGCCAGCAGCAAGGCCATGGCGGTTTTTACAACCAATTTCATGCTTTTGCCTCCATAAAAGACATTTTCGGATAGTATACCACAAATCCCATGGAATTACAATCGAAAAGAATCGCCGCAGCGTTGGAAGCTGCGGCGATAGAATCAGTCTCTGCGAAGAGCCTGAATGGGGTTCAGGTTGGCGGCCTGGGTGGCGGGCAGCAGGCCGAAGACCACGCCGATGAGGGTGGAGAAGGCCACGCTGATGCCGATGGCAGGGAGACTGATGGCAACGGGAATTTCCATCATCCGGGAGATCAGCTCCGCCATGCCGATGCCGGTGGCCACGCCGATGATGCCGCCCAGACTGGTGAGCACCGCGGCCTCCGTGAGAAATTGCAGCAGGATCCGCCGCTTTTTCGCGCCGATGGCTTTTTTCAGTCCAATCTCGGCGGTGCGCTCGGTGACGGACACCAGCATGATGTTCATGACGCCGATGCCGCCCACCAACAGGGAGATGCTGGCGATCCACACCAGCTGGGTGTTGGTGGCCTGGCTCATTTTTTGCAGCTGCTGGGCCTGTTCCAGCATGTCCTGACTGCGGTAGTCAAAATCGGAGCTGTCGCCCACGATCTGACGCTGGGTCAGCAGGTCGGCGGCGCTTTTTCCCACAGTGGTCATCACATCGGTGTTCTCCACCTTGATGGCCACGTTCTGGGGCTCGTCAAACCGATAGGCCGTGGGCCAGACCGGGTCAGGAATGAAGATGGAACCGGCGGAGCTGCCGGAATACATCCAGTAGTCGCTCATGGAATTGATGGTGGGGGTGAATTCCTGGGACATGGCCACCACGCCGATGACGGTGAATACCTCTCCCTGAATCTCGATGGCCTGTCCCACCGGGTTGGTGCCGGTGAAGAGCCCGGAGACGGTGTTGGCATCCACGATGGCAACCTTGCGGAAATGCTCGTAGTCAGAGGCGGTGAAGCCCCGTCCGGTGCGAATCTGATAGCCGTAGGTGGCGAAATATTGCTCATCCACTCCATACATGCTGCCGTTAAACTGGGAATTCTGATAGAAGACATTCTCGGAATAATTCCGGGAGTGGTAGATGGTCACCTTCTGGGCGCCGTCGATATCCTCCAGGTTCTTACGGGTATCGTCCGAAATGGGGCGCACCCCGGCGGGCACCTGGTTCCAGGACAGGTCGTAGGGGTAGCCGCTCTGGTTCAGCTGCACGGCCACCACATTGTTGCCCGCGCCGATGAGGTTCTGCTTGATTTGCTCATTGGTGCCCTTGATGGTGGAGACGATGGTGATGATGGCCGCAATGCCGATGATGATGCCCAGCATGGTGAGCATGCTTCTGAGCTTGTGGCTCCACACTCCCTGGAAGGCCAGACGAATATTTTCAAACATCGAAGTACCTCCCCATCAGTTGTAGAGGTCGCTCATGTCGCCCTCTTCCGCGGGAACACCGGGCTTGACATTCTTGCCATAGGGGAAGGCCACCAGGTCTTCCGCAGTCAGGCCGTCCAGAATCTGGGTGTGGCTGCCGCCCAGGGTCTTGCCCACGGTGACGGTGCGCTCTTCCAGCATGCCGTCCTCTCCAAGGACGTACACAAAGCTTCTGCCCTGGACAGTGCGCAGGAAGGGATTTTCCAGATAGATGCCGCCCTCGGCAGTGGAGGAATACTGGATGCTGACATAGCTGCCAGCCTTCAAATCGGCGGTTTCGTCCACGAATACCCGGAAGGGATAGCTGGAGGCGTTGGGGTTGTTCATGCCGCCGTAGCCGCCGCTGGAGGAGGGGATATCCCCCACGGAGACCACGGTGCCGGTGTAGGTGCCGCCGGTCTCCCAATCGTTGACGGTGACCTCCATGCCGATGGAAACGGTATCCCGTTCCAGCTCACTGATGGTGGCTTCCACATAGTATCCGCCGCCGCCGGAGACCTTGATGATGGGCTGGGAATTGAGCTTGGCCTCCTCCTCGGTGAGCACGGAGATGACCTTGCCGTCCTGCTCGGCGTAGATGTTGCCGTCACTGAGCTCCCGCTCCATGATTTTCAGCTCCGACTCCGCCAGCTTCAGCTGGATGTCCAGGTCCTTGATCTTTTTCTCCTGCTCCCGCTTCATTTCCTGAATTTCCGAATAGGTGTGGCCGCTGCCGACCCAGCTCATATCGGGCTCGGTTTCCTCCTGGATTACCGGGGGCAGGCTGATGTCCTCCACATCCCGGGCATCGAAGAAGGAGAAGCTGCCGTCGGAATTCACGTGGACGCCCAGCCAGACCAGCACATTGCCCCTGAGATAGTTGTTCTCAGTGACCTTGAACACCACATAGTAGGGCTTGCACCGCTTTTCCTTTCCTTCCTCGGTGGGCTCCGTTGGGTCAGTGGGCTCGGAGGGTTCGGTGGTTTCCGAGGGCTTAGTCGGTTCCGAGGGCTGCGTCGGCTGCGTGGTTGGTTCCGTGGGCTGAGTTTCCTCAGAAGGCTGGGTTACTTCGGAGGGCTGGGTTTCCTCAGAAGGCTGGGTTTCTTCGGAGGGTTGGGTTACTTCGGAGGGCTGAGTTTCCTCGGAGGGCTGTGTTTCCTCAGAGGGCTGTGTTTCCTCAGAGGGCTGTGTTTCCTCAGAGGGCTGCGTTTCCTCAGAAGGCTGGGTTTCCTCAGAAGGCTGGGTGGGTTCGGCATCCAGAAGGACATAGGTCAGGCTGATCCATCTGTCCTGCCCAATGCGGCCCCAGCTCATGCCCTCTCTTTCAACAATTTCATAGATGTCCACCCGCTGATCGTTCACGGCGGTATCCACAATGTCATAATCGGTGCCGGGGCCGCAGCGGATGTTCACATAGTCACTGCACACCACGGTGCCGTATTTGATGGGCTTTGGTTCCGTGTCCTCTGCCAGGGGCTGGGTGCCGTCGGTCTGGTCAGTGGTATCGGCAGTGGTGGGCTCTGTCTCCGTGGGGGCGGTTTCGGTGGGCTCCGGCTGGGTGGAGGGCTCTGTTTCCGCTTCCTCGGAGAGGATTGCGGTGAAGGAAATCAGCGTTTCATCCCCGGAAATGCTGGGGTCGGTAGCCGTTTCTTCCGTTGGCTCCGTGGCATCGGTGGGGACAGTGGGCTCGGTGGGCATCTCCGGCTCAGTGGGCGCGGAGGGGTCTGTGGGCTGTTCCTCTCCTTCCTGAATCAGCTCGCCGATCTGCTCCTGCAAAAACTGGGTGGAAATCTCCTTGCCCATGGGGATCCAGCAGATCATGGCCGCCCCCTGGGAGGAACCGTCGTGGCCGTTTTCACGGAACAGGGAATAGTCCCCGTTTCGGAACATCACCGTTGCCGGTACTGTGGGTTCGGTTTCCGGCTCTGTGGGGGGAGAACCCATGGGAGCCATCCAGCTGATTTTTTGCAGCTCCTTGTTGGCTTCCTCCAAGTCCAGCTGAAGCTTTTGAATTTCCAAATTCTTCCGCTCCAATTCCAGCTGGGACAGGGTGGTGTCGAAGCTCATCAGCAAATCGCCCTGCTTCACCTCCTGGCCTTCCTCCGCCAGGATTTCGGCCACGGTCTGGGTGTCGCTGAGGTAGATAGTTTGAATTTTATCGGTGGACACGGGGCCGTAGCTCTCCCGGCTGTCTCCCCAGTATTGGGTCATGCCCACATAGTCAAAGGGAAAGACCTTCACCGGCTCCACATTGTTCTGCTGCAGATACCGCCAGCCGAAGAAGCCGCCGGTTCCCACAGCTGCCACTGCCGCCAGGGAGATGATGACCTTTTTAAGCTTTTTCATTGGGCTCGTCCCCTCCTTTCACCAGCAGCTCGCCGTCCAGAATGTGATAGGTTTTGTCCGCACAGGCCGCAATGGCAGGCTCGTGGGTAATCATAATGATGGTCATGCCTCCGTCGCTCAGGCTGCGGAAAATGTCCATGATCTGGTTTCCCGCCTTGGTGTCCAGAGCGCCGGTGGGCTCGTCGGCCAGCAGCAGGGTGGGCTTTGTAACCATGGCCCGGGCGATGGCCACCCGCTGGCACTGGCCGCCGGAGAGCTGATTGGGTCGGAAATGAATCCGCTCCCCCAGGCCCACGGCATTCAGCGCCTCCACGGCTCTGGCCCGGCGCTCCTTCAGGCTCACCCCGGCATAGAGCAGGGGAAGGGCCACATTGTCCACCGCGTCCAGCTTGGGCATCAGGTGGAAGCTCTGGAACACGAAGCCGATGTACTTGTTGCGGATGTCCGCTAGGGCGTTGTCGCTGCTGTTTTGCAGATTTTTTCCGTTCAGCTCATAGGTACCGGAGGTGGGCACGTCCAGGCAGCCGATGATGTTCATTAGAGTGGTCTTGCCGGAGCCGGAGGGGCCCATGATGGCAAGATACTCCCCCTGCTCCACCGTCAGATTGATGTTTTTCAGCACCCGGACGGTCTGTTTGCCCTGCTGGTAGTCCTTGCAGATGTCGGTCAGCTTGAGAATGCTCATTGGTTTTTCCCGCCTTCCTGCTGTGTCTTGGTGGTGGGAGCGCCCTGGACGCAGACCTCCTCATCCGGGAAGGCTACATAGTCGCTTTCGGAAAGGCCGGAGAGGATCTCATACACATCGTTCATGCCGTCATAACTGCCCAGCTCCACGGTGCGCTGCTCCAGCTTGCCCTGGCCGTCGTCTGCCCAGACATAGCAATTGCCGTCCTCGTCGTAGCACAGGAAGGAGCTTCCCAGGGTCACGCCCTCCAAGGCGGCGGTGTCCTCTCCGGCAACGGTCAGATACAGGTGCTGACCCAGGATCATCCCATCGCTGCTGTCCAGCTCCACATAGAAGGGATACCGGCTGGAGGAGCTCATTTCATCGGAGCCGGAGCTGACATAGTAGCCATTGTTGTTGTTCTGGATGGGGTTTTCGTAGTCCACCAGAGTGACGGTGCCCATCCAGTATTCCTCCGGGTTCAGCCGGGATTCCATCCGCAGCCGGGTTCCCTCCATGATGGCGCCCCGCTGCATTTCGTTGAGCTGACCCTTGACCCGGTAGGAGCCGGTTTTCTGGATGGTGATGTAGGCCTTGGAATTGCCCCGGTCATCCGTGCCGCTTTCGCTGATGGCTGTGACCCGGCCGGTGACCGGGGACTTGATCAGGGCGTTTGCCAGCAGATGCTCGGATTTCTGCACCTCGGACTGCTTGGTTTTCAGCTTCAGCTCCGCTTCCTTCAGGTCGATCTGGTTGGTCTGAATTTGCAGGGTGTATTTCAGCTTGTCCGCCGAATAGGCCCGATCCCGATCCTTTTCCAGCTGGGTGATCTGGGCGGCATAATTTTCAATGGAGGAGGCCAGCTGTTCCAGCTCCAGCTTCTGCTTCTCCAGAGTCAGTTGGAGCTGGTCGGTGTCGTAGGAGAAGAGCTCCTGGCCCTCGGTGACATCGTCGCCCTCCCGGACGTAGAGGGCGTCCACCACCTTGTCCTGATCCTTTTGAATTTCCGTCACGCTTTCGGAAACAACCATTCCGCTGAACCGATCCGTAGGCGCGATCCCTCCCATTTGGGACAGAGCGGAAACCTTCTGCACAAAAACATGGTTTTCCTTCACAGAGCAGGACGATAGCCCCAGCATCAGGCATCCGGCCAGCACCCAGGCAGCAGCTTTTTTCATATTCAAAAACCTCCATATGAAGTCATTTTTTCATCGGCCTTATCATAATCCATTCGGCTCCAAAAATCAACCGGACAGAGTTTAAGGATTCCTTAATCATGGCTTAAGGCCCCGTTGTTTACACCTTTTTTACATCTGCAGCTTGTTTTTTCCACCATTTTCCGTTATGATGAGCAGGGAAATGACATACCCTGAAATCACAGAAAGGAGAAGGAATATGTCTGTACTGCATGTGAACAAGAATAGCTTCCAGAGCATTGTAAAAGAGAGCGCCAAGCCTGTGCTGGTGGATTTCTGGGCCAGCTGGTGCGGCCCCTGCCGGATGATCGCCCCGGTGCTGGAGGAAATCGCCGCCGAAAGGCCGGACGTCAAGGTCTGCAAGGTGAATGTGGACGAGGAAAACGAGCTGGCCATGTCCTATGGCATCGCCAGCATCCCCACCCTGCTGGTGTTCAAAAACGGCCAGGTGGTCAACAAATCCATCGGCGCTGTCCCTAAGGCAAAAATCCTGGAAATGCTGTAATGAAAACCGTCCCAACCATTTTCGCGGGTGGGACGGTTTTGCTTTGCACATTGAGCGCCACTGTAGGGGAGGCTCGTAGCCTCCCGCGCGGTACAGGCTTTCAGTTACCAACCAGGATGGGCGAATTCGTACCAGTTTACCACATTTGTACCATTCAACCTAACACTCAGGTTTGTGGCCTGGCGGGAGGCTACGAGCCTCCCCTACAGTGGCTGGGCGGAAATCTGCCCGTTAAACAACAATTTATCTCTCTGCCCCGGCCATTTTGCGATAAATGATTGGAAACGCCACGAGCTCGGCGGCGGTGGTGAGGATCCAGGAGATGGGGTAGGAGGAATACAGGCACTCCGGGGTGTGCAGCGCCGGGATTTGGAAAATGGTGAAAATCCACAGCAGCCGGGAGCCGCAGATGCCCAGCACCGAGATGAGCATGGAAATACTGGAAGCCCCCATGCCCCGCAGGGAGCCCGCCGCCGCGTCCAGCAAACCATAGAGGAAGTAGGGCGCGGAGGTGAAGAACACCCGGGTCATGCCGATTTCCAGCGCCTCCGGGGAATCGGTGATGTAAATGCTCAGCAGGGGACGGCGGAAAATGGTCAGCGCCCCGCCTACAATCAGTCCAGCCAAAGAGGCATACAGCACACACAGTCTGAAAATCTTCTTCACCCGGTCATACTGCTGGGCACCCACGTTCTGGCCGATGTAATTCACTGCCGCCTGGTGGAAGCCGTTTACAGTGGCAAAGCAGAAGCCCTCGATGTTGGAAACCGCCGCGTTGCCGGAGACCAGCACCTCACCAAAGGAATTCATGGCGGACTGGATGATCACATTGGAGATGGAAAAGGTGGAGCCCTGGATGCCTGCGGGCAGGCCGATGCGGATGATCTTTTTCAGCTGGGGCCAGTAAATCCGCATCTTGGCGGGGCAGAACCGAATGTCGTCCTTCCGGCGCATCAGCACCACCGTCACCGCCACGGCGGAAAGGGCCTGAGAGATCACCGTGGCCAAGGCGACCCCCGCCACATTCATATGGAAGCAGGACACAAAAATCACATTCAGAATCACATTGATGACACCTGCCGCCATCAGGATTACCATGGGGCTCTGGGTGTCCCCGGCGGCCCGGAGGATGGAGGTGCAGTAGTTATACACCAGGGTAAAGGTGATGCCGCCGAAATAAATGCGCATATACACACTGGACAGGGGCAGCACATTTTCCGGGGTGTCCATCCACCGCAGGAAGGTGGGAGAATAGGCCACGCCCACCACCGTCAGCACCACGCCGCCAATCAGCGCGGTGAGCAGGGCCGTATGCACGGTACGGTGCACCACCTGGGATTCCCTGCCGCCGATGGCATGGGCCACCGCCACACCGGCGCCCACGGACAATCCCATAAACAAATTGACGATCAGGTTGGTGATGGCCCCGGTGACGCCCACCGCTGCCACGGAAACACTGCCGCAGAACCGCCCCACCACCACCAGATCCGCCGCGTTAAACAACAGCTGCAAATAGCTGGTGAGGATGATGGGCAGGGTATACAGCAGGATGTTCATTGCCAGGGGGCCTTGGAGCATATTTTTCTCTGTTCTTTTCAGCACGGACGATCCACTTCCTCCATTGATACTCAGCGCATCGAATTATACTCCCCTTTTTGGGAGAAGTCAAAGCACATTCCAGCTGGTTTTTTCAGGGGAAATCCCTGTTTTTTCGGTGAAAATGCCCCCGAACGGTCTCGGAGGCATTTTTGAAATCAGAACTTGCCGCTTCTGCCGGAGTGGCTGCCGGAGGAATAGTGGTGGGAGCCGCCGGAGCTGGATTGCTGGGTCTCCCGGGGGCGGCGGGAAACGCTGCGGTGCAGGAACATATCCGAACGGCGGCGCAGGTTCAATCCGCCATGCACCACATACTGGTCGGCATCCCGCTTGGTCTTTGCCGAATGCATGGGGGCGCTGGTCAGAATGCCCGCCAGCAGCGCCGCGATGGCGCCGGGAATCAGGGCGAAGGCAGGGGAGAGCTTGCCCTCGTCGGCGGAGCTGGGCTGACCCTGACCCACGGGCTCGCCGTTTTGGGCCGCTTCCAGGTATTCCTCACAGGTGTTCAGGTATTCGTTGAAGCCGTTGTAGAAATCGTCGGCCCGGAAATAGAGCAGGAACCGATTTTCCATCCAGTCCCGTCCGGCCTCGGTGAAAATCTCTTCGGAGCGCTTGCTGTTGAAATCCAGGTTGTAATCCCGCTGCTCCATGCTGAGCAGAAGGGTGACACCGGCGCGGTCATCGCCATAGCCCAGGCCGTAGTCATCATAGAGCTTGACGGCGAATTTTTCAATGTTGGAGGTATTGCTGTAATCCCGGAAATCCTCCACGGTGATGATGTAAACGCCGAAATTGTATTTTTCGCTGATGTCTGTCGCCCGCTGCTCCAAAGCCTGCCACTGCTCGATGGTGAAGAGTTCCGCTTCGTCGGTGACGTGGTACAGCTGAGGGTCTGCGGCAAAGGCAGCGGTGCTCAGGCAGCAAATCAGCAGCAGCGCCAGAAGAACGCCAAGAAAACGTGTTTTTTTCATTCTGCCCACCTCCTTACAATAGGAACAGCAGCGAAACCGCCGCGGCAGCCACAAAGGAACCAATGCAGTAGAGCGCCAGCTTGCCCTTGTCGATGGGCAGGTCGCCGATGAGCTTGCCGGTCTGGCCGTTCATGGCAAACAGGAAATTCTTCCCCTTCCACTGGGTGGAGAGCATCCATACGGGAAGCAGGGCATACTTGACCTTGCCGGGCTGAACGGTGACATCTCTTTGGGTGGTGATGCAGGAGGCGTAGCCGATGACGGTATCCCGCAGGGCGTCCTCCATGCTGGCGGCGCACCGCTGGTTGGCCCGCTGAGAGCAGTCCTCCTTGGAAACGTCATAGTGATCCGCCAGATAGCCCGGCAGATAGGACAGGGAGAAGGGCTTCAATTCCTCAAACCGATAGGGCTCGATGGCATCCATGTGGCCGTCGGGCATCTGGGAGGAGCCGTCCACCGGCACGTTTTCAAAATCCATAGTGCCCGCCCGGTGCACCAGGAAATGGTCGGTTTCCGTGATGTATTCCTTGGAGGTGGTGTGGGTGTGTACCCGGGTGGTTTTGAAGGTCATATCCCCGCTGACCTGGGCATCATACAGCCAGAAGGGGACGTAAACGCCCTTGATCTCCTGAATGTGGTTTTCCGCCTTGAAGGCCTTGGGCAGCAGGGGCTTTCCCTGATAATGCTTTTTCAGGGCGGCCACGGCGGCGGTTTTGTCCACCTGGAAGGGGATGATGAGATCGGGCTTCTTGGTGCCGGTGAGCTTGCCGGGGATGATGGAGGGGTTGCCGCAGTAGGGGCAGGAGGTGGCGGCGGTGGTCTCGTCGCAAATCAGCTCCGCACCGCAGGAGGGGCAGTTGTAGGCGTGGAGGCTTTCTTCCTCGCCGCCCCAGTCCTCACCGGCGGAATCCATGTCCCATTGGGCCTGGCGGATGTTCTCCTGGACCTCCTGTTCCTCGCGCTCTTGGGCAGCGTCCTCGGCGTGGGCGTTCTTCTCGGCGAACATGTGCTCAATGTCCTCCACCGAGAAGCGGCTGCCGCAGTAGTCGCATTCCAGCATGCCGGACTCACTGCCGAAATGCAGGGGCCCGGTGCAGGAGGGGCACTGGTAATTGGTGATTTCGTTGGCCATTTCTGGATGCTCCTTTCAAAGTCTCTGACCACCCGGCACCTGAGCAAGGTGCCGGGGATTTGGAGGGGGTGTCAGACGATGATGTCCTCGTCGCCGAATTTATCACCGCACTCGGGGCAGAATCTGGGGGGATTCTTGGGGTCCTCGGGCACCCAGCCGCACTTGTCGCACTTGTACTGGGGCACCCCGGCGGGCTTCCGGCTGCCGCATTCCGAGCAGAATTTGCCCTGGTTCACCGCGCCGCAGGAGCAGGTCCAGCCGGCGGCGGGCTCGGGCTTCTTGGCGCCGCATTCCGGGCAGAATTTGCCGGTGGCGGTGGCGCCGCAGCTGCATTTCCAGCCGGAAGCCGTGGGAGCGGGGGCTGCCTGCTGGGCCTGACCCATCTGGAACAGCTGGGCCGCATTGGTGCCGCCGCCCATGCCCTGGGCCATGCCCATGCCCATAAAGCCCGTCATGGCACCGGCGGTATTTCCGGCGGCGGTCTTCATGGCGTCGCCCCGGGCCATCACGTCGTAGGCAGCGGCCATGTTGGGATTGGAGTAGACGGCGGTGCGCTGCATGTCCTTGAGCATTTTCTCGTCTTCCTCAGAGGCCTTCACGCTGGAAACGCCGAAGGAGACGATCTCAATGCCCCGCAGATTGCGCCACTTATTGGACAGCACCTCATTCAGCGCGTCGGCCAGCTCCATGGTGTGGCCGGGCAGGCTGCTGTAGCGGATGCCCATTTCGGAAATTCTGGCAAAGGCGGGCTGCAGGGCGGTGAGCAGCTCAGTTTTCATCTGGCTTTCCAGCCGGTCACGGGTGTACTCCCCGTCGAAATTGCCGCAGACATTGGTGTAGAACAGCAGGGGGTCGCAGATGTGGAAGCTGTACTCGCCGAAGCAGCGGATGGAGATTTCCCAATCCAGATTGATGTTTCGGTCAACCACCCGGAAGGGCACCGGGCTGGGGGTGCCGTACTTGTTGCCCACCAGCTCCTTCAGGTTGAAGTAGTACACCCGCTGATCCTTGCCGGTGTCGCCGCCGAAGGTGAAGCGCTTGCCCACGGTTTTGAAGGTCTCCATAATGCTCTCCCCCAGGTTGCCGGAGAAGATGGAGGGCTCGGTGGAGGCATCATAGGTGAATTCACCGGGTTCGGCGGTGAACTCCACCACCTTGCCCTGATCCACGATCATCATGCACTGCCCGTCGGCCACGGCAATGACGCTGCCGTTGGAAATCAGATTGTCGGAGCCTCTTTTGTTGGAGGAACGGCCGGACACCCGCTTCTTGCCCTTGACGCCCAGAACGTTTTCGCCAATGGCATCACAATAAAAATATTCCTTCCACTGGTCAGCCAGAACGCCGCCGGCGGAACCCATAAGTGCTTTGATAAGACCCATAATCGTTACACTCCTTTTGATATAAAGCTTGTTCTTTCGCAGACCGAAGGTCATGCTCTTTCCTGTATATTACATAATTTTCACAAAAAATGCAATAGGAATACCGGGTAATTTTATTCTGTTTTCGCAATCATATTGCTGATGATTGCTGATATTTCCTCAAGCCCCTGGGCATCCTCCCAGGTGAAGCGGCCAAAGCTGGGGCTGTCGATGTCCAGTACGCCCCAGATTTCTCCCCGGCAGTACAGCGGCAGCACGATCTCGGAATTGGAGGCGCTGTCGCAGGCGATGTGGCCGGGAAAGGCGTGGACATCCTCCACCCGCTGCACTTTGTTTTCCGCCGCCGCCCTGCCGCAGACGCCCTTGCCCACGGGAATTTCGATGCAGGCAGGCTTCCCCTGGAAGGGCCCCAGCACCAGCTTGCCCTGGTGCAGCTGATAAAAGCCCACCCAGTTGATGTCCTCCAGCTCCTGCCACAGCAGGGCGGCAGCATTGGCTAGATTGGCGGTTTGGTAGGGCACCCCCTCCATCAGCGCCGTAAGCTTTGCAGATAATTCCAAATAAAACCTGTTCATCATTTTTCTCCTTTTTGTACTGATTTGGCTGGTAAATTGTTGTTTATTGCACCAGCCACTGTAGGGGAGGCTCTTAGCCTCCCGCGCAGTACAGGCTTTCAGTTATCAACCAGGATGGGCGAATTCGTACCAGTTTCCCACATTTGTACCATTCAACCTAACACTCAGTTGACAAACCTGGCGGGAGGCTACGAGCCTCCCCTACAGTGGCGTGTGCATTATTTTTGTGCGATAAACAACAATTTTTTTCTTATTTTACTTCATCACAACAAATCTCGCAACCGGATTTTGACATTCAGGCCATACTCTTCCTGATTTTTCGACTTTTTCAGCGGTTACAATCCGTCCAGCGCGGCATATTAATGTTGCAGGAAATGGAGGGCTGAATATGAGACGAATGGCAATTTCTGCCGCGCTGGCGGTTTTTTTGATTGTATCTTGTCCCGCTGCTCTGGCAGAGCCGCTGCTGGTGCCGGTGGGGCAGACGGTGGGGCTGCAGCTGCGGGACAACACCGTGACCATCGCCGCCTTCGATGACTCCCTGGGGGCGGAGGCCAGGAACGCCGGGCTGAAAATCGGGGATTTGATTGTGAAGGTCAACGGCAAAACCGTGCATAACACCGAGGATATCCGAAACTGTCTGGATTCCTCCGGGGACACGGCCTCCTTGCTGGTGCGCAGGGGCAGCAAGGAACTGGAAATCCCTGTGAAAATCACACCGACGGACAGCGGCGCCAAGCTGGGAGTCTATTTGAAGCAGGGCATTTCCGGCATCGGCACCGTCACCTGGTATGACCCCGCCACCGGCTCCTTTGGGGCATTGGGGCATGGAGTCAACGGCAATGGGGGCGTGCTGCTGAAAATGGCCCAGGGCACCACCTATCCCGCCCAGGTGCAGTCCGTCACCAAGGGGAAGAGCGGCCGCCCGGGGCAGCTCAAGGGCAGCTGCGATGATGCCGATGCCTGCGGAGAGCTGCTGAGAAATACCCCCCAGGGGGTGTTTGGGAAATCCCGCCAGGGCTGGCTGGGGGAGCCCATTCCCATTGCCGCCCCGGAGCAGGTGCACCCGGGGCAGGCCACCATCCGCTCCACCGTCACCGGCTTTGCCACCGGGGACTACTCCGCCCAGATTCTCAAGGTCTACCCCGCCACCCGGGCTGATGGCCGGAATCTGCTGCTGAAAATCACCGACCCTGCCCTGCTGGAGGCCACCGGCGGCATCGTCCAGGGCATGAGCGGCTCCCCCATCATCCAGGACGGCAGACTGGTGGGCGCGGTGACCCATGTGCTGGTGAACGACCCGACGGTGGGGTATGGCATCTATATTCAGAATATGCTGGACGCGGCAGGGTAAATGGGGAAAGAAGTCCACAGATTTGAATATTGACGCGGTAGCTAAATTCTGATATAATAATATTAGAATTTGACTACAAGGGGGAACCACTGTGAATATTCGGCCTTCTGCTGCCATTCGTCAGAATTATAATGAGATTGCCGAACTGTGCCGCAAATCCCAGGCACCCGTTTATCTCACCAAAAACGGAGAAGGCGATTTGGTCATTATGGACATTGAGAGCTTCACCCGTCGGGAGAAAATGCTGGAGTTAAGAGAGAATCTTCTCGCTGTGGGAGAGGATCGGGCCATGGGCCGCCGGGGCTGCACCATCGAGGAACTGGAGCATTTCCTGGATGGCATTCTGGACGAGGGATAACCGATGAAGTACAAAGTCATCATCTCTGACAGAGCCAGAGAAATGCTGGGGCTTCACCTTCGCTTTTTGGCGCAAGCCAGCAGACCGGCGGCTGAAAAGCTGAAAAAACGGTTTCTGGAGGAAATGCGCTCCCTGCAGGAAATGCCCCAGCGTTATCCCTTCTTCAACGAACATTATATTCCCGCAAACAAGTATCACAAGCTGTATGTAGAAAATTTTTATCTTGTTCTGTACCAAATCAAGGACGACACGGTATATGTGGATTGGATCGTGGATTGCAGGCAGGACTATCAGTGGCTGCTGAGATAGGAGAAATCATGGGACTCTGCCGTGGGGAAAGTATCAATCTTCAGAATATGCTGGACGCGGCGGCGTAAAGGAGGAACGCAATATGGATTCAGGAAACGTACCCATTGGCTTCGGACTGGCGCTGGCCATGAATGAACCAGCCATGGAGGGCTACGCAAAAATGACCGAGGAGCAGAAACAATCAATCCTTGTTCGGGCCCATCAAGCCCGCAGCAAGAAGGAGATGCAGGCTCTGGTAGCAAGCATGGCAGAGCTTGACCTGATGAGCGAAATGCTGCGCCGGGAGCGCAGTATGCTTGCCGGAAGCGAAACTGCCTCCATGGAGCAGATGCAGACGATGGCAGAGAATATTCTGCATGAAGATTGAGTGGCTGCTTGAAGCGCAGAATGAGTTTCGGGATTAACTGAAATATGCTGAAAACCACGGGGGCTGCCCCGTGGTTTTTGTATCAGTAGATGTAGCTTTTCAGGTGTTTCTCCTCGTCCCCCAGGTGATGGAAAATCATGGAGTAATCCTCCAAATAGCGGTAGCCTGCTTTTTCAATCACCCGGCGGGAGGGGCCGTTTTCCACAAAATGGTCGGCCACGCAGTAGTCGAATCGTTCCTTGAGGTAGGCGGTGACGGTTTTCAGCATTTCCGTGCCATAGCCCTGATTCTGGTAGGGTTTTCCAATGACAAAGCCCAGGCTCACCAGCTTCTTGTCCGCAAATTCCGGCCCATCCAGCTGTTCCTTGTTTACCCGGCAGTAGCCGATCACGGTGTCCCCCGCCAGGATGGCGATGCCGGTATGGTAAGCCGTCAGGCCGGAGAAGAAGGTTTCAAATTCTTCCTCGGTCTCAATGGGAAGAAACCCCGCGGGTTTGGTTACCTCCGGGTCACGGAGCATTTCCCGCAGGGGCGGGGCATCCTCCGGCTCCACCAAGCGGAGGGTCAGGCGCTGGGAATGGAGCTGCTTGTTCTCTAGTTCAATCATGCTGTTTTCAGCGGCCCAGTCGGCGGACATTTGCAGCAGGGCATCCAGCACCGCCGGGGTCAGCGCTGTTTCAATATAATTCATCTATGTACGGCCTCCCAATCCTCCCGGTAGAGGATGTTGGTGATTTCCTTTTCTTTGGTGCCGTAACGGGTTTCGTAGACCCCTTGGGCAAAGGGCCGGAAGCCGCATTTGTGCTGCACCCGGGCGGACTGGGTGTTCCAGTCAAAATGGGCGCAGAGAATGGCGTCCAGCTTGATTTCTTCAAAGAGCCATTGAGTCACCGCATCCACTGCTTCGGGCATCAACCCCTGGCCCCAATATGCTTTGGACAGCACGAACCCCAAGCTGCGGCAGCGCAAATCCAGCAGGGAAGGGAATCCCTCTTCGTTGTATTCTTCAATCCCCAGAGAACCGATGGCCTTCCCCCGGAAATCCAGGGCGAAGGTTTTCTTTTTGGAAATGAAGCTGTCCAGGATTTTCTGGCTTTCGGCGGTATCCTTGTGGGGCAGCCAACCCGCCATCTGGCCCACCCCCTCCACCGAGGCGTATTCAAAGAAGTCAACCAAATCCTCCTGCCGCCAGGGCCGCAGGGTCAATCGCCGGGTGTGAAGCGCCACCCCGGAAACGTCAATGGGTGCATTCATTGGGATTCCTCCATCTCAAATTCTTTCTGCAATTCCAGAAGAAACCTTTTCTTTTCAAATATGTTTTCCGTTCCACTGTGACTGACCGCAAAAAATCTTGTATCAACCTGAGCCAGTGCTTCCACCATTTGCCGGGCCAGCACCGCAGAAACCGGCGGTTTATAGAAAAACAAATCCCCAATCAGGCAAAATTCCCGATTAACATTGAGAATCAGACTGCCAGGGGTGTGGACGGAGGGACAGGGAATGATTTCCAATATCACCCCATCGTCAATTGTCAAAAGTTCAGACACCACAGTTCCGACGTTTATTTTCTCCCCTGTGAATTCTCCAACATATATTTTCTCAAAATTCGTTTTCAGAGTATTCCCAGTGTGGTCGGCATGGTGGTGGGACAGAATGGCAATGGGTGGACTGGGCAAAGATTGAATGACATGCAGACTTTTTGAATTGTTTCCCACGTCAAACAGATAGGTATGTTTCCTCCCTTGGATCAAATACACCTCTGCGGAGAGGGGCTGCTCAGAAGCCGGTAAGTAGAGAATGGACGCACCAATCTTCTGAAAGGGATTAGAAATTTCATAATACAAGCATCGGTGCATCGTGCCTCGGTATTCAATGGTATCCACCCGATCGATTGGGTGCATTCCGCTCTTTTCCATCACCCTGCCGCTGGCGGGATTCTCTTCAAAGTATCCGGCTCGGACAGCGGAATAGCCCTGTCGGAACAGCTCCTGAATGGAAGCAGTCAGCGCCTCAGTGGCATAGCCCTGATTTTGATGATCCGGGTGAATGACATACCCCAGTTCGATGGTGCCGTCCTTGATTTCCACATCGTTGACAAAACCAATCAGGTGGTTTCCCAGACAGATTGCCCGTTCAAAATGCTCGTTCTCATGGGAAAGCATCAGAATTTTCCGAAACAAAGGCTCTGCAGCGGCATCATCCTCAAATTCCGGCAGCATAAAGGTTTTGCTGATTTCCTTGTTTCGCAGGAGCGAGATGGCTTCTTTCCGGTCTGCTTCCGTGTAGCTGCGTAAAGTCAGTCGATTCGTTTTTAGGGCGTCTATCATGAAAAGCCTCCTTTCAAAAAATGAACCACGCACAAACTCCCGGGAATCCCAAAAGGAATTTCCGGGTGCTTGTTATTTCATCAGGTCTGCAATGGTGACACTGTCCAGGTAGTCATTGATCCGGCGGTTTAATTCGCTCCACATGGGCAGCGTCCGGCAGTCGGCGGTGCGTTTGCATGCTTCAGCACCGCATTCCAGACAGGCCACCGGGGCCAGGTCGCCCTCGGTGAGCCGGAGGATTTCCCCGATGGGGTAATTTTCCGGGGCACGGGTCAGCCGGTAGCCGCCTCCCTTGCCGTGCTGACCCTCCACCAATTTGGCGGCCACCAGCTGGGGCAGGATTTTTTCCAGGTATTTCAGGGAGATGTCCTGCCGCTGGGCTACCTCCTTCATGGGGATATAGGCCCCGTCGTCATGCTCTGCCAGATCGATCATCACCCGCAGGGCATAGCGGCCCCGGGAAGAAATCATCATATGGCGGCACCTTCCGTTTACTCGCCGTGACAGTGACCGCAGCTTTCACAGTCGGGGAACAGGCTGTGGTCATAGTCGATGCCGTGGCGGTCATAGTAATCCTTCAGGGCTTTTTTGATGGCTTCCTCCGCCAGCACGGAGCAGTGGAGCTTGTGGGGGGGCAGTCCGTCCAGGGCCTCGGTGACGGCCTTGTTGGTCACCTGCAGGGCTTCGGAAATGGGCTTGCCCTTGATCATCTCCGTGGCCATGGAGCTGGAGGCAATGGCGCTGCCGCAGCCAAAGGTCTCGAATTTCACATCGGTGATGATGTCGTTCTCGATTTTCAGATAGATTTTCATGATATCGCCGCAGACGGGATTGCCCACCTCGCCCACGCCGTCGGGGTTCTCAATCACCCCTACATTCCGGGGATTCCGAAAATGATCCATGACTTTTTCACTGTATAATGCCATAATTCTCTCCTATTTCGCAAAAACATGGGGCCGTTTGCCGGTCTGCAGATCCCGCCAGAAGGGGGAGATGCTGCGAAGATAACTGACCACTTCGCTCACGGACTGAATCAAATAGTCAATGTCTGCCTCGGTCACGTCGTCCCCCAGGGAAAGCCGCAGGGAGCCGTGGGCCACCTCGTGGGGCCGCCCGATGGCAAGCAGCACATGGCTGGGGTCCAAGCTGCCGGAGGTACAGGCGGAGCCGGAGGAAGCGCAGATGCCCTTGTCGTCCAGCAGCAGGAGCAGCGCCTCGCCCTCGATGCCCTCGAAGCAGAAATTCACCGTGCCGGGCAGCCGGGTATCCCGGTCACCGTTGAGCTGGCTGTAGGGAATCTGCTCCAGGCCTGCAATCAGCTTATCCCGCAGGGGGGTGAGCCGGGCGGTGTATTCGTCGATGGAGGCCACCGCCTGTTCCAGGGCCGCCGCCATGCCGACGATGGCGGGGAGGTTCTCGGTGCCTGCCCGCTTGCCCCGCTCCTGGGCACCGCCGTTGATGAGATTGTCCAGCAGGATCCCCCGCTTGGCGTAGAGCACGCCGATTCCCTTGGGGCCGCGGAACTTGTGGGCGGAGAGGGAGAGCATGTCGATGTTCTGTTCCGCCACATTCACCTTCACATGCCCGATGGCCTGGACGGCGTCGGTGTGGAAGAGAACCCCCTTCTCCCGGCAAACTGCCCCGATTTCGGCAATGGGCTGGATGGTGCCGATTTCGTTGTTGGCAAACATGATGGTGACGAGACAGGTATCCTCCCGGATGGCGTCACGCACCTGCTGAGCGGTGACGATGCCGTTTTCGTGGACATCCAAAAGGGTGATCTCAAAGCCCTGCTTTTGGAGCCTTTCCAGGGTGTGGAGCACGGCGTGGTGCTCGAAGGCGGTGGAGATGATGTGCTTTTTGCCCTTCTTTTCCCCCAGCTTGGCGGCGGAAAAGATGGCCTGATTGTCCGCCTCGCTGCCGCCGGAGGTGAAGGTGATCTCCCGGGGGGTGCAGCCCAGGCGGGCGGCGATCCGCCCCCGGGCATCGTCTAGGGCTTCTCTTGCCTGCTGGCCAAAGGAATAGAGGCTGGAGGGGTTGCCGTAGTTTTGCTCCATGCACGCCGTCATGGCTTGAATGGCCGCCGGACACATTTTGGTGGTGGCGGCGTTATCTGCGTAAATCATTTGTTTCTCCTTGAATCAGTCTGCAAACATGGGGCTGGAAAGATAGCGGTCGCCGGTGTCGGGCAGCAGCACCACAATGGTCTTGCCGGCGTTCTCCTGCCGCTGGGCCACCTGAATGGCGGCGTTCAGGGCAGCGCCGGAGGAAATGCCCACCAGGATGCCCTCGGTGCGGCCTACCTCTTTTCCGGTGGCGAAGGCGGCTTCGTTCTCGATGGGGATGATCTCGTCATAGACAGAGGTGTCCAGCACCGCAGGCACAAAGCCCGCGCCGATGCCCTGAATCTTGTGGGGGCCGCCGTGACCCTGGGACAGGACGGGGGAGGAGGCGGGCTCCACGGCCACCACCTTCACATTGGGATTCTTGGATTTCAGGAACTGGCCCACGCCGGTGACGGTGCCGCCGGTGCCCACACCGGCAACGAAATAGTCCACATTCCCGTCGGTATCCTCCCAGATTTCCGGGCCGGTGGTGGTGAAATGGGCCTTGGGGTTGGAGGGGTTGGTGAACTGGGAGGGGATGAAGCTACCCGGAATTTCCTTTGCCAGCTCCTCCGCTTTGGCGATGGCCCCCTTCATGCCCTGAGCGCCGGGGGTCAGCACCAGCTCGGCCCCATAGGCCTTCATCAGCTGGCGGCGCTCCACGCTCATGGTGTCGGGCATGACGATGATGATGCGGTAGCCCCGGGCGGCGGCGATGGAGGCCAGGCCGATGCCGGTGTTGCCGCTGGTGGGCTCGATGATGGTGGAGTCGGGCTTCAGAACCCCGGCCTTCTCGGCATCATCGATCATCATCTTTGCCACCCGATCCTTCACGGAACCGGCGGGATTGAAGTATTCCACTTTTGCCAGGATTCTGGCGTTCAGGCTGTATTTCTTTTCAATGTTTGTCAGCTCCAGCAGGGGAGTACGGCCAATCAGCTGGTCGGCGGAGGTGTAAATCTTAGACATATAAAACGCTCCTTTGCGATTGAAATTCGATATATTACCTACCTATCTAGTGGGTAATTAAGTTATACCACAATTTACCTACCATGTCAAGGGGTAAATATAAAAATGCTCATCAGGTATCGCAGAGTCAATTGTTGTTTATAGGGATGCCCTTGGCTCCCCCTCTGGGGGAGCTGCCGAAGGCTGAGGGGGTGTCAAACGTTGGTTGCTGGTACGCTTTAACGGGCGACACCTCTCCCGACCTCGCTGACGCTCGGCCACCCTCCCCAGAGGGGAGGGCAAGGGTTCGATAAACAACAATTTACCGAAAATACATATTTTGCCGCTCCCAATCCAGCAGCCATTGTTTCCGCTCCAGTCCTCCTGCGTAGCCGGTGAGCTGGCCATTGCTGCCCACCACCCGGTGGCAGGGGATGAGGATGGATATGGGATTGTGCCCCACCGCGTTTCCTACCGCCTGGGCGGACATGTGGGGAATGCCGCGGCTTTGGGCGATTTGGGCGGCGATGGCGGCATAGGTGGTTACCTCGCCGTAGGGAATGGCCCGGAGCATTGCCCACACCTGCCGCTGGAACCCGGTGCCCCGGGGGCTCACGGGCAGCGCTGCCATTTCCGGCTGCTCCCCTGCAAAGTAGCGGTTCAGCCACTGCTCTGCCAGGGTCAGGGTGGGGGTGCGCTGCCAGAGGGCTTTCAGTTCCTCCGGGAAGTATTTCTGCCCCTGAATCCACAGCCCAATCAGGGCTCCATCTTCCTCCGCCAGGGTCAGCTGCCCCAGGGGGGAATCGCAATGCAAGGCGGAAATCATACCGTTGTCCTCTGGGAGAACACCAGAACAATCACGGCACCAATCAATGCGGACACCGTGCCAAACACCAGCATGGCCTGTACTCCCATTTTGTCCAGAATTCGTCCGGCAATCATGGCGCCCACCACATTGCCCAGGGTCAGGGACACGGTGAAGCAGGCCTGGCCCTTCACCGAATCCTCCGGGGCCACGATGGCGTTTATGTAAAACACGGCGCTCACCGTCATCAGCGCCCAGCCGAACATCTGCAATAGCTGCACGGCGTAGAAACCGGGAATGTCCCTGCACAGCAGGGTGCCCAGGCATTTCAGGAAGAAGAACACCCCGGAAATGCGGAACCACACATGGCTCCTGGCCTTTTTCAGCATCCAGCCGAAGAGGAACATGATGGGCAGCTCGATCACCGAGGCAAAGGCCATGGCGGTGCCCATCTCTCCACTGCCGCCGCCTTTGAATTCCACGATCTGATAGGTGAAGCTATTCAGCACCACATGGCTGACGAAAATCAGCACCAGGCCCGCCAGCACGGCGGCGTAACGGGGATATTTGCGCAGGAAGCCGCCGCCGGAGGCCTTTTTCTCCTCGGTGTTGGGCTTTTTCACCGCTCCATAGCCCGCCACCGACAGCACCATCAGCCCGAAACCCAACACCATGCACACAGGCACCGTCACCGCTCCGAAGCGCTGGGCCAGCAGGCCGATGAGGTAGGCTGCCACCGCATAGCCCAAAGAGCCAAGGCCCCGGGCGATGCCGAAATTCATCTTTTCTCCGCTGTTCACCGTGGCGATGCCCAGGGCATTGATCAGGGGCGTGGTCAGCTGGAGCAGCACCATGCAGCCGCCGTAGAGCAGCCCGGTGACCAGACGGCTGCCCCGGGTGAGCACCAGCCCCACGCCGCAGACCAGGGTCACCGTGCCGGAAAGCTGCACCAAACGCCCCAGGGGCATGCTGTCAGGCCGGTCCGCGTAGGCGGCAACCACCGGCTGCAGCAGAGCGGACAGCAGTCCCGCCGCCGCAATGAGGATGCCCACCTGGCTGTTGTCGAAGCCCGCTTCCAGCAGATACATACTGGCAAAGCCCAGAATGGCGGCGTAGCACATCCAGAAGAAGGTCTGGATGGCCGAAAAGCCCAGCGTCCTGTTTTTGATTTTCATTGGAAATCAGTCCCTTTTCTCAGATGGAACCATCATACCATATCCGACAAAATCTTACAAGCCTGACTGGCGGCAATTGCACCGTCCGCCGCGGCGGTAATGATCTGCCGCAGCTGCTTTTTTCGCACATCCCCCGCCGCGAACACTCCGGGTTGGGAGGTTTGCAGGCTTTCGTCGGTGATCAGGTATCCGTTTTCATCCATTTCCAGCTTCCCGGCAACCAGCTCAGAGGCGGGTCGGTAGCCGATGAACAGGAACACCCCGCAGCCCGCCGCCGGAATTTCCGAATACTGCCCGGTTTCATTGTTCAGAATCACCAGGGATGCGATGGTGTCCTCTCCTTTGATTTCCGCCAGCTCCCGGCGGTAGCACACCTGGATGTTCGGCTGGCGAAGCACCCGCTCCCGGATGGCGGCATCGCAGCGCAGTTCGCTTTTCCGCACCAGCAGATACACCCTGCGGCCAATCTGCGCCAGGTGCAGGGCTTCCTCTCCCGCGCTGTTGCCGCCGCCTATTACATAGATGTCCTTTCCACGGTAGAAAAAGCCGTCACAGCTGGCGCAGCAGCTCACGCCCCGGCCCCGGAATTCCGCCTCTCCGGGGATGCCCAGCTCCCGTGGCACCGCCCCGGTGGCGAGAATCAGGGCATCGGCAGTGAAGCAGCCTGCTTCCGTCTCCACCCGTTTTTGGGCAGGCTCCACGGACAGCACCCCGGTGCAGAGGATTTTCGCCCCGCAGGCTTCCGCCTGAGTCTGCATCCGCTGCATCAGGCTCACCCCGTCGATGCCGGGAAGGCCGGGGTAGTTGTCGATTTTCCAGGTCAGCGCCGCCTGGCCTCCGGGCAGACCATGCTCCAAAATCAGCACCTCCGCCCCCGCCCGGGCGGCATAAATCCCCGCCGTCAGCCCAGCACAGCCCGCCCCCAAAATCAAAACCTGTACATGTTTCCCTTCCATCCAGAGCCCCTTTCCCTCCGTATGAAGTAAGAATTGCTGTTTACACTCGCTATTCGTAGGGGCGGCTACCAGCCGCCCGCGCAGTACAAGCT
>CAMCKD010000020.1 GCA_945875335.1 uncultured Clostridia bacterium | reverse complement strand
AAAGTGCTTTCATCTCGTTACGTTTCGGCGGGGTCATGACCCCGCCCTACGAAAAATATATTTTTAATTGCGACAAACTAGTAGGGGCGGCTACCAGCCGCCCGCAACGTTGGACGCCTGAGTGGATGGTTGAATGGTACCGGGCAACGGTTTAACTGTAGGGGAGGCTCTCAGCCTCCCGCGCGGTACAGGGGTCTAATTATAGAAATGTTGGGCGAATTCGTACTAATTTCCAACATATTACCATTCAACGAAACATTCAGTAGCCAAAAGCTGGCGGGAGGCTGAGAGCCTCCCCTACAGTGGCTGGGCAATTATTTTGGACGATACCATTCAACCGAACACTCAGTTGCATTGCTTGGCGGGCGGCTGGTAGCCGCCCCTACGAATGGCTGGTGCGATAAGGCATCATTATGCTGCGTAATTCCAATACGCACATTATTTTTTGTATTCCTTGCGGTATTCGTAGTGATGGTTGTAATAGCTGCGGCCATGGGCTTTTTCCACCTTGTTGAGGATGACACCCAGAACGGGGCAGCCTGCGTCCTTCAGCTGCTGGGCCACGCCCTGAACGGTGTGGCGGGAGATTTTGGCGGACTCGATGACAATGGCAGAACCATCGCACTGAGGGGCAAGGGCGGCTGCGTCGATGACGGTGCCCAGGGGGGCGGAGTCAACCAGGATATAGTCAAACTGCTTTCTGGCCCATTCCAGCATGGCGGTCATGCGCTTGCAGGCCAGCAGCTCCGCCGGGTTGGGGGGCACGGGGCCGGCGAACACCACATACATCACCGGGGAGTCGGTGACAGCCAGCACCTCGTCCAGATTGGACATGCCGGACAGATAGTGGGAAAGACCCAGCTTCACATTTTCCCGGTTGGTGATTTGGTGCTTCAGGTTGGAACGGCGCAGGTCGGTGTCGATCAAAAGCACCCGTTTTCCCATCTGGGCCATGGATTTGGCCAGCTCCAGGGTGATGCTGCTCTTGCCCTCACTGGCCACAGAGCTGGTGAACAGGATGACCTTTTTGTCATCACCGCAGAACTGGATGTTGGCGCGGAGATACTTGATTTCTTCGTTGATCTGGTAAGGCAGCTCATGGGGCTTAAATGTCACTTTCTGCATCGGACTACTCCTCTTCCAATGAATTCAATATGGCTAACGGGTTCTCATACATCAGGCGATGGGTGGAAGCCCGTCCAATTTCCTTTTCCAAATAGTCGGCACATTTTTTAAGGCCGGGGACACGATTGATCGAATCGTGGGTATCCGACGCAACCACATGGATGCAGCCGGATTTGATCAGGCGCTCACACAGGAGCTTGGTTTTTCTGCCGTTTCGTCCCATGACGCCATCGGCATTGACCTGCATCAGGACGCCCATTTCCATCAGGGCTTTTCCGCAATTGGGGTCTTCCTCAAAGGCTCTGTAGCGCTCAACATGGGCAAACAGAGGCGTAAACCCCGCATTCAGCTCTTCCATGGCCGCATTCCGCAGCGCCTGAAAATCGCTGCTGTAGCTGAATTCGGTCAGCAGAATGTCTCCGCCCATGGGAAGCAGCTGGCCTTCGCTCAGCTTTTTGCGGAAATGGTCGTCATAATAGTATTCCCTGCTCAGGTGCAGCCGGATGGGAAGTCTCTGCTCCCGGGCAGCCGCAGAAAGCTGGGCAAATTTTTCCGCTATCTTTTCATCTGAACTATCAAACATTTTGTGGCGCAGATGGGGGGTGAGACAGATTTCCGTCACGCCCTGGTCAGCCTCCATCCAGAGCAGCTCCATGGCTTCCTCCAGAGTGGATGCCCCATCGTCCACATAGGGTAAAATATGGCAGTGAATATCAACAATGTTCATTTCTCTTTTTGCTCCCCCTCAGACACCGCCCCGGAAGTTTCCGGGGCGGTATCCTTTTGGGAGTTGGTTACTCCTTACAGTTGATGGAAGCATCAGTCGGCAACCACAGCAATGGCATAGGTGCCAGCAGCCTCGAACTCAACTTCCCACTCGCCGGCCAGGCCAGTGTAGGCCAGGGTCCAGGTGTCGGTGTCTTCGTACTTGACGAACTGGCAGATGGTCACGCTCTCGGTGCCCTCGCCGTAGAACTGCACCCAAACGGGGTAGGTCTCAGCGGAGAAGTCACGCTGGGTGACAACGACCAGCTTAGCGGCATCGATGCCAGCCTCCTCGGCCTCAGCCAGAGCGGCGGTCATCTCCTCCACGGTAATCTCGTCCAGCTTGGACTCCACGTCGGAAATAGCGACGGTGCCCACCAGCTCGGACTTGCTGCCGTTGGCGCCGAAGACACTGGACTTGCTGCCAGTGACATCGAACATGTTGGACTTGCTGCCAGCGCCGGAGGGAGTGAACACTTCGCCCTTGCTGCCGGGAGTGAACACTTCGCCCTTGCTGCCAGCGCCGGAGGGAGTGAACACTTCGCCCTTGCTGCCGGGAGTGAACACTTCGCCCTTGCTGCCCTCAGCAAAAGCAACGGTGCACAGCATAGAAACAGCCAGAGCCAGCACCAGAATCAGAGAAAGAGCCTTCTTCATATGGATAATCCTCCTTTCTCGAAGATTTATTTAGACAGGATTTTTCCTGCTAAATACGTTACAATCATGGAAGCGCAGCGCTTCCGTCAGTCTGCCGGAGTGTAGAACACATCCAGCAGCATTTCTCTGCAGGCCTCTTCGTCGATATAGTATTCGTCGTGGGCCTTGCCCCGGACGGTTTCGCCGGGAAGCTTCAAAACCTCATCGGAAAGCTTGTAGGTTGCAAGCTGCTTGAGGGTATCGGCATCCATATCCGTCTCCAGATAGGGATCCAGCTTATCCATCATCAAATCCACGATGGTGCTGCCCATCTTGCCCAGCTGGGCAAACATCTGGCGGATGAACCAGGCATGGCGGGCCATACGCACATTGTTGCTGCCGGACACGGCGGTATCCCGATAGCGGAGGAACTCCTCCAGCTGTGCTCCCTGCATGGTGATGGTGGAACCGGCGGTGTAGGAAGGATCGATGTCCGTCCAGTCCTCCTCCAGGGTCAGCTTGATGCCGCCCAGCAGATCCGCAGCGGCCACAATGCCGTCCATGGTCATAGAGCAATGATAGTGGATGGGCAGATCATAGAGAAGGGAAGAAATCTTCTTCTTCACCAGCTGGCAGCTTCTGGCGGCGTTGTCGCCGAAGGAATACTGCATGTTGATCTGCATATTGCCGGAGAACAGATAGTTCCGATCCTTGTCGTAGACATCCACCTTGGTGATGGTGTCCCGGGAGATGGTAATCAGCTGGATGGTTTCGGTATCGGGGTTGATCACGAACAGCAGCAGGGTGTCCGACCGGCCGTTGTTGCCGATGCCGATTTTATCCTCTGCGCCCGCCCGGGTATCCACTCCCATGAAAATCACGGTGCGAAGGCGGCTGTTGTAGCGCCAGGTCACGCCGTCCCGCTCCACAATGCGGGGCAGAGGCTCCAGGGGGGAAGTCTCGCTGGGGATCGTCTCCTCCAGGGCCAAATACTCCTGGACGGCTTCCAAATCAAGGGGCTGGGTGACGGCGGACTCCGTGGAGGGCTCGGTCACCTGCTGGAGGGAGGGAGTCTTGCTGCTGCAGCCCGCAAAAAGCTGAGCAAGCAGCACCAGCGCCAGAGCGGCTGCGAAATATCTTTTTTTCATCATCATTAACCTGCCTGTTTTGTTTTTCCGCCCCGTTCCACAACGATCTCTGCCAGAACGTTCAGGCCCAGGTACTTCTTGACGTCTTCCTCGTTCTTGATGGTATCATCCAGCAGGAAGGCCACCACAAAGATCGCCGCCAGCAGGAAGGTCAGGCCAATGCCGCCCAGAGCCACATTCTTGACCATGGAGGGGCTGATGGGATACTCGGGCACATAGGCGCGGCTCAGGGTGGAGGGCTCGTCCGTGTTCATAACGGCGGCGATACGGGCCCGGAGCTCGTCGGCGATGGCATTGCTGATGTCAGCGGCCAGCTGGGGGTCGGGATTGGTGGCGACGATTTTCAGAATGTGGGAGCCGGAGGGGCTGGAAATCTCCACGCTTTTCAGCAGCTTCTTGTAGTCGGTGTCCAGACCCAGTCTGGCGATGACGCTGTCCATGACCTCCCGGGAGGTACCCACGATCTGGAAGTCCACCGCCAGCTGACTGCCGATCTGCAGATCGGTGATGGAGGTGATGCTGGTGGACTTGGTGTAGATGTAAATCATGGAGGTAGCCTCATACTGAGGGGTGATGAAAAGCTTGGTAAACACGCCTGCCGCAGTGGCGCCGATGACAAAGGCCAGCGCCAGAGCCCAGGCCTTGCGCAGCAGCACACCGGCCAGCTCCATCAGGTCAATGGTATCTTCCTCTGCGGCGGGGTTGAAGGTTTGCACATTTCCATTCATGTGAGAAACAACTCCTTTTCAAAACCCGCAATCGGAAAAGAGCAGCCCCAAAAGCGGATGCCGGCAATCCTGCAGGTTATCTCTATGTTACTTATCGTAGCTTATATAATACCAAAACACTTTCTAAAAAGCAAGTATTTTTGATGGAAAAAATCAGGGAAATATTGCCGTATCTATCGGCCTTTTTACCAAAATACCTGTTCAAAATCATGGTGTCTTTTCCAGCCTGCCGCATCGGTTTCCCCTTTTCAGGCATCGCAGAATAGTAGTATATAGTAGGATAAGGTAGGATAATACGACAAAAGCAACAGTTTTTCGCCACAAAAACGCAGTATTCATTATGAATATGCAGAAATAACAAATTATCATTCCGATTATCGGATTTGAGCAGCAAAAGAAGTTTTTTCCGATTAGCCCCGCACCCTTGCCTCCCTCTCTGAGGGAGGTGGCCGAGCGCAGCGAGGTCGGAGGGAGTGTCGCCCCTGGGATGGGATTGGATTCCGATTTTAGGCACCCCTTAACCACTGACGATACGACACCCCCTCAGCCTCGCAAGCTCGGCAGCTCCCCCAGAGGGGGAGCCAAGGGCGGCGCACTCATTAGGTAAAGAATCACTTCGCTGCTTCAATCCGATATCCAAAATGAACATTAAAATCTTTTTTGAGTGGACATTCTATGGAAAGTATTGTATAATTATTAAACCATCCGAATATACGGTTAGAATTGCCATGGAGGGCTTTGTTATGAAAACCACGCTTTTGATCATGGCTGCGGGCATCGGCTCCCGGTTTGGCGGGGGCATCAAGCAGCTGGAGCCCGTGGGGCTGAATGACGAGATCATCATGGATTATTCCGTCCACGATGCCATTGCCGCAGGCTTTAACAAAATCGTTTTCGTCATCCGCAAGGACATCAAGGCGGATTTCCGTCAGCGCATCGGTGACCGGATCGAAGGGGTCTGCCATCGTCTGGGGGTGGAGGTGGCCTATGCCTTCCAGGACATGCAGGCCATTCCTGCGGGATTTACCGTGCCGGAGGGCCGGGTCAAGCCCTGGGGCACCGGCCAGGCAGTGCTGGCGGCAAAGGAGCTGCTCCAAGAACCCTTCATGGTCATCAACGCCGATGACTACTATGGAAAGAACGCCTATCCCATGATGCACCGCTGGCTGACCCAGGCCCACGAGGACACCGCCATTGCCATGGTGGGCTTCTCCCTGAAAAACACCCTGTCCGAAAACGGCGGCGTGACCCGGGGTCTGTGCAAGGTCGAGGCGAACCACACCCATGTGGTGGACGTGGTGGAGACCCGGAACATCATCAAGACAGCCCAGGGTGCCGAGGCCGATGGCGTAACGCTGGATTTAGAGACCCTGGTGTCCATGAACATGTGGGGCTTCCCCGCGAAATCAGGCTGCGCGCCTCACTTTTTGAAGGTGCTGGAGGATGGGTTTGAGACCTTCTTCCGGGAAGAGGTAAGCACCAACCCCCTCAAATCCGAGTATCTGCTGCCCACCCTGATCGGCGGCATGCTGCGCAAAGGCGAATGCACGCTGAAAGTCCTCCCCTCCACCGACAAATGGTTCGGCGTCACCTACAAAGAGGACAAGGACGCCGTGACGGCAAGCTTCCGCCAGCTGATCGAGGCTGGGGTTTATCAAAAGGATTTGTACTCTGACCTGTGATTTCTGATCCGGCACCCCGGCGGTGCCGGATTCGTTGTTGATAAATCAAAATCTGCCACTTGTGTTCCAGTGGCAATTCATGTATAATAAAGGAATCATTTATCAATTTGCCCCGCCATTTCCGCCCATCCATCGTAGGGGCGGCTACCAGCCGCCCGCGCGGTACAAGCCCAAATGGACGGGATGCACCCCGGCGAATCCGTACCGGCGTCCAGCATGGTACCATTCAACCAAACGCTCAGGCAGCCGACTTGGCGGGCGGCTGGTAGCCGCCCCTACGATGGCATGTGCATTACGGGAGGATATGTTATGTTAATCAAAATCATTTTGGTGCTCTCTATTCTGATTGCTCTGGGAATCTGCTTCCTGGCGGGAGGCTTTGGGGGGCTTTCCTGGCTGTGGGTATTGCCGGTGAGCTTTCTGGGGGCCTTTGTGGTTCAGGTGCTGATCGCGTTTTTGTTCCTGTATATCCTGTGCCGCCGGGTGGATACCTCGGTGCCCCAGGAGCATGACGACCCCTTCTACCGCAAGGTCGCCTATTTGTATTGTGAAGCCATCTGCACCCTGCTTCGTATGAAGGTGCATACCGTTGGTCTGGAAAAGACCCCCCAGGAGGGCCGATTCCTGCTGGTGTGCAACCATCTGTTTGAGCTGGACCCGGTGGTGCTCTATGCCTATTTCCAAAAGAGCCAGCTGGCCTTCATCTCCAAGCGGGAGAACAACAGCATGTTCATGGTGGGGAACCTCATGCACCGGCTGATGGCTCAGCTCATCAACCGAGAAAATGACCGGGAGGCTCTGAAAACCATCCTCAAGTGCATCGAGCTCATCAAGGAGGACGAGGTGTCCATCGCCGTGTTCCCCGAGGGCTACATCAGCAAGGATCACCACCTGCAGAAGCTCCGCAGCGGCGCACTGAAAATTGCCACCAAGGCCAAGGTGCCCATCGCCGTGTGCACCATCCAGGGCACGGACAAGGTGGTGGGCAATCTGAAGCGCCTGCGCAGCACCACCATTGAGCTGCACCTGATCGACGTGATCTCTGTGGAAGCCCAGCAGGGCCGCACCGCCACCGACATCGGTGAACAGATTTACCAAATGATGGCATCGGATTTGGGCCCGGATTATGCACCTTTGGAAGCAGAAAACCCTTGATTTGATGGAAAAACTTTCGTATAATGGGTGCAATCATCAATTTTGGAGGATTGACAATGAAGAACAGCGAAAAAACACTGGACATGATCGTGAACCTCTGCAAAAACCGGGGCTATGTGTACGCCGGTTCCGAAATCTACGGCGGCCTGGCCAACGCCTGGGACTACGGCCCTCTGGGCGTGGAGTTCAAAAACAATGTGAAAAAGGCCTGGCTGAAAAAGTTCGTCCAGGAGTCCGAGTACAACGTAGGTCTGGATGCCGCCATTCTGATGAACCCCACCACCTGGGTCACCACCGGCCATGTGGGCAATTTCTCCGACCCCCTGGTGGACTGCAAGGGCTGCGGCGCCCGGCAGAGAGCGGACAAGCTGATCGAGGCCTCCGTGTCCGGCAAGAGTGTCAACGTGGACGCCATGAGCTTTGAGGAAATGGACGCCTTCGTGGCCGAGCACGAGGATGTGGTCTGCCCCAACTGCGGCAAGCATCACTTCACCCCCATCCGCAAGTTCAATCTGATGTTCAAGACCCAGATCGGCGTCACCGAGGACTCCTCCTCCACCGTCTACCTGCGGCCTGAGACCGCCCAGGGCATTTTCGTCAACTTCGCCAACATCCAGCGCACCACCCGCCGCAAGCTCCCCTTCGGCGTCTGCCAGGTGGGCAAGGCCTTCCGCAACGAGATCACCCCGGGCAACTTCACCTTCCGCACCCGGGAATTTGAGCAGATGGAGTGCGAGTTCTTCTGCCAGCCCGGCACTGACCTGGAATGGTTCGCCTACTGGAAGGACTTCTGCAAGAACTGGCTGATCTCCCTGGGCATCAAGGAGGACTCCCTGCGGCTGCGGGATCACGAGCCCGCCGAGCTGGCCTTCTACTCCCGCGCCACCACCGACATCGAGTATCAGTTCCCCTTCGGCTCTGGCTGGGGCGAGCTGTGGGGCATTGCCGACCGCACCAACTACGACCTGGGCCGCCACCAGGAGGCCAGCGGCAAGAGCCTGGAATACTACGACCAGGAGAAGAACGAGCACTATATCCCCTACGTCATCGAGCCCAGCCTGGGCTGCGACCGGGTGGCCCTGGCCTTCCTGTGCGAAGCCTACGACGAAGAGGTGGTGGGCCAGGACAAGAAGGGCAACCCCGACATCCGCACCGTGCTGCACCTGCACCCCGCCCTGGCTCCCTTCAAGGCCGCCGTGCTACCCCTGAGCAAGAAGCTGAGCCCCAAGGCTGAGGAAATCTACAAGATGCTGAAGCACGACTTCATGGTGGACTTCGACGACGCCGGTTCCATCGGCAAGCGCTACCGCCGGGAGGATGAGATCGGCACCCCCCTGTGCATCACCGTGGACTTCCAGACCGTGGGCGACGAGAACACCCCCGCCGACAACTGCGTCACCGTCCGCGACCGTGACACCATGGAGCAGGTCCGCATCCCCATTGCCGAATTGAAGGATTATATCGCCAGGAAGTGCGATTTCTGATTTCGTAAACAATTTAACCCGGAGCTTTCCAAAAAAGAAGGCTCCGGGTTTTGAATTTGTTCTTGACAATATAGGTTATATCCTATATTATTGGATTGCCGGGGGTGATGACTTGGCGAGATTTGAAGTAGAATTTTATGAAAAGTCAAATGGCGAACAGCCAGCCAAAGAATTCCTGCTGAGCTTGGATAAAAAAATGCGGGCAAAAATGGCTGATACCATTTCAATTTTGCAGGATAATGGTTATGAACTTCGGGAACCATACTCCAAGCATCTTTCAGAGGGTATTTTTGAGCTTCGTGCCAAATTCGGCTCCGATATTACGAGAGTCCTGTACTTTTTCTACGTTGATCGGCATATCATTCTTACGAACGGATTTGTCAAAAAGACGCAGAAAACGCCCTCAGGTGAGATTGAGAAAGCAAAGAAATACCGAGCAGATTATTTGAAAAGAAAGGGGCATCTTCAATGAGCAATCGGTTTGACGATTTTCTCCAGGAGCAGCTTCAAGACCCGGAATTTCGGGAAGAATACGAAGCACTTCAGCCGGAACATGCTATCATTCAGGCCATCATCGATGCCCGGCGGAAATCCGGCATGACGCAAAAGGAGCTTTCCCAGCGTGCCGGTATTGCGCAAGGTGACATCAGCAAGTTGGAAAACGGAAACGCAAATCCCTCCATTCGAACCCTGCAGCGGCTGGCATCCGCCATGGGAATGACTCTCCGGGTGGAGTTTTTGCCGAATACCGCTGAAACCAGATAATGGAAGCGCCCGACTCGCGGTGAGTCGGGCGTTTTTAATTAAGTGCTTATCGGTTTAACTCAGCTAAGTGGCGCTTTAACTGATTAACGCGCCCTTGGCTCCCCCTCTGGGGGAGCTGCCGAGCTTGCGAGGCTGAGGGGGTGTCCTGGCTGCGGAGGTACGGGGCATCATATATCAGGAGCCTTGTGCCATTTCTGGAGTGACACTCCCTCCGGCTCGCAAGCTCGCCACCTCCCTCAGAGAGGGAGGCAAGGGGTGCAGCGTAATCAGGTAAATACTTCTTTTGCTGACAGCCAATAAGCACATTATTTTATACTGCCGCAGTCTCTTCCGCTTGGATGGCGGCTTCGTAGACGGCCTCGATGTTCTGGGCGAACTGCTCCTTGCCGTACTTGGCGGCGATCTGCTCGCTTTTCTGTCCGGCGCAGACGCACCAGTCCGGGTCCTCCAGCACCTTGTCCATTTCGTCCAGGAATTCATCTGGAGAATTGTAGGTGTAGCCGTTCTCCCCCGGGGCAATCACGCCCTCCAGGCAGGGGTCCTCCCGGCAGACCAGGGGCAGTCCGTTGGCAGCGGCCTCGATGTAGGTCAGGCCCTGGGTCTCGCTGGTGGAGGCGCTGACGAACACATCCCCCAGCTGGTAGTATTTCTGCACCTGGTCGGGCTCCACCATGCCGGTGAAAATCACATGGTCGCTGATGCCCAGTTCCCTTGCCTGCTGGCTCAGCTTCTCCCTGGCCGGGCCGTCACCCACGATCAAAAGGGTCAGGTCGGGATGCCGCCGGAGCTGCAGGGCGAAAAGCCGCACCACCTCGTCCAGGTTCTTTTCGGTGCCCAGCCGCCCCAGGTTCAGCACCACCTTATGCTCCTGGGGGATGCCCAGCACCTGGCGCATCTGCTCCCGCTCATCTCCTGTCATCCGGCCCTGGTGCTGCTGGAGGGAGATGCCGCTGGGGACGATTTCGATGTTGTTTTTCACCCCGTAATCCTCCAAAACCTGCTTCATTTTGGCGGTGGGGGCGATGATGATGTCCACCTTTTTCAGCCGCACCCGGGAGAAGGTCTTCACCAGGAAGTCTCCCGCCCAGCGCCCGGGCATCACATAGGAAACGTACTGCTCATACTGGGTGTGGTAGGTGTGCACCAGGGGAGCCCCGGTGCGCTTGGCGATGCGGCGGGCATAGTGGAAGCTGAAAAACTCACACTGGCTGTGGATGATGTCCGGCTTCCAGGCGATGATCTCCCGCAGCAGCTCCTGGCTGTGGGCGCTGCGAGGCAGGGGCATCCGCACATCGGGATAGATTTTCAGGGGCAGGGAGTGGATATAGTAGATATTCCCCTCCTTGTGGCTGTGGACGGTATCGGACAGGGTGAGGATCCTGACCTCATGCCCCGCCTCCATCAGCTCCCGGCTCAGATTCTTGACAGAGGTCACAACTCCGTTTGTGGCGGTGGTGTACAAATCAGTGGTAATCAGAACTTTCATAGTGCACTTCTCATTCTCATGTGTTTTGAAAAAGTATAACATATGGGTTTTGAAAATGCAACAGCGTTACCGTAAATTAAGAATTGCTTTCTGCTGGGGTGCGGAAAATTGTTGTTTATCGGTTTGAATGTACCGGGTATCGATGTGCGCACCAGCCATGCCCCCCTTGTGTAAAGGGGGGTAGGGGGGATTGGGCAGTAGGCACTGACGATTTGCAGCCAGCTTCGGCGAATTCGTAGAAGCTGAAACAATGGGATAGTACCTCTTCGCATCGGCTTGTACAGATTTGCTGCCTGGTACTGCGAATCCCTCCCCTACCCCTCCCTTACAAGTAAGGGAGGGCATGCGCTCAGAAATTTACAGCCTGATACCGTATATCTGGGGGACACCCCCTCAGCCTTCGGCAGCTCCCCCAAAGGGGGAGCCGAGGGTGCGCGCTAAACAACAATTTATCCTTCCTTACAGTTAAACACATACTTGTCCAGCCGGTGGAAGGCCTCCTGGACTCTGGACAGGGGGAGGGCCAGGTTGATGCGGACGTGGCAGGGGCCGTGGAAGCCCCGGCCATCCTGGAAAGCAACGCCCACGGCCCAGGCGGCCTGCAGCACATCGTCGATGGTTTTGCCGTGGGCTTCACACCAGTCGGTGCAGTCCACAAACAGCATATAGGTGCCCTGGGGACGGCTGACCTTCACACCCTCAAAATGCTCAGCGATATACCGGCAGGCGAAATCCACGTTGCCGGTGAGCACCTGGCGCAGCTCCTGCAGCCATTCATAGCCCTCGTCCTGGTAGGCCCCCATCAGGGCGTGCATGGACATGACGTTGGGCTCATTGCAGTAGCTGAGTCCCGCCTCCTTGGCCACCCGGTCCCGGAGCCAGGAATTGTAGATCACGCTGTAGCTGCCCACAAGGCCTGCCAGGTTGAAGGTCTTGCTGGGGGCGTACATGGCCACGGTGCGCATTTTGGCATCCTCGCTGACGGTCTGGGTGGGAATGTGCTTGCTCCCCTCCAGAATCAAATCCGACCAGATTTCATCGGAAATCACATACACATCATGCTTTTGGAACAGCTCCATGGCCCGTTCCAGCTCCCAGCGCTCCCAGACCCGGCCGCAGGGATTGTGGGGGGAGCATAGGATGGCGGCGTGGATTTTGTTTTGGACGATTTTTTCCTCCATATCCGCGTAGTCCATCCGCCACACGCCGCCGTCATCCTGGCGCAGGTGGGAGTGGACGATGTGGTAGCCGTTGTCCTCCAGCGCGTGGGTGAAGCCCACATAGGTGGGGGCGTGTACCAGTACATTGTCCCCCTTGGAGCACAGAACATTCAAGGCACTGACCACCCCAGCCAGCACACCGTTGGAGTAGCTGACGTATTCCGGCTTCAAGTCCACGCCGTGGTGGGTCTTGTGCCAGCGGAGGATGCCGTCATAATATTCCTGCCGCAGGGAAAAATAGCCGAAGGCAGGATGCTGGGCCCGGCGGATCATGGCCTCCACCACCGTGGGCACCGTGGGGAAATTCATGTCCGCCACCCACATGGGAATCAGGTCAAAGCCCGGCACACTGGGCTTCTGGGGCGGCGCATCCACCGCGATGGCATCCATCCCCCGGCGATCCATAATGGTCGTAAAATCGTATTTCATGATGTATCCTCCGACATTTTTATTTTTTAACCGGAAAATTGTTGGTTATCGCACCCTTTCCTCTCCCTCTGGGAGAGGTGCCCCAGTGCGCACACTGGGGCGGAGAGGGTGTCGTTCGTTGGATGGAACCAGATACCGACCACCACCCCGCCTATCCGTAGGGGAGGCTCTTAGCCTCCCGCGCAGTACAGGCTTTCAGTTACCAACCAGGAAGGGCGAAGAACGTACCACGCTGAACATTGTTCCATTCAACCAAACACTCAGGTTTGTGTCCTGGCGGGAGGCTGCGAGCCTCCCCTACAGTGGCGTTGCGAAAACTTGGGGCGATACCACAGTAACAGGGACACCCCCTCAGCCTTCGGCAGCTCCCCCAGCGGGGGAGCCAAGGGGGGTGCGATAAACAACAATCTATCATTGATCTTATCAAATTATAAGGCTTTTGGCGGGAAAATGCAAGGGGCTGGGGGCGGGGGTGGAAAAACTGAAAAAAAGAATTGCAATGCGGGCCGGGAGTTGTTATACTAAGTATTGTTGTATTATGGGAAGAAATGGGAAAAATTGTCTTGGAGGGATCATCAGTGACTGTAACCAACCTTGTGGAGCTGCTGGGGGGCCTGGGCGCGTTCCTGTTCGGCATGAAGTACATGGGCGACGGCCTGGAGCTGGCAGCAGGCTCAAAGATGAAGGATTTGCTGGAAAAGCTCACCCGGAACCGATTTTTAGGCTTCCTGCTGGGCGTGTTCGTTACCGTGGTCATCCAGTCCTCCTCCGCCACCACCGTGATGGTCATGGGCTTCATCAACGCCGGCATCATGGATTTGGCTCAGGCCACCGGCGTCATCTTCGGTGCCAACATCGGTACCACCATCACAAGCGTTTTGATCGCCCTGGACGTATCCGGCATTGCCCCCTTCTGCATCTGCGTGGGTGCGTTTATGATGCTCTATTCCAAAAAGGCCAAGGTAAAGCACATCGGCCAGGTCATTCTGGGCTTTGGCCTGCTGTTCCAGGGTCTGCACACCATGTCCGGCGCCATGAAGCCCCTGGGGCAGGTGGCCTGGTTCCAGAACTTCATCATGAACGCCAGGAATCCCATCCTGGGCATTCTGGTGGGCGCGCTGATCTGCGCCGTGATCCAGTCCTCCTCCGCTGCTGTTGGTATTTTGCAGGCGCTGGCGCTGCAGGGGCTGATGCCGCTGCATTTTGCCTCCTACCTGATCTGCGGCATCAACATCGGCTCCGCCATGCCCACCATTCTGGCCTCCATGAGCGCCCGGAACAACGCCAAGCGGGCGGCCATGATCTATCTGATCTACAACGTGGTGGGCGGCGTTGTGATGACTCTGGTCACCATGGTTCTGCCCTATACGGATTTGGTGGAACGGCTGATTCCCGACCCCATGTTCCAGGTGTCCGTCATTCACATCCTCTTTAAGGTGGTTTCCGCCGCCATCCTGCTGCCCTGCACCAACCTGGTTGTCAAGCTGACCTACAAGCTGATCCCCAAGAAGAAGCACGAGGATGCGGCCCGGCTGGAATACATCGACGTGAACCTGGTGGGCAACCCCAGCGTCTCCCTGCTGCAGATTCGCAGTGAGGTTGACCGGATGAGCAGCCTGGTATTTGAAAATGTCCGGCTTGCCATGGACGGCGTGCTGAACAACGAAGTCCGCAACGCCCAGACCATCACGGAGAACGAATCCGTCATTGACTATCTCACCGACGCCATCAGCGATTATCTGGTAAATTTCAACGTCCAGGAGCTTTCCACCCAGGAAGCCACCTATGTCAACCGGGTTTTCCAGACCCTGAGCGATATGGAGCGCATCGGCGACTATGCCGAGCATCTGCTCCATGTGAACGAACGCTGCACCGAGAAGCGGCTGACCTATTCCGAGACAGCCAGAAACGAGCTGCAGGAGCTCTACGACAATGTGCGGGAGCTCTACACCCAGGCCACCACCCGGTTCCACACCCAGGACATCGGCATTGACGAACTGAAGCACCTGGCCCGGCTGGAGCGGGAAAATCGGAAGAAGGCCAAGCAGGCCCAGCAAAACCACATGGACCGCCTCCGGGCCGGAGAGTGCTCTGTGGAAGCGGGCATCATGTTCGGCGAGGTACTGAACAGCCTGAACCGTATCGGCGGCCACTCCATCAACATCGCCGAAGCCGCCGTTGTCCAGCGAAACGAGAAAATGTTCTGATATGAATAGGCTGGAAGCTTCTGTTTTCCAGAAATACAAGGCCTCTGTCCGGCAGAATCCAACTAAGTGCGCGCCGGGAGGAGGTTCTTAGGGGGAGGGCGGCTCTGAGGCGGGAGCATCAGCATTCAGCGCCTCCCCCTAAGCCGACTTCTTTGGGTACTTTCTTGTTCGGCGACAAGAAAGTACCCCGCCGGAGGCAGCAAGGTTGGTCATTGTCTGCACAATGTCTAAATCAGATAATCTACTGTCTCGAAATCTTGATGCAAAGAAAGGACTGTGCCCCCGGCACAGTCCTTTGATTTTACGCGGGAACCCGGTGAAGCCTGGGCGCCCAATAGGATTTTCCGTAGATCAGCACCTCTCCCAGCAGCACCACCGGCAGGGCGGCGATGATATCCACCACGGAATGCTGCTTGACAAAAGCGGTGGACAGGCACACCATCAGGCAGAAGCAGGTGACAAGCACCTTGAAAGGCCTGCTCAGATGGTCGTCCTTCACCATCACGCTGACGATTGCCAGAGAATAGGCCACATGCAGCGAAGGGCACACGCCGGTGTTGGTATCGAAGGTGTAGATCAGCCCCATGATCCAGGTGAACACATTTTCCCTGGGAAACACCTCCGGCCGCAAATCCTGGCGGCTGGGCCAGAAAATGTAGCAGGCCATGGCCGCCATCTGGGTGGTGAAGATATATAAGTCCAGCTCCCGGAACCGCTGCACATCATAGAAAAAGTAGTACAGCAGGCTTCCGACCACCAGCACATACCAGCCGCAGTAAAAAATCAGAAAATACTCGTTAAAGGGAATGATGTCGTCCAGAAAGCAGTGTACGGGATGGCATTTTTCCGCCGGAATCAGATTTTCCGTCAGGAAAAACAGGCAGAAATACACTGCCCAGGTCAGCCACAGCTTTACATGGGCAAATCGGGGCTCTCCCAGCCGGGAGAAACGGAAATCCCGATAGTCAACCATGGGTCTTCTCAACTTGATGCACCTCACAGGGAAGATTTTTGGGGTAATGCTTTGGGGAAATGTTGCGGTAGGGAATGACGGTGTGCAGGGGCTGGGCACAGGCAATGTCCGTGATGGCATCCATCAGCGCCTGCTTGATGCGCTGGCGTTCCGAGGCTTTGGGGGCCTCCGGGTCAAAGGAAATGGGCTGGCCGAAGAATATCTTTTTCAGCTTCGGAGCCAGGTACATGGGCACGAATTGGAGCCTTTTGCCGGTTCTTTTGTAGTACATCCAGGCAAGGTCGATGAATCTGTCCTGAAATTCATAGAGGATGTTGTTATATTCCTGCCGGCACTCGGGGAAAATCACCAGATGATAGCCGTCCTCCAGCTTTTCCATGGAGCGGCGGAAGGTGGTCAGGCACCGGCTGTCGTGGTAGACGGGGATGGTGCGGGCATGGGTCATGATGTACACCGCCGGATACTTGATGAGCCTGCTGACGATCCAGAACAGCCACTGGATCGATCGGGGCTTGTCCGACCAGAAGTCCTGGAAGGCATAGTCCGACACTTCCTTTTTGTCCATCATCTGGGAGGCACACCAGGTAAAGTGGTCGAAGGGCAGCCGCTCCTCCGAGACGATGGCACCATGAGCCTGGGAATGGTTGCCCACGATGACACAGGCCTCCCGGGGCAGATTTTCCAGCCCAACCAGCTCCATTTTGGGGTAGACCAAATCCACCGCCCTGCGGAGAATTTTGCACAAAACCGGTTCTTCAATGGGCCGCATGGCCGCGACCTCCCTTCTGTCCGTGAATTCCCTTATTCTGCCATGAATTTCTAAACCGAAACGAAACTCCTGTCACCCATTGTAGCACAGGCGCAGAAAAAACGGAATCGATTTTGGGCGGATTTTTCCCGTGTAATTGACCATAATTCCTCCTTTTTCGCCATAGTTTTCTGATATATGCTGAAATTCTTTCGGCTTCCCTTTACTTTTTCTTGACAAATCACCTTAAATACATTAAATTTATATGGTACGAAACACTGCGAAACTCTGTTTCGAGAAGCCCCCGGGCTTCCGTTCATTGACACAATTTCATTTCATTTGAAAAAGTTGAGGTAATTATTCATGAGAAGCAGCGGTATTCTGATGCACATTACCAGCCTGCCCGGTGATTATGGTGTTGGCACCATGGGGCGGCAGGCCTACCGATTTGTAGACTTTTTGAAAAAGGCCGGCCAGAGCTATTGGCAGATCCTGCCCCTGACCCCCACCGGCTTTGGCGACTCCCCCTATCAGTCCTGCTCCACCTTCGCAGGCAACCACTATCTCATCGACCTGCCCACTCTGGTGGAGGAGGGGCTGCTGACCGAAAAGGATTTGGAGGGCATCCGCTGGAACATCACCGAGGACAAGGTGGATTTCGGTCTGCTCTACCAGAACCGTCTGAACGTGCTGCGCCGGGCTTACCAGCGCTTCACCCCCGACGAGGCCTATGAGACCTTCTGCACCGAGAACAGCAGCTGGCTGCCCGATTTTGCCCTGTTCATGTCCCTGAAGACCAAGTTCGGCGGCAAGCCCTGGTACCAGTGGGAGGACAAGCTGAAATTCCGGGACCCCGACGCCATCTGGGAGGCCAGAGGAGAGCTGAAGGAAGAGATCAGCTTCTACTGCTTTATCCAGTACCTCTTCAACAAGCAGTGGACTGCCCTGCATGAATACGCCAATAAAAACGGCATTTCCATCATCGGCGACGTGCCCATCTATGTGCCCCGGGATTCCGTGGAGGCCTGGAGCAGCCCGGAGCTGTTCCAGATGGACGAGAAGCTTGACCCCACCGCCGTGGCCGGGTGCCCCCCGGATGCCTTCTCCGCCGACGGCCAGCTCTGGGGCAACCCCCTGTACCGCTGGGATGTGGTGGCCGCCGATGGCTACAGCTGGTGGATCCGCCGGCTGGCCGCTGCCGGGAAGCTCTACGACGTGGTGCGGATGGATCACTTCCGGGCCTTCGCGGGCTACTGGTCGGTGCCCTTTGGCGACAAGACGGCCCGGGGCGGCAAGTGGATCACCGGCCCGGGGATGGACTTCATCCGCGCCGTCAAAACCGCTCTGCCGGAGCTGAAGCTGATTGCCGAGGATTTGGGCTACCTGACCCAGGATGTGCTGGATTTGCGGGACCAGTCCGGCTACCCCGGCATGAAGGTGCTGCAATTCGCCTTTGACTCCCGGGAACCCTCTGACTACCTGCCCCACACCTATACGGCGTGCTCCGTGTGCTACACCGGCACCCACGACAACATGACCACCCGCCAGTGGCTGGAAACCGGCACCAAGCAGATGCAGGAATACGCCACGGAATACATGCGGCTGACCGAGGAAGAGGGTCTGGTTTGGGGCGTGATCCGCACCGCCATGAGCAGCGTTTCCGACACCTGCGTGATTCCGCTGCAGGATTACCTGGATTTGGGAGCCGAGGCAAGAATGAATTTCCCCGGAACCACAAATTCCAACTGGACATGGCGGGCAAAAGATGGTATGATTACAGATACACTGGCGGAAAAAATCCACCGCCTGACCACCCTCTACGCCCGTCTCGGCAGCCAGGAGCCCAAGGAGCCTGCGGCAGAATAACCAATCCGCTGCTATCGTAGTCTGTAACCCATATAAATTGTTGTTTGAATGGCAAACCATCCGTAGGGGCGGCTACCAGCCGCCCGCGCAGCACAAGCTTAAATCGCAAGAAATGTTGGGCGAATTCGCACCAGTTTCCCACATTTATACCATTCAACCGAACACTCAGGTTCGTTACCTGGCGGGCGGCTGGTAGCCGCCCCTACGAATGGCGTGTACAATAAACAACATTTTTTAAGTGTGGCAAGCCACGGCAGTGGGTGCACAAATAATAAATCTCAGTGATTATCACTTTTAAGAAGATTGGAGAAGAAAAATGAGCTATAACTGCATGAACATTCTCAAGTGGACAGAGTCTCAGCTGAAATACACCTACGACGTGTCCCTCCAGGAGGCCACGCCCCAGGAGCTGCATGAGGCCCTGGGTCAGGCGGTGATGATGTCCATCGCCGACAACTGGAGCAACAGCAAGAAGGCCCGGCTCCAGGAGCGCAAGGCCTACTACATCTCCGCCGAGTACCTGATTGGCCGTCTGGTGTATTCCAACCTGTACAATCTGGGCATTCTGGACGAGATGAAGCAGCTCTTCGCCTCCCGGGGCGTTGATCTGGCTGTGCTGGAGGACATCGAGGATGCCGCTCTGGGCAACGGCGGCCTGGGCCGTCTGGCTGCCTGCTTCCTGGACTCCGCCGCCTCCACCAACATTCCTCTGTCCGGCTACGGCCTGCGGTATAAGTACGGCCTGTTCAAGCAGAGCTTTGACGCCGAGGGCAGCCAGAAGGAAGCCGCCGACGACTGGAGCAAGTACGGCGACCCCTGGTCCTACCGCCGCTACAACCACACCGTGAAGGTCAAATTCCCCGACCACACCGTGCTGGCGGTGCCCTATGATGTGCCCGTCATCGGCTACGGCACCAACAACATCAACACCCTTCGTCTGTGGCAGTGCGAGCCCGAGACCCCTCTGGACTTCAACGCCTTCAACGACCAGGATTACCTCCGGGCCCTGGCCGAGAAGAACAAGGCCGAGGACATCACCCGGGTCCTGTACCCCAACGACTCCACCTGGGAGGGCAAGCGGCTGAGAATCAAGCAGCAGTATGTGCTGTCCTCCGCCTCCCTGCAGGACATGATGCGCACCTTCAAGTCCGCCCACGGCAACGACCTGTCCCACTTCGCGGACTTCTACGCCGTGCAGCTCAACGACACCCATCCCGCCATGTCCATCCCCGAGCTGATCCGTCTGCTGATGCTGGAGGGCATGGACTTTGAGCAGAGCTTCACCATCGCCCAGCGCACCTTCTCCTACACCAACCACACCGTCATGAGCGAGGCTCTGGAAAAGTGGCCCCTGGACCTGATGCGCTCCGTGGTGCCCGAGATCGTGGACATCATCCTGCGCATTGACGAGCGGCTGAAAAGGGAGAATCCCAGCCTGTTCATTGTGAAGGACAACACCGCCCATATGGCGAACCTGTCCATCTATGTGGGCTCCTATGTCAACGGCGTGGCCGCCATCCACACCCAGATCCTGAAGGACGACTGCTTCAAGGACTGGTACCACATGTTCCCCCAGCGCTTCCAGAACAAGACCAACGGCGTCACTCCCCGGCGCTGGCTGGGCCTGTGCAACCCCGAGCTGACCCAGCTGATCAAGTACCGCATCGGCGGCGACTTCCTGAAGGACATGGACCGTCTGGCCAAGCTGAAGCCCATGATCGACGACGACATGGTGCGCCAGTTCAACGCCGTGAAGCGGACCAAGAAGGAGCAGCTGTGCAAGATCATCGCGGAGAAGGAGGGCGTGCAGCTGAACCCCGACTTCGTGTTCGATGTGCAGGTCAAGCGGCTGCATGAGTACAAGCGCCAGCTGATGAACGCCCTGTCCATTGTGGACATCTACTTCCGGCTGAAGAATGGCGAGCTGCCGAATTTCCAGCCCACCGCCTTCATCTTCGGCGCCAAGTCCGCCCCCGGCTACGCAAGAGCCAAGGCCATCATCCGCTACATCAACCGGATCGCCCGGATGATCAACAACGACCCCGCAGTGGCCGACAAGCTGAAGGTGGTCTTCGTTCAGAACTACAACTGCTCCTACGCCGAGCACATCATCCCCGCCGCCGATATCTCTGAGCAGATTTCTCCTGCGGGCACCGAGGCCTCCGGCACCGGCAACATGAAGCTGATGCTGAACGGCGCTGTGACCCTGGGCACCCTGGACGGCGCCAACGTGGAGATCGCCCAGGAGGCCGGCATGGAGAACGAATATATCTTCGGCCACACCGTGGAGCAGATCAACGCCTGCAAGGACAGCTACAACGCCCGGGGCATCTACGACAGCAACCCCTACCTGCATCGTGCCATCGACACTCTGGTGGACGGCACCGTTCCCACCGACGATGCCCAGCGGGAGCTGTACCACGCCCTGCTGGACGGCGCTTCCTGGCACAAGGCCGACCACTACTTCGTGCTGCTGGACTACGCTTCCTATATCGACACCAAGCTGAAGGCCAACGCCGACTACGCCGACCGCCTGACCTTTGGCCGCAAGTGCCTGCTGAACATCGCCAGCGGCGCCAAGTTCTCCTCCGACCGCACCATCCGTCAGTACGCCGAGGAAATCTGGCACATCCAGCCCACCCGGTATTGATAACAAAACCCGAATCCTCTCTGGAAACAGAGGGGATTCGTTTTTTCCGACGGGAAAGTGGATATCGGTTTAACTTGGCAAAAGGTTTATTTACTTAATCAATGCCATCGTAGGGCGGGGTCATGACCCCGCCCTACGAATAATCAGTTAAAGAGCCACATGGCTGAGCAAAACCGATAAGCACTAAAAAAGCGGGAAAACCTTCGGCCTGGGCCGTTGGTCTTCCCGTTTGGTTTATGCTTTTTTCTTTTTGGATTTTCTGCGCTTGTTGCCATTGTAATCGTAGGTATACATGGCCACGGAGTTGATGGAGAAAATGGCGATGAGACCCAGGGCGCCCTCCCACAGCAGGCATTTGACCGCCAGCCAGACCATGTCCATGGCCTCCCGGCCGGAGAAGGTGATGCAGATCATCAGCATCAGGATGGTGAGCAGCAGGCCCAAGCCGCCGAAGATCAGCCCCGCCACCTTTTGGGTGTGCCGCCAGGCGGAGACGCTGCCCATGCCGAAGGCGGTGCGGTAGCCGAAATAATAGTTGGCCTCCCGGGGGGCAAAGAGCAGATAGGCAAGGCCCATCAAAAGCATGATGATGGGTGCCGCCAGAATGGCAATGGTGCAGACCAGCTGCACCTTGCCCACGATGCTGCCAATGTCCGGCAGCAGGGCGGCGGGGTCGAAGCCATCCATAAATTCCTTGATGGATTTGATATCAATGGCAGCCTCGGTGGCTGCGGTGGAAGTCAAAAACATTATTTTTCCTCCAGATATTTGCTGATTTCCCGCATAAAGCTGCTGGCATCCTGGAACCGATGGTAGATGGAGGCAAAGCGGATGTAGGCCACCTCGTCCACGGGCTTCAGCCGCTCCATCACCATTTCGCCCAGCTTGTCGGTGGTGATCTCCCGTTCCAGATTATTCTGAATGGTCTGCTCGATCTCGGTGGCGATGCGCTCCAAATCGTTCACATCCACCTTCCGCTTGTCGAAGGCGCGGATCATGCTGTTGATGATCTTGTTCCGATCAAAGTTCTGCCGGGAGCCGTTTCGCTTGACCACAATGATGGGCAGGGTCTCCACAACCTCATAGGTGGTGAATCGACGCAGACAGCCCATGCATTCTCTGCGCCGTCGGATGCTGAGTCCGTCATCGGAGTGGCGGGAGTCTACAACTTTGCTTTCCTGCTCCCCGCAAAATGGGCATCTCATAGTCGGTCACCTTCTATTCATTGAATTACCCTGTATTATACCAGATTTTGCCGAAACTGTCCAGCTTTTTTTCTTCCAAACGGAGCCCACGGCGGTTTTCCCTTGCTTTTTTTACCGTTTTGGAGTAAAATGGGGAAAATGCCTCCGCTTTTGCCGGGGCATGGGAACCACCGCTGCCGATTGGAAAGGAAATTCTATGAAAAAGTCATCACTTATGGCCGTTTGGGGCATTTTCTATATTATCTGTGCCGGGCTTGGTTTTATACCTGAGCCGGAGGGCTCTGTCCGGGTTTTCCTGACGCTGATTGCCCTGCTGTTCTTCGTTCCTCCGGCAATTTTGCTGTTTGACGCCTTTGCCTCCAACGACCGGAAGACCATTTTGTTGATTCGGCGGCTGTCCCTGCTTTCCCTGGGACTGACCCTGGCGCTGCTGATTGCCAATTTCCTGGCGGCTCTGGGCAGCACCTGGCTGGGAAGCGCGCTGCATGTGCTGCTGGTGGTCTGCTCCGCCCCCATGTTTTGCAGCAATTATTGGGCCCTGTCCCTGTTTTTGTGGGCGGTGCTGCTGGTGACCACCCTGCAAAAGAGAAAGGAGAAATGACCGTGGCCTTTTTCTGCTATGCCCTGTTCGCCGGGCTGATTGCCGTAGCCGACCAATTCACCAAGGCTCTGGTGGTGCGGCATATCCCCCTGTATGAAGACCTTCCCCTGCTGCCGGGGGTGCTGGGGCTGACCCATGTGCGCAACGAAGGGGCGGCCTTTTCCTCCTTTTCGGGGATGCAGTGGCTGTTTGCGCTGATTTTTCTGGCCTTCACCCTGGCGGTGGTGTACGAATACTTCAAAAAGCCCATGCCCTTTACGAAATTGGAGCGCTGGTGCATCGCCGCCATCTATGGCGGAGGCCTGGGCAACATGATTGACCGGGTGCGGCTGGGCTATGTGGTGGACATGATCGAGACCCTGTTTATGGATTTTCCTGTGTTCAATGTGGCGGACTGCTTCATCACCTGCGGCTGCATTGGGCTGATGGTGCACCTGGCATTTTTCAACAAGGGATTCTGGAAGGATGGGAAGAAATGAGGCTGATTGCGGATGTGGCCGGGGAACGGCTGGATGCCTTTCTGGCCCGCAGCGAGCTGGGGCTCAGCCGCAGCGCCGCCCAAAAGCTGATGGAAGAGGGCTGCGTCACGCTGATGGGAAAGCCCGGCAAAAAGAATGACCGGCTGAATGTGGGCGACATTGTGGAGGTCACCATCCCCGAACCCCGGGAGGTGGATGTGGCTCCCACCGAAATGCCCCTGGACATTGTGTATGAGGATCAGGATGTGGTGGTCATCAACAAGCCCAAGGGTCTGGTGGTGCACCCCGCCGCCGGGCACCAGGACGACACCCTGGTCAACGGACTGCTCTACGCCATGGGGGATTCCCTCTCCGGCATCAACGGGGAGCTGCGCCCGGGCATTGTCCATCGGATCGACAAGGACACCTCCGGCCTGTTGGCGGTGGCGAAGAACGACCTGGCCCACACGGTGCTGGCCTCCCAGCTGAAGGATCACACCATGGCCCGAACCTATGAGGCCATCGTCTGCGGCACCCTGAAGGAGGACAGCGGCACCGTGGATGCCCCCATCGGCCGGCACCCCACCGACCGAAAGAAGATGTGCGTGACAGAGCGCAATTCCAAGCCCGCCGTCACCCACTGGGAGGTCATCCGGCGCTACCGGGGCTACACCCACATCCGCTGCCGCCTGGAAACGGGACGCACCCATCAAATCCGGGTACATATGGCGCACATCGGCCACCCCATCCTGGGAGACACGGTTTACGGCCGCAAAAAAGCAGAGCTGGGCCAGGACAGCCAGTGCCTCCACGCCGGCGCCCTCTGCTTCCGTCACCCAAGAGACGGCCGCCCGGTGATGGTCTTCGCCCCCCTGCCGGATTATTTCCAGAAGGTCCTCGAAAAGCTGGAAAAAATGGAAGGAAGCAAATGATAATCCCGCCAAAAACAGCCATTTGTCACAATATAAATTGTTGTTTGTGCGGCGCACCATTCGTAGGGCGGGGTCATGACCCCGCCGACCAGGTTGCGCATTTTGCC
>CAMCKD010000019.1 GCA_945875335.1 uncultured Clostridia bacterium | reverse complement strand
CCTGACGCTTTGCCACCTGGCCCACCATCCGCTCGCCGGTCTTGGAGAAGGCCACAACAGAGGGGGTGGTGCGGGTGCCCTCGGCGTTGGCGATGACAACAGGCTCGCCGCCTTCCAGAACGGACACGCAGGAATTGGTAGTACCCAAATCAATACCGATGATCTTAGACATAATGTTTTCCTCCTAAATCTATGAAAGAATATTTTTTACATTGCGGGGCGATATAAAATATCTTATATCTCATATCTTATATCTTATATCTCAGTTCGCCACCTGAACCATGGCGAAGCGGACGATTTTGTCGCCCATTTTGAAGCCCTTCTGGAACACCTGGGCGATGGTGTTCTCTCCCAGGCTCTCGTCCTCCACGTGCATCACGGCGTTGTGAAGGGCGGGGTCGAAGCTGTCGCCGGGCTGGCCGAAGATTTCCACGCCCAGGCCGGTGAAAATCTTCACCAGTTCGGTCATGGTCAGCTCCACGCCCTTTTTGTAGGCGGCATCCTCGGTGGGCTGGTTCACGGCCCGTTCCAGAATGTCATAGATGGGAAGCAGCTTGCTGACGGCGTCGGATTTGCCGTTGCCGTAGGAGGCTTCCTTCTCTTTGATGGTGCGCTTGCGGAAATTATCAAACTCAGCGGCCAGACGCAGGTAGGTGTCGTGCTCGGCGTTGTATTTCTCCTCCCAGTTGATCTGGGGGGCTTCCTCCACCGTCACCTCGGGGGCGGCCTCCTGGGCAGCCTCGTCGGTTTCGGGGGTCTCGGTCAGCTCGGGCTCCTGGGTTTCCGGCTCCTGCTGCTTTTTCTCCTTTTTCGACATATGCAGGTCTCTCCTTTATTTCGGTGGTTTTTCTTCGTGCTCTGTGGGACTGGGCAGCTGGGGCGCTTCGGGCTTGGCGAACATCTTGCTCAGGTTCTCCGCGAAGCAGCTCAGCCGGGCGGTGACCTTGGCGTAATCCATTCGGGTGGGGCCCACCACGCCGATCATGCCCTGCATTCCGTCGCCGATGTCAAACTTGGTCATGACCACGGAGGTGTCCTTCAGCTCGTCGGCCACGTTTTCCGGGCCCACGATCACTTTCGTCCCGTTGGCTCCCTCCATCACGGCGGGAAGATTGCTCAGCGCATCCTCGTCGATGCTGGCCAGCACCCGCTGTGCCTTGTCCACATCCCGGTATTCCGGCAGACCCAAAAGTCTAGCCTGCCCGGCCACGGCCATGTTGGTGGAGCCGTGATTTTTCAGGGCCTCGGTGGTGAAATCCACGATCACCGGCACGAGACTGGCGGCGGCTCCGGCGGAGCGCATCACCTTCTCCATCAGCTCGGCGGTGAATTCCTCCAGCGGAAGCTCCGTCATGGTGGCGTTGAGCAAAGCGGTGAGCAGGTTCAGCTCCGAATCCGAAAGGCTCAGGGGCAGCTTGATCAGCTTGTTTACAACCTGATCGCCGGTGAGGGTCAGTACCAGGATGAAGCTGCCGGTGCCGGAGGGGAGCAGGTTGAATTTCAGCACGGCGGCGCCGCCCTGACGGGAGGCCGCGCTGATGGCGGGAAGATTGGTGGCCTGGGAGACCAGCTTTGCAACCTTCTCCATCATTTTGTCCACCCGGTTCATCTTTTCCTCGATGGCGCTGGTGATGGACTTTGTTTCGTCCACGCTGAGGCGGTAGTCCAGCATCAGCTCATCCACATACAGCCGGTAGCCTGCGGCGGAGGGAACCCGCCCGGCGCTGGTGTGGGGCTGCTCCAGGTAGCCCATGGTGGTCAGGTCGGCCATTTCGTTGCGGATGGTGGCGGAGGAATAGTTCATATCCGGCAGCTCTGTGATGGCCTTGGAGCCAACAGGCTCGGCGGTTCGGATATAAAGGTCAACCACGCTGCGGAGCACTTTCTTCTTCCGTTCGGTGAGCTCCATGAACATCCTCCTTTCGTTAGCACTCATTCTCTCTGAGTGCTAAGCACACTATACCAGAGAGTGCTAAGAATGTCAACCCCCGGTTTTTGAATTATTCATTAACATTTTCCCAGCCTCAACGGTAAATGGTTGTTTGGCGGGATGCCATCGTAGGGCGGGGTCATGACCCCGCCGATCGGTAACGATTTCTGAGTGCTTTCGTTGAATGGGACATGTTCCAAACCGCAACGTGGTCGGCGGGGTCATGACCCCGCCCTACGAATGGCGTGAATGATAAACAACAATTTCCCGTCTTTTGTCTTTACGGTTCCCCGGGATGGGTGTATAATACATCATAATCAATAAAAAGGAGCGCGCAACATGGGGCGGGAGTTTGAACTGAAATACCGGGCTGACAAGGCCCAGCTGGAGGAAATCGCGGCAGTGTATGGGCCCTTCCGGGAAATTGCCATGGAGACCACCTATTATGATGCCCCCAGCGGGGTATTCTCCCGGCTGCACTGGACCCTGCGGCGGCGGCTGGAGAACGGAGTGTCGGTGTGCACCCTGAAATCCAACCTGCCCGACGGCAGCCGGGGGGAATGGGAGACGGAATGCGGCGATATCCTCCAGGCCGTGCCCCGGCTCATTGCCCTGGGTGCCCCCGGAGAGCTGGCGGAATTCACGGCCCAGGGGGTGTTCCCCACCTGCGCCGCCCGGTTCACCCGGAGAGCCGCCCTGATAAATGCCGGAGAGGGCACCGTGGAGCTGGCTCTGGACTGGGGGGTGCTGCTGGGAGGCGGGAAGGAGCTGCCCTTCGCCGAAGTGGAGGTGGAGCTGAAGCAGGGCAGCGACGCCGATGCCATTGCTTTTGCTCAGTCCCTGGCCGCCCGATTCAGCCTCACCCCGGAGCCCAAAAGCAAAATCCGCCGGGCATTGGCGTTGGCTGGGAAATAAAAATGTGCTTATCGGTTTGGCTCAGCAAACCAAGTTGTATTGGGTTGATGGAGTAAAAAAGTGAATAATGAATGATGAATGATGAAAAATGAATAATTATGGTGTCCGCAAGCGGACATTTTAAATATTTCCGTAGGAAATACCTCAATTATTCATTATTCATCAGCGGAGCGACTTCATTATTCATTATAAATCCTTCATCGCTAGAAAAAGTACAACACAAATTTTCCCAGGCAGCTGAATAAAGCCGATATGCACAAATAAAAAAGGTGCTGCCCTTTTTGCGGGGCAGCACTTTGGTATTATTTTGTCGAATTTTGGGAAAACTCAGGTACGGCGCTGGAAGCGTTCCTTGCATTTGGGGCAGGTGATGGCGATTTTGCCCTTGTGCCGGGGGACCCGGACGGTCTGGCGGCAGCGGGGGCAGAGGAAGTACCGATTTTTTCGATCCTTGATCCTGTCCAGCATCAATAGGAACCGGCGGTTTTCCTGGTAGCGCTTGTTGATGTTCCGGGACAGACTGCGGAAAATGGCCCAGATCATCAGCGCGTAGCTCAGCACCCAGGCGATCCGGCCAATCAGCAGGTGCTGCAAAAAGGCCGAGAGAATGCTGGCCGCCACGCCCACGCAGAGGATCACCGTATTCAGTCGGTCGGTGCCATAGCGTCCGGACATAAAACGAAAAAGCCCGGCCCGGAATTTCGCTCCCAAATTCCGAAGCCAGCTGCTGAAATTGTTCATACCATCACCCTGAAAACTAGAGATGAGGATATTATATTGCAATTTCCCTGGATTTCAACCACCCGGGGTGATTATTTACGGAATGTTTAAGATTTTGAAGAAACGGTATTTCCGCATTTTTTCCTCTTGTGCAACCGGCGGTTCTATGCTATATTGAGTCGAAAGACCCACGAAAAGGAGATGGAGCCATGAAGCACTCCCTGCCCGATGACGAATATCTGGACGATGAATTTGACGGGGAAGAATACAGCGAGGATTATGTCTACGTGGATGACGACGCCGACTATGTTTCCTCCCGCACCAGCGGCCCGGTGGTGTTTCTGGGTGCCGCGGCTGCCGTCTGCGTGGTGATTTTTCTGGTGGTGCTGGGTGCTTCCTTCCTGCTGCCCTCTCTGCGCAGCGCCACGCAGCCCCAGGAGGATGACCCCGGTGCATTGCTTCACGGCCTGCGGCTGGAGGAAGAGGCGGAATTAAAGGAGAATCCCATCCTGGAAACCGAGACGGAGCCCACCACCGAGCCCACCATTCCCCCGGAAGCAAACCCCTTCAATCAATATGACTTTCAATATAATAAGCACAATTATCTCTACTGCCTGAAGCAGGAGAGCTACGTTGGCGTGGACGTGTCCGCCTTCCAGCACGACATCGACTGGAACCAGGTCAAGGCCTCCGGGGTGGATTTCGCCATGCTGCGGCTGGGCTACCGGGGCTGGGGCGCCAAGGGCACCCTGGTGAAGGATGAATACATCGACCAGAACCTGGCCGGCACCGCCGCCGCAGGCATCCCCATCGGGGCCTACTTCTTCTCCCAGGCCACCACTCTGGATGAGGTTTATGAGGAAATTGAGTTCATGCTGGAAATCCTGGGGGACTATCAGCTGGACTACCCCATCGTCCTGGACTGGGAGGTGGCCAACCCCACCGAGGGCCGGGTGCGGAACGTCACCCGCCGGGAGCTGACGGACATGCTCCGCTACTTCTGCGACGAAATGAGCGGCCGGGGCTTCGACCCCATGGTCTATTTCAACTGGACGCAAGCCTCCCGGATGATCTACCTGAACGAATTGGAGGACTACCCCTTCTGGCTGGCTCTGTACCAGGACCGGATGACCTTCCCCTACCGGGTGGAGATGTGGCAGTACACCAGCGAGGGAAAAGTACCCGGCATCGAAGGCGATGTGGACATCAACGTGTATATCCCGGATTTGAGGAATCAATAAGCTGTTTGGCGGGACGCCCTTGGCTCCCCCTCTGGGGGAGCTGCCCCAGTGCGCACACTGGGGCTGAGGGGGTGTCGAACGTTGGTTGCGGGTACGCTTTAGTGGGCGACACCTCTCCCGACCTCGCTGGCGCTCGGCCACCCTCCCCAGAGGGGAGGGCAAGGGTAACAATTCTTCGGACTGCTGCAAATGGGCAGCAGTCCATTGTTTATTTCTGAATCATCCGCCAAAGGGTTGTCCGGCTGATGCCCAGGCGTTTGGCGGCCAGGGTCTGGTTGCCGCCGGTTTCGTTCACCACATGGCGGACGATGTCCCGGCTGATCTCCTCCAGGCTGCGGGTCAGGTCCAGGGGGATGGCCTCGTTTTCGCCATGGGGGGTGAAGGAACCCACATACCGCTCCTTCCGCAGCAGGGCCCGCACCTCCTGGGCGGTGATGATCTGTCCGGCGGCGGTGGCGGTGAGCTCCTGCATCACCCGGCGGAACTGGGCATAGTTGTTGGGCCAGGGGTATTGCTGCAGCAGCTCCATGGCCTGGGGCTCCACTCCCAGGATCTGCCGGGAGACATCCCCATTCACCCGGCTCAAATACATATTCACCATCACGGGAATCCGGTCCGACAGCTCCCGCAGGGAAGGAAGCTGCATCGTCATGCAGCAAAGCTGGTCGATGATGGCGCTGGCGGCCTGGGATACGGATTCCCCCTTGGGGCAGACGCAGGAGAACAGCACCCGGTTCCGGCTGCAGACCCGCATTTCCTCCAGCACGCTCAATAGCTGCCGCACCCGCTCCATGGGCAGGGTGTCCGCGTTGATGAAGTAGAGGGTGGACTCGCTGTCTGCCAGGGGGGAGTTGTGGTGCCCCAGCAGGAAGTCCCATTCCTTTTCTCCCAGGGCGGCGCAGTTGATGTGGATCAGGGGGTTGTTTTGAAGCTGACTGCGCAGGAAGAGGATGTCCGCGGCGGATTCCTTTCCCGTGCCGTCCTCCCCCACGATCATCACCGGGGCGGCGCTTTGCAGAATTTTATCGATTTCCTCCTGGGCGTCCGTGGGGAAGCCGGAGGTGCTGAACACCCCCCGGCAGTAGCGTTCCTCCGCCTCGGGCCGGGTAAAGGTGCGGATGCCGGTGCGGTTGGAGCCCGGGGGCGTTTTCCGGGTGTCGTAGAAAAAGGCGGTGTAGGCGGTGGGGCCGATGTGGATGCGCTTGGTGCGGATCATATACAGGGTGCCCCCCAGGCTCCGGGCCACCTTCCGCTCCGGGGTCTGGATGCACTCCGGCAGCTCCCGGCGCAGCATGTCCAGCAGCTCCGGGGTGGTGGGGTCGGCGGTGGAGAGGAAGGGGGTGCCGCTGTCGTCCAGGATGACGGTGTAGCCGATCTGCCATTGCAGCAGCTCCCGGAGGAACAGGTTTTCGTCCCGGAGCCTGGCCTGACTGCGGCACAGCAGCGCCGCCTGGTCGAAGGCCTTGCGGATGTTGTCCACGCTGGAGGTGAGCAGAAAGGCGTTCCGGCCCATGGTTTTGGCGGTGGTGAAGGCCACCATGTCGCACAGCAGGGCGTGGTACAGGTTCCGATCCAGCTGGGCGATGGTCTCCCGCAAGGAGGCCGCGTCCTCATAGGTGAAGATGTCCATGTCCAGCCCCATCAGCTCCCGCAGCCGCTGGGCTCCCGCGGAGATGTTCCTCGCGCAGATCAGCGCAACCTTCTGCTCCAGTCCCCCCGCCAGCCGCAGGGAGCAGAGCAGATCATAGGTGGAAATCTCAATTTCCACCACCGGCAGGGGCAGCTCCCGCTTCAGCATGGTGGCGGTGGCACCCCGGGAGATCACCACATCGTAGTTGCCGTGGAAATTCTGCCGGGCGATTTCCAGTCCCGCCTCCCGGTCACCCACAAAAATCGTCAGCTCCATCTGGGGGTACTCGGAGGCCAGCTCCCCCATCAGCCGCTTCATGTTTTCATAGGGAGCAATGCCCAGCACCCGAATCCGTTCGCTCATGAATAACCCCTCCTGCTTTTGTTCCAATCTGAAACAATTATACCATTCGCACAAAAAGAATGCAACCAATTTTACGCCTGTTTCAAAATTAAACGTCAAAATTTGAAAAAACCGTGGAAAATACCCTGGATTTTTTGATATCATATCCCCAAGAAAGAAACCATCCAGGCAATTTTCCATACTGAAACCCCAATTTTTGCAACCATCCTCAATATGTTTCAAAAGTGAACACACAAAAAACAGAAAAGGAGCCGATTCACATGAAAAACGTAGAACTCAAGGGCATCATTCCTCCCATTGTCACCCCCATGAATGACGACGACCAGCAGTCCGTCAATCTGGAGGTGCTCCGCCAGCAGGTGGAGCGTCAGCTGGCCGGCGGCGTCCATGGTCTGTTCCCCTGCGGCACCAACGGCGAGGCCTTCATCCTGAGCACCAAGGAGAAGGAAGCGGTGATTGAAACCGTCATCGATCAGGTGAAGGGCCGGGTTCCCGTCTACGCCGGTACCGGCTGCATCTCCACCGCCGACACCATCTACATGAGCAAGCGGGCCGAGCAGATGGGCGCGGACGTGCTGAGCATCATCACCCCCAGCTTCGCCCTGGCCAGCCAGAAGGAGCTGTATGACCACTATGTGGCGGTGGCCAAGCATGTGAACATCCCCATCGTCCTGTATAATATCCCCGCCCGCACCGGCAATAAGCTGCTGCCCGAGACCGTCCAGGCCCTGTGCCGGGATGTGGATGTGATCATGGGCGCCAAGGATTCCAGCGGCGATCTGGAAAATCTGAAGGCCTACATCCGCCTGACCCAGGAGCTGCCCAAGAAGGTAGCCGTGCTGGCAGGCAACGACGGCAACATCCTCAACTGCCTGAAATTGGGCGGTGCAGGCGGCATCGCAGGTCGGGCCAACCTGTACCCCGCCACCGTGGCCAGCATCTATGATAAGTTCGTGGCCGGTGACATCGAGGGCGCCGAGGCCGCGCAGGCTTCCATCACCGGCATCCAGAGAGCTATGAAGCTGGGCAACCCCAACACCGTCATCAAGCTGGCCACCCGCATGCTGGGCAACCCCGTGGGCGAGCCCCGCCGTCCCTTCAATTACCTCTGCCCCGAAGGCATTGAGGTGCTGAAGGAGGTCCTGGCCGAGGACGCCAAAATGGGTCTGCACTAAGAGCCGGGAAGGAAACGGAACATGAACAAGCTGGTTCAGGGAATCATCACTCCCATCCTCACCCCCATGTATGAGGATGAAAGCATCAATTTTGACGAGCTGCGCAACCAGGTGGAGCGGCTCATCGGCGCGGGGGTTTCGGGCCTGTTCTGCTTCGGCACCAACGGCGAGAGCTACATCCTCAGTGAGGAGGAGAAGTACGCCGTTCTGGAGGCTGTGATCCATCAGACCGCCGGGCGGGTGCCCATCTACGCCGGTACCGGCTGCCCCGGCACCAGGGACACCATCCGCATGAGCCGGAAAGCGAAGGAGCTGGGCGCGGACATGCTGAGCATCATCTGCCCCTACTTTGCCGCCGCCAACCAGACGGAGATTTACAACCATTTCGCCGCTGTGGCGCAGGCTGTGGATCTGCCCATCGTCATCTATAACATCCCGCCCCGCACCGGCAACAAGGTGGCTCCCGAAACCGTGGGCAGGCTTGCCCGGGACTTTGCCAACATCGTGGGCGTGAAGGATTCCAGCGGTGATTTCCTGAACATGCAGCAGTATTTGGAGGCCACCCGGTTCCGGGAGGATTTCAGCGTCCTCAGCGGCAACGACGCCCTGATTTTCGACAATCTGGTCAACGGCGGCGCGGGAGCCATTGCCGGATGCAGCAACATCTATCCCAAGACCATTTGCAGCATTGTGGAGCTTTTCAAAAAAGGCGAGCTGGCAAAGGCCCTGGAGGTGCAGCGCAGCTTGATTCCCCTGCGCTCCACCTTCAAGTACGGAAACCCCAACACCATGATCAAATGCGCCACCAAGCTTTTGGGATACCCGGTGGGCAACTGCCGGGCTCCCTTCAACAGCATCGCCCCCGAGGGCATCGCGGCCCTGAAAAAAGTCCTGGAGGACGGCAAAAAGGCCGGGATGGAATAACCCGCCAGTTACCCCTCGTCTACTAGCTTGTCGCACTTAAAAAATGTTGTTTGGCGGTTTGAATGTACCGGGTATCGATGTGCGCACCAGCCATGCCCCCCTTGTGTAAAGGGGGGTAGGGGGGATTGGGCAGTAGGCACTGACGATTTGCAGCCAGCTTCGGCGAATTCGTAGAAGCTGAAACAATGGGATAGTACCTCTTCGCATCGGCTTGTACAGATTTGCTGCCTGGTACTGCGAATCCCTCCCCTACCCCTCCCTTACAAGTAAGGGAGGGCATGCGCTCAGAAACTTACAGCCTGATACCGTATATCTGGGGGGCACCCCCTCAGCCTTCGGCAGCTCCCCCAGCGGGGGAGCCGAGGGTGCGCGCTAAACAACAATTTTTATGTGTTACAGACCACTACACAGTGGCGCTGCGAAAACTGTACGAAACGCACAAAAATAAAACAGCGGATTTTACATACGTTCCATAATTAAACGTTCATATGGTACAAAAAGCGTGGAAAACCGCTGTCGAATGCTGTAATATATACAACAGAACCGGGAACTGTAAGGAATTATTACAGCACTTTTTCGGAAAGCATCCAACAAACGTAAAACTGTTTCAAAAATGAACATATTACGAGGTGCTGCATGAAGCTACTGATTATCGCCGACGATTTCACCGGGGCCCTGGACACCGGCGTCCAGTTCGCCGCCAGAGGCGCTTCCACCTGCGTGGTGGTGGACCCGGATTACCCCATGGAGCAGGCCCAGGCCCAGGTGCTGATCCTGGACGCGGAGACCCGGCACCTTTCCGGCCAGCAGGCCTATGAGGTGGTGTACCAGGCCACCCGCCGGGCGCTGGATGCTGGCTTCACTCATATTTACAAAAAAACCGACTCCGCCCTCCGGGGCAATGTGGGCGCGGAGCTCACCGCCGTGCTGGATGCCGCCAATGGCGCCTGCCTGGCCTTTCTCCCGGCCCTGCCCAAGATGAACCGGGTCACCCGGAAGGGCATCCACTACATCGACGGCGTTCCCGTGGCGGAAAGCGTGTTTGGCAAGGACCCCTTCGAGCCGGTGACCCAGTCCTCCGTGGAAGCAGTCCTCCGCCAGGGGAGCCAGGCCACGGTGGTGCTCCATGAGCTGGGCAGTGAGCCCTGGATGACCACCCCCGGCATCCATGTCTACGATGCCGAGACGGAGCAGGATTTGAAAACCATCGGCAAGGCCTTGGGCGAAAACGGCATTCGTCTCAGCGCTGGCTGCGCGGGCTTCGGCGCGGTGGTGGCGGATCTGCTGCTGCCCCCGGGAGAAGCGCCCCAGCTTCCCAAATTGGAGCCCGGACTCTTCGTGGCCTGCGGCAGCGTCAACGCCGTCACCCTGCGGCAGATGGAGGAGGCGGAAAAGGCCGGCTTCCAGCGCATCCACCTGACCCCCCGGCAGAAGCTGGACGCCTATTGGGTTCGGGGCGAGGAGAAGCAGGAGGCGGTAGCCCATTGGCTGGAGCTGGCAAAAACCGGCCGCTGCATCCTGGATGTGAACGACCCGGCGGGCTGTGACGACACGGTGCAGTACGCCGCCCTCCACGGCATGGATGTGGAGTTCCGCCGCCAGCGGATTTCCGCCAACCTGGCGATTCTGGTCAAGGCCATGCTGGATGGCGGGCTGGAGGGCACCATCCTCTGCACCGGCGGCGACACCCTGCTGGCCCTCATGAAGCAGGTGGGGGTTTCGGCACTGGTGCCCGTGGGAGAGATCGCCCCCGGCGCGGTGCTCACCCGGTTCCGCTACCGGGAGAAGGAATACAACATCATTGCCAAGTCCGGCGGCTTCGGCGCGCCTGACCTGTTCATCAAAATCGCTGATGGCAACTGCTAATTCGTTTTGGAGGGATTGATTATGTTAACCAAGTACAATCTGAAAATGCCCCATGCGGTCTACGGCGGCGAAAACGCCATGGACAGCATCGCGGACATCATCAAATCTCTGAATGCCAAAAAGGTGGCCATGTTCACCGACAAGGGCCTGCGGAGCCTGGGGCTGTTTGATATGCCCGAGGCCGTGGTGAAGGGCACCGGCGTGGAATATTACGTTCTGGACGAGCTGCCCCCCGAGCCCTCTTATATGGCGGTGCAGGCCGTGGTGGATGCGTTCAAGAAGAGCGGTGCCGATTTGATCGTTGCCTGCGGCGGCGGCTCTGTCATGGATGCTGCCAAGCTGGCCTCCATCCTGGTCACCGATGAATACGGCGTCAAGGAGCTGCTGGACAATCCCGGACAGGCACGCAAGTGCGTTCCCATCGTGCTGATTCCCACCACCGCCGGCACCGGCGCGGAGGTCACCCCCAACGCCATCGTGGGGGTACCCGAGAAGGAGCTGAAAATCGGCATCGTCAATGAGAACATGATCGCGGACTACGTGATCCTGGATGCCCGGCTCATCAAGAACCTGCCCCGGAAGATTGCAGCCGCTACCGGCGTGGATGCCCTGGCCCACTGCATCGAGTGCTTCACCTCCAACAAGGCCAACCCCTTCAGCGATATGTACGCCCTGGAAGGCTGCGATTTGATCATCAACAACATCGAAAAGGCCTGCGACGACCCCACTGCCATGGTGGAAAAGAATCGGATGCAGATGGCGGCCTACTACGGCGGCCTGGCCATCACCGCCTCCGGCACCACCGCTGTCCATGCTCTGAGCTATCCCCTGGGCGGCAAGTACCACATTGCCCACGGCGTGTCCAACGCCATCCTGCTGACCCCCGTCATGCGCTTCAATGCCCAGAACGAGGCCTTCCGAGAGAGATTGGCTCTGGCCTATGACCGCTGCTGCCACGAGGAAGTGAAGGTCAAGACCGTGGACGAGAAGGCGAAGTGGATGATCGGCCGGATGGAGCAGATCGTCAAGCACCTGGAGATCCCCACCAGCTTGAAGGAATTCAATGTCCCCGCCGAGGATCTGGAGGGTCTGGTGGAGGCCGGTATGTCCGTCCAGCGCCTGCTGGTGAACAACATGGTGCCCCTCACCCCCGCCGACGCCCGCAAGCTCTATCAGGAAATCCTGTAAATCCCCGGCATAGCTGAATGCGGACAAATTGTTTGATGCACCCTTGCCCTCCCCTCTGGGGAGGGTGGCCGAGCGCCAGCGAGGCCGGGAGAGGTGTCGTCGGTTAAAGCGTACCCGCAACCAACGTTCGACACCCCCTCAGTCAGCCCGTTCGGGCTGACAGCTCCCCCAGAGGGGGAGCCAAGCTCCATCGCCCGGTCAAACAACAATTTCCCGCTTTTTGATTTCGTCCAATAAGCAACGTATCTTTACAATCGTACAGAGGAGGAAACGAACTATGAACGAACGTCCCATTCTGGGCATCTCCATGGGTGACCCCTTTGGCAACGGCCCGGAGATCACCGTCCGCGCGCTGGCGGACAAGAGCATCTATGACCGCTGCCGTCCCCTGGTGGTAGGCGACAAGTCCAGCATGGAATATGCCGCCAAGGTGGCAAAGAAAATCGGCGTGGCCGACCTGAAGGTCAATGCCATTCAGGACGCCAAGGATGCCAAGTATGAGTACGGCACCATCGACGTGCTGGACATGGGCCTGGTTCCCGCTGACCAGATTCCCGACACCAGCGACCTGGACGCCCCCAAGCCCTTTGGCGTGGGTGCCTGCGCCCTGGGCGGCGAGGCTGCCTTCCAGTACGTCAAGAAGGTCATCGAAATGGCCATGGCGGGCAAGGTGGACGGCACCGTCACCAACGCCCTTTCCAAGGAAGCCATCAACATGGCCGGTCACCACTACTCCGGCCACACCGAAATCTACGCCCACTACACCGGCACCAAGAAGTACGCCATGATGCTGGCTCACAACGACCTGCGGGTCATCCACGTCTCCACCCATGTCTCCCTGCGCCAGGCCTGCGACCGGGTGAAGAAGGAGCGGGTGCTGGAGTGCATCCACCTGGCGAACGAAGCCTGCCACGCCCTGGGCATCGAGAACCCCAAGATCGGCGTTGCCGGTCTGAATCCCCACTGCGGTGAGAACGGCATGTTCGGCACCGAGGAAATCGAGGAGATCCAGCCCGCCATCGATGCCGCTCTGGCCGAAGGCATCAACATCCCCGAGAAAAAGCCCACGCCCCCCGACACCGTGTTCTCCAAGGCGCTGGGCGGCTGGTATGATATGGTGGTCGTCATGTACCACGACCAGGGCCACATCCCCCTGAAGGTCAAGGGCTTTGTCTACAACAAGGCCGAGGGCCACTGGGACGCCGTGGCAGGCATCAACGTTACTTTGGGCCTGCCCATCATCCGTGCCTCCGTGGACCACGGCACCGGCTTCGGCCACGCAGGCAGCGGCCACGCCAACGAGCTGAGCCTGGTCAACTCCATCGACTTTGCCCTCCAGGTAGCCCCCTTCTACAAAGCCAAACGGCAGTAATTGCCCCCAAATCCGTCTTATACCGGCCTGCCGGTAAAGAAATAAACAGAAAAAAGAAAGGAAGAAACACCATGAAAAAGTCCCTCACCCTCGCGCTGGCTCTCGTTCTGGTTATGAGCCTGTTCTCTGTCTGCGCTGCCGCAGAAGCTCCCGACATGTCCGGCGAAATGCTGGTCTTCTCCTCTGACGCTGTCGGTTCCGGTTCCTACAACATTATTGTTGAGATGTCCAAGTACCTGGAGAACGAAGGCGGCTTCGGCCTGGTGGACGTGCAGCCCACCAACCCCGGCGGTATGGGTGCTCCCTACCTGTTCGGTGACGAGTCCGTTTCCATGGCTTTCATCAATGCTGCTCCCGCTAAGTGGGCCATGGAGGAAGGCACCCTGGGCAAGCCCCCTGTCACTGCCGGTTATAAGGCAGCCATGGGTGGTCTGACCGCTGTCTGCTACATCAACTGCATTTCCAACAAGTTCCTGTCCAAGTACAACATCTCCTCCATCGAGGAAGTGTTCGAGCAGAAGCTGCCTCTGCGCATCGGCTGCTCCCCCGTGGGCTCCATGGACGCTCAGGGCGCTTACCTGCTGCTGGAGTACTTCGGCGTGACCCAGGCTGACCTGGAAAGCTGGGGCGGCTCCATCACCAACCAGTCCGGCTCCGAGAACCAGGCTGCTCTGCAGGACGGCAAGATCGACTTCTACATTGACCACACCTCCGGCTCCTCCTCCACCATGGCTGAGATTGCCACCACCTGCGACGTGACCTTCCTGCAGTGGGGCGACGAGCTGGTTGACTGGTTCGTCAACGAGAAGGGCTTCCAGAGAGTTACCATCGCTGCCGACTCCTTCAAGGGTCAGACCGAAGAGCTGGTTCTGCCCGGCTCCCCCGACTCCATCTTCGTCAACGATGACCTGAGCGACGATGTGGTTTACATGATCGTCAAGACCCTGTGCGAGAACCGTGACGCCCTGGTCGAGACCTACAACTCCCTGGCTCCCTGGGACGTGGCTACCTGCTGGGAATCCGAGAAGATCGGCGGCGCTGAGCTGCATCCCGGCGCTGTGAGATACTACCAGGAAATCGGTGTCATGGAGTAATTCCACAGACTGTCATCAACTAGGCTAGAATCGCTTATCCGGTCGGGTTTCCGGACCCGGCCGGATTTTCAAAAATCATGATAGGTGGTCTGATATGAGTATCTTCAAGAAAAATGACTCAGCAGCCGGAGCAAAGCTGGATATGGATGCCAAGGCAGCCGCGCTGGCCAGCGAAGAGGACGAGGAGTCCAAAATTGCCAAGCTGCTGAAAAAAATGCCCAAGTGGCGTTATATCGTCCTGATCGTGCTGACCCTGGCCATGACGGCGTTCCAGCTGTATATCAAGCTGGTCAAGCCCCTGCAGCCCTGGGCGCAGATTCCGCTGCATATGTGCTTTGCTCTGGCCGTTGTGTTCCTGTTCAACCCCATGGCCGACAAGGTAAAGAACAAAGAAAACAAGCTGCGTAATCTCTGGTGGATTTACGACGCTGCTCTGCTGGGCTGTGTCGCCTTCATCTGCTATTTCTTCCTGACCCATGCCAATGCACTGAACATGCGTGTTCTCAGCGTTGACCCCATGACCACACTGGATATCGTTGTGGCGGTGATGCTGATTTTCTGCGTGATGGAAGCGGTGCGCCGCACGGTTTCCCTGGCGCTTTTCTTCGTGATCCTGTTCTTCATGGCCTATGCCTTCTTCGGCCAGTATCTGAAGGGCACCTTCCGCTTTGCCGGTATGACCTTCGGCCAGTTCTGCGAGACCCTGATGTATGGCCAGAACGGCATCTTCGGCTCTCCCCTGTCCACCTCCATGGGCACCCTGTTCTATTTCATGGTGTTCGGTGCGTTCTTCTCCAACTGCGGCGGCGGCTCCGTGCTGATCGACCTGGGCATGAAGCTGTCTGATAAGACCGCCGGCGGCCCGGCCAAGGCTGCGGTGCTGTCCTCCGGCCTGCTGGGCATGATCTCCGGCTCTGCCGTTGCCAACGTGTCCACCACCGGCGTTCTGACCATTCCTCTGATGAAAAAGGCTGGCTACACCCCCGAGGAGGCCGGCGCTGTGGAATCCGTTGCTTCCACCGGCGGCCAGATCATGCCCCCCATCATGGGTGCCGGCGCCTTCATCATGGCGGAAATGATCGGCGTGAAGTATATGACCATCGCCACCTCTGCCATCATCCCCGCCTGTGCCTATTTCGGCGCTGCCTTCATCCTGGTGCATCTGCTGGCGAAGAAGCGGGCCATGTCCAGCACCAATGCCGGCCTCAAGTACCAGGGCAGTGCCATCCTGCCCAGACTGTACCGGCTGACCCCCATCATCCTGCTGGTCATCATGATCTTCTCCGGCATGTCCATGCCCCGTGCAGCCATCTACTGCACCCTGCTGGCCATCGTGATCAACCTCACCGCCAAGGACATCCGCATGAACCCCCGGCAGATGCTGCACACCCTGATGGAGGGTGTCCGTCAGGCCTCTAACGTTGCCATCCCCACCGCCGCCTGCGGCATCATGATCGGCATTGTGGTTCGCTCCGGCGTGGCTGTGAAGATCGCAAAGCTGATCGGAACCTCCGGCAATTCCAACCTGCTGCTGGCTCTGGCCGTTGCCGCTGTTGGCTGCCTGCTGCTGGGCATGGCGCTGCCCACCGTGGCTGCTTACCTGATTGCCAACACCCTGTTCTGCTCCGCCATTCAGAAGCTGGGCGTGGAGCCTCTGGTTGCCAACATGTTCATCTTCTATTTCGGCGTTGTGGCTCAGATCACGCCTCCCGTGTGCCTGGCTTCCTTCACCGCTGCCGGTATTGCCAACGCCAGTGCCTGGAAAACAGGATGGAAAGCATTCTATTTTGCAATAACAGCCTTTATCGCTCCCTTCATTTTCGTCTATCGTCCCGCGATCCTGCTCATTGGCACCGTGCCGGAGATCATTCTGGCCGTGGTCATGACTGCCTGCGCCACCTTCTTCCTGGCCTCCGGCGTTGCGGGCTTCATGGGCAAGAACCTGAATCCTGTGGAACGGCTGCTGTTCTATGTGGCTGCGCTGCTGTTCGTGCTGCCCGGCTCCATGTATGATATCGTTGGTATCGTTCTGGGCGTTGTGCTGATTGCCTGGTGCATCATTCGCGGCAAGCAGGAGAAGAAGTTGGCTGCTGCCTGATCAATCGACAAGAAACCGGCCTCTGGCTCCAGAGACCGGTTTCAAAATAAGATAGGAGAACATGGTATGAAAAATGAGTTTTCTCTGCTCCACGTCGGCATCAAGACCGATGACCCGGTGAAGGCCCAGGAGACGGCACAGCTGCTGGGGATGATGTTCAATCTGGAGGTCAAGCCCGGCAACAGCTCGGTGTTCGCGGGTAAGTTCTTCGAGTGCATGAAGAAGGAAAATTCCCCCGGCACCAACGGCCACATCGCCATGGCCACCGCAGATGTGGACGCCGCCAAGGCAGAATTGGAAGAGAAGGGCTTCTCCTTCCGCCCCGAAACCGCCAGCTACAACGACGACGGCACCCTGAAAAACATCTACTTAGCCGGAGAATTCGCAGGCTTCGCCATCCACGTCATCAAGAAATAAAGCAAAACACACAGCGCCTCCGGGTGCTGTGTGTTTTGCGTTCTGTTTTCCTCATAAAAATTGTTGTTTATTGTACACGCCACTGTAGGGGAGGCTCTTAGCCTCCCGCCAGGTTTGTCAACTGAGTGTTAGGTTGAATGGTACAAATGTGGTAAACTGGTACGAATTCGCCCATCCTGGTTGTTAACTGAAAGCCTGTACTGCGCGGGAGGCTACGAGCCTCCCCTACAGTGGCTGGTGCGTTAAACAACCATTTTGAAGTGTGGCGCCCTGCTGCTGTGGCTGGCTGCCTCCTGCTAGTCATTCAAAAAACAACATAACCACCTTTCCTTTCGCTTTTTTGTCCAGTGTGCCGCCGCAGTTGGGGCAATTCCCACCGAAATTAAAACAATGTCCACAGCTTCTGCATTGAAATGTGGTATCTGAGTTTCCTCCATGCCCGCCGGAGACCTCTTCCAGCTCGTCCTCTTCCAGGGGCTGCATCATTTCTTCGATTTTCATAATCATTACATCCTTTCTTCCATCGGCGAGTGTACGCAGCCATACTTCCGCTGGGGCAGCTGCGGGGTGTTCTGTTCCTCAAAAAATGCTGATAATATTGTTAGACCCTTTACCCAGTGTGCCGCCGCAGTCGGGGCAATTCCCACCGAACCGAAAACAATGTCCACAGCTGCTGCATTTAAATATGGGACTTGTTGAAACTACAATCCCGCCGGAGACCTCTTCCAGCTCGTCCTCTTCCAGGGGCTGCATCATTTCTTCGTTTTTCATATTTTTTGCTCCTCTCCATTATCCAGGGAATTTTTTGTTGTTTCATTTATTGATACGAAGCCCCCACCAAAAGGGCTACAACTTTTTTGAAAAATTTTTTTCAGCAGCCTAAAACCGCACCAGCCACTGTAGTAGCCTGTCACACTTAAAAATTGTTGTTTGTCGGTTTGAACGTACCGGGTATCGATGCGCACCGGCCATGCCCCCCTTGTGTAAAGGGGGGTAGGGGGGATTGGGCAGTAGGCACTGACGATTTGCAGCCAGCTTCGGCGAATTCGTAGAAGCTGAAACAATGGGATAGTACCTCTTCGCATCGGCTTGTACAGATTTGCTGCCTGGTACTGCGAATCCCTCCCCTACCCCTCCCTTACAAGTAAGGGAGGGCATGCGCTCAGAAATTTACAGCCTGATACCGTATATTCGGGACGGCACCCCCTCAGCCTTCGGCAGCTCCCCCAGAGGGGGAGCCAAGGGCGCGATTCAAACAACAATTTATAAATGTGACAAGCTACTACGGGAGGCGATGTTTGATTTCGTGAAGCGTGGTTATGGATGCAGGCAGGCCAGCAGGGGGAGGGCGGCGGCGATGGTCAGGAGGAACAGGAGCAGCGCCAGCAGGAAGGGGAGCCATTCGCTCTCCTTTTTTCTTACCTGGGGCGGGCGCTTCCGGCTGGGGGCGGCGGGGCGGAAAACGGTGTAAATCGTGTTGTTTTCCGAAAAGCTGTCCAGAACCACATCCTCCGGCATCTGGGAATGGGTGCCCAGAGCGCCCTCGGGGTGGGGCGGGGTCAGCCAGCTCAGGCTGCCGTCCGGCTGCCGCTGGGCCTGACCGGCGGGGAAGAACTCCCGGATGGAAACGGGGCGGTTCTCCTCCAAATCCAGGGCCTTGTAGCTGATGCCGATGGGGGTTTTCTCCAGGGCCCGGCCCGTCAGATAGCGGCCATGGAGGATGCATTGCTCCAGAGCCTGGCTCACTGCCGGCGCAGCCTCCGGGTCATAGCCGCAGAGGGGGCAGGGGTAGGCCGGGGTTTCCCGCAGGCAGTTTTTGCAGTAGATCCGCTCCATAGGCGCCTCCTCAGTGCTTTATTTTTAGTGCATATCGGCTTTACTCAGCTGCCTGGGAAAATTTGTGTTGTACTTTTTCTAGCGGTGAAGGATTTATAATGAATAATGAAGTCGCTCCGCTGATGAATAATGAATAATTGAGGTATTTCCTACGGAAATATTTAAAATGTCCGCTTGCGGACACCATAATTATTCATTTTTCATCATTCATCATTCATTATTCACTTTTTTACTCCATCAACCCAATACAACTTGGTTTGCTGAGCCAAACCGATAAGCACATTATTTTTTACGGATGATGACGGCGTAGCGCGTGGAACCGGCCTGGATGACGGCCTTGTTCTCCACCCGCGCCCAAACATCCGCCCGCAGGGGCACGCCGTTCAGGGCAGTGCCGTTGGTGGAGTTCCGATCCCGCAGGTACAGGGTCCGGCTGTCCCATTGCAGCTCAAAATGCAGACCGGACAGGGCGTTGTCGGTTTCGTTGAGGACGATGTCGGATTTGCTGTTCCGGCCCAGGGTCACGCTGGCATTGGGCTTGATGATGAATTTCACCGCGCCCTCGGGGTGGTTCTCCGGCACCAGATGGACGATGCAGCCGGAAGCGGTCTGCTTGGGCAGGGTCAGCTCAGGCAGGAAGGGCTCCTGAACGGTGGGCTCCTCCGGCTTTTTGAAATCGGAGAAATCCAGCTTGATGTTGGCGGGAGGAGCCTTGGGGGTCTCCAGCTCCGCCATGAATTCCTCGCCGTCGTACTCGTCTTCTTCCTCGTGGTCTTCCCGTCTTCTTCTCGTCAGAACGACCATCACCACCACCAGAATCAGAACCAGGGCCGCTCCCACCAGAATCAGCACCAGCAGCAGATTGGCGCCGCCCTGGCCGGAGAGCAGGGATGCGGGCTGGGTGGGAGCCGTGGTGGCTGCGGTGGTGGGCATGGTGGTGGGTTCGGTGGTCGGGGGAGCGGTGGTTTCGGGCTCCGTGGGCTGGGGCAGTTCGGGCAGGATGGAGGTTTCCAGCCGGATGGTGCCGGCCTGGCTCTGGCTCAGCGCTGCCTCAATGGTCACGCTGTCCTTATCCCGGGGCAGCTCCATGGCATCCAGCCGGAGAACGGAGCCGGAGAGCATTGCGTTGACGATTTCCGTGATGCCGTCCTGAACCTTGCCCGCTTCACCGTTCAGCAGGGGGGCTGTTCCAATGCCGCCCAGGGAGGGCTCCGCGTAGCATACCAACTGGGTGGCAAGGCCTCTGCCGTACTGGTCGGCCCAGGGGTCCACCAGAGCCACCACGTTCAGGCTCAGTCCGCTGCTTCGGATGAGGGCGTTGAGCTCCTCCTGGCTCTTTTTCTGAACGGTATCGTCCAGACCGTCGGAGAACAGCACGATGCAGCACACACTCTGATCGTCCTGGGTCTTGGATACGGTTTCAATGGCTTTGACAACAGCGTCGCTGAGATAGGTCTGGGGAGCGGTGTAGGTGCAGGCCTCCGTGATGGCCTTCTCCAAAGCGTCGGAGCTGCCCAGAGGCTCCCCGAAGGAAAGCTTGTCCCGCATGGTCACCAGCACCATGCGGTCCATGGGCCGCAGGGCGCTGCTCAGGGCGTTCAGGGCTTCCAGCTGCTGCTTTTTCTGGGAGATACTGAAGGAGCTGGACTGATCCACCAGGCAGTAATAGGTGATGGGCAGCTCCTCCTCCTGCACCGTGGAGACGCTGAACTGGCTGAAGGACTGGCCGTTCACCGTGATGGAAGGGGCCGTCCCCTCCGTAGGCCCGCCCGCAAGCAGGAGGGAGTCTTCCTCCACCCGGAGGAAGGGATGCAGGAAGGGCGACTGCTGGGCCGCTGCCGCAGGAAGGGTCAGCGCCAGCACCACCGCCAGGCACAGGATCAGGGCAAAAACTCTTTTCATTTTGTTACACCTCATTTATCTTTCTCCCAGCGGAAATCCGGCCCGCACAGGGGCACGAACAACAGCTCCGTGCCCCCCACGGTGAGCCGGTCACCGGGGTTCAATACCACTGCATCAAGAATCATTTTTCCGTTGACCCGCACCGGCGGACGCCCGCCGCAGGGGCCGAAGGAGAATTGCCCCCACTGCTGGTCGTAGCCGAGAATGGCGGCACGCTGGGCAGGAATTTGGTCGTCCCAGGGAAGCCGGATGTCCGCCTGAGGGCCGCTTCCAAGGTAATTATACCCTTCGTGGAGCCGAAAATCCCTGCCCTGACGGTCTCCCTGGGTGCACACCAGCCAGCCCACCGTGGGCAGCTCCGGCGCGGGTTCCCATATGGGCTCCGGCGGGCAGAGGGGGCAGCCGTCGTAACGGTCAGCGTCATAAAAATGCCCCTGGGGGCAGCGCTCAATTTTCACGGGAGGCTTCCTCCTTCCGGGCCTGCTTGATTTCTGCCCAGCTTTTTCGGGCACTTTTGATTTGATATCCGATAAGCGCCAGCACCACCGCGCCAATGACCGCCGCAGCGGCGGTTCTGCGTGGATTCGCCGGGCTCTGGGCGGTGGTGAAGGGGACGTTCAGCTTGTTCAGCAGCTCCATGCCGTAATCCGTGTACACCGCACAGAACAGCTCGGTGGAAACGTCCTCTTCAAACCCGTAGGCGTTCTGCGCCACCACCGCTCCCTGCTGGTTGACCAGAGGGCCGCCGGAAAAGCCGTGCCGGATGGCGGCACTGTGGATGATGGATTTGGAATCCCCGGCGTTTTTCATGACCAGGTGTTCCCGGACGGTGCCTTCGCTGACTTCCACATCCTCCGGCCCGGAGTCCGCCCCGCCGTGGGTGTGCTTCAGGCCGGGAAAGCCCAATGCGTAGACCTTCGTCCCCTCGGCCACCTGACGGGAGGGCACCAGGGGCAGAGCCTTGTAGCCCGTCACCGGCTCCAGGGCCTGCACCACCGCCACATCCGGGTAGCCGTCGGTGGTGATCAGCACCCGGCATCTGGCTGCGGAGCCGAAGCGGGGGGTCAGGTCGGCGTAGAATTCCGCGTCGTCCTTCAAAAGCCACAGCTCCACCTGGTCGTCGGAGAATTCTCCGCTGCCGGTGGCCACATGCCAGTTGGTGAGGAAAATGTCCGTGTCCTCCCCGGCAATGCCCACCGCGAAGCCGGTGCCCGTCCAGCGGGTGCGCTTGCCGGTTTCCTGGTCGGTGCCGATGCCATAAAGATGCACCACGCTTTGCCGGGCCTGCTCCACTGCCGCCGGGGCTTCCTCCGCCCGGGCAGCGGGAATAGAGAAAACCAGCATCAGGAGCAATAACCATGCTCTTTTCAAATGGAATCCTCCTTTTCGTGCCATTATACCATGTATTTCCAGCGGAATCAAGGCCGGACGGGAAGAGAAAATGACGCCTTAGCAGATATAAGATATAAGATATAAGATATAAGATATGAGATATAAGATATCCAGACTGTTTCCATTAAAAATATTCCATGCTTTCTGGAAACGGTTCGTTTATGGAATATCTTATATCTTGTATCTTATATCTTATATCTTACATAAGCATATCGTATCAAAATCACTTCATAAGATATTCCAGAAAACGTGCCACGCCTTCGCCGCTGGGGGCGTTGGCGACGATCAGGATGCAGCTGCGGTCTGCGGAGAGGGGGTAATGTTCCGCGAAGGCGGTATTATCCAGCCGCAGGGCGATGACGGCCCCGTCCTGCTCGATGGTGTCCCATTTGGCGAGGGTTTCCGCCGGAAGCAGCTCCCGCAGGTCCATGATGATCTCCTGCTCCTGGAAATCATCCAGGGAGGCCTCGTCCGTGATGATGTAGTCCAGGGTTTTGGCGGCGATCATGCTGGAAACGATCATAAAGGCCGCCGCGTCCTCCTGGGAAAGGGTCTCGGAATCAAAGTGGATGGTGCGCCCGGCCACCAGCTCCACCTTCTGGTCGTCGCTGCCGCCGCAGTATTCCCAGTAGTCCCCCATCAAATGGGCGTAGCCCTCGGGGGAGGTGGAATTGTTGATGAAAATGCCGGAGATCAGGACCTCCTTCCTGTTTTCCGCCACGGTGCCCGCGATGGACACCAGCATGCAGATTACCGCAATGCCCACCAGCAGATACCATTTATAATAGATCCAGATGTGTTCCAGCTTCTTCTTCCCCGGCAGCGCCAAAAAGGCCGCCCATTCCTCGCGGATTCGTTCCATAAGTACCTCGATTTCATTTGTAACGATGATAAATTGTTGTTTATCGGTTTGAATGTACCGGGTATCGATGTGCGCACCAGCCATGCCCCCCTTGTGTAAAGGGGGGTAGGGGGGATTGGGCAGTAGGCACTGACGATTTGCAGCCAGCTTCGGCGAATTCGTAGAAGCTGAAACAATGGGATAGTACCTCTTCGCATCGGCTTGTACAGATTTGCTGCCTGGTACTGCGAATCCCTCCCCTACCCCTCCCTTACAAGTAAGGGAGGGCATGCGCTCAGAAATTTACAGCCTGATACCGTATATCTGGGGGCACCCCCTCAGCCTTCGGCAGCTCCCCCAGCGGGGGAGCCAAGGGGCGTACTAAACAACAATTTGCGTATGTATTGACTCAAACTGACAAACAAGAACCATTCTATCATACTCCCTGGGAAAATCCACCGTTTGCTTACGATTTCACAAAAAATTTACTTGGGCGGAATGACCAATTGGAGGGGCGGAATTCCCCAAACTTTGTAACCGATACAAAAACATCGAAAAAAGGGAAAATTCGTGTTTACAATCAGGGGCGCTTGTGTTAAAATGTAGTTGGTGAAGATTGGGATTGGCCCAGCTTTGCCAGAAAATGTCGTAAATAGCGGCATTGCCGCATAGCTTTCAATTTTACAGGAGGAATCAGTAATTATGGAAACTTATGGCATCGAAAAGTACGGTATCACCGGCACCACTGAGATCGTCTACAATCCTTCCTACGAGCAGCTGTTCGAGGAAGAGACCAAGCCCGGCCTGACTGGCTACGAGGTTGGCAAGGTCACCGAGCTGGATACCGTCAACGTCATGACCGGCATCTACACCGGCCGTTCCCCCAAAGACAAGTACATCGTCATGGACGAAAACTCCAAGGACACCGTGTGGTGGACCTCTGATGAGTACAAGAACGACAACCATCCCATGAGCGAGTCCGTCTGGGCCACCGTGAAGGAGCTGGCTGTCAAGGAGCTGTGCAACAAGAAGCTGTTCATCGTGGACGCTTTCTGCGGCGCCAACCCCGACACCCGCATGGCCGTCCGCTTCATCATGGAAGTGGCATGGCAGGCTCACTTCGTCAAGAACATGTTCATCGTTCCCACCGAGGAGGAGCTGAAGAACTTCAAGCCCGACTTCATCGTCTACAATGCCTCCAAGGCCAAGGTGGAGAACTACAAGGAGCTGGGTCTGAACTCCGAGACCTGCGTGGCCTTCAACATCACCTCCCGTGAGCAGGTCATCATCAACACCTGGTACGGCGGCGAGATGAAGAAGGGCATGTTCTCCATGATGAACTACTACCTGCCCCTGAAGGGCATCGCCTCCATGCACTGCTCCGCCAACACCGATATGAACGGCGAGAACACCGCCGTGTTCTTCGGCCTGTCCGGCACCGGCAAGACCACCCTGTCCACCGATCCCAAGCGTCTGCTGATCGGCGACGACGAGCACGGCTGGGACGACAACGGCGTCTTCAACTTCGAGGGCGGCTGCTACGCCAAGGTCATCGGCCTGGACAAGGAGTCCGAGCCCGACATCTACAACGCCATCCGCCGCAACGCTCTGCTGGAGAACGTCACCGTGGCCGAGGACGGCACCATCGACTTCAAGGACAAGTCCGTCACCGAGAACACCCGTGTGTCCTACCCCATCGACCACATCGAGAAGATCGTCAAGAACGTCAATCCCGTGTCCGCCGGCCCCGCTGCCAAGCACGTGATCTTCCTGTCCGCTGACGCTTTCGGCGTGCTGCCTCCCGTGTCCATCCTGACCCCCGAGCAGACCCAGTACTACTTCCTGTCCGGCTTCACCGCAAAGCTGGCCGGCACCGAGCGGGGCATCACCGAGCCCACTCCCACCTTCTCCGCCTGCTTCGGCCAGGCCTTCCTGGAGCTGCATCCCACCAAGT
>CAMCKD010000018.1 GCA_945875335.1 uncultured Clostridia bacterium | reverse complement strand
TCTTGTGATTTTCAGCTTGTACTGCGCGGGCGGCTGGTAGCCGCCCCTACGAATGACATTGCCCAACAAACAACAATTTACCGCTCTGCTGAGTCAAACCGATAAACACAAAATATTATACCTTTTGCTGTATTCATCGTAAAAATAAATGTCAGGCCGACGCAATCCCTTCTTGAATCGAGAAATTCCATGTGATATAATACCAGAGTGTAAGTCGGGGTCGTATAAGCGAAATTAGATTGATGCAAGGACTGATTATTCTTTTTGGGAATTTTCCCGGGGAGAGGTGGGGGAATCATGGATGTATTGCTGGTGGGCAATTCCGGCAGCCTGATGAGCAGCATGACCAACAGACTGGGCAAGGAAGGCCACAGGATTTTTATGCTCTGCGGTGACAGGAACGGGAAGCGCCGTGAGAAGCGAATGTTTGAATGCTACTGCTTTGACTATGAAAACGAGAGCGTTCCCCAGATTTTTGAAAGTGTGCGCCCGGAGGTGACGCTGTTTCTGGGCCCCTGGGACCCAAACTTCCAGGTGAAAAATGAGACCCAGGCAATGCACTATTTCTCCGGCCTGACCAATTTGCTGGTGTCCTTTTCTATGCTCCACCAGGGAAGATTTGTTTACCTTTCCACCTCGGATATCTTTCAGAGCACCGACGGCTCCCTGATCACCGAGGAAGACCAACCCCACTGCACGGACCCCCGCTCTCTGGTGCTGGCCCAGGCGGAGGAGATCTGCCTCAGCTACCGTAAAAATCTGAACCTGGATGTGGCGGTGCTGCGGCTGGATCAGCTCTATTCCATCCCGAAAAACCGAAATCAGGTGCGGTGGAGCTGCGACCGGCTCTGCCTGGAGGCCTGCGAGAGCAACACCGTGACCTGGAATTCCTCCGGCGTGTTTTCCATGCTGTATGAGGCGGACGCGGTGGAGTTCATTCATCGGATCATGTTCTGCGAAACCCACCGGGAGGGCATCTATAATGTCTCCTCCTCCGTGCCCGTTACCGAGGAAGAGCTGGCAAAATACATCGAGGGCTGCGGTCTGGAGGAGCTGACCTTGAAGCAGACCAACCGTGCCGCCGCCAGCTGCGTGCTTTCCAACAAACGGTTCCAGGAAGAGTTCGGCATGCGCTTTTTCAGCGACCCTCAAAAGATGACGGAACGCACCCTGCGCTATATGCAGGAGCATCCCAAGGATTTTAAGAAGCCGAAGGAGAAGAAGCCCTCGCTGCTGCACCGGATTGAGGAAAAGCTGGGCTGGCTGGCAGCAATGCTGATTCCCTACATCGAAAACCTCATCTGCTTCGTGCCCTTCTTCATGCTGAACAATCGGGCTGTGGGCAGCCAGTATTTTGACCGGCTGGATTTTTACCTTCTGTATGTTCTGCTGTTTGCCATCATCTATGGCCAGCGGCAGGCAACCTTCTCTGCCATTTTGTCCATGGCGGGCTACTGCTTCCGGCAGATGTACACCAAGAGCGGCTTTGAGGTGCTGACCAGCTACAATACCTATGTGTGGCTTGCCCAGCTCTTCATTGTGGGCCTGGTAGTGGGCTATATGCGCGACAAGCTCCGGGAGCAGAAGCAGGAGGATGCCGAGGAGAAGCTCTACCTCAACAGCCGGGTGGATGATATTTTCAGCATCAACCGCTCCAATGTCCGGGTGAAGGATGCCCTGCGCACCCAGATCATCAACCAGAATAATTCCCTGGGCAAGGTTTACAGCATCACCTCCAGCCTGAACCGCTACACCACGGAAGAGGTGCTGTTCTATGCGGCGGAGATCATGGCGGAGCTGATGGAGACGAAGGATGTGGCCATCTACACCGTATCGGGAAAAGACTTCGCCCGTCTGTTTTCCTCCACCTCCGAAATGGCGCGGTGCATGGGCCGCTCCCTGCGCTACCGGCAGACCGGAGAGATGTACCAGACCATTATGAAGCATCAGGTGTACATCAATCGGGAGATGGATCAGTCCCTGCCCATGATGGCAAACGCCATCTTTGAAAATGAAGAGATGAAGATCATCATCATGGCCTGGGGTCTGCCCTGGGAGGCCATGACCCTGGGGCAGGCGAATCTCATGAGTGTGGTCAGCGCCCTGATTCAGGAGGCTGTGCTTCGTGCCGGCCGGTACATGACCGCGTTGGAGAGCCAGCGGTATGAAAAGGACGAAAAGATCCTCAATCAGGATGCCTTCTCCACGCTGCTGAAGGCCTTCCTGAATGCCAGAAGCAGGGGACTGACGGATTGTACCCTGATGCGCTGCGACAGCCAGGATGCCTTTTCCAGAGTGGAGGAGATCCGGGCCATGCTCCGCCAGTCCGACTACCTGGGAACGCTGGACAATCAAAAGCTTTATTTCCTGCTGTCCAACACCGGCCATGAGGATGCCCAGGTGGTGTACAGCCGTATGCTGGATAAGGGCCTGGAAGTGAGCATTGTGGAGGAACCTGACTTATGATTGCAGTGCCCCAGTGGTTTATATTCCTGTTGATCGGCAACTGTCTGGTGGTGCTGGTGTATTCTCTGCTGAACCTCTTCGGCAAGGAAGAGAAGAACCGAAGCTGGGCGATTCGGGCGGCGGTGATGCTGCTCTGCCCCCTGGTGGGCGTGTGCTTTTTCCTGGTGTCCTGGCTGCTCTACCGGCTGGTGTTCCGCACCCCGGTGGACCTGTCGGACGTGGTGTTCAATAAGGACCGGGTGGAATCCGCGGCAATGGCCAACGAGGAATTGGAGCGTAATTTCGTTCCGCTGGAGGAGGCCATCGTTGTAACGGACAAAAAGAACCTGCGGGAGCTGATGCTGAACGTCGTCCGGGAGGATTATCAGGAGTCCCTGGCCTCCATTGCCCTGGCGCTGAACAGCGAGGACACGGAAATCTCCCACTATGCCGCATCCGTACTCCAGGGAGCGCTGAACGATTTCCGGGTGGAGGTCCAGAAGAATTATCAGTCCGTCATGGACGATTTGGATGAGCTGGAGGTGCAGGAGGATTCCGTCAGCGAAGAGGAGAGCCGGGCGGCAGCGCTGCTGGAACGCATCGATGAGATGCTGAAAAAGCGGGTTTTGACCGATTTGGAACAGGCCCATTATGCCAGAACAGCGGATGAGGTGGCGGAAAAGCTGTTTTCCAAAGCCCAAAACCACATGGACTGCGGCATGATGGAGGAAATCGCCCTCCGGCTGCTGGAGGTGCGGGAATATGAAAAATGCGAAAAATGGGCACTGCGGATCGCGGAAATCTACCCCGATACCCTGTGCGCCTTTACCTGTCGGATGAAGCTCTATTTCTCCATCGGAAACCGGCAGAAATTTTTCGATGTGATGGAGCAGCTGAAGAAAACCGATATCGTCATCGACAAGGAGACCCTGGAGCTGATCCGGGTATTCTCCTGAGTCGGTGGAAAAAGGCGGAAAGGAGATGAACAAGCAGTGGGCGAATATTATTGGTGGATGGAATATGGCAAGGTCATGCTTGCTTACCTGGTCCTGGTGTTTGTTTATCCGTCCATTTTGTTCCGAAATTATCTCAAGGGGAAGGGGCGCATCTTCTGGTTCGGGTTTTGCGTCACCAGCAGCATCCTGCTGATCTCTACGGCGGTGATCCTGCTGGGGCTGGTTCACCTGCTGAATGTCTGGGTGGTGCGCATCCTGTTCTGGGGCAGCTTGATTTGGTCGATTTCCAGGTCGGCGAAGATTCCCATGACGCCCCGGTATTTCATTTATAAGGTGCAGAACCGCACCTATGGCGGAAAGCTGCTGGCGGCGCGTCTGCGCGATGCGCTGGTGGGAACGGTGCGCCGGGCTCTGGCCGGACTTTGGCAGGTGCTGCGACGCAATTTTTTGGAGGTGGCGCTGCTTTTTGCGCTGGTGGCCTATGGAGTGCTGTATTACTCCTGGACCCCCATCCACACCCAGGGCTACGGCTTCAGCGACATCATCGTGCACCACTACTGGGCCTATGGCCTGCAGCAGGGTAAGATTTTCATCGCGGGCATTTATCCCGAAGCCATGCACTGTATGGCCTATGCCATGAGCACCTTGTTCGGCATCAAGCTGTACAATGTGATTCTCTTTATCCAGTGCGCCAATATCATCGCGTTTTTGGTATCCATCTACCTGTTTGGCCGGGAGGTGGCGGGCTGGAAGGGGAGCGCCCTGGTGATGTTGGCGGTGTTCCTGACGATGAAGCTGGACACCATGACAGAGGTGTACATCATGTCCCGGCTCCAGGCGGCGCTGCCCCAGGAATTCGGCTTGTATGCAGTGTTTCTCATTCCCGCCTTTTTGCTGCGGTACCTGAAAAACGCCCGGCAGGTGACCTTCCGGGGAAAGAAGACAAAATTCTACTGGGACGAGAACCTGGTGGTGTTTACCCTGGGCATTGCGGCCTCCATCTCCATCCATTTTTACGCCACGGTGATGGCGCTGTTCTCCTGCCTGGGTGTGATCGTGGTCTGGTTTTACAAAATCTTCCACTGGCGCAGATTTGTACCCCTGGCGCTGGCGGCGTTCTTGTCGGTGCTGCTGTCCTTTGGCCCCATGCTCCTGGCCTTTGCCTCCGGCATTCCCTTCCAGGGCTCCATTTTCTGGGCGCTGAACGTGATGAAGCCCGAGGAAGAGGAGCAGGCCGCTGCGGGGGCCGCCCTCGAAACGACCCAGGCGGATGCCCAGACGGGGGAGGCGCTGCCATCGGAGTCCACCGCCCCCACGGAAGCCACCGAGCCGGTGGCTCAGCCCCGGCAGAGCCTGTCAAAGAGAATCCAAAACATATGGAAAGCCGTGGAAAAGCGGATCAAAAAAGCGGCTGACGGTGCGTACTATGGCAGCTTCAAATCCCTGTACCGGGCGGAATTGGTGGATTTGTTCCTGTTTATCAGCAAATATGCCATTGGGCTGGCAATTGTCTGCCGGCTGCTGATGGCGCTGCTTCGGCTGATCTTCCGCAAGCGGCGCTTTCCGGCGGAGCTGTTTGACGGGTATGCCATGGTGGTGGTCATCTGTATGGTGTTTATGATGGCCTTCTCCCCCGGGCGGTCAGGCTTCCCCAAGCTGATTGCGCCGGACCGGGTCTGTGCGGCAGGTCACGCCTTTTTGATGTGCCTGCTTGCCCTGCCGGTGGATTTGGCGGGCACTGTCCTGTCGGTGATCCTTGGGAAGAAGCTGATGTCGGCGCTCAGCGCAGCGGCGGTTGCGGCGGTCTTCTATCTGGTGATTTCCAGCGGCAATTACCATGGCTATCTCTACATGAGCGGCACCCGTTATAACGCGGCGGTGAATGTGACCGCATCCATCGTGGAAAATATCCCGGAGGGACAGTATACCATTCTGTCCACCACGGACGAACTCTATCAGGTCATGGGCCATGGCTTCCATGAGGAAATTCTGACCTTCCAGAGGAAATACGGCAATCAGGAATATTATATTCCCACCAAATACATGTTCTTCTATGTGGAAAAGCACCCCATTCGCTATGGACACACCCATTTCAGCGATGGCCCCCAGTGGCTGGCTTTGCAGATCTATCCCGAGAAATTCGGCAATTCCAGTGTTGGAGATCAGATGTCCGGCGGTGAGATTTCCCAAGAGATCGCCGAAAAGCCCCTGATTCTGGGCAGCAAGCTTTCCAATGCCTATACCAACATCTACAACCGGGAGATCGTGGAGGCCAGAATGGCCCGGTATTTGGAAGCCTTTGAACGGGAGTATCCCAATGAGCTGAATATCTACTATGAGGATGATGATTTCATCTGCTACTGCCTGGAGCAGAATACGGACCGGCTGTTCAATCTGGGGCTGCGGCAGTTCTAGGGAAGCTCTGAATTATTCGTCTGCGGCTGGATGGCGGGTCTTTTGCCGGTTCCCTCGGCGCATTTCAAAAACAGGAAGGAGTCGGCATGAAAAAACGAGTTTGGTGTCTGCTTTTGGCCATTGGGCTGCTGATGGGGCTCATCCTGTTTGGCGCGGCGCGGGTCTATGTGGTGGACTTTGCCCCGGAGGCCTTCACCCAGTCGGATAAAAAGCTGGATAACCCGGATCGGGGCTTCTACCGCATCCAGGGCTACACCATCAAGACGGAGCCCCAGCAGTTTCAGCAGAAGGGAAACCAAGCCGGTCAGGACCGTGTGCTGGAGCTGGTGCAGATCAACCTGAAACACTTCCGCTCCGGCCAGATCACGCAGACGGGGCTGGAAAATGTGGAAAGACTCTTTTCCTTCCTGGAAGAGAAGCCGCTGCGCTACATCGTCCGCTTTGTCTACGATTGGGACGGCAATGCAGCCGCCACCGAGCCGGAGAGCATCGATGTGATTTTGAATCATATGCGGCAGCTTTCCCCTATCCTGAAAGCCCATGCGGACAGCATCTTTCTGGTGCAGGGGCTGTTTATCGGCAACTGGGGAGAGATGAACGGCACCGCCTACGCCAGTCGGGAGAATGTGACCCGGCTGGCTGCCGAGCTGGCGGCGGATACGGCGGAAGAGACCTTCCTGGCGGTGAGAACCCCCGCCTATTGGCGAAAGATAATCGGCGGGGAGCAGCCGGAGGAATCCGATCCTCTGGCAGCCCGGCTGGGGCTTTATAACGATGGCATTCTGGGCAATTCCGGCGACTGCGGCACCTATGTGGGGAAGGCGGAGGATCGGGCTGATCCCTTTACCAGCTGGAACCGGGCGGATGAACTGGCCTTTCAGGAAGCCCTGTGCCAGCGGGTGCCCAACGGGGGAGAAGTGGTGCTGGATAACCCGCTGAACGATTTTGAAAACGCCCTGCAGACCTTTCGCACTATGCACATCACCTACCTGAACTGGGATTATGACCGGGCGGTGCTGGACAAATGGGCCGCCGTCACGGTGGCGGAGCCCCCCTATGAGGGAATGGACGGCCTGACCTATATGGAGCGCCATCTGGGCTACCGATATTGGATCGAATCCGCTTTTTGCGGCTACTTCCCGCTGAGCGGCCGGCTCCATGTGGGAGCCAATCTGAAAAACGAGGGCTTTGCCCCGCTATATACGGCCAATCAGCTGACCCTCACTCTGGTTGGCCGGGAGGAGCGTCTGCGCATCCCCCTTTCCGCCGATCTGAGAAAGCTTCCCGGCGGGAACCAGCGGGAGCAGACCCTGGCGGCGCAGGCGGATATTCCCCTGAAAGCGCTGCTGGAAACCGAATATGATGTCTATTTAGAGATTCAGGCGGGCTCCCAGCCTCTGGCACTGGCCAACGAGCAGGAGCCGGGAGAATATGGCTTCTATCTGGGACGCTTCTGCGTCCGCCGACCTGACTGGTTTCGTGCTGTTTTTGGTTCAAAAGCTTTGCGATTGTACGAATTCGCCCTGCCTGATTCGGCATTGTGAGCTTGTACCGCGCGGGAGGCCGCGAGCCTCCACTACTACGCTGTAACGCATAAAAATTGTTGTTTAGCGCACCCTTGGCTCCCCCTCTGGGGGAGCTGCCCCAGTGCGCACACTGGGGCTGAGGGGGTGTCAAACGTTGGTTGCTGGTACGCTTTAGTGGGCGACACCTCTCCCGACCTCGCTTACGCTCGGCCACCCTCCCCAGAGGGGAGGGCAAGGGTTCGTCAAACAACAATTTATAAATGTGACAAGCTACTACAGTGGCTGGGCGGAAATCTGCTCGCCAAACAACTCTTTTGTGTTACAGTCCATCAGTATGAATTCCATCTATGAAGAAAGGGGGAGCTGTGAAAATGGTATCAAGAAGAAACTTTGCGGCAATCACCTCTATGATGCTTGTGATCTGCTTCCTGTTTCTGCTTCCGCAGTATTGGAAGGACAACCAAAATCCCTATGCCCACAATATCTACGCCCCAGAGGGGGATTTGCCCGGCAGCGCAGGAATCTGGCAGCAGCCGTCACTGACCACCGGCGGGGCGCTGAATGCCCAGGAATATTATGTGGCCTACCTGGGGGACAGCTCTGATTCTACGGGCTTTGCGGTCACCTCCTGGGCGGAGTATACCAAAACGGCGCTTTCTTCCTTTGAATCCGTCTCCGCTCTGGCAGCGATGAAGGCGAAGCTTCCCGATGTGGTGATCGTGGAGGGCAGCAGGCTGGATTTGCAAACCGACTTAAAGACCCTGCTGGACTGGAACCGGGAGGGTGTGACGCTGATTTTCGCGGGACTGCCGGACTGCTCGGTCATTCAGAAATATCCCCAGTTCCGGGAGCTGCTGGGCATCCACCGCATCACCAAAAGCAGCGTCCAGCTGGAGGCTGTCCGGCTGTTTCCCGGCTTCCTGCTGGGAGGAGAGCGCATCTATGGCACCGAGACCCAGCGGGATCGGGACATGATGGATTTGAATTTGGAAACGCCCTGGTACCGGCTGACGGAGGGCACCGAGGTCTACCTGATGGGCGAGGTTTCTTTGGAGGAGCTGCCGGAGCGGCAGTATCGGAACGAGCGCCTGCCCGCGCTGGTGTGGCGCAGGGCGCTGAATGGTACCAATGTGTTTGTGGTCAATGGGGACTATCTGTCCGGCAGCACCGGCATCGGCTTCCTCTCCGCCATCATGGCAGAGAATTCCTCCTACTATCTCTATCCCGTGGTGAATGCCCAGGTGATGACTGTGGCCAATTTCCCCGGTATGGCGGATGAAAACAACGATGTGATGCTCTCCCGCTATGGCAGGGGGCACGTTGCCCTGACCCGGGACCTGCTGTGGCCCAGCCTGGAATCCATGTCCGAGATCAACGGATTCCGCATGAGCTGCTTTGAAATGCCCCAGTATCATTATGATGACGGCCAAGAGCCGGATTCCTACCTGATCTCCTATTACCTGCGGCTGATGCGGGAACGGAACGCGGAGGCGGGGGTGTCGCTGCAGCATGGCGATGACATCTCTCTGGCAGAAAAGTGGGATCGGGATCAGGCGTTTTTGACCCAGGATGCCCAGGAGTACCGCTACAACGCTGCCTTCCTGACAAGCCGGGAGCTGGAGGAGTGGAGCGGGGAACTGGATTTCTCCGCGGTGTCCGCCAACCTGCAGGGGCGCGATGGGGTATTCTTCTTCCTGGATGAAGATACCCTGTGCCAGGCGGTGACCCATGACCTTTTGAATTACACCTTCCAATCCGATTTGGAATTGTGCTGCATGCAGACCGCCCTGGCTTATACCAACCCCATGCTGGATATGCGCAGGGTCTCCTGGCCGGAGGCGGAGGAGGCGGGCTGGGAGGTCTACTATGAGCGGTCCGCCAGTAATCTGCATACCTATTGGAAGGTGTTCAAGCAATTTGACCGCATCACCGTCTCCGAAAGTGACCGCCGCATCCGGGCATTTTTGAGTATGGACTATACCCAGTCCCGGGTGGGGGACACCATCACCCTGGATATTACCGGCTTTGACGTGGAGGCCGACTTCATTCTGCGCACCCACAAGGAGGTCGTCTCCCAGGTGGTGGGCGGCACCGCGGAAGAGCTGGAGCGGGGCGCTTGGCTCATCCGTGCCGACTCGCCCCATGTGGAGCTGACGGTAAAAGTAGATGCCCTGTATGAATACTGAGGGAGGGAAGAAACATGCGAATCTGTTTTTTGGCGGAGGGCTGCTATCCCTATGTGGTCGGCGGCGTTTCCAGCTGGATTCACAGCATGATTCGGAGCTACCCGGAAGTGGAGTTCATCATCCTGACCGTGCTCGCCAACCGCTCCATGCGGGGAAAATTCGCCTATGAGCTGCCGGAGAACGTATCCGAGGTTTATGAGGTGTACCTGGACGATGCCGACTGGAGCCATACCCGTAAATCAGGCCGCCGGCTGCGGCTTTCCCGCCGGGAATTCCAGGCCATCCGGGGCATGGTGCTGGACGAGGATGTGGATTGGGAAGTTCTGTTTGAGCTCTTCCACCGCAAGCACATGAGCGTTGATGACTTTTTGATGGGCGCGGACTTTCTGAACATTGTCACGGAGTATTACAACAAATCCTACCCGGAAATCACCTTTTCCGACTTCCTGTGGACACTGCGCTCCATCTATCTGCCCCTTTGCTTTGTGCTGAACACCGATGTGCCCAAGGCGGATATCTACCACTGCTCCGCCACCGGCTACAGCGGAGTGCTGGGAGCCATGGGAAAATACTTCCACAAGGGCGCCCTGCTGGTTTCCGAACACGGCATCTACACCCGGGAACGGGAGGAGGAGCTGATCAAGGCCAAATGGGTGCAGGGTATTTACAAAAACATCTGGATCGACCAGTTTATGAAAATGTCCAAATTGGCCTACGACAAGGCGGACATTGTCACCAGCCTGTACCAGCGGGCCCGGCAGCTTCAGATCGATCTGGGCTGCCCGGCGGAGAAGACCCGGGTCACCCCTAACGGCATTGACACCGCCCGGCTGCAAAACCTGCCCGGCAAGACGGAGGAGGAAAAGGACATCATCAATGTGGGCGCCGTCCTTCGCATTACGCCCATCAAGGATGTAAAGACCATGATTCAGGCCTTCTCCTTCGCCTGCCGCCAGATGCCCAATCTGCACCTGTGGCTCATGGGCCCCAACGACGAGGACCCGGAGTATGCCCAGGAATGCTATGAGCTGGTGGATATGCTGGGCATCGACACCATCACCTTCACCGGCCGGGTGGACATCCGGGAATACCTGGGGAGAATGGACATGACGCTGCTCACCAGCATCAGCGAGGGCCAGCCTCTGACCATTCTGGAAAGCTACGCCGCCCGGAAGCCCGTGATCGCCACGGATGTGGGCAACTGCCGGGAACTGATCTACGGCGACGGGGATGACTTCGGCCCGGCAGGAATTCTGACCCACATCATGAATCTGGAAGAAACCACCAAGGCCATCCTGGATTTGGCCCAGGACGAGGAGCTGCGCAGAACCATGGGAGAAAATGGCTATAACCGGGTCATGTCCGGCTTCAAAATCCAGGATATGAAGGAAACCTATCGCCAGATCTACCAGACCCTTGCCCGGCAGCAGGGTCTGCCCTGGCCGGGACAGCCTCATGGGAACGGAGAAGAATAGCTATGGCTGGAATTGGAATCAAGCTGAATCGAATCTTTGAAAAACGTACCATCGGCGCCCATCTGGTGGGCTTTGGCTACAGTACCATGACCACCATTGCACCCATGTTTCTGGTCATCGGCTCCATTGTGGTGATGCAGCTTTTGCTGCACTATTCCCAGGTCAGCTACTATGACCGGGAGCTGTTTGCCTGCACGGTGCTCTATACCTTCATTTTTTCCCTGCTGTCCGCGTCCCCCTTTAACGCGGTGCTGTCCCGGTACCTGTCGGACGTGATCTACAACGAGACCTATGAGGATATTCTGCCCTGCTTTTATGTGGGGCTCATCGTCAATCTGCTGCTCAGCAGCCTCATCGGCATTCCCTTCTGTATCCACGAATATGTGGTGGGCAAGGTGCGGTTTTACTATGTGCTCACGGGGTACTTAGGCTACATCAGTCTGGTGATGGTGTTCTATTCCATGCTGTACCTTTCCATCTGCAAGGACTATGGCAAGATCTCCCTGTTCTTCCTGTATGGGGCGCTGCTGGCAATCGTGCTGTCGCTGGTGCTGAAATACCTGTTCCACTGGGAGACCACCTACAGCATGCTCTTTTCCCTGGCCTGGGGCTTTTTGCTGACTGCCGCTCTGGAAATGGCCATCATCCGCCATTATTTCCGGGAAAACAGCGGGAGATACCGGCCGGTTTTCCAGTATCTGCGGAAATTCTGGAAGCTGGTTTTTGCCAATTTCTTCTATACGCTGGGTCTGTACATCCACAATTTTGTGTTCTGGACCACGCCGCTGAGAATGGTGCTGGTGAATACCTTTGTGTGCTGCCAGCCCTATGACATGGCCTCCTGCCTTGCCATGTTCACCAATATCTCCGCCAGCGTGATCTTTATTGCCCGGACGGAGATGCAGTTCCATGAGCGCTACAAGGCCTATTCCGAGGCCGTCATCGGCGGCAGGGGGTCGGACATTCAAATCTGCAAGCAGCGGATGTTCCGGACGCTGGCCGAGGAGCTGATGAATCTGCTGCGGATCCAGTTCATCATCACGGTGGTGGTTTTCCTGCTGTGCGAGATTTTCCTGCCCCGGATCGGCTTCGGAGGCCTGGTGATGCGGATCTATCCCGGACTGGCAGCCGGATACTTCATTCTGTATCTGATGTATTCCACCATCCTATACCTGTATTATTTTGAGGATTTGAACGGTTCTCTGCTCACGGCGCTGATCTTCTGCCTGGGCACTCTGCTGGGAGCCATCCTGGGCACCAATCTGCAGGAGATTTTCTTTGGGATCGGCCCCATTGTGGGGGCGCTGTGCGGCTGGACCTTTGCCTATTTCCGGCTGCGCTGGGTGGAGAGAAATATGGACATTCATGTGTTCTGCAAGGGCAGAATTCTGAAAAAGGGAAACGGCGTGAAGCCCTCTTCCAAGGTGTTCAGCCAGGTTCCCAATCTGAAGCGGTAGAAATCCGCAGGGAGGCAGCAAAAGATGAGCGCAGGAAATTGGTTGAGACTGTTTCTGGTTTTGGTGGGCGGGATCGTCATGTGGATGACCCTGGTTTCCCTGGCCAGACGAAAATTTACGGATCAGTTCTGCATGCTGTGGGGCCTGATGGCGCTGTGCATGATCCTCGGGGGGATTTTTCTGAATCCCACGGAAATCAGCAGATACATCAGCAACGCCGGCTTGCTGCTGGTGATGATCGTTTTCGCCGGAATCCTATATCTGGCCTGGTGCTTCAGCCGGGAGATATCCGCTTTGACCCGAAAGAATCAGGAGCTTGCCATGCAGCTGTCCTTACTGAACCAGGAGCATGACCAGGTTCAAAAGCTATTGCAGGAGCTGACCAAGCAGACCAAGGATGAAATGTGGAGATAACATGAAGAAAAAGCTGCTGTTCGTCATCAATACCCTCAGCCGGGCCGGTGCGGAGACTGCGCTGCTGGCGCTGCTGAACAGCCTGAACCCGGAGCAGGTGGAGGTATCCCTGTTCGTTCTGATGGGTCAGGGAGAGCTGGTGCCGGAGCTGCCGGGCTATGTCCGTGTTCTGAACAAATCCATCCAGAGTGAGTCCGTGCTCACCGCCGCCGGAAGAAAATATATGGCGCGCACCATGGGCAAGGCCATGCTCAGCCGGGGAACCATTCTGCGAAAATTCCCGTACATGGTGTCCCAGACGGCTGTCATGGTGAAACGGGGCAGGTTTTCCGTGGAAAAGCTGCTTTGGCCGGTTTTGGCAGAGGGAGCCCCCAGACTGGAGGAAGAATTTGATCTGGCGGTTGCCTACCTGGAGGGCGGCTCTGCCTATTATGTGGCGAATTTTGTGAAGGCTAAGAAAAAGGCTGCCTTCATCCACATCGACTACGCCCAGGCGGGCTACAACCGAAAAATCGATGGGGACTGTTATCTGAAATTTGACCGAATTTTTACGGTTTCCAAGGAAATTCAAGAGCCTTTCCTGAAAATTTACCCGGAGCTGGCCCAACGGATGGATGTATTCCACAACATTCTGGATGTGCAGCGGATCTACCGGCTTTCCAAAGAGCCGGGAGGGTTCCCGCAGGATTTTGACGGCTGGAAGCTCCTCACCGTTGGCCGTTTGAAGTCGCAGAAGGCATTGGAGATTTCTATCGATGCCATGAAGCTCTTAAAGGATTCCGGCATAAAGGCTCGGTGGTATGTGCTGGGGGAGGGAGACCAAAGAACGTTTTTGGAAAACCGAATCCGCCAGCTGGAGCTTGAGGAGGATTTTATTTTGGTGGGCGCAGTGGACAACCCCTACCCATGGTTTGCCCAGACGGATTTGTATGTGCAGTGCAGCCGCTATGAGGGTTGGGGCATTGCGGTTCAGGAGGCCAGGCTTCTGGGCTGTCCGGTGCTGGCTTCAGATTGCAACGGCATTCGGGAGCAACTTGATAATGGGCGAACCGGACTCCTGTGCTCCCTTTCTGCCCAGGAGATTTCTGATTCCATTCGGCGTCTGCTGGAAAATCCAGCAGAGCTTGCCCATTATCATGCGCTTTCGGAAGCCTATGGTCTGAATCAGGACGGAGAACTGGAAAAGCTATATGCGCTGCTGTGATGACTACAGCGCAAAGGTTTTCGGGCATATGAGAGGATAGATAGAAATGAAGGATACACTGATTATCATTCCGGCCTATAATGAGCAGGAGCAGATCGGAGCGCTGCTGGATGCGCTGGCAGCACCGGAAATCGCGGAAATTGCGGATGTTCTGGTGATGAACGACGCCTCCTCCGACCAGACCAGCAGAATCGCCAGGGAGCACGGAGCCAATGTGGTGTCCCATGTGTATAACCTGGGCTATGGCGGCGGCTTACAGGTGGGCTATAAATACGCCGTCCGCCGCAACTACAAATATGTCATCCAGATGGATGCGGACGGGCAGCACGACCCCTGTAATGTTCTGCAGATCTATCGGATGCTGACCACCCCGACAGAAAAGGGAGAATGCCCGGATATCATTCTCGGTTCCCGCTTTTTGGAGGGGAGCACTTCCTTCCACATTGGTGGAATGAAGAAAATCGCCATCTATTATTTTCGGTTCCTGATTCGGCTGCTTACCGGCCAGAAGATCACCGACCCCACCACGGGGCTCCAGGGGCTGAACCGGCGGGCCTTCCTGCTGTATTCCCAGTTCAACCAGTTTGACGACCGATACCCGGATACCAATGTGATCATTCGGATGCTGCTGCTGGGCTATGCGGTGAAGGAGGTTCCCGCCGTCATGCATCCGCGCACCACGGGTCAGAGCATGCACTCCGGCCTGAAGCCTGTGATTTACATGATTCGCATGACCCTGTCCATTATCTCCACCTGGATTCGGGCCCGGGTGCTGAGAATCGACCAGGGAATCGATTGACATGGCGCCCCGGGAATGGTTTCAAGGGCTGTTTCGGCGGGAGCCTGAGTGGTGCCTGAAACAGTCCGGCCTGGTGGAGAACACCGCGCGCCTCCCAAATCCCGCAATCGGGTGGTACCGCATCTATCATTTCCCCTTGGAGGTTCCGGCGGAGACGCAGCAATCCCAGTGGGTTCTGGAGGATGGGGAGCAGCTGGCTCTTTTACTGGTGAACATCGGCGCGTTTCAGCGGCGGGAGCTGGAGGACGAAGCCCTATGCAACCTGAGAAGGGGACTTTCCTTTTTCCGGCAGGCTGGCAAAGAGCTGATTGTCCGCGGGGTCTATGATTCCGTGGGCAGAGGGGTTGAGAGTGAGCCTGCACAGTTTGAGCGGGTGCGCCAGCATCTGCGCCAGCTGGCCGGTGTGATTGGCGAATTCCAGGATACGGTGTTCGTCTATCAGGGTATGCTTCTGGGCAGCTGGGGAGAGATGCACAGCTCCCGGTTTTTGTCCAGTCCCAGAATGAAAACCCTGCTGGAGATTTTGGAGAAAGAAATCGGGCCAAATCCCTTTCTGGCGGTGCGCCGCCCCATGTTTTATCGGATGCTCCGCAAAAGAGGACAGGGGGAGGAAGCCAGACTGGGGCTTTACGACGATGCGATTTTTGGCTCGGATACGGATATGGGGACCTTCGGCTGGGAATCTGCGGACACCGTCGGCTGGAACGGTCCCTGGCTGCCGGAGCAGGAGCTGGTCTTTGAGCAGCAGCTATGCCGCCGGGTGCCTCAGGGGGGAGAAGCCCTGCTGGACCCCTACGGCCCGCCCAATCTGACGGACGCGGTTTCAACCCTGCACAAAATGCACATCACTTATCTGAATTCTCAGTACGACCCGGCGCTGCTGGAAATCTGGAAGAAGCAGCGCTGGTGCTCCCGGGATGTGTGGAACGGGGCAACGGGTTATGACTATATTGGCGCTCACCTGGGCTATCGGTTCTGCGTTCGGCAGGCGGCAATCCGAAAGGAAGCGGACGGTCTGCAGATTGCCGTCTCTTTGGAAAATGTGGGCTTTGCGCCGCTGTATCAGCCCTGCGAACTGCGGCTGCTTCAAATCAACGAAGCGGGGGAACAACACCAGATCCCCTTGGAGGGAGAGCTGCGGGGGCTGACCGCAGGGGAGCGCCTTGCGGCAGTGGGAGTCCTCTGGGAGGAAAAAAGCCGGCTCTACTTGGGACTATACCGCAAATCCGACGGCCGGAAAATCTGCCTCGGCACCGATAACCCGCGGCAGCCGGAGAATACAAAGCAATACGGCCTGTTTTTGGGTACACTGGAATTGTGAAAATGTTTATCAGGTTAACGCAGCGAAACGATAAATTGTTGTTTGCACACGCCATTCGTAGGGCGGGGTCATGACCCCGCCGACCAGGTTGCGCATTTTGCCCTGGCACGATTCAACGGAAGTGCTTTCATCACGTTACGTTTCGGCGGGGTCATGACCCCGCCCTACGAAGTGATAAACAACAATTTGCCTGATTGCTGAGTCGACATGCACATTGTGAAATGCGGATTCCCGGAAGAAAGAGAAAGAGGGTTATTCTTATGGATATCGATTTTGTCATTACCTGGGTGGATGGGGGGGACCCTGCCTGGCGGGAGGAAAAGGAGAAATACCAGCCCAAGGCCGACTGTGACGTCCGGGAGGAGCGATACCGGGACTGGGAGCTGCTGCCCTATTGGTTCCGGGGGGTGGAGCGGTTCGCACCCTGGGTGCGGAAAATCCACTTCATCACCTGGGGGCATCTGCCGGCTTGGCTGGATACCTCCAACCCCAAGCTGCATATCGTGAATCACCGGGATTATATTCCTGAGGAATATCTGCCAACCTTTTGTTCCGATACCATCGAGCTGTTTATGAATCGGATTGAAGGTCTGGCCGAGCATTTCGTCTATTTCAATGACGACATGTTCTGCATTGCGCCCCTGGAAGAGGACGTGTTTTTCCACAATGGCCTTCCCCGGGATATGCTGGCCTTCCAGCCCATCGTCGCAAACACCGGCAGTCCCCCGATGCCTTATTTGTTTCTGAACAATACCATGCTGCTTGCCCGACATTTTAAGAAGCGGGAGAATGTGAAAAAGCAGCCGGGAGCTTATTTTAAGCTGGGTTATCCGCCGCTTTACTTCTTCTATAATCTTCTGGAATGCGCCTTTCCCCTGTACACCGGCTTCTATACCCCACATAATCCATCACCCTTCCTGAAAGAGACCTTCCGGCAGGTGTGGGAGGCAGAGGGAGATTGCCTCAGCCAGGCATTGCTTGGGAAATTCCGGGATCGGGAGCATATTAGTCAGTATGTTTTCCGGGAGTGGCAGAAGCTGTCGGGACAGTTCGTTCCCACCAATGTACATCGTTATTTTCAATATTTCAATGTGGAGTCCCACAATGAGAAAATTGTGGACACCATCTGCCATCAGAAGCGAAAGATGATCTGCATCAACGATGCCAATACGAAAATCGATTTTGACCGGGCAAAGCAGGAGCTGATCCAGGCCTTCCAGACCATTTTGCCCCACAAATCCTCCTTTGAAAAGGAGTAGCCTGCCGCAGACAAGGAGCAGTCCATGGGTGAAAAAAGCAGAACTGAATATTCCGCCATCAACACATCGGCAGCCATGATCTGCCGGGTGCTGACCATCCTGGTCGGTTACCTCACCCGGGTGGTGTTTACCCGCATGCTCAGCGAGAGCTATGTGGGCATCAACGGGTTGTTTTTGGACATCATCAATGTGCTGTCCTTTACGGAGCTGGGGGTGGGCACCGCCATCACCTTTGCCCTGTATAAGCCCGTGGCGGAAAAAGATCAGGAAAAGCAGAAGTCGCTGATGCGGCTTTACCAGAACATCTACCGTACGGTGGCCCTCATCGTGCTGCTGGCGGGGCTATTCGTGATTCCCTTTATGGATGTGCTGATCAAGAATAAGCCGGAGGTAAATCACCTGACCCTGATCTACCTGATGTATCTTGCCAATACGGCCCTGTCCTATCTGTTCATCTACAAGCGCTCTCTGGTGGACGCCCATCAGAAGCTGTACATCGGTGTGTTGTATCAAAGCGGCTTTTTGCTGCTGCAGTATGCCCTGCAAATTCTGGTGCTGGTGTTGACCCGGAATTTCCTGCTGTATCTGACCATCTACCTGCTGTGTACCTTCGGCGGCAATATGGCCATTGCCAGAAAGGCGGATCAGCTCTATCCCTATTTGCGGGAGAAAAACGTCCAGCCCCTGCCCCAGCAGGAGCGGCAGGAGATCACCCGGAACATCCGGGCCATGCTGATGCACAAGCTGGGCGGCACCGTGGTGAACAACACGGACAATCTGCTGCTGTCGAGCATGGTGGGCATCGGCAGTGTGGCCTGCTATTCCAACTATTTCCTGGTGATCGGCTCTGTGCGCCAGGTGCTGAACCAGATGTTCCAGGGCATCACGGCCAGTGTGGGCAACCTGGGCGTCATTGAGGACAGCAAGCGGCTGCACCGGATTTTCGGCGCCTCCTTCTTCATGGGGCAGTGGCTCTATGGCTTTGCGGCCATTGCGCTGTATGAGCTGCTGGGGCCCTTTGTGGAGCTGAGCTTCGGGGGGCAGTATGTGTTCTCCCGGGACATTACGTTCATCCTCTGCGTCAATTTCTATGTCACGGGATTGCGCCAGGCGACCCTGGTGTTCCGGGATTCTCTGGGGCTTTTCTGGTATGACCGCTATAAATCCGTGGCGGAGGCGGCCATCAATCTGGTCAGCTCCATTATTCTGGCCAGGCGCTTTGGCACCGTGGGTGTGTTCGTCGGTACGCTGATCAGCACCATGACCACCTCCGCCTGGGTGGAGCCCCTGGTGCTCTACCGGGTTCGGCTGAAATCCTCCCCCTGGCCCTATTATGGAAAATATCTGGTCTATTCCCTGGTGATCTTTGCCACCGCCGGGCTTACCCATCAGGTGTGCGCTCTGGTTCAGGGCAGTGCCTGGCGGATCCTGCTGCTGCGGCTGCCCATCTGTCTGGCGGTTCCAAATCTGGTGCTGCTGGTGTGCTATCACAGAACCTGGGAGTTCCGGCTGCTGCTGCACAAGGCCCTGGGGCTTCTGCGGCAGAAAACCCGGAGAAAGGCGTAAGATATGGAAACTCTGAAAATCCTGTGGAAAAAGTGGAAGGACGGTACCCTCAGCGAAGTGATTCGGGAGTGGCGCTGGATCCTCAGCTATAGCCGAAGGTACTGGAAGGCGATCTTATTCTATGTGGTGCTGGGCATCTTCGGCTCGGTATTCGGGCTTGTTTCCGCGGTGGCGGGGCAGAAGCTCATCGACATTGTCACCGGCCAGCAGGCGGACCGGCTGCTGCCCATGGCCATTTATATGGTAAGCATGGCCCTGTTCAGCATGCTGTTCAATTCCTATATTGGCCGTCTGTCACTGAAAATTTCCATCGACATTCAAAATGACATCCAGTCCGATATTTTTGAAAAAATCGAGGACGCGGACTGGCTGGAGCTGATGAAATATCACAGCGGCGACATTCTGAATCGGTTCGGCAACGATGTTGGTTCCATTGCCAACAATGCCATCACCTGGCTTCCGTCGCTGGTGGTGGGCGTGTTCAACTTTGTGGCCACCTTCCTGGTCATTTACCATTACGACCCGGTGATGGGCTTTTTGTCCCTGATCAATTCCCCCTTCCTGTTGTTTACCTCCCAGTACCTCATGGGGAAAATGCGGGAATACAGCAAGCGGGTGCGGGAGCTGAACAGCCAGATGATGTCCTTTGAGCAGGAGACCTTTGCCAACATGAACACCATCAAGGCCTTCGGCATCACCGGACGCTACACCCGGGAGCTGAAAAGCTGGCAGAGGAAATTCAAGGATTACAACCTGGAATACAACTGGTTCAGCATCAAAATGAATGTGCTGCTGTCGCTGGTTGGGATGCTCTCTCAGTATGCCGTGTTCGGCTGGGGCATCTACCGGCTGTGGACAGGCTACATCACCTATGGCGAAATGACCCTTTTCCTCAGCCAGAGCTCCAAAATGGCCAGCGCCTTCAAGTCCCTGGTGGGCTTCCTGCCCAATATGCTCAATAGCTCCGTGTCCGCCGGGCGGGTGCTGGAGCTGGTGGAGCTGCCCCGGGAAAAGCACGACCCAGAGGCGGCGGAGCGCATCAGCCGGGAGGCGGAGCAGGGCTACACCATCCGCATGGAGGGGGTCTTCTTCCGCTATCAGCCGGAAAAGCCGGTGCTGACCCAGTCGGACTTCGTGGCGGAGCCCAATGAGATCGTGGCGCTGGTGGGGCCCTCCGGGGAGGGAAAGACCACCATGCTCCGGCTGATTCTGGGGCTCATTTCCCCGGATGAGGGCAAGGCCGTGATGATCTCCGCCCAGGGAGAGCAGATATCCATGAACGCCGACACCCGGCATCTTTTCTCCTATGTGCCCCAGGGGAACACGGTGTTCTCCGGCACCATCGCGGATAATCTGCGGATGGTCAACGAGGAAGCCACCGAGGAGCAGATGGAGAAGGCGCTGCGGATCGCCTGCGCCTGGGACTTCGTGCAGAGGCTGCCGGAGGGACTTTACACCAAGCTGGGTGAGCGGGGCAGGGGCCTTTCCGAGGGACAGGCTCAGCGGATTGCCATTGCCCGGGCCCTGCTGCGGCAGGCACCCATCATGCTTTTGGATGAGGCAACCAGCGCTTTGGATGTGGCCACCGAGCGGCAGGTGCTGCGCAACATCATGCAGCAGACCGAAAATAAAACCTGTATCGTCGCCACCCACCGGCCCAGTGTACTGAGCATGTGCAGCCGGGTCTATCGGGTGATGCAGACCAGGGTGACCCAGCTGGGTGAGGAAGAATCAGCTCAAATGGTGAAGGATTTTTGACCATGGAATCGGAAAGAAAACAGTATGTGCTTCCCATGGAGGCGATTATACAGCTGATGGAGGCTGCCTTTTCCCAGGAGGGGAGTTATGATCTGGTGGTGACGGGTACCAGCATGTCCCCCACATTGATGCCCGGGCGGGATATGGTTCGTCTGGTGAGTTCTGAGGGACGGAAGCTTCGCCGGCATGACCTGGTGTTTGCCCGGCGCCGCTGCGGGGGCTATATGCTCCATCGGGTGGTGAAGCTTCACGCCGATGGCACCGCCACCCTGAACGGGGACGGTCAGGTGTGGCTGGAGGATGTGGACGAAATCCTCGCCCTGGCGGAGGCCATCCGGCGGAAGGGAAAATGGATTTCTGTGGACAATGTGTGGTACCGGCTGTATGTCTTTTTCTGGGCCTTCACCCGCCCGGTCAGGAACAGCCTGGTCAGTCTGAAAAAATGGCTGCAGAGGGGAGGGAAGAAAGGGTGAGCATTACCATTCACGAGCAGCGGCTGCTGGAATTGCTGGGTTCGGAGCTGACGGAAAGGCCCCTTTCCGCCCAGTGTATCGAAGACCATTTCCGCGCCATGACCCCGGAGGACTGGAACGGCATGATGGCCGTGGCGGAGGCAAACCGGGTGTTTCCCCTGCTGCTGGATGCCCTGCAGCGGAACCGGGACATTCCGGTGCCCATGCCGGTGGGGCGGTTTTTGCAGCAGTTTGCCATGCAAAACTCCATGGCCTATTATCAGAAAATTTTCCTGCTGTCCTCCCTGATGGAGCTGCTGCGAGGGGAAAACATCACGGCATTTCTACTCAAGGGGGCGGGGCTCAACATCCTGTATCCCCATGAGGAAAGCAGAAGCTTCGGCGATATTGACCTGTACATCCCCGACCCTTCGGATTATCAGAAAATCCAGGCCATTTTTGAAAGCCGGGGCTACGAAAAAGAGGCCGAGGACATGACGGATTATCACGACAGCTACCGCTATGTCCAGGATGGTGCGGCTTGTATCGTGGAGCTCCACTACCGGCTCACCACCTCCTGGCAGAACGGGGATTTTGACGCAAGACTGGAAAAAATCTATGATACGGCCATGCAGACCCTGCCCTCCCGTACCATTCAGGTGATGGAAATGGAGTTCCGGGTGCTGCCGGTGACCATGGAGGCGCTGTACCTGTTGATGCACATGTTCCAGCATTTTATGAACAAGGGCTTCGGCCTGCGGCTGCTGGCGGATTGGACGGTGTTCTGGCAGAAGCGGGGGGAGGAAGTGGACTGTGCCCAGTTCCGCGCCTGGGTGCGCCAGCTGGGACTGGATGCCTTTTTGGATGCGGTGGACAGCGTGTGCCTGCATGAGCTGGGCATGGAGCTGCCGAAATTTGGCTGGCTTCGGGGAAAAGAGGACAGGGCAACCGCCCAGGAGCTGCTGCAGGATGTGTTTTCCGGCGGCGAATTCGGCCACATGGACGAAAGCCGCATCGTGGTCACCTCCCGCCGCAGCGGGGTAAAGGCCTATTTGATGGAGCTGCACCGCCAGACCCAAAAGCGCTACCCCCGGGCCTCCAAAAATAAGCTGCTGCTGCCGGTGCTGTGGGTCTGCGCGGCGGTGATTTTCCAGTATAACAATCTGTTCCGGCGGAAAATTTCCCTGCGCCGGGTGCTGACCACCAGCAATTTACGGAATCGTCTTGCAAAGAAACTGCATATTTTTGATGAAAGCTGAGGGATTGATATGAAAATCAAAAAGGGGTTTATTCTGCGCAGCGTTGCCAATACCCACATTGTGGTTCCCGTGTCCCAAAATGTCTTGAATTACAAGGGGATGCTGTCTCTGAATGAAAGCGGCGCCTTCCTTTGGAGCGTGCTGGAAAAGGGCACCGACCGGCCGGGGCTTCTGGCGGCGCTGCTGGGAGAATACGAGGTGCCCCAGGCAGTGGCGGAGGCGGATCTGGACGCCTTCCTGGCCCGCATTGACCAGATTGGGGCGCTGGAACAATGAATATCCTGCTGGTGGATGACGACCGGGAGCTGCTGGGCCTGCTGGGGCGCTTTCTGATGGGGAAGGGCTACCAGGTGTTCATTGCGCCAACCGCGATGGAGGCCATCGCCCTATTGCGGCAGCGGGAGGTGAGCTGCATCGTGCTGGATGTGATGATGCCGGATATGGACGGCTTCACGGCCTTCCCACTGATTCGGCGGGTGACCAAGGCCCCGGTGCTGTTCATGACCGGGTGCACCGAGGAAGCTGACCGCATCCGTGGGCTGACCCTGGGAGCCGACGACTATATCCTCAAGCCCTGCTCCATGGAGGAGCTGTCCCTGCGCATTGCCATCAACATCCGAAAAAGCCAGCTGGTGCATCAGAATCAGGATGTGCTGGAGTTTCCGCCCCTGCGCCTGGAGCTGTCAACCCACAGCGCCTACTGCGGAAGGGACAAAATTCCCCTGTCCACCCGGGAGTATGATCTGCTGCTGCTCTTCGCCCGGCATCCGGGGGAGCTGCTCACCTTTGAGGCCATCGGCAAGGCGCTGAACGGGGCCTATTTGGAATCAGACCGAAAAACGGTGATGGTGAATACCTCCCGGCTGCGCAAAAAGCTGGAACAGTATCCGGGGCTGGAAAACAAAGTCGAAACGGTGTGGGGCCAGGGCTACCGCCTGAGGACATAAGGAGGCAGCGCCATGGAAAAGAAACCCTATACCCCGCCGGAAATCAGCCGGGAGGAATTGCAGCGGCAGCTGTTCGAGGCTAACCTCAGTCTCCAATCGGCCAATGAGCGGCTGCAGGAGGAACAGCGCCAGCGCACGGCTCTGTTTGCCAACCTGAGCCACGATCTGCGGGCCCCCATCACCGCCCTTTCTAACGCCGTGGAATATCTGAAAACCGGGCAGCCCACGGGGGAGGAACGGGAGGAAATCCTGAACCTGATGGAAAAGCGGGTCAGCTTTTTGAAGCGGCTGGTGGAGGACATGTTCCTGCTGGCCAAGATGGAAAACGGGGACACGCCGCTGCACCTGAACCGGGTGGATGCCGGGGCATTTCTGGAAGAATATTTTTATTCCTGCCAGGCAGACCCATACTACGCAGACCGGGTGCTGCAATTGGAGCTGCCGGAGGAGCTGGACGCTGCCCTCTGCATTGACTCGGAGCTGATGGTGCGGGTGCTGGACAATTTGTTTACCAACGCCCGGAAGTATTCCCAGACGGGGGACAGCATTATTCTCTCCGCCCGCAGGGGGGAGGGGTATCTGGAAATCACCGTGGCGGATACCGGCGTGGGCATTTCCCCGGAGGCGCTGCCCCATATCTTTGAGCGCTCCTACCGGGCATCCTCTGCGCGCACCCCGGCAGACGGCAGCAGCGGCCTGGGGCTCTCCATCGTCCAGAAAATTCTGGAACGCCACGGGGGCACCATCCGATGCCAGAGCACCCCGCAAAAAGGAAGCCAGTTCACCTTTACCCTCCCGATTACATAAAACCGCACCGCCCAAAGGAAGCCCCCGCCTCCACGAAAGGAGAAGAGCAGGAGCACCTTTTGGGCGGTGCGGTTTGTTTTGGTTGGCGAAGGATATTGACAAATTGTTGTTTAACGCACCATTCGTAGGGCGGGGTCATGACCCCGCCCTACGAAGCGATAAACAACAATTTGCTGAAAAAACGCAGTCCTTATTTTTTGACACTCTTTTTCAGGCCCAGGCCAATCAGCAGCAGGATGGGGAACACGATGGCAAGCAGGATGCCTTTTTTCAGGTCTCCCCCCAGGGCGCTGGAAATGGCTCCCACATAGGTGGGGCCGCCGGAGCACCCAACGTCGCCGCCCAAGGCCAGCAGGGCGAAGAGGGCGGTGCCCCCTGTGGGCAGGGCGGCGGATGCCATGGAGAAGGTGCCGGGCCAGAAGATACCCACGGAGAACCCGCAGATGCCGCAGGCAATCAGGCTGATGGCGGGAATGGGGCACAAGGAAATCACGAGATAGGAGCCAAGGCACAGCAAAGCGCAGCCGAAAATGCACTTTTCCAAGGGCAGCCGGTCCCCCAATTTTCCGTAGATGGCCCGGGAGGTGCCCATCAGGATGGCGAAGAGCATGGGCCCTGCCAGGTCTCCCAGGGTTTTGCTTACGCCCAGGCCTTGCTCTGCGAAGGTGGAGGCCCACTGGCTCACCGCCTGCTCGCAGGCACCGGCGCAGATCATCAGCAGCAGGAGAATCCAGAACAGCTTGTTTTTCAGCAGCTCCACCAGGGTCATGCCCTTCTCCCCCTCCTTGATCAGGGGTGCAATGGGCACCCGGGAGAAAAGAATCAGGTTCACAAAGGGAACGATGGACCAGAGGCAGGCCATGATGCGCCAGTGGGCAATGCCGAACAGGGTGAAGAAGGCGGTGGAGATCAGCACCACCCCCACATGGCCCCAGCAGTAGAAGGAGTGGAGCAGACTCATGGCCGCCTCCTTATTGGGGGTGGGGCAGGACTCCATCACCGGGCTCACCAGAACCTCCAGCAGTCCGCCGCCAATGGCATAGAGCACCACGGAAATGAGAATCCCCACATAGGGGTCGGGCAGCACATCCGGCAGCAGCGCCAGCAGCACCAGCCCCAAAGCGGAGCAGCCATGGGCAATCATCAAGGACAGCCGATAGCCGATCCGATCCACAAAGGCCACGCTTGCCAGATCGACCAGGAGCTGAACGCCAAAATTCAAGGTGACCAGGAAGGTGATTTGAATCAGGGGAATTCCAAAGCTTGCATGAAAGGTCAAGAACAGCAGGGGAACGAAATTGTTCACAATGGCCTGTACGATGTAGCCCACAAAGCAGGCATAGACGGTGCGCTGATATTTTTGATCCATAAATTAAGCCCTTTCCGTTTCTGTTTATTTCCACCTAGAACTGTACCACAGAAAACGGAAAATGCAATATATTTTTTGGAAAGCACTAATAGGAAGCCATATAAATTGTTGTTTGCGCACCAGCCACTGTAGGGGAGGCTCGTAGCCTCCCGCGCAGTACAGGCTTTCAAT
>CAMCKD010000017.1 GCA_945875335.1 uncultured Clostridia bacterium | reverse complement strand
AACGAAAGCACTCACAAATTTGTTGCCGACCGGCGGGGTCATGACCCCGCCCTACAAAAGGCAAGTTTTAGGCTTAACGGGCTACTAGTAGTTTGTCACAGTTTAAAATGTGCTTATTGGTTTGACTCATCAGAGTGGTAAATTGTGGTGCGCAGGACACCTCTGATTACATATTCCTTTTTGCTAACCGCAGTTAGAAAAAGGCCGCACATCTTACCGCATTTGTCAAGTCTTTGATGGCGTGTCCGCTAAACAACAATATGTCTGAACGATAAATTTCCGCCCCCTCGTGTGAGGGGGCGTGTTGGTTATTTGGGATTAGGCCCAGGGATTCTCGGTGGCGTAGGGCAGGCTCTTGGGCTGGTTGTAGGCGATGTCCTGGACGCCGAAGTATTTCAGCACCTCGAACAGTGCCTTGCCGCAGTGGGCGAAGGCCACAGCGCCGTGGTGGGGATACCGCTTCTGAATCAGCACATGGCGGTAGAACCGGCCCATCTCGGGAATGGCGAACACGGCGATGCCGCCGAAGCTGCGGGTGGCCACGGGCAGGATCTCACCCTCGGCAACGTAGCTACGGAGGTTGCCCTCACTGTCGCACTGCAGGCGGTAGAAGGTGATGTCGGAGGCGGCAATGTCGCCTTCCAGGGTGCCGCGGGTGAAGTCGGGCTCAGAGCCAGCGGGCTCCAGCAGACGGTGCTGAATCAGCTGATACTTCACGGCGCAGTCAGAGCACATCTTGCAGCTGGGGGTGTTGCCGCAGTGGAAGCCCATGAAGGTGTCGTTGAGCTTGTAGTCGAACTTGCCCTTGATGTCCTCGTCATAGATGTACTGGGGCACGGAGTTGTTGATGTCCAGCAGGGTCACGGCGTCGCCGGTGACGCAGGCGCCCAGGTACTCGGAAACGGCACCGTAGATGTCCACCTCGCAGGCCACGGGAATGCCGCGGGAGGCCAGACGGGAGTTGACATAGCAGGGCTCAAAGCCGAACTGCTCGGGGAAGGCGGGCCAGCACTTGTCGGCGAAGACCACATACTGACGGTCGCCCTTGTGGTTCTCCGCCCAATCCAGCAGCGTCAGCTCGAACTGAGCCATCCGCTCCAGCATGTCGGAGTAGACCTTGGTGCCCATCTCCTGCTTCATGTCCTCCATGATGTCCGCCACCCGGGGGTCACCCTTGTGGGCGTTGTAGGACACCAGCAGGTCCAGCTCGGAGTTCTCTTCCACCTCGATGCCCAGCTCGTACAGGCCCTTGATGGGGGCGTTGCAGGCGAAGAAGTCCTGGGGACGGGGGCCGAAGGTGATGACCTTCAGATTCTTCAGGCCGATGATGCCGCGAGCGATGGGAACGAACTCCCGAATCATCTTCACGCAGTCCTCGGCGGTGCCCACGGGGTACTCGGGGATGTAGGCCCGCAGGTGGCGCATGCCCAGATTGTAGGAGCAGTTCAGCATGCCGCAGTAGGCATCGCCACGACCGTTGATCATGTCGCCGTCACCTTCCGCAGCGGCAATGCACATGGCGGGGCCGTGGAACTTCTTGACAAGCAATGTCTCGGGGGTCTCGGGGCCGAAGTTGCCCAGGAAGACCACCAGGGCGTTGACGCCGTGGGCCTTCACGTCGGCGATGGCAGCGGAGGCATCCTTTTCGTTTTCAACGGTAATGGGGCACTCATACAGGCCCTCACCATAGGCGGCCACAATGTTCTTGCGGCGCTGAGTGGACAGGGCGATGGGGAAGCAGTCACGGGACACGGCAATGATGCCCAGCTTCACTTCGGGAATGTTGTTCATTGGTATCAATCTCCTTTTTCTATATTATTTTTGATTTTCAGATGGAATCGGCAATGTCGATGTTCTCGCCCACCAGGCCCACATAGGCACCCTGGGCGGCTTCGGAGGACTCGGGATGGGCCAGCAGCCACTTGTTCCGGGCCCAGAGCAGCTTATCCTCGGGGGACAGCTCCTTGATGGCGGGCTTATCGGTATTGGTCAGCCAGGGCAGCGCCACCAGCACCCGGAAGCCCTTGGAGGCGTCGCAGTGGCAGGGGGCATAGTGCAGCGTGGTGGCGTAGCACTCGATGAGTGTGCCGGCGGGAGCCCGGAATGCCTTGACCTTAGCGGTGTCCAGCTTGCCGTCGTCGCCGATGTCCTCCATCTTGGCAAGCAGCAGGATGAAGTCCTGGGTACCCAGGTTGAACTCGCTGTCCCGGTGGTATTCCAGGCAGTTAAGCCGTGTGTTGTGGCCGTTGCACCAGCCCAGCTGGGCGGGCATGCCGCCGAAGAGGTTCTCAGAGACCTGGGTGGCAGCGGGCAGCTCCTGCAAAATGGGCTCGGTGGGCACATAGCCAACCCCTTCGGGCAGGGGGGTCTTTTCCAGAGCAGCCAGGATTTCGGCAACGGTTTCCTCCATGCCGGTGACCACCTTGCCATAGGCCTTGAATTCGGGGTCAAATACGGAAAGAATCTTCATATTGTTCACTCCTTCTCAGAATTTTCTTGGTTTGATGGCTCCATTGTAATCCATTTCCCTTCGGTTCTCAATGTCCACTTAGGCCATCTTATTAGACTAATTTGCGTTTTCTGCATTTTTCGGAGGATTGCATATTTTCTCTCTTCTCCATTCGTGCAAAATATCCAAGCAAAATCCCCCTCCACAGGAGGGGGAAATGGGATTATTTGCCCAGCGACAGCCGCTCTTCTTTTGTTTTGGCAAACCGCTCCAAAATAGGAATCAGCAGCAGGCACACAAAAGCCGCCGTAAAGCCGCCGTTATACAGGCAGTAGCCGCCGTGGAGCATGGGCACGGAGGTAACCAGGGTGTAGTGCATGATGCCAGCCACAAAGGAATAGGCCCAGCCATATTTTCTGGAAATGGGGCTCAGGCCGTTGGCATAGCACAGGCCGACCATGATGGCCTGTGCATTGATGGCCCCGGTGAAGGTACCTCCCGCCAGACCGGACAGCCCCCGATACACCACAGAAGCGGCAACGTAACCCAGGATGATGGGCAGCACGCTGCCGGGATGGGAGCCGGAGTTGCAGCAGGCCAGCATACAGAAGATGATGCCGAAGGTGATGCCGTTGAAGCTGGCATCAATCAGGTTGTAGTAGCCCAGGATGAACAGGCCGTATACGCCCACGTTCATCAGGAAGGCCGCCTTGCCATAGGCGGCGGAGAAGCTGGCCGCATTCTCAGGATCCACCATCAGATTCCAATAGTCCTTCGGCTTGCAGCCCATCAGGAATGCCACCACCACCAGAACACCGAACACCACCCCGCAGAATACATTCACCATCAGCCGGGAGGCAACCTGCAGGGTTTCGGCGGCAGGTGCGGCGGGCAGGGCCACCCCCATGGACTTATACAGCACCGCCTGGAGGAAGAAGGCAGTCATTCCCACAGGCACAGCAGCGTTATACAAATCGAAGCCCTTGTGCACCTTGGGAGCATGGGCCAGTCCGGCGGACAGGAAGAAGCCGATGGCAAGACCAACCACCAGGGCCAGAATGACGCCCGTCAGGTTGAAGCCCACGGCCTCCGGGTGGGGATAGCGCACCATTAGCTCACTGATCAGCGGAGCGATGCCGGTGGAAAACAGCATAACGTTTACATTGGACGAGAATTTCTCCTTCTTCACCAGGCAGTAGAGCATCACGCCCAGCACACTGGGCCACATATTCAGAATGTTGATACCCCAGGAGGTGAAACCCAGGGTCAGCAAAAAGGCCAGGGTGGACACATTGTTGGCCGTGGCCCCAAAAAGCACATACAAAGCCAAACAGGACAGAGCCACCAGACCCATATTCAGGAAGGTTGCCGCAAAGCCGCCCAGGTAGAAATAGTTGGTGGAAATCTTATTGGGCTGGCTGATGATGCGCTGCAGGCCGGAGATCATCTGGGCCCGGTCTGGCATCAGCAGCGCCGCAGCAAGAAACGCCACGGTAAAGAAACCAAACAGCGCCTTGAGAAAGTCGCTTTCGGAAAGAGCGTTGATTTTTTTCATGGTATTACCTCTCAATTATGGTGAGAAATGACAATTGCCAAGGCATGCAGAAAAGGATATAATTGTCCCATCACAGACAGAAAAGAAGAGAGCGTTATGTTGACAAGACTTCACAAACCGGCCATCGGCAAGCGGGTATTCAAAACCTGCCTCTCAGCGCTGATCGTGGCGCTGTTTTATGACTATGTGCTGGGGGGCCGGAACCCCTGCTTCGCCTGCATCGGCGCGGTTTACGGCATGGGCAGCAGCTTCAAGGAGGGCTTTCAAAACGGCTTCAACCGCTTTGTGGGCACCCTGCTTGGAGGGCTTCTGGTGATTCCCTTCTACTGGCTCTGCCTCAATGCCCCGGAGGTGATTCCCTGGATCCCCTCGGAATTTTACATGGTGGCGGGACTCTTCTGCGTCATGGCGCTGAATCTTGCCTTTGGTGCCACCAGTGCCATCCAGCCGGGCACCGTGGTCTATTTTGTTGTGATGTACACCCAGCCGGAGCACAGCTACGTCAGCTACACCATCGCCCGCATCATCGATACCGGCGTGGGCGCGGCGGTGAGTCTGGCCTTTTCCGCCCTGTTCCGCAGTGCCCCGGACAAATCCGGCATCAGCATCCGGGAAGCCTTCCGCCACTGGGCCCACCAGGCAGACGGCCATGTAGCCCGCCATGCGGTGGAAAAGGAAAAGCAGAAGTAATGTCGCCTTCCAAATCGGTAAATTGTTGTTTGTCGTTTCGTAGGGCGGGGTCATGACCCCGCCGACCAGCTTCCGTATTTTGCCCTGGTGCCGTTCAACGAAAGTGCTTTCATCTCGTTACGTTTCGGCGGGGTCATGACCCCGCCCTACGAATGGCATGCACAAACAACAATTTGTCCATTTCCTGTCGAGAATCATAAGGGGTGCCCCACAGAAGTGAGGCACCCCTTTGGGGTTTTTTAGACCTTTTCCGCAGCCTCCACCACATGCTTCATCAGCACGGAGGTGGTGACAGCACCCACGCCGCCGGGGACGGGGGTGATGGCCTCCACAATGGGCTCCACCTCGTCAAAGACGGCATCGCCGGACATACCGCCCTTACCCTTGGCGGTGATCTTCTCAGGGTTCCAGTTCATGGAAACGTCAATGACCACCTGGCCGGGCCGGACATAGTCGGCAGTCAGGGAGTTCAGCACACCGGCGGCGGAGACGATGATGTCCGCATTCCGGCAGATCTCGGCGGTGTTCACAGTCTTGGTGTGGCAGATGGTGACAGTGGCATTCTTCTGCATCAGCATCATGGCAGCAGGCTTGCCCACCACCAGGGAGCGGCCGATGACCACGGCGTTCTTGCCCTTGCAGTCGATGCCGTAGTAGTCCAGAATCTCCATGCAGGCGGAGGGGGTGCAGGGGGCGTAGCCCAGCGCCTGGCCTTCAAACACACCGGCGTTGGACATGTGGGTCATGGAGTCCACGTCCTTGCAGGGCACCAGGCGGTTGCAGATCTCGTCCTGGTCGGCCTTCAGATGCTTGGGCAGAGGACGGAACATCAGGACACCGTGGACGGAATCATCGGCATTGACCTCGTCGATCACAGCCAGAACCTCTTCCTTGGTGGCAGTCTCGGGCAGGACGTAATTCTTGACCGCAACGCCGACTTCCTCAGCGCGCTTGGTGGCACCCTTTTCGTAGCTCAGGTCTGAGGGGTTCTCACCCAGACGGATAATGCCCAGGGTGGGGACAACGCCCTTTTCCCGCAGGGCGGCGGTACGCTCCTGCAGGGAAGCAACCAGTGCCTCGTTAACTTCCTTGCCCAGCAGTCTCTTAGCCATAGTTATATATCCTCCAAAACATTATGATGATGTTCGATTGTAAAATATCGATGGGTGCAGTCTTACTGACCGAAGCCAGCTTTCACCATATTGAAAATGGCGTCGGCCTTGGCGCAGTAGGTATTCAGCATGCCGTTGGCTTTGGCATTCATTTCCTCGGCAACGGCCCGATTTTTCAGGCTCTTGGTGTTGATGAACACGTTGAGAGATGCAGCCTGGAGCGCGGCCTTGCAGCACACCGCGCCGCAGCCAGCGTCAGAAACCGCCAGGCGGCTGCCCTTGGCGGCGAACACTTCGATGTACTCAATGGCCTGGCAGCACAGCTCCATGATGTGCATGGGCACGCCGCAGGCGGTGATGGTGGCCTCCTCCAGAATGGCGTCCCGGTTGGGGTCGTCCTTGGGAATTCCGTAGGCCTTGGCCAGAGGAACGAAGCCCTTGTCGTCGGCCTCCACCTGATCCAGCAGTTCCTTCTGCAGCGCATCGCACTTGGCCTTCAGGTCGATGATCTCTGCCTCCACGTCGGCGTATTTCTTCTTGCCCACGGTGAGGGAGCCCACCATATTGCCCAGGGCGGTGCCGATGGCTCCCACCAGGGCAGCAGCGCCGCCGCCGCCGGGAGCGGGAGCGTTGGATGCCAGCACCTCCACAAAGGTGCGGCAGGATTCCATAGTCATATCCATAGGTTCAATTTCTCCTTACTTTTTTCGACGATGACAGGGATGTGAGATATTATCAATAACTTGTGTCTGAATGTGCTTATCTGCCTCACTCAGCAATCAGACAAATTGTTGTTTGTAGGGATGCCATCGTAGGGCGGGGTCATGACCCCGCCGACCACGTTGCGGTTTGGAACATGTCCCATTCAACGAAAGCACTCACAAATTTGTTACCGACCGGCGGGGTCAGAAAACCGCCCTACGAATGGCGTGTGCGATAAACAACAATTTGGCGGGATGCTGCACGAAACTGATATGCAAATGGGATGATTCCATTTTTTCTAATATCTCATATCTTAAAAAGCACAGGCGAGGGGTCGCCTGTGCTTTTTAAGTGTAACGGAATTAGAACAGGCCGGAAATCTTGCCGTTCTCGTCCACGTCGATGCGCTCAGCGGCGGGGACCTTGGGCAGGCCGGGCATGGTCATGATCTCACCGGTCAGGGCAACCAGGAAGCCGGCGCCGGCGGAGACCTTCACGTTGCGCACGGTGACGGTGAAGCCGGTGGGTGCGCCCAGCTTGGTCTGGTCGTCGGTGAAGGAATACTGGGTCTTGGCCATGCAGATGGGCATCTTGTCGTAGCCCAGCTCGGTCAGGGTCTTGATCTGCTTCTCGGCATTGGCGGTGAAGTTCACGCCGTCGCCGTGGTAAATCTTCTTGACAATGGCCTCGATCTTCTCCTTGATGGACAGGTCCAGCTCATAGGAGAAGGTGAAATCATTGGGCTGCTCGCACAGGCGGACAACCTCGTTGGCCAGGGCAATGCCGCCCTCGCCGCCCTTGCCCCAAACCTCGGACAGAGCAACGTTGACGCCCAGCTCCTTGCACTTCTTCTCCACCAGAGCCAGCTCGGCCTCGGTGTCCTGGGGGAAGCGGTTGATGGCAACCACGCAGGGCAGCTTGTAGACCTGGGTGATGTTCTCCACATGGCGAAGCAGGTTGGGCAGGCCCTTTTCCAGAGCTTCCAGGTTCTCGTTGCCGGTTTCTGCCTTGGGCACGCCGCCGTTGTACTTCAGAGCACGGACGGTGGCAACCAGCACCACGCAGTTGGGCTTCAGGCCAGCCATCCGGCACTTGATGTCCAGGAACTTCTCAGCGCCCAGGTCAGCGCCGAAGCCGGCCTCGGTGATGGTGTAGTCACTGAGCTTCAGAGCCACCTTGGTAGCGGTGACGGAGTTGCAGCCATGGGCGATATTGGCGAAGGGGCCGCCATGGACAAAAGCGGGGGTGTGCTCCAGGGTCTGAACCAGGTTGGGCTTCAGAGCGTCCTTCAGCAGAGCTGCCATAGCGCCCTGGGCGTTCAGGTCACCGGCGGTGACGGGCTTGCCGTCCCGGGTGTAGGCAACCACCAGGCGGGCCAGGCGGGCCTTCAGGTCGTTAACATCGGAAGCCAGGCACAGAACAGCCATGACTTCGGAGGCAACGGTGATGTCGTAGCCGTCTTCACGGGGCATGCCGTTGGTCTTGCCGCCCAGGCCGTCCACCACGAAGCGGAGCTGACGGTCGTTCATGTCCACGCAGCGGCGCCAGACGATCTGGCGGGGGTCGATGTTCAGGGCGTTGCCCTGATAGATATGGTTATCGAGCATCGCAGCCAGCAGGTTGTTGGCAGCACCGATGGCGTGGAAGTCACCGGTGAAGTGCAGGTTGATATCCTCCATGGGGACAACCTGAGCGTAGCCGCCGCCGGCAGCGCCGCCCTTCACGCCGAACACGGGGCCCAGAGAGGGCTCGCGCAGAGCAACCAGAACCTTCTTGCCGATCTTGCGCATGCCGTCAGCCAGGCCGACGGTGGTGGTGGTCTTGCCCTCACCGGCGGGGGTGGGGTTGATGGCGGTGACAAGGATCAGCTTGCCGTTGGGCTTGTCGGCCATATCCTTCAGGATGTTGTAGTCAACCTTTGCCTTGTACTTGCCGTACTGCTCCAGGTACTTTTCGTCCACACCGGCGGTCTTGGCGATCTCAGTGATGGGCAGCATTTCGCACTCCTGTGCGATCTCGATGTCAGTTTTGAATCCCATGTTCATCATTCTCCTTGTATTTTGTAGTCGGCGCCCTGCCGTTGGAATGGCTCAGGCACATACAGGACTTATGCGGATGGCCGTTGGAGTGGCTTACCGCACGAGTGATATATCGGTACTCACGTACCGATAATAGGATACCACTATCTGCCAGAAAAGTCAAGATATTTCGTAGGAATTTGTAACTTTCGGATCGGAAATTTTTAAGCCGGAAAGGGGGATTCCAATTTGGGAAAAATGTGGTATAATAAGGTCGGTATCCATGCCCCCGGCGCAGTCCGGGAAGATTACTTCAGGAGGTTATCATCATGGCAAACAAATATGCAGGCACCAAAACCGAACAGAACCTGTGGGAGGCCTTTGCAGGGGAATCCCAGGCAAGAAATAAGTACACCTACTTTGCTTCCGTGGCAAAGAAGGCAGGCTACGAGCAGATCGCTGCCCTGTTCCTGGCCACCGCCGAAAACGAGAAGGAGCATGCCAAGCTCTGGTTCAAGGAGCTGAGCCAGCTGGGCAGCACCGCGGAAAATCTGCTCCACGCCGCCGAGGGCGAGAACGCCGAGTGGACGGACATGTATGAGCGGATGGCAAAGGATGCCGAGGCCGAGGGCTTTACCGAACTGGCCGCCAAATTCCGGGGCGTTGCCGCCATCGAGAAGAGCCACGAGGAGCGCTACCGCAAGCTGCTTCAGAATGTGGAAACCAAGCAGGTGTTTGAAAAGTCCGGCGTCCAGATTTGGGAGTGCCGCAACTGCGGGCATCTGGTGGTGGGCACCAAGGCTCCCGAGGTTTGCCCCGTGTGCAACCATCCCCAGGCCTATTTTGAAGTGAGAAAAGAGAACTACTAAAACACAGCTGCTCCCCCGATTCAGACGAGTCGGGGGAGCGGTGGCTTTTGAGGATAAGAGAAATCTGCTTATCAGGCTAACGCAGCAAATTGTTGTTTGCGGGGAGGCCCCGCAGCCAAACTCGCGCGGGGCGATGCGGTATTCGTTACCCCGCTCTCCGCCCGGTAACGTTTTTGCCCGCGAAACTATTGCACCCAGCCACTGTAGGGGCGGCTCTCAGCCGCCCGCCAGGTAATGGTTTTTGAGCCGCTGGTTGAATGGCATCAGGTGGTGAGCCGGTACGGATTCGCCCAACCTGGTATATCATTTTGCGTTTGTACCGCGCGGGCGGCTGATAGCCGCCCCTACGGTGGCTGGGAAGGAATCTGCCAGTTACCGAGCTGACCGGCCGCGACAACCGACCAGGTTGGTAACGCATTGGGGTGAAGCGCCCTGCGCTTCAAACAACAATTTGCCTATTTCCTGGGTGAAACCGACAAGCATATTTCATGATATAACATACGATTTGATTTCATATTCTACGGAGTTGATGACAAGGCAGTTATCATCTTTCCAATGGATTTGCATATTTTCAAACTCGCCCCAGTCTCCGCAATAAACTCGTTGAGGCGTTTTGTACAGTTTGAAAATAAGTGCATTGATCTGCTTGTTTTCATAGACATCCACCAGTGTATCGCCGCCCAGTGCGCCTTGATCGCTGTCAATCACTTGGGCGTAATATACTCCGTTCGGTGATTCCACAGACTTCACGACTGTGTTCTGTCCAATATTTCCAAAGGTCAATCGCATAAATCCAAAGAAACTGACCGGCAAAATCATCAGACCGGACAATACCAAAGCAATCATCTTCAGCGCCAAAGGCTTCCCGTGTTTGACGGTTAAGACCAGGCAGCAGACGATGCAGATAGATGCACTGGCCGCAACCCAAATTCTGCTGATTCCGCTGCATTCAATCATGCAGAAAACAGCATTGAGGAGCGATAACGGAGATAACAAAGCAAACAGCACTTTCATCATGCCGCCTGCAATCGCTTCCCTGGCTTTTATATTCCAAGCCGACAGGCACACAGACAGAAAAGCAGTAACAACGACAAAAGCAGAAACGCTAGCAAGCTCTATTCTGTATCCAAAGCAAGAGGCAAGCAGTGTCCCAAAAGGCGGGAAAACGACCAGAGCAAACAATACACATCCCAAAACAGAAAAGTATTTTTCCGGAAGATGCATGAATGTATCCCGTTCTTCTTTTCTTGCTTCAACGCTTTTCAACATTTCATCGCCTCCAAAAGAAACAGGAAATCACCCCATCCATTACCTTTCCCTCAGGAAATTGTTGTTTGGCGGGTACAAATTACGCATACACCACTGTAGGGGCGGCTCCCAGCCGCCCGCGCGGTATCACCTCGCAATGAGCAACCAGGTTGGGCGAATCCGTACCGGCCCACCGCCTGATACCATTCATCCAGCAGCTCAAAAACCATTACCTGGCGGGCGGCTGAGAGCCGCCCCTACAGTGGCGTGTACGATAAACAACAAGGTTATCGGCTCTTAACGCAGCAAATACCTTCCCCCGGGGGAAGCTATGGGCGCTGCCGCGCCAGTACCGTTTTACCGAAAGCTGCGTAAAGCCGATAACCTAAACAACAATTTGTCTGAATGATATGCACTGTTTAATTCTTATCCCGGATTTGCAGCAGCTTGTTTTTCAGCTCGGTTTCCATTTTGGCCATTTCCACCTCGGCGGCCAGGCGCTGGGCGCGGCCGTCCCGCTGAATCTTCATCACATCGTCCAGGGTCTGAATCAGCTCGGCGTTGGTCTTTTTCAGGGTCTCGATGTCTACGATGCCCCGCTCCGCCTCCTTGGCGGTTTCCACAGAGGCCATGTGCAGCTTCTTGGCGTTGGCCTGGAGCAGCGCGTTGGTCACATCGTTGACCTGGCGCTGGGCCTTGGCAGCTTCGGTGGAGTGGGCAATGCCCAGGGCGATGACCATCTGATTCTTCCACAGGGGGATGGTATTGACCAGGGTGGTCTGGATCTTTTCCACCATCACGTTGTCGTTGTTCTGAATCATGCGAATCTGGGGCGCGGTCTGGATGGAGATGGCTCTCGTCAGCTCCAGATCGTAGATTTTCTTCTCAAACCGCTGGCACTTGTCCGCCAGATCCTTGGCAGCCTGCACATCCTCGGCAAGGCCCGTCCGCTGGGCGGTGGCCTCCAGCTCGGCCAGCTTCCCGGCCCGAACCTCCTCCAGCTTTTTCTTACCGGCCAGGATGTACATGGTCAGCTCCTTGAAATAGGCCAGGTTCTGCTCGTACATCTGATCCAGCATGGCGGAGTCCTTCAAAAGCCGCACCTGATGCTGCTGCAGGGCATCGCTGATCTTCTCCACGCTGATTTCCGCCTTGTCGTAGCGGGCCTTCATCACTTCCAGCTTGTTGGCCTGCTTTTTGAAGAAGCCCAAAAAGCCCTTCTCCTCCTCGGAGTCAAAGCCCTTCAGCTCCCCCACCACGTCCACCAGCAGGTCGCCTACCTCCCCCAAATCCTGGGTGCGGACGTTTGCCAGGGCGGCATCGGAGAAATCCGCCATTTTCTTCTGGGTGCCCGCGCCGTACTGCAAAATCTGGGCGGTGTTCTCCACATCGATCTTGGCGGCGAAATCATTCACCAGCTGCTGCTCCTCGGGGCTCAGCACGGGTTCGGGCACCTTGGCTTCCTCCACGGCAGTCTCCGCCACGGGGGCCAGGTCGGTTTCGGGCTTGGTTTCCAGCTCCGGCTCCAGGGTCAGGCTGGGGGTTGCAATCTTGGTAAAATCATGTTCCATGACAATATTCCTTTCTCGTCATAATTATTCGCTTTTTTTGCGCAGCTTGGAAAATTCGTCCTCCGTCAGCCCCTCCTGGGCAAGCAGGGTTTGGAGCACCGTAATGTCGCTGGATACATCCATGGCAGTGGCCTTGAAGATGGAATCCAGCAGCTTTTCAAAGGCGGTGTTCAAGGTATCCAGGGTTTCCTCGATCTCCCGCTTGGAGGACTGGATGTTCTCTCCCTGAATGGGCTGGGCATCCATGTCCGCATAGGCATTCAAGAGTTTGACGGTCATGGGCAGGTAGTAGTCCATCAGCTTTTTCAGCTCCGGCACCACCTCCGGGTGGGTCTGCACCCGGTCAAAAATCTTCCGCACCAGGGTTTCCATCCGGGTGATCTTGTCGGAAATCTCCTGACCGGGGATGGCATCGTTGCACCGGCGAATCTGGCGGATGAACTCGTTGCCCTTGTCCAGCACCTCCTGGGCCTGGGAAGAGACCTTTTTGGCATCCGCCTCGTCCTGGGCCCGCTTGGTTTCGATGACCTCCTCCTGCTTTTTCACCGCCTGCTTCTGCTTGGTTTCCAGGTAGTGGACATAGGAATCGTTGCTGGTGATCAGGCTGTTCTCATCCTCGTCCAGGTGGCCTTCCAAAAACAGGCCGTCGTCGATCATGCCCTTGAGCTCCTTGCGGACGAATTTGGGGGACTTGCCCACCGCCTGGGCCAGTCGGTTCAGCTCACAATGGGTCTTGCTGCCCAGAGCCTTCAGGTATTTTTCGTACCGGCTCACCTTTTTGATGGAGGAAATGCCGCTCGTCAGCAGCCAAATGCCGCCGCCCAGGCCCAGCAGGGACAGGCTTCCCAGCACTGACAGCACGCTGCCCAGGCCGGTGACCAGGGCCGCAATGCCGCTGCTGATCACGCCGCCGGAACCGAACAGCGTCAGCAGGCCGCCGCCCACGGTTTTGACGATGCCGCCCGCCAATTTGCCGTTGGGGTTTTGGTACAGCGCGGGCAGCTGGGCGCCGGACTGCTGGGGTGCCCGGGAGGAACCCAGCTTGCTGCTGTAGACATTCACATTGGGCTGATAGCGGCTGCTGCTTCGCTCCCGGCTGCGGTAAGGCGGAATATACTGAGGCCCGTCACGGCGCTCATCCACGATCCGATTCCGGGCAGCCTTCTTTTTGGCGGCCTCGTCCAGAGCCCGGCGCATGGCGTCCCCCCCGGTGTCCACGGCGGTATTCAGCGCCTGACGGATGGTCTGATTCAGCTGTTGAAAATCCTGAGAACTCACCGCGCGATCGATAATCGCCTCTATGGTGTCGCCAAGATCGTCCAGATTCATGTTATAGGACATAAAACCCCTCCCCGGGGAGCAAATTCGCTCCAGTCATCTAATTTTATATTATATCGTCTCTGACCGCAAATTACAAGGTCTTTGGAGAAAGAAAACCCGCTGAATTCGGGAATCTTATTTGTTTTATGTGATTATGGCTTTGATTAACGTTTTCATTCTCTGAATTAGAATTTTGGAAAAAGAAATGTGGAAAACTATTGTTTTTTTTAGAATCCTGTGTATAATAGATATGCTAAAAACGCAAGGATCATCAAAAACAGAACCCCATTGACAAGGAGGCTATTGAATGGCATATCAAGGACGATATCAAAACGGTAAAGCGAAGTCCTCGGGCGGCGTATGGAAAACCGTATTGATTGTGATTTTATGCGTGGTGCTGATTCTCAGTGCCCTGTTTGCCGCAGGCTATTTCTTCCTGGAATCCAAGCTGGGCAAGATCACCCAGGCAAAGTTTGAGGAAAAGGATGTTTCCGGCCAGGATTTGTCCGCGCTGATTGGCAACCTGGATGAGACGGAGCCCTCTGTTCCCGTCACCGAGGAGCCCACCACCGAGGCAACCACCGAGGCAACCACAGAGCCCACCACGGAAGCAACCACCGCCCCCACAGAGCCGGATTATGGTCAGTCCGGTAAAATCGTCAACATTCTGGTGGTGGGGCAGGATTCCCGGCCGGACGGCGGCGGCGAGGACGAGGCAAAGCTGGCCGATACCATCATGCTCATGACCCTTAACAAGGAGACCCGCACCCTGTCCATGACCTCCTTCCTCCGGGACAGCTATGTGAAGCTCCCGGAATACTACCGGGGCCACACCTGCGGCTGGAACCGCATCAACACCAGCTATGCCCTGGGCTACGTCTGGTATGGCGATGCCGGTGCCATGGAAATGCTGAACCTGACCCTGGAAGGCAACTACGGCGTGAAGGTGGACGGCAACGTGGAGATCGGTCTGGTGGCGCTGTGGGACGTGATCGACTACATGGGCGGCGTGGAAGTAGAGCTGGACGAGGACGAATATAACTACCTGAAGCCCATCGAAGAATACTGCAACAACTACTATGTGGGGAGCGGCGAGCTGGAGCGAATCACGGACATTCAGATTGGCGTCAACACGCTGAGCGCGGATCTGGCTCTGAACTACGCCCGGATGCGCCACGCCACCGCCTCCGACAACGACATGAACCGTGCCGCCCGCCAGCGGGAGGTTCTGGCCAGCATGCTGAACAAAGCGACCAAGATGAGCCCCCTGGAGCTGAACGACCTGATCGACCTGGTGCTCTCCAAAATCATCACCAACATCAGCACCGACGATATGAAGATGTATATCAAGGAGCTGACGCCCTACCTGTATGATTTGCAGCTGGTTTCCTACCAGATTCCCGCCGAAGGTACCTACTGGGGCGAGATGGTGGAGCTGCCCGACGGCGTGGGCGGCGTGCTCAAAATCGATTTTGCGAAGAACAAGCAGGTGGTGGCCGCCATCCAGAACGGCGAGGAAGTTCCCACCTTCAAGTAATCCGCAAAGCCTCATGGCAATTTGGTAATCCCACAGGAAGAAAACAAAAGAAATACAGCGCACCAATTCTGAGCCTGCCTCTCAAAATGGTGCGCTGTTTTTTTGTGCTTGTCGGTTTGACTCAGCAGAGTGGCAAATTGTTATTTGGCGGGTAAAAAACGCACATGCCACTGTAGGGGAGGATATCATCCTCCCGCGCGGTACAACCTTACAGTTATCGGATAGGTGGGGCGAATTCGTACGATGCAGGACTCTGTACCATTCAGCCAAACACTCAAGCTGCCTACCTGGCGGGAGGACAAATCAGCCCTACTAACTTGTAACAATTAAAAATACACTTTTGCAGGGCGAGGTCACGATTTGAGAAATGTTGCATGGAACGAAACAGCTCAGTATCGTTAGTACCTGCGGGGGTGTTACTTTCTTGTCGCCGAACAAGAAAGTAACCAAAGAAGTCGGCTTAGGGGGAGGCGCTGAATGCTGCTGCTCCCGCCTCAGAGCCGCCCTCCCCCTAAGAACCCTCTCCCGGCGCGCTTCTTTCGGGGTGCGCAGCTTACTTTCGGCTGGCTTTTGCCTCATTTATCTTATATCTCATATCTCATATCTAATATCTAATAATAACTTTTAAGTGTTACAGCGTACTACAGTGGCGCTCAATGATTCAAACAACAATAGACTCGCAGCAGCAGGATATTTTGAAATCCTGAACTACTGCGAGTCTCTGCACTTATATGGTATGAGCGGTCGGCCAGGTGACCAGCCTTCTACTTGATTGCGCTTACAGTTCCTGAGAAGCGGCCCGGTCAAACAGGGCTTCTACTTCCCTGCTGGGCTTTTTCCCGCAGAGGGAAATCACCACAGCGGCAAGGAGACCTGCAGCAAAGCCCGGGACGATTTCATAGATGCCGGTGGAAGACAGACAGGTCAGCCACAGAATATCCACAGCAGCGCCGGCAATGATTCCCGCGGCGGTACCGGCGAAGGTCAGCCGCTTCCAGAACAGGCTCAGCAGAATCGCCGGACCGAAGGCCGCGCCGAACACACCCCATGCATTTTCCACCAGTCCCATGATGGTGCCGGAATTGGGATTGGAAGCGATGATCAGCGCCACCAGGGAGATGGCCAGCACCACAACCCGGCTGACCCAAAGCATCTCCCGGTTGGAGGCGTTCTTGCGGAGAATGGGCTTATAGACATCGCTGGCAAAGGCCGAGGCAGAGGTCAGAAGCTGGCTGTCGGCGGTGGACATGGCAGCGGACAGTATGGCGGAAAGCAGCAGGCCGGACACCAGGGCGGGGAAGATTTTCCGCACCATGGTGATAAACACGGTGGAGGAATCCTGAATGTCCCCCAGGAAAATCCGGCCAACCACACCGGCCACCACGGACATGGTCAGGATAATCAGCGTCCAGCAGATGCCAATGACGCTGGATTTGCGCAGCTCCTTCTCCGTCTTGATAGACATAAAGCGGATAAGAATATGGGGCATTCCGAAGTAGCCAAGGCCCCACCCCAGGCCGGAAACAATTCCCTGCCAGGAGGTTGTGAAGCTGAAATAGCCCTCGGGCAGCGCCGCGGCCTGGCCCATGGAGCCCGCATTGATGATGGCAAGGGCGAAGATGGGCGCAATGAGCAGAGCTGCCAGCATCAGCAGGCCCTGGAAAAAGTCGGTCCAGCAGACAGCGGAGAACCCGCCCAGGAACGTGTAGGCGACGATGATGAAGGCGGCAATGTACATGGCAGCCTTGGCATCAACATTCATGACGGTATGGAACAGGGTGCCGCAGGCTTTGATACTGGATGCGGCATAGATGGTATAGGCAATGAGGAAAATCAATGCGCACAGCAGCTGAAGCAGCTTGCTTCCAGAGAGGAAGCGGTTGGTTAAATACTGGGGAATGGTGATGGAGTCGTTGGCCGCAATGGAGAACCGCCGCAGCCGGGGGGCCTCAAAAATCCAGCTGAGGGCATAGCCGATGGCCAGGCCGATGGCGATCCAGGTCTGTCCCATTCCTGCCGCGTAAACGGAAGCAGGCAGACCCATCAGCACCCAGGCGCTCATATCCGACGCGCCTGCGGACAAAGCGGAAACCCAGGCACCCATCTGACGGCCGCCAAGGAAGTAGTCCTTCTCTCCGCCGCCCTTCGACTTGAAGAAGAAATACAGTCCGATTCCCAGCATGAACAGAAAATAGACGATAAAAACAATCATTTCCGTGTAAACCATGGTTCTCTCTCCTTTGCATGAATTTTTTTCATGTATTCATGCGGTTTTGTATATTAAGATTATACATGCTTTCCGTCCTGTTTTCAACTTGGCTAAAGTATAGAAAAAACGGTTGCCTGGGAGGCAGATACATGCTATAATATACAAAGCGAGCAAGTAAACATGAATTTCTTGCATGAAACGGAGCATTTCCCATGAGCATCAAGCAATATGAGGTCTTTGCAAAGACGGTGGAGCTGGGCAGTCTGACCAGAGCGGCAGAGGCCCTGGACTCCACCCAGTCCAGAATCAGCCATGTACTCAGCGCCATGGAGGAGGAATATGGTTTCTGCCTGATGCAGCGCAGCCGCAGCGGCGTCACGCTGACGGAAGCAGGGGCAATGCTTCTTCCGAAAATGGAAGCCATTCTGCGGCAGCATCGGGAGCTGGAAGCCCTGATCGCCGACATTCGGAGCGCGAACGCGGGCACGGTTCGGCTGGGAACCTTTACCAGTGTGGCGGTTCACTGGCTGCCGGGGATGATTCAGGCGTTTCAGTCCGCCCATCCCCAGGTGGAGCTGAAAATATTCAGCGGCGACTACGCCGATGTGGAGCAGTGGCTGGGGGACGGGACGGTGGATTTGGCGTTCGTGAGCCTCCCCGCGCCGGAGAATACCAGGGCAATTCCTCTGGTGGAGGACGAGCTGCTGGCCATCCTTCCCAAGGGGCATCCGCTGGCGAATCAGCCCAGAATCGATGCGGCAAAGCTTGGCCGGGAGCCCTTCATCAGCCTGCCGAAGCGCTCTGACCACGACATTCACCGGGCGCTGGACAAAGCGGGAATCACGCCGAACATCCGCTTTACAACCAAGGATGACTACGCCGTCATCGCCATGGTGGAGCAGGGTCTGGGGATTTCCATTGTGCCGGAGCTTCTGGTTCGGGGCCGGGGGCAGCGTGTGGAGCTCCGCCCCCTGGAGCCCCGCTCTACCCGCACCATCGCCCTGGCACTGCCCCAGGGCAACGCCTCCCCGGCTGTGGAAGCGTTTGCCGAAGCCGCCGTAGCATGGTTGAAAGAAAATGGGTAATGCCCGCCTCACCTGCCCACAATATGATCCAAAGGAGTTTTACACATTATGACGAATTCAATTCTTTTTGAAGTATGCTGCGGCAGTACCGCAGATGCATTGGCTGCTTATCATGGCGGCGCTGACCGGGTGGAGCTCAATTCCGATATGTTCCACGGCGGCCTGACCCCCACCCTGGGCTCCCTGCGCACCGTGAAAAAACACGCTCCCGATTTGAAGGTCATGTGCATGGTCCGTCCCAGAGAGGGCGGCTTCCACTATAGCCGGATGGAGTTCGAGACCATGCTGGAGGACGCGAAGCTGTTCCTGGAAAACGGCGCTGACGGCATCGTCTTCGGCTTCCTCCATGAGGACGGCACCGTGGATAAAGAGCGGGTGCAGGCCATGCTGGAGGTCATCGGTGACCATGAATCCGTGTTCCACCGGGCCATTGACGTGACCCCCGACTGGAAGGCCGCCATGGACGCGCTCATAGAGCTGGGCGTGACTCGCATCCTCACCAGCGGCCAGAAGCCCACCGTTCCCGAGGGCATTTTCACCATCAAAGAGATGATGGAATACGCCGCCGGACGGATCCAGGTGCTTCCCGGCGCAGGCATTACCCCCGAAAACGCCCAGTGGGTGCGCCAAATGACCGGCACCACCATGATGCACGCCGCCCTGAGTCGCACCATCTATGACCGCAGCGCCATGGGCAATCCCAGCATCTATTTCGGCGGCTGTGTCTATCCCCCCGAGGATCGCTACAGCGAAACAGCAGCGGAGGACGTTGCCAATTTCGTCACCTGCGCGAATCGGTAATCCTTTGGGAACTGTAAGAAAGAGGGCGATCTCGTGGCAGCATCTATTTTTAACAGAACCGAATACGAAAAGCGCATTGCCTGGTTCCAGTCGGCGCGGTTTGGTCTGTTTCTCCATTTTGGGCTTTATTCCATCCCCGCCCGGGGGGAGTGGGTACGCAGTGATGAAAAGATGCCGGAAGAGGAATATCTCCCGTTTTTTGAAGGCTTTGATCCCACCTGCTTTGACGCAAAAAAATGGGCCAGAGCCGCAAAACAGGCGGGGATGAAGTACGCGGTGCTCACCGCCAAGCATCACGACGGCTTCTGCCTGTTCGACAGCCAATACACCGACTTCAAATCCACCAACACCCCCTTTGGAAGAGACATCGTCCGGGAATATGTGGAGGCGTTCCGGGAAGAGGGATTGAAGGTCGGCCTGTATTATTCTCTCCTGGACTGGCACCACCCCGACTATCCCCACTATGGCGACCGCCACCATCCCCTCCGGGAGGATGCCAGCCAGGGAAACGAACATCGGAACTGGGACAATTACATTCGTTATTTCCACAACCAGGTGCGGGAGCTTTGCACGGGTTACGGCAAGCTGGATTTACTCTGGTTTGATTTTTCCTATGACGACATGCGGGGAGAAAAATGGCATGCATCCCAGCTCGTGGAAATGGTGCGTTCCCTGCAGCCAGGTTTATTGATCGACAACCGCCTGGAGGTCAGCGGCGAAGGCTTCGGCTCCCTGTACCAGTGCAAGCCCACTCCCTACCATGGAGATTTCATCACCCCGGAGAAGATGATCCCGCCCCAGGGCTTGCAGGATGTGGAAGGCAAGGATTTGTGCTGGGAAAGCTGCATCACCATGAACAACAACTGGGGCTACGCCCGGGACGACCACGCCTTCAAGCCCGCCTCCATGCTGATCAAAAAGCTGGTGGAGTGCGTCAGCAAGGGCGGCAACATGATCCTGAACGTGGGGCCTATGGGAAACGGCGCCTTCCCCAAGGAATCCCTGGAAATTCTCCAGGAAATCGGCAATTGGATGGCGGTAAACGGGGAGAGCATCTACGGCTGCGGCAAAGCAGGATTGGAAAAGCCGGATTTCGGCAGATTCACCGCCAAAGGAAATACCCTGTACCTTCATGTGTACGAAAACGCCATCGGCCCCCTGCCGGTCCCCCAGCTTCCAATCAGCCGGGTACAGTCCGTCCGTCGGCTCTGTGACGGAGCGGAGGTAAAAATCTCCGCCAGCTGGGTGCATTCGGATTACCCGGATGTGTGTTTCCTGGATTTGGGCCCCAACCCGGTTCTTCCAGATGAAATTGACACTGTTTTGAAGGTGACCCTCAAATAGAAAGGAAGGCCTATGTTCAGTCAGCAGCTTGATAACTATGTGGATAAAATCTGGCAAACAGCCCCCGCCTGCGTTCCCTCTTTGGAGGGACTGACAGAGGAGGAAGCGCTGCTGTGTCGGCTGGCCTACGGAACCCTGCCCGCCTCCGATGCCCTGGTACCTCTGGAAGTGATGCTGGATTACGTCCGCCATGCGCTGTTTCTCCGGCGGGAAAGCCCTTTCGCAAGGGACATCCCGGAGGATGTGTTTTTGCACTTTGTCTTCTATCCCCGCATCAATTCCGAAGACCTTTCTCCCTGCCGGAGCTTTTTCTATGACCTGCTGAAATCCCGCATTCAGGGTCTGTGTCAGGAGGGCGCAATTCTGGAAATCAACCGTTGGTGCGCCGAGCAGGTGACCTATCAGGCCTCTAACGATCGGACGGAAAGCCCTCTTACTGCCTATTTCAGCGGCATCGGCCGCTGCGGGGAGGAATCCACCTTTGCGGTCAGTGTCCTGCGCAGCGCAGGCATTCCCGCAAGGCAGATTTATGTGCCGTTTTGGGCCCACTGCGACGATAACCACGCCTGGGTGGAGGTGTTCTCCCAGGGGAAATGGCATTTTCTCGGTGCCTGTGAGCCGGAGCCCATTCTAAACCGGGGGTGGTTCACCGATGCTTCCAGCCGTGCCCCGGTGGTCTGCTATCGGGAATTCTTTGATTTTCCCGCAAAAGCCGAGAACGCCTGCATTAACCGGGACGGCTGCTGTGCCCTGTACAATGTGACAAGCCACTATGCCCCGGTTTCCAAATTGACAATTTCCGCTGCCTATGGGGACGGTGCCCCGGCAGCGGGGGTGCAGGTGGTGCTCAGTGTGGTGAACATGGCGGCTTTTTCCACCGTGGCGCGGCTCACAACGGACGAAAAAGGCATCTGCTCCATTGACGTAGGACGGGTGACCCTCCATGCCGAGGTGTGGACAGAAGCGGGCTGTGCGTCGGAAAACATCACGGTGAACGGGGATTGCCAGCTGACGCTGACCATCCAGCCGGAACACGAAACGGAAGAACCGCTCTATTTTGACTGCTATGCCCCCGCCGCCGTACCCCTGAACCGGACGGTGCTGACAGCCCAGCAGCAGAAGGAAAACGACGAGATACTCAGCCGCTGTGCCTCCATCAGAAGGCAGCGCATCGACGGCTATTATCTATCAGAATATTATGCCCTCCCCCAGCGCTGGCAGAAAATTCTCCATCTGGCCGCCGGAAATGCCGACGAACTCTTTCGGCTGTATCAGCAGGCAAATCAGCAGGAGCGGTCGCTTTACCTTTCCATGCTGGAGGCCATGGAATCAAAGGACTACCGGGACACCCCGGCAAGTCTTCTGCAAAAGCATCTCCATTGTGCCATGCCCTACCAGGGTCGCCCCCATTTTGTGGAGGAAATCCTCTGCCCCCGGATACAGCACGAAATGCTGGAATGCTGGCGGGAGCCCATTTCCGCTTTCTTCACCGAAGCGCAGAAAGAAGCCTTTGTTTCCAAGCCGGAAAGCCTGATGGATTATCTGAACATCCACTTTTCCGACGGAAATCTGCGGTATTATTCCGCCCTCTCCGTCCAGCCCACGGCATCCCTGAAGCTGGGCCACACCGACGAAAAGGGCCGCAGGCTGCTGTTCGTCGCGGTGATGCGCACCCTAGGCGTGCCCAGCCGGCTCAACCCCTGCGACGGCAGCGTGGAATACTACCGAGACGGCGTATACCACCGCGTTTCTTCCGCTGCTTCCACCGCCCAATTGGAGCTGCTGCCACAGATAGGAAAGCGCTTTGTCTACGGGTGCCACTATGCCCTCTCACGGAAGACCCCCAACGGTTATCAACCGCTGCAAAGCTTCAACAGCGATTCCTTTGAATACTCTCTGATGCCCGGGGACTACCGGCTGCTCACCACCACCAGAATGCCCAACGGCAGCCAGCAGTGCATCCTCAGCCGGTTCCGTCTGGCAGAGGGAGAAAGGCGCTCTGTTCCTCTTCGTCTGCGGGAACCCTCCCCCGAGGAAATGCTGGGCAGCGGCGCAGTGGAGCCCTTTACCCTGCAAAGCGAAAACGGCCAATTGGTTCCATCCTCGCAGCTGCTGCGGGGTAAAACAGTGCTCATCTATCTGGATGTGCGCAAGGAGCCCACGGAGCACATTCTCAATGAAATCATCGCCGGGGCAGAAGCGGTGCGGCAGCGAATCGCATCGGGCATGAAGCTTATTTTTGTGCTTCATGCCCCGTCAGAGAAGGAAGACCCCACATTGCAAAAAGCACTTTCCGCAGTCCCGGAGGCAGAAACCTATTATGACAGCATCCCATCAGACGCCACCATGCTGGCGAGGAAGCTGTTCCTGGAGCCCGGCACCTGGCCGCTGCTGCTGCTGTCGGACGAAACCCACCGGGGCTACTACGGCACCTGCGGCTATCAGGTGGGCACCCTGGAGCTGACCCTGAAGCTGGCGGACTGTATTGAATAATGCGCATATCGGCTGTTAATCAGTAAAAGATGTATTTATTTCACCAACGCCATCGTAGGGGCGGCTACCAGCCGCCCGCAACGTTGGACGCCTGAGTGGATGGTTGAATGGTACCGGGCAACGGTTTAACTGTAGGGGAGGCTCTCAGCCTCCCGCGCGGTACAGGGGTCTAATTATAGAAATGTTGGGCGAATTCGTACTAATTTCCAACATATTACCATTCAACGAAACACTCAGTAGCCAAAAGCTGGCGGGAGGCTGAGAGCCTCCCCTACAGTGGCTGGGCAATTATTTTGGACGATACCATTCAACCGAACACTCAGTTGCATTGTCTGGCGGACGGCTGGTAGCCGCCCCTACGAATGGCGTGTGCGCTAAAGAATCACTTAGCTGCTTAAACCCGATAGAATTAGCTTAATGGCGCTTTCCCGGATATTTACCGTGCTGTAATCAGAAGTATCATGTCCTTTTTCTGACTCAGCATCTTATCTTGCTTTTCGCTTCCGCCGCTCTTCTTTTCACAGATTGATTCCACTGGTCATTCATACAAGAAAATTGGCTCTGCCGACTTCGCAACAAAAGTCAGCAGAGCCATTGCTCATGATTCAGAATAACCCAAAAGTCTCCGTCACTCCAAGCAAGAATAAATATCTGCGTTTAAGAGGAACATTATCAAATCGTTATCATTCGGCAGACAGGAACGCCAAAAACAGCCACGCTGCAACGGGTTTCGGCATTGATGCCATCATTCCCACTCGATGGTTCCCGTGGGCTTGGGGGTCAAATCGTAGAGGACGCGGTTGATGCCTTTGACTTCGGTGGTGATGCGGTGGACGATGTGGGTCAGGAGGTCGTAGGGGATGGGCTCGATGGTGGCGGTCATGGCGTCGGTGGTGTTGACGGCGCGGATGATGGCGCACCATTCGTCCACCCGCTGGCCGTTTTTGATGCCAACGCTCTTCAGGTCGGGCACGGCGGTGAAATACTGCCAAACCTTGCCCTCCAGGCCGTTTTTGGCGAATTCCTCCCGCACAATGGCATCGGACTCCCGGACGGCTTCCAGGCGGTCACGGGTGATGGCACCGGTGCAGCGAACGCCCAGGCCGGGGCCGGGGAAGGGCTGGCGGTAGACCATGCCGTCGGGCAGGCCCAGCTGCTTGCCAACCACGCGCACCTCATCCTTGAAGAGAATCTTCACCGGCTCCACCAATTCAAAATGCATATCCTCGGGCAGACCGCCGGCATTGTGATGGGCCTTGATGCCCTTTTCACTCTCCAGAATGTCCGGCCAGATGGTGCCCTGGGCCAGGAAATCGATGCCGTCCAGCTTCCGGGCTTCCTCGGCGAAGACTTCGATAAACTCGCCGCCGATGATCTTCCGCTTCTTCTCCGGCTCGCTGACTCCCGCCAGCTTGTCCAGGAACCGGTCGGTGGCATCCACATAGACAAGATTGGCGTTCATCTGGTTGCGGAACACCTCGATGACCTGCTCCGGCTCTCCCTTGCGCAGCAATCCATGGTTGACATGCACGCAGACCAGCTGCTGCCCAACCGCCTTGATCAGCAGCGCCGCCACAACAGAGGAATCCACACCGCCGGACAGGGCCAGCAGCACCTTCTTGTCGCCAATCTGGGCCCGCAGGTCTGCAATCTGCTCGTCGATGAATGCCTGGGCAAGTGCGGGGGTAGTAATGCGTTCCATGTTTTCGGGACGTCTGTCCATTGCCATATGATCGTAACCTCCAAATTTTTGATTCTTTTATGAGTATACCATATCTGTCGAAATTTGGGAAGGGTTTTTTCATGGATTTGCATTCTAGGTTTGAAAGCGCACAATTCCGGGGATAATGGAAACCGAATCCACTGATTCCATCATCATTGCAAAGGAGTATATTTCCATGAAAAAAGGGCTTGTTCTGCTGGCAGTCGCGGTGCTGTTAACTGCCTGCAGCACCGCTTCTCCCCAGCCCGCAACGACCAATCCCACCACAACTGAAACCACCGTCACAGAAACCACCCAGGCACCGCCCCTTCGATTGACCATTGCCTGCACGGCGCCGGAGGATTCCCTGCTGGGTCAGGGTGCTGCCGCCTTCTCAGAAAAGCTGGAGACGCTTTCCGGCGGCAGCGTAACCTGCAGCCTGCTGGCAGGGGGCACCATGGGCACCGACACCGAGGTGATTTCCATGCTTCAAAGCGGGAATTGCGATGTCAGCCTCCTGCCGGTATCCGCCCTGACAACGCAATGCCCGGAACTGGGGGTACTGGGGCTTCCCTTCCTCTTTGAGAGCTACCAGGAGGCCCGGGAACTGCTGGGTGACCAGGCCATGTTCTCAGAGTCCCTGGCTGCCTCCGGGCTGCGCAGCCTGGGCTGGATGACCACGGGCTTCCGCCAGGTCACCGCCAACCGGGCCATCAGCACCCCGGCGGATTTCCAGGGATTGGCCATCCAAGCCCAGCCGGATGAGCTGCACCAGGCCGTTTTTCAGGCTCTTGGGGCCATACCCACCATGGTAAGCGCCGATGAACTGTACGATGCTTTGGAGCAAGGGGCGGTGGACGGCCAGGAAAGCTCCTATCTGAGCATCGATAACAGAGATTTGAGCCGGGTGCAGAGCCATGTCATGGAGACAAACCATGTGCTGGAACTGCACATTCTAGCGATTTCCGACGCCGCCTACCAGAATCTGACCGGCCAGCAGCGCACCTGGCTGGAGCAGGCCGCCAAGGATGCCGTTGACATCCAGTGGGCCGCAGCCATGGAGGAAAACGAAGTAGCCAAGCAAAGCTGCATTGAAAAGGGCATGACCGCCATCACCCTGGGCCGCCAGTCCCTGGTGGATGCCGCCGGGCCAGTGTACGACGAATACCGGGAGCAGTATGGTGAACTGATGAGAGCCTTTAATCGGTGACGTTTTGTTTCCATTGCTGATCGGGCTCGAACGGTGCAGCAGTAAATGGTTGTTTGATGCACCAACCCATATTGACAAAGGGGAGGATATGATCCTCCCCTTGTGGCGTGTCACACTTAAAAATTGTTGTTTGTGTGACGAACCATTCGTAGGGGCGGCTACCAGCCGCCCGCAAGGTTGGTAAATTGAGTGTTTGGTTGAATGGTATAAATGCGGGAAACTGGTACGA
>CAMCKD010000016.1 GCA_945875335.1 uncultured Clostridia bacterium | reverse complement strand
CTCGCTGACGCTCGGCCACCCTCCCCAGAGGGGAGGGCAAGGGTGCGGCAAACAAACAGGGGTACTTCCATGAAAATAAAAACTTGAAAAGGAAAACCCTCTTTTCCCTTTCAATTTTCTACTTTCCGAACCAGAAAGGGCAGCGCAGAGGATTATCGCTGCGCTGCCCTTGGCAGGTTCAATTGAGGGTCAGATCAGAAGGCAACGTCCAGCAGGTTGATGCCGTCGATCTTCAGGTCGAAGTAGGGAGCGGAACGGAAAGCGGACTCGCAGAAAACGCCATAGGCAATGACTTCGGTGTCGCCCTCATAGTTGGGGTCGGTGTCAACGTCAGCCAGGTAGCTTTCCACAGGAGCGCCGTCCACGGTGAAGGTAGTGGTATCAAAAACCACCAGAGAGCCTTCGTCCCGCTTGGCAATCAGCTCGGCAAGCTTGTCGGCGGTACCGGCAGCGGCAGCCTTCTCGTTCACATCGCTGAGCTCCACGGAGCCGGTGGCGATGGTGCCGGTCCAGTCGGTGGCGATTTCTTCACCGTTTGCAACGCAGTTAATGATGTACTCGAAGTAGGGAGCCCAGTTGATGCGACTGGACACGATGAAGGTGTTGGGGCAGGCGTCCACGGTGGAGCCGTTGTAGGAGACGTTGGGCACACCGGCGTTCTCGCAGGCAGTGGGAGCGCCCATGGAGTCAGCGTGCTGGGAGATCAGCTTGCAGCCGCCCTCGATGAGCTTGTTGGCAGCTTCCTTCTCGGCGGTCTCATCGTACCAGGAGCCGGTGAAGGTCACGTCCATGGTGACGGTGGGGCAGACGCTCTTGGCGCCCAGATAGAAGGAGGTGTAGCCGGAAACCACTTCGGCGTAGGTGAAAGCGCCCACATAGCCCATCTTGGCTTCCTCAGCGGTGAACTGGCCAGCCTCGATCATCTCGTTCAGCTTCATACCGGCGGCAACACCAGCCAGGTAACGGCCTTCGTAGATGGAGGCAAAGGCGTTGTGGTAGTTGGGCAGATTTTCGGTGTGGGCCTTGGTGCCGGTGGCGTGGCAGAACTGCACGTCGGGGAATTCCTTGGCGGCCTCGATCAGGTAGTCCTCATGGCCGAAGGAGTCGGCGAAGACGATGCTGCAGCCGGAGTCTGCCAGGTCGGCAGCGGCTTCATAGCACTCGCCGCCTTCGGGGATGTTCTTCTTCAGGACGTACTCCGCGCCCAGCTTCTCGCAGGCCTCCATGGCACCGTTCAGGAAGTTCAGGTCATAGGTGGAGTTCTCGTCGTGCAGGAAGATGAAGCCGATCTTCACGTTGGAAGCGTCTGCCGCTGCGCTGACAGCGAACAGACCCATCACCATGATGATGGCCAGTGCCAGGGAAAGAATCTTTTTCATGTTTCGTTTCTCCTTTTTTGATTTTATGTAAATGGTATTTGCGACAAAATTAACGGCGGAAGGTGATATCGGAATCGGACATGCTCTCAATGACCGCCAGGGATTCCACCCGGATGCCCTGGGCTCTCAGCCCGTCGCCGCCGCCCTGGAAGCCCTTTTCGATGGCGCAGGCCGCGCCGACGAGGGTTGCTCCCGCCTGATTCACCAAATCGATCAGACCCATCAGTGCCTTGCCGTTGGCGAGGAAATCATCCACCAGCAGCACCCGGTCAGTGGGGAGCAGATAGTCGCTGCTGACCACCACGGTGTAGTCGGTGTTGTGGGTATAGGAGTGGACGACGGTGGCGTAGGTGCTGCCGTCCACGTTGCTGGTTTTGTGCTTTTTGGCAAAGACCAGGGGCACCTTCATGGCCATGCCCGCCGCCGCCGCGATGGCGATGCCGGAGGACTCGATGGTCAGCACCTTGGTCACGCCGCAGCCGTCAAAGAGTCTTGCAATTTCGCTGCCGATCTTGCCCAAAAAATCCGTGTCGATCTGCTGATTCAGAAAGCTGCCAACTTTTAGGATGCCGCCGGGCAGAACCTTCCCTTCCTTGCGGATTTTCTGTTCCATCAGCTCCATGGGAAATCCTCCTTGACAAGAAATAAAAAAGACGAACCCGCCGGGAAGCACCCAAAGACACTTCCCCCGTGATTCGTCTGAGCAGACCTTGGCCTGGAAAACCATTACCAATAGTCGTGACTTGGGCAGGCGTCACGGTAGAAACTTTCGGGCCATCCATCCGAAACTATATCGGCAGTTTTGATACTGTCATCCTAATCCATATTTCGCAGAAAGTCAACACAAACCGAGCCTGTCCGCGCATTTCCTCTGTAATGCACAAAGAACCGACCCCGTTCGACATTTTTTTCCGGCAAAAAATAAGCCTCCAAAAACCACCCACGCAAAATGTAGGGGAGGCTCTCAGCCTCCCGCGCGGTACAAGCCTACGCTAATAACCCAGGTCGGGCGAATTCGTACAAGGTCGGACTGTGTACCATTCAACCAAACACTCAGTCACATTACCTGGCGGGAGGCTGAGAGCCTCCCCTACAAGGCCGTTAAGCCTAAAACATGCCTTTCGTAGGGCGGTTTCATAAGTTTGAAAATGTTGCATGGATTAAAACCGCCCAATAGTCGTTAGAGCCTCCGGGGTGTTACTTTCTTGTCGCCGAACAAGAAAGTAACCAAAGAAGTCGGCTTAGGGGGAGGCGCTGAATGTCTCACTCCCGAAGCCAAAGCCGCCCTCCCCCTAAGAACCCTCTCCCGGCGCGCTCTTTTCCAGCTGCGCAGGTTATTTCCGGCTGGCTTTTTGCCTCATTATCTTATATCTTATATCTTGTATCTTGTATCTCATATCTCAGCAAATAATAACTTTTAAGTGTTACAGCGAACTACGGGCAACAGGGACACCCCCTCAGCCTTCGGCAGCTCCCCCAGAGGGGGAGCCAAGGGCTTACAGCACTTCCTTGTCTTTGGGGTAGCTGTTCAGCACCCGGCAGCCGTCTTTGGTGACGCAGACCAAATCCTCGATGCGGATGCCCACTCTTCCGGGGATGTAGATGCCGGGCTCGATGGAGAAGCACATGCCCTCCCGGACAAGTGTCTCATCAGTGGCGGAGACATCGAAGGGCTCGTGAACCTCCATGCCGATGCCGTGGCCCAGGCGGTGGATGAAATACGCCCCGTAGCCCGCCTCTTCAATGACCTTCCGGGCGGCCAGGTCGATTTCCTTGAAGGGAATCCCCGGCTTCACCGCGGCAATGCCGGCAAGATTGGCCTGGCGGACGATTTCATAGAGCTCCTTCTCGGTGTTCTCGCCCACGAAGAAGGTACGGGTCATGTCACTGCAGTAGCCATCCACCATGCAGCCCATGTCCACCACCACGGCCTCTCCCGCTTTGAGCGTCCGCTCACCGGGGACGCCGTGGGGGTCAGCGGCGTGGTCGCCGTAGGCCACGATGGTATCAAAGGAATTGCCCTGGGACACCTGGCGGAATATTTCGTCAATTTCATCCCGGAGGGCGGCCTCGGACTTGCCCACGGCGATCCGCTTGGCCACCTGAGCCATGACGGTGTCATTGACCTGGGAGGCATGGATCATTTTCTCCTGCTCGGCGGCGGTCTTGATGGCCTTCACCTCGTCAATCACCGTGCCCAGCACCAGCTTGAGCTCCGGCTTTATTTCCTGCAAACGGAGCAGGAACCGGGCTGGGAAGCTCTTGTCCACGGCCACGGTGCCCTCCAGGTCTTGGCAGAGGAGGGCAACCCCATCCTGGGCATCGGAGTACCAACAGGTGGGCACGGAACCGGCATAGGGGAAGAGCTGGTTGATAAACAGCCGGAAGCTGCCGTCCTGCTTCACAACCAGAGCCAGCAGCCGCTCCCCGGGGGAGAAACGGGTGCCGGTGAAATAGCGGATGGCGTTGGGGTCGGAGACCAACGCGGCATCAATGTTTTGTTCGTTCAGCCTGGAAACCAGGCGGGAAATGGGCTCCATGGTGATTGCTCCTTTCGGTTTTCAGAGGGCATTTTCCAAATCTGCGATTTTATGTAACCCCTGGCAGCGCCCCGGCTGACGGCTGACGCTGCGCCGGAAGGGGGGGCATCCTCGTCGGTGTGGATGTCCACCAGGGTGCCGCAGAGGTCAAATAAGCAGTTTTTGCAGGGTTTTATGGTCATTCGCCGTCCATCCACAGGTAATTCATGAAAACGGGAACCTGCTTTTCCCAGTCCGCCTCGCAGTGCTGGCCGAAGCGCTGGCAGTAGGTTTTGACGCGGACGTTCTGCTGCCGCAGAAGGGCTTCGGCGGCCAGGTTGCAGCGGGCGGTGTGGGTCGCGTAGTCCTCTGAGGGATCCTGGTGGGTGCCGCCTGCTTCCTCGGTGCCCCAGGAAAGGTATACCCGGGTGTCGGCATCCAATTGGTGGGAAAGAATCTCCCGGCCCATGTCGGCAAAGCAGGGGGTGATGGCGCTGGACAGACAGGCGGCCTTGGAGAACACCTGGTTGTAGGCAGCAGCGGCGTAGAGGCTCATGAGTCCGCCCATGCTTGATCCCGCAATGCCCGTGGCCTCCCGGAAGGAATAGGTGCGGTACTCCCGGTCGATCATGGGCTTGATCTCATTCACGATCCAGTCCATGGTCTGTCTGCCCATGCCGTGGACCATGCCCCAGTGGCCCATGGGGAAGGTGTAGGGGCTGTATTCGTCCAGCCGCTGGCTGCCCTCGTGGCTGCATTCCATTCCCACCACGATCATATCCTTGCCCCAGCTGTCCAGAAAGCTTTCCAGCCCCCAGGATTTTCCGTAGGTGGCATCCTGATCCCGGTACAGGTTGTGCCCATCAAAGAAATACATCACCGGGTAGCGCTGGTCTGTGGTGCCGTAGCTCTGAGGCAGATGGATGTGCAGGGTGCGGTTCTTTCCCTTGGGGGTGTAGAGGAATTCTCGTTTTTCAATCATGCTTGGCCTCCTTCTGCCATCAGGGCCAGGTAGGCATCCCGGCGGGTGAGGGCGGCGGCGCATTTGGGGCAGAGGTATTCCTGGGTCATCAGCTTCTCTACCCGGTCTTCGCCGCAGCGGCCGCAGGCGGGGATGCGGGTGATCTTCTTTTGCATGATGTAGAAGGTGGCGCCGCCGGAGAGGATGTTCTCCCGGGTGAAATAGTCCACCTGGTGGCCTTTCAGCTTGCCATAGTTATAGATGTTGGAATCTCTGACCTGGAAGGTGTCGTTGTCCCGGTAATACTCTTGCAGCAGCAGATAGTGGCCGCCGCTGGTGAAATGGCCCTGGTGCTGCAGACTGATGACCGGCTGGCCGTTTTCCAGGGCCGCGATGATCTCCGACATTTTGGAGGTGCTTTTTTCCATAAAGAAGCCCAGCTCCGGGGATGCGTCCCGGAACAGCTCGCCCCGGGTGCCGCTTTCGTCGTGATAACCCGGATACCGCTCTGCCAGCATGGCGGGGGAGAGAATGGTGTCGGTCATATAGGTTGCCAGCATGGCCATGGTGGTGATGCCGCAGCCGCCCCGGCCCACATAGCCGCCGCCGTAGGGGGAATACATAAAGTCCTGCTGGAAATAGACCATGGCCTCCGGGAAGCGCTCATGGGCAATGTCGGGATAGAGCACATCCACCGGCAGCACCGGCGAGGGGTTCGTATCCACCCACAGCTCCACGGCGCTGTAGTCCACCTTCAGGGGATTTTTCTTCCGGGGGGCTTCCCACTGCTTCAGGGCCTTTTCCTGCGTGAGAGCCTGCTTTGCCTGCTCCCGGGCCGCGCTGCCGGTGCCGCAGAAGAAGACGATGTGATAGCCCACCTCACTGCGCAGGATGGCAATGTCCTCTTCCTTTCGGGTCTTGTCGAATAACCATTCATCCAGGGGGGACAGAAGCTGGCCGGGGTGGATGTTCTCATAGAGTCCGCCGTTGAGCTTGGAACCAACGTCCATGGATTCCTGGTTGGCAAGCCAGGCGAAATTGTAGTTGAGCCCCCGCTGGGGCAGGTAGCTCCTGTTCCAGTTCGTCAGAATGCTTTCTGCCTGCTTTTTCGTATTCTCCCACTGGGCTTCCGTGGCCACAACGGCGCCGTCGGCGGCGATTTTCGCCCCGGCGGGAATCAGCAGAATGTGGCGGAAGGTGACGGTGCGGTCATCATCGCTGGACAGCTCTGCCATGTGGGCGGCCAGGTATTCCTCCACCTCCCGGTCGGTGACGGTGATGTCGTAGCTCTCCTCGGTGAAGAGCATGTAGGCGGTGTTGTAGCGCACGGCGGCCTCCACCAGCTCCTGGGCGCTGACGGTTCCGGCGAAAAGGGATTCGGCGCAGTCGTCCAGGCTGGCATAGCCCATATTCACGGCAAGCTTTTCAAGCTGCTCCTCCAGACCGTCCAGATAGGCCTGGTGCATGCTGTTGGGCTTGTAGCAGGGCTGATCCTGGTAGAGGAAATTGTTCACCGGCAGTTCCTTTGCCACATATTTGCCGTGGAGGTCGTCGGTTTCGTTGGGCTTGAAGGCCTCCTCCTGGACGGGCCGGGGCTCCTTGGCGGCCTGGAGCAGCAGAAGCTCCGTCTGCCAGGCGTCCAGGGCCTTTTGCAGGAAATAGTGCTGCCAGGAAAGGGTTCCGTCCCCCAGGGGGCACAGCTGGGTTTCCAGGGGCTGGCTGAAATCCGGCCCGTTGGGAAAGCCTTCCATTTGAAAGCTTCGGATGGCGTTGAGGTAGTAGATTTGCAGCTGGGCGTTGGTCAGCTCTTCACTGCCGCAGACTGCTGCCACCCGATCTGCCCCGTCGCTGCCGATTCTGGCGGTGTAGCTGTCAAGGCACCTCAGGCTGCTGCTCTGCCCGTCGGGCACCACCACCGGGGTGGGGGCGGGGGGCGTGGTTTCCACGGTGGGCGCTTCCGGCACCGGCTCCTGGGCTTGCTTCCCGGACAGGACTTGGTACAGATAGAGAACCCCCAGGATCAGGGTCAGGGTAACCGTGATAACGCACAGAATCATGGTGATCGCCAGAGCCCGGCGATTGCGGCGGGAGGAATTTTTTGTCATAGTGCTTACGAACCTCGTTTAATCAGACTGTGGAGAAATCCTCCAGGATCTCCAGGAAACGGCTGCGGCGGGACAGCGCCACGGCGCATTTCAAGCAGAGGTAATCCTGGGTTTGGATGGGGGACAGGCAGTGCTTCGGGTCGCCGCAGCGGGCGCAGGCGGGGCTGGATACCAGCTTGGGCTGGATGATGTAGAAATGGGAGCCGCCGGAGAGAATGTTGTAGCGTGTGAACCGATCTGTTTTGTGGCCGGATTTGCTGCCGTAGTTATAGACGTTGGAGTCTCTGACCTGGAAGGTGTCGTCCTCCTGATTGTAGTGCTGAATGAGAATATAGTGGCCGGAGGAGGTGAAGTATCCCTTCTCCTGGCGGCTGATGACCATTTTTCCTTCCTTCAGGGCCTGGATGACCTCCTCAATGTCGTAGCTGACCTTGTCCAGGTAGAAGCCCATTTCGCAGGGCACGTTGATGAACAGATCGCCGTTGGTGCCGTGGGTCTCGTTGTCAAAGTACTGCCGATACAGGACTGCCAAATCGGGCGGGGTCTGGTAGGAGTCGGTCATGTAGGTGGCCAGCATGGCAAAGGTGGTGATGCCGCAGCCGTTTTTGCCGATGTATCGGTTTCCGAAGGGGGCGTTGAAGAAGTCCTGCTGCAGATAGACAATGACCTCCGGGAACCGCTCATGGGCGATGTCGGGGTACAGGGTGTCCTCCAGGGTGGGCAGGCTGATGGTGGTGTCGGCCCACAGCTCTGCGGCACTGTAGTCAACAGAGAGGGGGGCGTCCTTCAGCCACTGCTTCCAAGCCTTTTGCGCCTGCTCCTTTAACAGCGCGCTGCTGGATACGGACAGCGTATCCTCCCGGAAGGCGGAAAGATACACGATGTGCAGCCCGTAATCACTGCGCAGGATCTCGCAGTCCCCCTGCTGCCGCCCGTTGGCGAAGCACCACTGGCTCAGGGGGGCAATGAGCTGACCGGCGCTGAGGTTATAGTAGCCGCCTCCGCTGGAAGCGGCGCCGGTGTCCTGGGAATACATGCTTGCAAGCTGGGCAAAGGCATTCTCCCGGCCCTGGACGGGGGCTCTTTTCTCCCACTGCTCCAGGATCTCCTCTGCCTGGGCCTGCACCAGGTCCCACTGCTGCTGGGCGGCGGTGATTTTGCCGTCAGCATCCGTCTGGGCATCCTGGGGCACCAGCAGAATCTGGCGGATGTCCACGGTTTCCTGGCCGCTGCTCAGGGGGAACAGGGCGGCGGCATTGTTCTGCAGATACTCCGCCACCTCCCCGTCGGAGGGCTCTGCGGAATAGCTTTCCTCGGTGAAGTACATGTAGGCCAGGTTAAAATCCTGGGCTGCCTGGAGGAAGTCCTGGCTTCGCAGGTTTAATTTCAGAGCCATGTCCTGAAGGCTCGAAAAACCGGCGCCTTGGGCCAGGGTATCCAGGGTGTCCCCCAGGCCGTCCAGATAGGCCTGGTGGATGGAGTTGGGGGTGTAGCAGTCCTGATCCTGGAAGAGGAAATCATTCAGGGGCAGATCCGGGGCGATGTATTCGCCGTGGAGGTCGCTGGTTTCGTTGGGGAAGAAATAGTCCACGTTCTGAATCCGGGGCTTTTTGACCTGCTCCAATGCCGCCTGCCGGGCCTGCCAGGAAAGAACCGCCCTTTGCAGGAAATACTGCTGCCAGCTGAGGCCCTCTGCCAGGGGGCAGGCCTGGCTGTCCAGGCTCCGCTCAAAATCCGGGGCCGGTTCCCCGCCGCCTGCCCGCCAGGCATTGACCTGGGACAGATAGAGAACCTGAAGCATGCCGTTGGTCAGCTTGCCACTTCCGGCGGTGGCAACGGTCTTGTCCGCCGCGCCGGTGACCACGGTGTAGCTGGATTTGCAGCTTACCTTGCTCCTGTCGCCGGTGGCCGTGGCGGTGAAGACTGCCGGGGGCGTATCGGAAGGCGTGGTGGTATTCGTTTCAGACGGCTCCGTGCCGGAAGCTTCCAGAGTGGTCTTGGAGGCGGGGAGAATGGCGCTGGGGCCTGCCTGAATCAGCCACAGAAAAATACCTGCGCCGCCTGCCGCAAGGAACAGCAATATCATGGCAACCATCAGGCCCTTATGTGACTTTTTGACGGGCTGGCTGGCGCTGCTGAATTTACCCACTTTTTTTGCCATCGCAGTGTCCTCCCTTTCCGGCGGTGTTGGCTGTGCGTTCTTTCCTGAACACAAACGCATGAGATACAGATTATCTCATATCTTATATCTCATATCTCATTATGCGGCGCCTACATATTCCTCCAGGCAAAGCCCCGTGTCCTTCATGGCCATGGAGACCTTGGTGCCCACATAGCGGTAGTGCCAGTGCTCATAGGTGATGCCGGTGATGTTCTCTTTGTTTTCGGGGTAGCGGAGAATGAAGCCGTACTCCCAGCAGTGCTCGTGGAGCCAGGTGGGGGTGACGGAACAGACAATGTCCATGGCAAGACCCGTCTCGTGCTCACTGTAGCCTGGCAGGGCCACGGTTTCCAGCGCCTTGTGGTAGGCATCCTGATAGCTCAGGCCCTTCTCCTGGTATTCCTTGGTGCGCTCGTCCAGGATGCGGGTCTGCTCGTCCTTGGTGCGGTAGCCGCAGTTGAGCCAGCATTCAATGCCGGTGGCCCGACAGTCCAGAATCATCTGCCGCAGGCTCTGCTCCGCCACCTTTGCCACCCGGGCCCATTCCCCGTAGCGCACCAGGTCGGGCTGCCGATTTTCCGGCATGGGATAGCGGTAGTTCACCAAAAGGATATAGATGCCCGTGGGGGTGAAGAAGCAGGTCTCCCCATCGATGACTGTGGGAGAAACCGCCATGGCGCCGTCCTCCAGGAAATAATACTGGTATTCGTCCTCCTGGAGCCAGCCGGTGTGCATGACCCCGTCCTCTTCAAAGTAGAAGGTATCCTCGCCGATCTGCTGCCAGCCGGTCTGCATCACGCCGTCCTCGCCGAAGAAATAGCGCCCGTTCTCCATATCCACAAGACCCTGGGCCATCAGGCCGCTGCTCTCATAGAAATAGTAGGTGCTGCCCTCCAGGGTGGTGAGCCCTCTGACAGGGGAGCCGGTTTCATCCAGATAGTAGCGGCCCTCGCCCTGTTCCAGCCAGCCGGTGGCCAGGGTGCCCTCGTCGGAGAGGAAGCACCGCACGCCCTCCAGCTGCTGCCAGCCGGTGGCAAGAATACCGCCGGAAAGGAAGTAGCGGTTTTCTCCGTCCACATATTCCCAGCCCTGGGCCACGGTGCCGTCCTGGCGGAAATAGCGCCTCTGGCCATCAACCTCCTGCCAGCCGGTGCGCATCACGCCGTTGCCGCCGAAATAGTAGCGGCTGCCGCCGATGTCCTGCCAGCCGGTGACCATGGCGCTGTTGAGGCCAAAATAATACAGGCTGCCATCGTCCTCCAACCAGCCGGAAACAGGCTCGCCTTTTTCATCCAGATAATAATAGTATCCGTTCTGCTGCACCCAGCCGCTGCGGTCCATGTGCTCTGTGTAGTACCACAGCAGCCCCAGGGCTCCCATAATAAAGACCACGGCCAGGGTGAACACCAGAATCAGTGCACGGTTTCTTGATTTCATCCATTTCGCCTACTTTTGACTATATTCTTTTCCATTCTACCACAGCCATGCCGGGATTTCAAGCACAGGTGCCAAGATTTCTTGCGTCATCACCCCAATTCCGCCGCTGCCGGAACACAACCGGGCATTCATCCACATAGAATGTTCCGGGAGGTTTTGTCGTATGAAAGCTGGTATTGTCTATTTGATCACCTTCCGCTCCGTGACCTATGCCCAGCGGGGGGAGCGGGTACTGAATCGGGCGGGGGAGCGGTGCAGCCTGCAGCGGACGCCCCGGTGGATGGAGGAACAGGGCTGCGGCTACAGCCTGAGAGTGCAGACGGAGAACATTGAACGGGCGGTTTTGCTGCTGAGAGGGGAGAAGCTTCCCCTGGGCAAGGTCTATCTTCGGCTGGAGGATGGGGGGCTGGAGGAGGTAACCGTATGATTTACCTGGATTACGGCGCGACCTCCTTCCACAAGCCCCCTGCCGTCCGCCGGGCGGTGGAGAACGCCATGAGCCGCTGCGCCAACCCCGGCCGGGGCGGTTATGCCGCTGCCAACGCGGCGGCGGAGACGGTGTATCAGTGCCGGGAGACGGCGGCGGCCCTCTTCGACTGCCAGCCGGAGCAGGTGGTGCTGACCTCCAACTGCACCCACGGGCTGAACATCGCCATCCGCAGTCTGGTAAAGCCCGGGAGCCGGGTGGTGGTATCCGGCTTTGAGCACAACGCGGTGATGCGGCCGCTCTATGCCCTGGGGGCGGAAATCACCGTTGCCGGGCGGCGGCTCTTTGACTGGGAAAATACCCTGGAGGAATTTGACCGGGCCCTGAAGAATGGGGCGGAGGCGGCGGTATTCACCCATGTATCCAATGTGTTCGGATATGTGCTGCCGGTGGAGGAGCTGGCGGGGCTGTGCCGCAGCTATGGCGTTCCCTTCATCCTGGACGCGGCCCAGTCCGCCGGAAGTATCCCTGTGAAGCTGGGGCAGCTGGGGGCGGAATTCATCGCCATGCCGGGGCACAAGGGACTGCTGGGCCCCCAGGGCACCGGGCTGCTGCTTTGCGCCGGGGAAGCGTCGCCTCTGCTCTATGGCGGCACGGGCAGCGAATCCATCCGTCATGACATGCCGGAGCTGCTGCCGGAGCGGCTGGAGGCGGGCACCCTGAACGTCCCCGGGGCGGCGGGGCTCACTGCCGGAATGTGCCATGTGAGCCGTTTTGGAAAAGCCATCCGGGAGGCGGAGCACCGCCAGGCCCAGCGCTGCGCCAGGGGGCTGAAGGCGCTGGGCTTCAGGGTGTTCGCCGGGGACCACCAGGCGGGCACCCTGTCCTTCCTTCCCAAGATGGGCTGCGAGGAAGGAGCCCAGCGTCTGGCGGAGCTGGGCATCGCCGTCCGGGCGGGGCTCCACTGCGCCCCCCTGGCCCACGAAAGCGCCGGCACCCTGGAAACCGGCACCATCCGGGTCAGCTTCGGCCCCGATGCCTCCGACCCCCAAACCGCCGCCTTCCTGAAAGCCGCCGCCAGACTCCCCAGGGGGAAACGGTAAATTGTTGTTCATCGCACCCTTGCCCTCCCCTCTGGGGAGGGTGGCCGAGCGCTAGCGAGGTCGGGAGAGGTGTCGCCCACTAAAGCGTACCAGCAACCAACGTTTGACACCCCCTCAGCCCCAGTGTGCGCTACTTCGGCAGCTCCCCCGGAGGGGGAGCCGAGGGTGCACGCTAAACAGCAATTTCCCACCCCAGTGGGAGGGGGCGACAGTGCGGGGGCGGTTCCTTCATAAAAATTTTATGCAGATTTTCTATTGCCATCAATTATGTTTTCCGCTATAATAGAAAAGATACTAGGCAAGTATGCGCTGGCGGGGAAAAGGCCCTTTTCCGGCGCAGATTTGGCGACGAAACAAAGGATGAAACGCTCATGGAACTGATCAAATCGGTACTGCAGCAGCTGGGCAGGATGCAGTGGTCGGACTATCTGGACATTGCGCTGGTGGCCTTCCTGATTTACAAGCTGATTCCCCTGGTCAAATCCCCCAGCACCATGCGGATCGCCGGGGCGGTGGTGGCCATGGTGGTGCTTTCCGCCGTGACGGGACTGCTGCAGCTTTACACCATCAATTTCATACTCAATCAGGTCATGTCCGTGGGCTTGCTGGCGGTGATCATTCTGTTCCAGCCGGAGCTGCGGCGGATGCTGGATCACCTGGGCAGCTCCGTGCGGTTCCGAACCCTCTTCGGCGGGAGCAAGCCGGCGGCAGAGATGGATAATGTGATCTCCCAGACCGTGGCGGCCTGCGAGGTCATGAGCCGGGAGCGGGTGGGCGCCCTGATCGTGTTCGCCCGGGATGTGCGGCTGGAAGAATATTTCAAAACCGGCAGCCAGATCGACGGCATCGTGTCCGAACAGCTGATCCGCAACATCTTCTTCCCCAAGGCCGCCCTCCACGACGGGGCTATGATCATCCGGGACGGACGTGTCGCCGCCGCCGGCTGCGTGCTGCCCCTGTCCGACAGCAGCCACCTCAGTGCCGACCTGGGCACCCGCCACCGGGCCGGCGTGGGCATGAGCGAGGCCTCCGACGCGGTGGTGGTCATCGTGTCCGAGGAAACGGGCACCATCTCCGTGGCGGTGGACGGCATGCTCAAGCGTCACCTGGCTCCCCAGACCCTGGAACGGCTGCTCTACAACGAGCTGTGCGCCGACCAGGAGGAGGAGGAAAACAAGCTGAGGGTGCGCCTGAAGCAGCGCCTGCAAAAGCTGGAAAGGAAGGACAGCCATGAAAAATAAACTGGCCGCAGCGGCCCTTTCCATCTTCATTGCCATGGCTCTGTGGCTGTATGTGATCACCACCGTCAGCCCCGGCTCCAAGGAGACCTATTATAACATCCCTGTGGTGCTGGCCAACGAGTCCGTGCTCACGGAACGGGGGCTGATGATTACTTCTCAGTCCGCCACCACCGCCACCCTGGTGCTCTCCGGCAATCGGACCGACCTTTCCAAAGTGGATCAGAGCAACATCACCCTGAAAGCAGACCTGTCCGCCATCTATGAGCCGGGAAACCAGATTCCCATTACTTATACCACCTCCTTCCCCGGCAACGTGGCCAGCAATGCCTTCGTCATCGAATCCAAAACCCCCGGCAGAATCTATTTGAACGTGGAGCGCCGGGTTTCCAAGGCCATCCCCGTGGAGGTCAAGTGGATCGGCTCCGTGCCCGACGGCTTCATTGCCGACCGGGAGAATAAGCTCCTGGAGCATCCCACGGTTCAGATCACCGGCCCCCAGTCCGTCACCGACCAGATTGAAAAGGCGGTGGTCGAGGTGGACCTGACCGACCAGCGGGAGTCCATCAGCCGGGACTGCACCTACACCCTGTGCAATGTGGAGGGCGAGCCGGTGGACGCCGGACTCATCACCACCAATGTGGAGCAAATACATCTGGAAGTGAAGATCCAGCGAGTCAAGGACGTGCTGCTGACCTACCACCTGGTGGAGGGCGGCGGCGCCAAGGCGGAGAACGCGGAGATCATCCTGAGCATGGATAAGATTCGGGTCTCCGGCAGCGAGGCGGCTCTGGAGCTCATGGGCGACCAGCTGGTGGTCGGCACCATCAATCTGGCGGAAATCGACCAGAATACCACCAAAACCTTTACCATCCCCCTGGAAGAGGGCATCACCAACCTCACCGGCGTGGCGGAGGTCACTGCCGAGATCCGGCTGACGGGTCTGCGCACCAAGGACTTCCTGGTTCGCCAGATCAACGTGGTCAACGTGCCCGAGGGGTTGGAGGTAGAGCTCATCACCCAGGAGCTGACCATCAAGGTCCGCGGCCCCGCAGAGCAGATTCAAAACCTGGATGCCGAGGATGTGATGGTGGTGGTGGACTTTACGGGTGCCGAAGTGGGTACCGCCACCTTCCCGGTGCGGGCGGTGTTCACCGACGGCTTCCGGGATGTGGGTATTTTCAAATCCGAAAGCGTCTCCGCCAGCGTTCTGCCCCAGGGCACCATGACCTCCCCGTCTGAGGAGGATATGACGGCCCCCATGGCGGAAGAGGAGCCGGAGACCGTGGGGTAATAAAAGAAGAAAAAGGGGATAATGACCTTGGTCAAGAGTATGACCGGCTATGGCCGGGCCGTGGAGACGGTGAACGGCAGAGAATTCACCGTGGAAATCCGCAGCGTCAACAACCGCTATCTGGACTGCACCGTAAAGCTGCCCCGGATGCTGTCCTTCGCCGAGGATGCCGTGAAGCAGGCGGTGAAGGCCACCATCTCCCGGGGCAAGGTGGATGTGTTCATCAGCCAGCGCGCCGAGGGTGCCTCCGATGTGAAGGTGACCCTGAATGAAGCCGTGGTGGCAGGCTATGTTTCCGCCATGCGGCAGATGGCGGAGCAGTTCAAGCTCCGGGAGGACATCAGCGTGGCGCTGGTTTCCGGGATGCCGGATGTGTTCACCGTGGAAAAGCCCGATGTGGACGAGGAGCAGCTGATGAATGACCTGCTGGGGGTGGTGCAGACCGCCCTGCTCAGCTACGACGCCATGCGCGCCAAAGAGGGACAGGCCCTGAAAAACGACCTGACCAGCCGGGGCAATACCATCCGCTCTTTGGTGAGCCAGGTGGAGGAGGGCAACGCCCAGACCGTCATCGACTACCGCACCAAGCTCTATAACAAGCTCCAGGAGGTGCTGGCGAGCACCACCATTGACGAAAGCCGCATCCTCACCGAGGCTGCCATCTTCGCCGACAAGGTGGCGGTGGACGAGGAAACCGTCCGCCTGAGAAGCCATCTGGAACAGATGGACTCCATGCTGAGTGGCGGCGGCGCCATCGGCAGAAAGCTGGATTTCCTGCTCCAGGAGATGAACCGGGAGGCCAACACCATCGGCTCCAAGTGCACCGATGTGCGGTTGGCCCGCGTGGTGGTGGACATCAAGGCTGAGCTGGAAAAAATCCGGGAGCAGACCCAGAACATCGAATAAGGCGGGAGGATGCCAATGAAGCTGGTGAACATCGGATTCGGCAGCATGGTTGCCGCCGGAAGGATTTTGGCAGTGGTGGACCCGGATTCCGCCCCCATCAAGCGGGTGGTGCAGGAGGCCAGAGACCGGGGCATGCTGATTGACGCCTCCTATGGCCGCAAGACCCGCGCCGTGCTGCTGATGGATACCGACCATGTGATTCTGTCCGCCCTGACCACCCAGGCGGTGGGGGAGCGCTGGCAGGGAAAATTAACCGAGGAGACGGAGGAAGACCAAGCATGAGCCAGGGAAAGCTGATCGTCATTTCCGGTGCCTCCGGCGTGGGCAAGGGCACCGTGCTGGGGCTGATGATGGAAAAAAGGAAGGATTTGTCCTTTTCCGTCTCCGCCACCACCCGTGAGCCCCGCCCCGGCGAGGTGGAGGGGCAGCACTATTTCTTCGTGACCACGGAGCGCTTCCTGGAAATGATCGACCAGGATGCCTTTTTGGAATATGACAAGCACAACGCCTGCTACTATGGCACCCCCCGGGCCCAGGTGGAGCAGAAGCGGCAGCAGGGCCATGTACTGCTGGACATCGAACCCAAGGGGGCGGAGATGGTGCGAAGAGCCGTGCCGGATGCGGTGCTGATTTTCATCATGCCCCCCTCCATGGAGGATTTGGAGCGCCGCCTGAGAGGCCGGGGCGACACCCCGGAGGAGCAGATTTCCATGCGCCTGGAACGGGCCAAATGGGAAATGGAGCAGCGGTTCTGGTATGACCATGTGGTGGTCAACGACGATGCAAACCGCTGCGCCCAGGAGATTCTCACCATCATCGGAGAATAATCGCAAAAAGGCCTGCATTGGAAGATATAAGATATAAGATACAAGATATAAGATATTGCTTATCGGTTTGACTCAGCAGAGTGGTAAATTGCTGTTTAACGCACCCTTGGCTCCCCCTCTGGGGGAGCTGCCCCAGTGCGCACACTGGGGCTGAGGGGGTGTCCCTGTTGCCATAGTATCGCCCCCAAGTTTTCACAGCGCCAATGTAGGAGAGGATAGGCGGGGTGGTGTTCGGTGCCTGATTCCATCCAACAAACGGCACCCCCTCAGCCTTGCTGGCGCTCGGCAGCTCCCCCAGAGGGGGAGCCAAGGGTGCGCGCACAAACAACATTTTACGGGCTTGTTGGACAGCTGACAAGCGTATCATCTTATCTAAAACTGCTGCCCTTCGGGGCGGCGTACACTATATTTTTGGAGGCTACGAACATGCTTTATCCCCCTGTTGCTGATTTGCTGAAAAATGTGGAAAGCCGTTATCTGCTGGTGAACCTGGTGGCCCATCGGGCTCGTCAGATTGCCGCTGAGGCGGAGGCCTTCCAGGAGGACCTGCCCGCCAAGCCCGTCACCATGGCCATCCAGGAGGTTGCCGACGGGGAGCTGACCGGCTACGTCAAGGAAGAATACAAAAACTAATATCACGCAGGAGGGCTTATGATCGGGAAAATTGCTGTTTCAGCGGCTGTTTTTGCCATTGACAAGCCCTATTCCTATCGCATTCCAGAGGGAATGACTGTGCTGCCCGGCCATCGGGTGCAGGTTCCCTTCGGCAGAGGAAACAAGGCGGCGGAGGGCATCGTCCTTTCCGTGGAGCCGGGAGAGGAAGAGGGGCTGAAAGCCGTTCAGCGGGTGCTGGACGACGAACCCCTGGTTTCCGAACACCAGCTTCGGCTGGCGGCTTTTCTGCGGGAGCGGTATTTCTGCACCTTTTTCGATGCCATCCGGGCCATGCTCCCGGCGGGGGTGTGGTTCCATACCAAAGCCAGCTTTTCCCTCACCGATGACCGCAGCTGGAAAACCGCCGCCATCCGCAAGGGGGCTGCCCTTGAAATTTTGCAGCTTCTGGAAGAACTGGGCGGCCAGGGGGAGGAAACGGCCCTGGAAAATGCCGCCGCCTCCCGGGAGGTTTTTGAGGAGGCCATCGCCTATCTTCTGCGGAAGAAATGGATCACCTCCCAGCAGGAATTCCACCGCCGGGTCAATGACAAAACCGAAAAGGTGGTCTCCCTGGCGGTTCCGGCGGAACAGGCCATGGAGTTCGCCGCCGCCCGGCCAAAATCCGCCGCCCTGCAGCGAAGCGCCCTGGAATTGCTGTGCAGCCTGGGCAGCGGGGCGGTGAAGGACATCTGCTATTACACAGGCGCCACTCCCTCCACCCTGAAACGGCTGGAAGCGCTGGGCTATGTCGCCTTCTCGGAGCGGCCCGTGCTGCGCTGCCGGGAGATTCGCCCCGCCGAAATCCAGCGTCCTCTGGTGCTGAACGAAGCCCAGCAGCGCTGCTTCGATGGGCTTTCCGCTCAGCTGGAGCAGGCAAGCCCCGGCGTGGCCCTTCTTTACGGCGTCACCGGCTCTGGCAAGACCTCGGTTTACATCCGCTTGATTCAAAAATGCCTGGATGATGGCAAGGCGGCGCTGCTGCTGGTGCCGGAAATCGCCCTGACCCCCCAGCTTCTTGGCTTGATGGCTGCCTGGTTCGGGGACACCGTGGCGGTGCTCCACAGCAGCTTGGGACTGGCAGAGCGCTATGACCAGTGGAAGCGGGTGCGCTCCGGCCAGGCTCGTGTCATTGTGGGCACCCGTTCCGCCGTGTTTGCCCCCAGTGAAAAGCTGGGCGTCATCATCCTGGACGAGGAACAGGAGCATTCCTACAAATCCGAAAATACCCCCCGGTATTCCGCCCGGGAGGTGGCCATCTGGCGGGGCGTGAAGGAAAACACCCTGGTGCTGCTGGGCTCGGCCACCCCCAGCGTGGAGAGTATGTACCGGGCCAAAACCGGGGATTATTCCCTGTATACCCTGCCTGGCCGCTACAATGGCCGCCCCCTGCCGGAGGTGGAGATTGTAGATATGCGGGAGGAAGTGAAGGAGGGCAACGACCTGTCCCTGAGCCTTCCCCTGCGGGAGGCCATTTTAGAAAACTGGAACCGGGGCGACCAGACGGTGCTGCTCCTGAACCGCCGGGGCAACAGTCGGGCGATGCTCTGCGTGGACTGCCGGGAGGCTCCCGAGTGCCCTCGGTGCTCCATTCCCATGACCTACCACAGCGCCAACGGGCGGCTCATGTGCCACTACTGCGGCTTCTCCCAGGCCGCCCCCCGCCGCTGCCCCAAATGCGGCGGCCCCATGAAAACCATGGGCACCGGCACCCAGAAGGTGGAGCAGGAGCTGAAGCAGCTCTTCCCCGCCATGGCCGTTGAACGGATGGATGCCGACACCGTCAGCGCGGTGAACACCCACGAAAAAATATTAGAGCATTTCCAAAAGGAGCAGATTCCCGTGCTGCTGGGCACCCAGATGGTGGCAAAGGGACTGAATCTGCCCAAGGTCACTCTGGTGGGGGTGCTGGATGCGGACCTTTCCCTGTACACCGGCAGTTACCGGGCAGGGGAGACCACCTTCAATCTGCTGACCCAGGTGGTGGGCCGGGCCGGACGGGGAGAGCGCCCCGGACGGGCGGTGATCCAGACCATGGTGCCGGGCCACCAGCTGATTCGCCTGGCGGCGGAGCAGAATTATGATGGGTTTTATCAGTTGGAGATCAACCTGCGCCGGGTGCAGCAGCTTCCCCCCTTTGCCGACCGTCTGATGGTCACCTTTCAGGGGGAGGAGGAAACCGCTGTGCTGCGCTGTGCCGTCAAATTCCGGGACAGCCTCCGGGCCTGCCTGACCCAGCCCCCCTACGCCGGAGAATGGGCAGAGCTTTTGGGCCCCGCCCCCTGCCCGGTGCCGAAAATCAACTATCACTACCGCTACCGCCTCACCGTCAACTGCCGGATGACCAAGGCTTTACGCCAGCTCATCGCCTGGCTGCTGCAGGAATTCGGCAAGGACAGACAAACCCGGGGCGTTTCCGCCTTTATTGATGTGAATGGATTTGAATAATTCGGAAAGCTGCGTGTCACACTGAAAAATTGCTGTTTATCGCACCATTCGTAGGGCGGGGTCATGACCCCGCCGCAACGTAACGAGATGAAAGCACTTTCGTTGAAAGGTACCAGGGCAAAAAACGGAAGCTGGTCGGCGGGGTCAGAAAACCGCCCTACGAAAAGTGTGTTTTTAATTGTGACGAGCAACTACCGTGGCTGTGAGAAAAACATTGGGCCTTACAAAAGATTAGGAGAGAGAATATGGGACTTCGTAAGATTCTGACTGCCGACGAGCCTGCGCTGCACAAGGTTTGCAGGCCGGTGGAGAAATTTGACTGGCGGCTGCACAAGCTGCTGGACGACATGAAGGAGACCCTGGCGGATGCCGAGGGCGTTGGCCTGGCCGCGCCCCAGGTGGGCATTCTGCGGCGGGTGGTGATCGTGGACACCGGGGAGGAAATCCTGGAGCTGGTGAATCCCGAGCTGCTGGAAACCGACGGGGAGCAGCGGGGCGCCGAGGGCTGCCTCAGCGTGCCGGGAAAGTACGGCGTGGTGACCCGGCCCAATTATGCCAAGGTGCGGGCTCAGAATCGGAATGGCGAATGGTTCGAGGCCGAAGGGGAGGAACTCATTGCCCGCTGCTTCTGCCATGAGCTGGATCACCTGGACGGCATCGTCTACACCGAGGTCATGGAGCGCTTCCTGACCGAGGAGGAATTAAACGCGGCAACGGAGGAAGAAGCTTGAGAGTTGTTTTTATGGGCACCCCGGACATTGCGGCCACCTGCCTGAAGCGGATTCTGGCGGATGGCTTCGATGTGGTGGGGGTCTATACCCAACCTGACCGGCCCAAGGGCAGGGGCATGAAGCTGGTGGCCTCCCCGGTGAAGCAGGTGGCGCTGGATGCGGAAATCCCCGTGTTCCAGCCGGAAAACTTCCGGGAGGAGGAGACGGTGCAGCAGCTGCGGGATTTGAAGCCCGATGTCTGCGCCGTGGTGGCCTATGGGCGGATCCTGCCGCAGAAGGTGCTGGATGTGCCCACATTTGGCTGCATCAACATCCATGCCAGCCTGCTGCCCAAATACCGTGGCTCCGCTCCCTACCAGTGGGCGGTGCTGGATGGCTTGAAGGAGACCGGCGTCACCGCCATGTATCTGGTGCGGGAAATGGACGCCGGAGACATCATCGATACCCGGAAAACCCCCATCGGGGAGAACGAAACTGCCGGAGAGCTGCTGGATCGGCTGGCGGTGCTGGGTGCGGAGCTGCTGAGCAAGACCCTTTCCCGGTTCGCCGCCGGGGAGCGGGTGGTTGGCACCCCTCAGGAGGAAAGCCAGGTCAGCTACGCCCCCATGCTGGAGAAAACCATGTGCCCCATCGATTGGAGCAAAACTGCCCAGCAGGTGCACGACCATGTCCGGGGGCTGCATCCCTGGCCCGTGGCAACCATGGAGCTGGGGCAGACCCTTTTCAAGGTTCATGAGACCAGAGTGGTGAGCGGTTCGGGAGCACCCGGAAAAATCCTGGAACTGAATAAAAACGGCCTGGTGGTGGCCTGCGGAGAGGGTGCAGTGGAGATTCGCTCCCTCCAGGCCCAGGGCGGTAAGCGGATGGCCGCGCCGGACTATTTCCGGGGCCATCCCCTGGACCTCTGATGGGTGCCCGGGAAACGGCGCTGAACGCGCTGATCGCCTGCCGGAAAAACGGGGCCTGGCCCAACGCCGCCCTGAAAGACTATCTCCAGCGGGACCGTTTGGAGCCAAGGGACGCGGCCCTGGCAACCAAACTGGTCTACGGGGTGCTGCAAAACCGAAATAAGCTGGATTTCTATTTGAAGCAGCTGCTCACCGGCAAGCTCAGCGGCCTCCATCCCGTGGTGAAGGACATTCTCCATCTGGGGCTCTACCAGATGGCGGAGCTGGACAGGATCCCGGACAGCGCCGCCGTGAACGAGGCCGTGGAGCTGACCAAGAAATATTGCCCCAAGCAGAAGAATGCCCCGGCCCTGGTGAACGCCGTGCTCCGCAATGCCGCCCGCACCCGGGGCAGCTGGCAGGAGCCTGTGAGCTACGCCGAAAAGTACAGCCACCCGGAGGAGCTGATCGCCCTTTTGAAAAAGAGCTTGCCCAAGGGGAAGCTGGAACCCATGCTCATGGCTGACAACACCGCCCCCCAAACCACGGTGCAGGTGAATCTGCTGAAAACCACCGCGGAAAATTTGGTGGAATCGCTGAAAAATCAGGGCGTCACCGCCACCCCCCACCCCTGGATGGAGGACTGCCTGGTGCTCTCCGGCCTGGGCAGCCTGGAACGGCTGGACGGCTTCCGGCAGGGACTGTTCTATGTCCAGGACCCGGCCTCCAAGCTCAGCGTCCTCTGCGCCGGGCTCCAAAGGGGCTGGCGTGTGCTGGACTGCTGCGCCGCGCCGGGAGGCAAGAGCTTTGCCGCCGCCATTGCCATGGAGGGGCAGGGGAGCATCGTCTCCTGCGACATCCATCCCCACAAGGTGGAATTGATTGCCAAGGGAGCTGCCAGACTGGGGCTTTCCTGCATTGCCCCTCAATGCCGGGATGCCGCAGTACGGAACCCGGAGTGGGAGGGGCGGTTTGACGCGGTGATTGCCGATGTGCCCTGCTCGGGGCTGGGCATCATCCGAAAAAAGCCGGATATCCGCTATAAAAACCTCTCCGAATTGGAGGCACTGCCTGCACTGCAGCGGGCCATTCTGGAAAACCAGGCAGCCTATGTCCGCCCCGGCGGGGTGCTGCTGTATTCCACCTGTACGGTGCTGCCCAGGGAGAACGAAGAGGTGGCGGCCGCCTTTTTGCAGAGCCACCCGGAATTCTCCCCGGAGCCCTTGCCCCTGCCGGAGATTTTCCCAAAGAACGAATCCGGGATGATTACCCTGATTCCCGGTGAATACCATACCGACGGCTTCTTTATCTGCCGTCTGCGGAGGAAGCAATGAACCTGAAATCCCTGACCCTGCCGGAGCTGTCCGCCCTTTTGAAGGACATGGGCCAGCCCGCCTTCCGGGCAAAGCAGGTGTTTACCTGGCTCCACAAGGGTGTCCGAAGCTACGACGAGATGACGAATCTGCCCAAGCAATTGCGGGATGCCCTGGCGGCGGAATACCCCATCTGCGCCCCCAAGGTGGTGCGCAGGCAGGAATCCGCCAAGGACGGCACCATCAAATACCTCTGGCAGCTGTCCGATGGCAACTGCGTGGAGACGGTGCTGATGCGCTATCACTACGGCAACACCGTCTGCATTTCCACAGAGGTGGGCTGCCGGATGGGCTGCGCCTTCTGCGCCTCCACCATCGGCGGACTGGTGCGGCGGCTGGAGCCCTTTGAGATGCTGGACGAGGTGCTGTTCACCCAGGTGGATTCCACCCTGCCCATCTCCCACATTGTGCTCATGGGCATCGGGGAGCCGTTGGATAATTTTGACAATGTGATGCGCTTTCTGGAGCTGGTGAACAGCCCCGACGGGATGAACATCTCCATGCGCCACATCAGCCTTTCCACCTGCGGCCTGGTGCCGAAGATCGACCAGCTGGCAGAGCGCAAATTGCAGCTGACCCTATCCGTGTCCCTCCACGCGCCGAACGATGCCATCCGGGACACCATCATGCCGGTGAACAAGGCCTATCCCAGCGAAGAGCTGCTGGCTGCCTGCCGCCGGTACTACCAGGCCACCTCCCGCCGGATCTCCTTTGAATACGCCATGATTCAGGGGGTCAACGATTCGGTGGACAACGCAAAGGAGCTGCTGCGGCGGCTCAAGGGGCTGCCGGCCCATTTCAATCTGATCCCACTAAACCATGTGGAGGAAAGCCCCTTGAAGCCCAGCACCCGGGCGGCGGTGGCGGCTTTCCAGAAGACTTTGGAGGACGGCGGCATCACCGCCACCGTGCGCCGCACCCTGGGCGGGGACATCGACGCCTCCTGCGGCCAATTGAGGCGAAAGTACAGCAAAGAGCACCAATAAAGACAGATGAGGTGATTTTCCATGCAAAGCTGGGGACTGACAGACAAGGGCTGCGTCCGAAAAATGAATCAGGATGCCTATGAAATCCGGCAGTTGGATCGCAATACCCTATTGTGTGTTGTCTGTGACGGCATGGGGGGCGCCAAATCCGGCAACATTGCCAGCTCCCTGGCGGTGGACGTATTCTCCCAGGAAATTGAACGCACCTGGACCCCCAACATGGAGTGGGATAAGGCCGACCAGCTGCTGAAAAATGCGGTGAAGCTGGCCAATTTCACCGTCTACGACCAGGCCATGCAGTTTGAGGAATTCGACGGCATGGGCACCACCCTGGTGGCCGCCTTCATCCGGGGGCGGAAGGTGTCCTTCGTCAACGTGGGGGACAGCCGGGCCTACATCATCAACCAGAACGGCATCCGCCAGATCACCAAGGATCACAGCGTGGTGCAGATGATGGTGGATCGGGGAGAGCTGACGGCGGAGATGGCCAAAAGCTACCCCGGCAAGAACCTGATCACCCGGGCCGTTGGCACGGAGATCACCGTTTCCAGCGATATTTTCCGCCAGGAGCTGAACAAAGGGGATTTTCTGCTGCTGTGCAGTGACGGCCTCAGCAATCTGATGGACGACCAGGAGATCCTCTTTGAGGTGGTTCACGGCGTCAACAAGGAGCGCTGCTGCAAGCGGCTGCTGGACATCGCTATCTCCCGGGGCAGCCCGGACAACGTGACCTGTGTGCTGGTCAGCCTGTAAACCCGGTTTGAAAGGAGCTATTTCTGAATATGAATCAATATATTGGACAGCTGCTGGACGACCGGTATGAGCTCTTGGAGGTCATCGGCACCGGCGGCATGGCTGTGGTCTACAAGGCCCGCTGTCACCGGCTGAATCGGCTGGTGGCGGTGAAGGTATTGAAGGACGAATTCTCCGGGGACGAGGAATTCCGCCGCCGCTTCCGGGCGGAGGGCGAGGCCGTTGCCATGCTGAGCCACCCCAACATCGTCCAGGTTTTCGATGTGTCCGCCTCCGACAATGCCTATTACATCGTCATGGAGCTCATCGACGGCATCTCTTTGAAGCAGTATATGGAGGTGAAGGGCGTCCTCAATTGGAAGGAGACCCTCCACTTCGCCACCCAGATCGCCAAGGGCCTGGAGCATGCCCACAGCCGGGGCATTGTCCATCGGGACATCAAGCCCCACAATGTGATGGTGCTGAAAAACGGCTCCGTCAAGGTGATGGACTTTGGTATCGCCCAGGTCATGAACAAGAGCAACACCCTGACCAAGGAGGCCCTGGGCTCCGTCCACTACATCTCCCCGGAGCAGGCCAAGGGCAGCTTCACCGACAGCCGCTCGGACATCTACTCCCTGGGTGTGGTGATGTATGAGATGATGACCGGCCGCCCGCCCTACGACGGGGATTCCCCGGTGGCGGTGGCCATCCAGCACATCAACGGCGGCGCGCCGCTGCCCACCAGCTTCAATCCCAACATCCCCGCCGGCATGGAGCAGATCATCATGAAGGCCATGGCGTTGGAGCCCAGAGACCGATATGCCAGCGCCACAGAGCTATTGTACGATTTGGAGGAATTCCGCAAAAATCCGGCGTTGACCTTCAATTATCACACCATTGTGGATGAATCCACCAAGAAAATCACCCCCATCGTCACCAAGCCCAAAACCACCGCCCAGCGGGTGGCCCAGGCAAAGGGCGGCGTGATGAGCGTGGGCGGCACCGAACGGAGCACCGGCAGAGTTCAGGAGTCGATTCCCGCCGATGGGGGAAGAAGCCAGGAGGCCCTGGCCCGGGCGAAAAAGCGCCGGGAGGAGGAGGCCCGCCGGGATGCCCAGCGCAGCCGCACCGCCACCATCGCGGTGGTGTCCTGCAGCGTGGTGGCCATCATCGCCATCGTGGTGTTCCTGGCCGCCATCTTCAACGGCTTCCTCATCAATCAGGATCGGGATCGGGTGGAGGTGCCCTACCTCACCGGCAGCATGTACACCGAGGATTTCGGTGTCCGCTATCCCAATTTCACCATTCGTCTGCGGCCCCAGCAGTATGACGAATTCTATGTGGCGGGGCAGATCATGCACCAGGAGCCGGCGGGAGGCCTGCAGGTAGCCAAGGGCACGGAAATTTACCTGACCATCAGCATGGGCCCGGAGCCCAAGGTGAAGCTGATGGAGGATTTGGTGGGCGTGACCCAGGACCGGGCCACCTCCTTCCTCATCGGCCAGGGACTGAAAACCCTGATTCGGGAGGAGGCCAACGACGAATATCCTGCGGGCTGCGTCATCCGCACCGAGCCCGCCGCCGATGCGGAGCTTACCGAGGGCCAGACCGTGAAGCTCTATGTGAGCACCGGCCCGGATACGGTAACCGGCAAAATGCCCAATGTGCTGAATGTGGAAAAGGATATGGCCCTTCAGGTGCTGGAGCAGCTGGGCTTTAAGAACGTGTCCACCATCCCGGTGTTCAGCAGCAAAATCCAGAAGGGCAACGTGGTCACCCAGTCCGAAACCGCCAACGCCGTCATCGATGTGACCACCCACATCATTCTGGAAATATCCGACGGCCCGGAGATTCCCACCGCCGTGATGCCGGATTTGTTAAAACTGGATGTGGATACCGCCATCCAGGTGCTGGATGCCAAGGGCTTCAAGAATGTGCAGACCTATTCCGTTGACAGCGACCTGCCCAAAAACCAGGTGGCGGTGCAGTCCGAGTCCCCCAATTCCGTGGTGGCGCTGAGCAAGGAGATCCTTTTGGGCGTTTCCAACGGCAGCGCTGCCTCCAACACACCCACAACGGCACCCACGGTTCCCACCGACAGCTCCACCTTCCCGCCCCGGGAGCCGGTGAGCTTCAATGTGCCCATCCGCTCGGAAAGCTACAATCTGGTCATCTGCCTCAAGGGGCAGGCAGACCAGCAGATCGCCAGCGGCGTGGTCAACCCGGGGGACAATATCTTCATCGTGGAGCTGTCCGGCACCGGGGTGCAGGAGTACGACCTGTACATCAACGGAGAATACTACCAGTCTATGAAAGTGACGTTCAATTACAATGGCTGAAAAACACACCGGGCGAATCATCCGCAGCCTCAGCGGATTTTATGACGTGCAGCTCCCGGGCCAGGTGGTGACCTGCCGGGGCCGGGGGGTGCTGCGCAAAGAGCAGATTACGCCCCTCACCGGCGACCTGGTGGAGATCACCCTGGAGCGGGGCAAGGGCATGGTGGAGGCGGTGCTGCCCCGGAAGAACAGCTTCGTCCGCCCTGCCGTTGCCAATGTGGATGCACTGGCCATCTTCGCCGCCAATGTAAACCCGGTGACGGAGCCCTTCCTCATTGACCGGGTGGCCGCCATCGCGGGAGACCAGAATGTGCAGTGCCTCATCTGCATCAACAAAAGCGATCTGGACGAGGCACGGGAGCTTCGCAGCATCTATGAGCAGGCGGGCTTTCCCGTCATCTGCACCAGCGCCAAGACTGGGCAGGGGATGGAGCAGCTGCGCTCTTTCCTCCGGGGCAAGCTCACCGCCTTCACGGGAAATTCCGGCGTGGGCAAATCCAGCGTCCTCAACTGCCTCAGCCCCAATTTGGCCCTTCCCACCGGGGAGGTGTCCGAAAAGCTGGGCCGGGGCCGCCACACCACCCGGCATGTGGAGCTCTTCTGCCTGGGGGAGGACACCTATGTGATGGACACCCCGGGCTTTTCCTCCTTTGATACCGACCAGATGGATGTGATCCTCAAGGAGAATCTGCAATACGCCTTCCCGGATTTCGCCCCCTGCATCGGCCGCTGCCAGTTTGCCGACTGCTCCCACCGCGCCGAACCCGGCTGTTCCGTCCGCCAGGCAGTGGAGGCAGGCCAAATCCCCCCCACCCGCTACGACAGCTACCTCCGCCTCTACGAAAAATCCGCCCAGATCAAACAATGGGAGCTGAAATAATCCTTTCGGAAAAAATGTAGTAGGTTGCAAAACCTAAAAGTTGATGTCAGTGAGATGAAGATATAAGATATAAGATACAAGAT
>CAMCKD010000015.1 GCA_945875335.1 uncultured Clostridia bacterium | reverse complement strand
CGCACTCCCGACGCCAAAGCCGCCCTCCCCCTAAGAACCCTCTCCCGGCGCGCTTCTTTCGGGGTGCGCAGCTTACTTTCGGCTGGCTTTTGCCTCATTTATCTTATATCTCATATCTTATATCTTATATCTAATAATAACTTTTAAGTGTTACAGCGTACTACATTGGCGTATCCTGCAACCGTCAATTCATTGTCCCCTCGGCTCTGGAAAACAGCTCGGCCACCCGGCTGCGCAGGGCGGCGGCTTCGGGGGTATCCTGGGTTCCGGCATCCTCGATCCATCTTGCGGACGCCTCCTGGGCCTGTTTCAGGATTTCCAGGTCAAAGCTCAAATCCGCCATGTGGAAGGCAGGCAGGCCGGACTGCCGGGAGCCGAAGAAATCCCCCGGGCCCCGGAGCTTCAAATCCTCTTCCGCAATTTTGAAGCCGTCGGTGGTTTTGCACAGGGCCTTCAAGCGCTGGATGGTATCCGGGTTTCGGTTGTGGGTGGTGAGGATGCAGTAGCTCTTGGCCTTGCCCCGGCCCACCCGGCCCCGGAGCTGATGGAGCTGGCTCAGGCCGAACCGGTCGGCATCCTCAATCACCATCAAGGTGGCGTTGGGCACATCCACCCCCACCTCGATCACCGTGGTGGCAACCAATACATCCGCCTCCTGTCGGGCAAAGGCGGCCATGGCGGCTTCCTTCTCCGCGCCCTTCATTTGGCCGTGGAGCAGGGCGATCCGCAAATCCGGGAACACGGTCTGCTGTAAGGTCTCCGCCCAGACCGTAGCGGATTTGATGTCCAGGCCGTCGTTTTCCTCCACCGCCGGGCAGACCACGAAGCACTGGTGTCCCTCGGAAACCTGCTTGCGGATGAAGGCGTTGATCCGGGGCCGATAGCTCTCCCCCAGCAAAAAGGTGTCCACTGCCTCCCGGCCCGGGGGCAGCTCGTCCAGAATGGATACCTCCAAATCCCCATACATCAGCAGGGCCAGTGTCCGGGGAATGGGGGTGGCGGACATCACCAGCAGATGGGGGTCCGTCCCCTTGGCGGAGAGGCGGCTGCGCTGGCCCACCCCGAAGCGGTGCTGCTCGTCGGTGATGACCAGGCCCAGATTCTGAAACACGGTGCTCTCGGAAATCAGCGCGTGGGTGCCCACGGCAATCTGCACGCTGCCGTTTTCCAGCCCCTCCCGCACCTGCTTCTTTTCCTTCGGCGTCATGGAGCCGGTGAGCAGGGCCACGGTGATGCCCATGGGGGCGAAGAGCTGGGACAGGGAGGCGAAGTGCTGCTCCGCCAGAATCTCCGTGGGAGCCATCAGGGCGGATTGCTTCCCATTGATGGCGGCGCAGTAGGCAGCCCCGGCGGCCACCATGGTCTTGCCGCTGCCCACGTCGCCCTGCACCAGCCGGTTCATGGGTGCGCCCTTTTGCAAATCCGCCAGAATCTCCCCGATGGCCCGCTGCTGGGCCCCGGTGAGGGTGAAGGGCAGACTGTGATAGAAGGGGGACAAATCGGTATTCTCATAGGGGGCTGTCTTTTTCTCCGCCCGGGCAGCCCGCATCAGGGAAAGTCCGGCGGAGAAGACAAAGAATTCCTCAAAAATCATCCGCTTTCTGGCCTGGGCGGCCTCTTCCATGGTTCGAGGCTCGTGGATGATGCGGTAGGCCTCCTCCGCTCCTAGAATCCCATAGCGCTGCCGGATGGCCTCGGGCAGCACCTCCCGGGGCGGGTCGCAGATGGAAAGGGCCTGGCGCACCGCTTTGAGCACCGCGGCGTTGGTCAGCCCCGCCGTCAGCGGATAGATGGGCATTACCCGGCGGGTGGTGACGGCGGCGGAATCAATGTCCTCGAAGATGGGATTGGTCATGCCATAACCGGCATAATCCCCGGTGAGGCAGCCATAGAAAATGTATTCCTTGCCATATTCCAGGTGCTCCACGGCATATTTGGAGTTAAAAAAGGTCAGGCTCAGCCGCCCGGTGTGGTCGGCCACCTGCACCTTGGTCAAATCCAGGCCCTTGCGGATGTGATTGGTGCGGGGGGTGTTCATCACCATGGCCCGGAAGCAGGCAGGCCTGTCTACCTCCAGCTGGGCCACCTGCAAAAGCTTGGTTCTGTCCTCATAGCCCCGGGGAAAATGGCAGAGCAAATCCCCCAGGGTAAAGATATTCAGCGCTTCAAACTGCTTTGCCTTGGCAGGCCCCACCCCCCGGAGAATGGTAACGGGATCGGACAGCTTTGCCATGAAATCACCTCGATCAGATAAAATGAAATGCAATTATGTGCTTTCGTCACCATCCCGGCAAATTGTTGTTTGGCGCACCCTTGCCCTCCCCTCTGGGGAGGGTGGCCGAGCGCCAGCGAGGTCGGGAGAGGTGTCGTCGGGTAAAGCGTACCAGCAACCAACGTTTGACACCCCCTCAGCCCCAGTGTGCGCACTGGGGCAGCTCCCCCAGAGGGGGAGCCAAGGGTGCTACTACAACAATTTGTCAACATGCTGAGTCAAGCCAATATGCACAAAATGAAAAAACTCCCTCCAAGCCATGCTCGGAAGGAGATATTTTCAGAGAAATCAGGCCAGCTTGTTCAGCTTCAGGGTCATGCTGCTCTTCTTCCGGGCAGCGTTGTTCTTGTGCAGGAGACCCTTGTTGACAGCCTGGTCCACCGCCTTGACGGCGACCTTGTAGGCAGCCTCGGCCACGGACTTGTCACCGGCGACCAGGGCAGCGTCAAACTTCTTCAGGGAGGTCTTCAGCTCAGACTTATTGGCCTTGTTGTTCTCGTAAGCAATCTTGGAAGAAAGGACATCCTTCTTAGAGGACTTGATGTTGGGCATTGATTTCCACCTCCTATCGGTACAATATCATACGCCTGCCTATTATAGCGTCTTTGCAAGCTAAAATCAACCCCTTTTTTCAAAAAAGTTCCGGCTCGGCGGATTTTAATTGCTCCGACCCAATCGTGATCTCTGTCAAGGGGAAATTTTTGCACAAAGAAAATGCTGTGGTCAAAAAACACAAGTCCAAAAAAGTTACGGAAGTGGTGACGAAAAGGTAACAATTTTATGTCAATTCAAACCGCCGGAAAAGTTGGATTTCCTCTGTGGAGAAAGGCTGTGGAAAAGTCTGTGGAAAATGTGGAAAACTCCTAGTTATCAACAGGCAAACCGGCTGTTTGCCTCATGGAAGCCGCCCCGCGGAAAAATAGAACTTCTGCGGCAGTTGTCCCCCGTTTTCCCCTTTTGAAACCCGGATGACCCAGGTACCTTTTGACGTTTCTTCCCCAAAAAAGTTGCGGCTTTGGGAAAAAGAGCTGACAAAGGGCGGTTCTCCCAAAAACACCCCGCCAAAAATTTGTGGATAATTCACAAGCGGCCCCGGCTTTCTCAAAAGCGTATGTTTGCGCCCGCATTGGAAATACTTTCTGTGTCAATTTCTTTCACAGGAGGAACACCATGCAGGGAAAAGTAGATATCTGCGGCGTGAACACATCCCGTCTGACGGTTTTGACACAGACAGAAACGGAAATGCTCCTGCGCCGGGTCAAGGAGGGGGACGAGGCCGCCCGGCAAAAGCTGATCGAAGGCAATCTGCGCCTGGTGCTGTCGGTGATTCAGCGCTTCGACAAGCGGGGCGAATGCCCGGACGACCTGTTCCAGGTGGGCTGCATCGGGCTGATGAAGGCCATCTCCAATTTCGACCCCACCAAAAACGTGCGCTTCTCCACCTACGGCGTCCCCATGATCGCCGGGGAGGTGCGGCGGTATCTGCGGGACAATTCGGCCATTCGGGTGTCCCGCTCCATTCGGGACGTGGCCTACCGGGTGCTGCAGTGCAAGGAGGCGAAGGTGGCCCAGCTGGGGCGGGAGCCCACCCTGGAGGAAATCGCCAAGGAGCTGGAGCTGCCGGTGGAAGAGGTCAGCCAGGCCCTGGACGCGGTGAGCGCCCCGGTGAGCCTGTTTGACCCGGTGTATTCCGACGGGGGCGACCCGCTGACGGTGATGGATCAGGTGATGGACAATCGGAACACGGAGGTAAGCTGGATGGAGCACATCGCCCTGCGCAATGCCTTCCGGGCTCTGAATCAGCGGGAGAAGCAGATCCTCTCCCTCCGCTTTTACGACGGAAAAACCCAAATTGAGGTGGCAAATGTATTGGGCATCTCCCAGGCCCAGGTGTCCCGGCTGGAAAAGGGGGCCATCGGGGCCATGCGCAAAAGCGTGATGTAGCATGTTCTCCCCTCCCCCGGCATATCCTTGAAGCAAACGCCTGGGGAGGGAACTGGGATGTCCATGAGATTGACACAGCTGCAATGCAAGGAAGTAATCTGCGTCAAGGACGGGCGGCGGCTGGGCTTTGTGGAGGATGTGGTGGTGGAGGTGCCGGAGGGGACCATCTGCGCCATCGTCGTCCCCGGCCCCTGCCGGTTTTTCGGTATGGTGGGGCGAAGCGACGATTTCGTGATCCCCTGGAACTGCATCTGCCGCATCGGGCCGGACACCGTATTGGTGGACACCAAGCCGGAGGACTGCCGGGTGCGCCGCAGCAAGCCGCCGCTTCCTTTCTGAAAAAAATTTCAAAAAAATGTTGCAATTCAAGGAGAAATCGGCTATAATATCTCGGCGTGGGTCTGAGCCCACGGAAATCAAAAACCACACACCCGGGGATCGCGTTCCCGAGTGCCCTTTTTTGGGCGGGCGGCGCGGGATGATCGGGGTGGAGGAAAAAACAAAAGGAGAAATGAAAAAATGGCTGTCGTATCTATGAAGCAACTGCTGGAGGCCGGCGTCCACTTCGGTCATCAGACCCGTCGCTGGAACCCCAAAATGGCCCCCTACATCTACACCGAGCGCAACGGTATCTACATCATCGACCTGCAGAAAACCGTGAAGAAGCTGGAAGAGGCTTACAACTTCGTCCGTGACATCTCCGCAAACGGTGGCTATGTCCTGTTCGTGGGCACCAAGAAGCAGGCCCAGGACGCCATCAAGGAAGAGGCTGCCCGCTGCGGCGGTTACTATGTCAACGCCCGTTGGCTGGGCGGTATGCTCACCAACTTCCGTACCATGCGGACCCGGATCGACCGGCTGACCCAGCTGCGGAAGATGGAAGAGGACGGCACCTTCGCCATGCTGCCCAAGAAGGAAGTCATCAAGCACCAGGGCGAGATCGAGAAGCTGGAGAAGTACCTGGGCGGCGTGAAGGAAATGAAGAAGCTGCCTGCCGCTCTGTTCATCGTTGACCCCCGCAAGGAGCGCAACGCCATTGCCGAGGCCCGGAAGCTGAACATCCCCATCGTGGCCATCGTGGACACCAACTGCGACCCCGATGAGATCGACTATGTGATTCCCGGCAACGATGACGCCATCCGCGCCATCCGCCTGATCGCCTCCGCCATGGCCAACGCCGCCATCGAGGGCCGCCAGGGTGAGGACGCAGCCGCCGAAGCCGAGGAAGCCCCCGCTGCCGAAGCTCCCGCCGCTGAATAAGATAGATGGAGGATACAAAAATGGCTTTTACTGCTCAGGACGTTAAGAAACTGCGTGAAATGACCAACGTCGGCATGATGGACTGCAAGAAAGCCCTGCAGGCCACCGACGGCGATATGGATAAGGCTGTGGACTGGCTCCGTGAAAAGGGCCTGGCCAAGGCTGCCAAGAAGGCTGGCCGGATCGCCGCCGAGGGCATGGCTTACGCCACCGTTTGCCCCGAGTGCGGTGTGGCCGCCGTTGTGGAAGTCAACTGCGAGACCGACTTCTGCGCCAACTCCGCTCCCTTCCAGACCTTTGTGAAGGATCTGGCCACCGTTGTGATGAAGCAGAACCCCGCCGACGTGGATGCTCTGATGAACTGCACCTACCCCGGCTCCACCCTGACCGTGGCCGGCATCCTGCCCGAGAAGGTCATGGCCATCGGCGAGAACCTGCAGATTCGCCGCTTTGCCCGCTTTGATGCCAACACCAGCGTTGCCTATGTCCACGCCGGCGGCTCCCACGGCGTTCTGGTGAACCTGGCCGTGGAGGGTGACGCCGATGTCACCGAGATCGGCAAGAACGTGGCCATGCAGATTGCCGCCATGAACCCCAAGTATTGGGACAAGGCCAATGTGCCCCAGGCTGATGTTGACCACGAGATGGAAGTCCAGCTGGCTCTGATGGAGAATGACCCCAAGATGGCCAGCAAGCCCGCTCAGGTCAAGGAGAAGATCGCCGCCGGTAAGCTGGCCAACTTCTACAAGGAGAACTGCCTGCTGCAGATGGACTTCGTCCGCGGCGACCTGTTCACCGGCTCCGTGGAGGGCTACATTGCCGACGCCGCCAAGAAGCTGGGCGTGAAGGTCACCTTCGTTGACGCCGTCCACTTCATCAAGGGCGAGGGCATCGAGAAGAAGGTTGATGACTTCGCCGCTGAGGTCGCCGCCCAGATTGCCAACGCCGGCAAGTAATTTTTCAAGACTTCAAAAAGAGACGCTTTCGGGCGTCTCTTTTTTCGTATGATTGTCTGGGGTTGCTGAGGTAAATTGTTGTTTGACGTACTGGCGCGGCAGCGCCGAAGCCTTCCCCTCTGGGGAAGGTGGCAGCCCGAAGGGCTGACGGAAGAGGTCTTTTCGCACCTATTTCCCCAAAAACAGCAGGAAACAACTGCGCAATATACCTCTCCCGACCTCGCTTACGCTCGGCCACCCTCCCCAGAGGGGAGGGCAAGGGTGCGATAAACAACAATTTATCGTTCTGGCTTTGCGGGCGAGCGATACAAAAAAATTGACATTTTCCTATTTCTGGGGTAAACTGATACCATCAATTTACATATAGGAGGCAATTATCCATGACACCCAAGGTTTATTTTACCGACTTCTGCACCCGCAATGGGGAAACCCTGCCCCAGAAGCTGGCCCGGCTGATTATGACCGCCGGAATGGACAAGATCGACTTCAAGGACAAGTTCGTCGCCATCAAAATCCACTTTGGTGAGCTTGGCAACATGGCCCATCTGCGGCCCGGGTATGCGCGAGTGGTGGTTGACCTGGTGAAGGAGCTGGGGGGCAAGCCCTTCCTCACCGATGCCAACACCATGTACGTTGGCTCCCGGAAGAACGCCCTGGATCACATTGAAACCGCCTACTTAAACGGGTTTACCCCCTACACCACCGGCTGCCATGTGATCATTGCCGACGGATTGAAGGGCACCGACGAGGTGGCCGTCCCCGTCAAGGGCGGCATGTATGTGGAGAAAGCTATGATTGGCCGGGCGGTGATGGATGCGGACATCGTCATCTCCCTGAACCATTTCAAGGGCCATGAGGAAGCAGGCTTCGGCGGCGCCCTGAAGAATCTGGGCATGGGCTGCGGCTCCAACCAGGGCAAGCGGGATATGCACAGCGCCGGTCGTCCCTGCATTGACCCGGACAAGTGCGTGGCCTGCGGCGCCTGTGCCAAAAACTGCGCCCACGACGGCCCCCAGATCGACCCCGAAACCGGGAAAATGAAAATCAACTGGATCAACTGCATGGGCTGCGGCCGCTGCGTGGATGTGTGCCCCATGGAGGCCATTTACCACAGCAATGAAAAGGCGGTGCAGATGCTCAATTACAAAATCGCCGAGTACGCCAAGGCCGTGGTGGACGGACGGCCCCATTTCCACATCAGCCTGGTGCGGGACGTAAGCCCCTACTGCGACTGCCACGCGGAGAACGATGTGCCCATCGTGCCCGATGTGGGCATGTTCGCCTCCTTCGATCCCGTTGCCCTGGATTTGGCCTGCGCCGAGGCGGTGCTGAAGCAGCCGGTGAATCCCGGCAGCCGGTTGGAGAAGATGACCAAGCCCGGCGTGGACCATTTTACTGCCGACTTCCCCATCTCCGATTGGCGATCCCAGATTGATCACGGCAAGCGGATCGGCCTGGGCGAGGACAGCTATGAGCTCATCACCATCTGATGCCCCCATGGATCACAGCCAACGGGCCGTAGAGAATTTCATGAAGGGCTACAACTGCGCCCAGTCCGTGGTGGTGGCCTTCTGCGATGTCACCGGCATGACGGCGGATTTCGCCGCCCGGCTGTCCAGCTCCTTCGGCGGCGGCATGGGCCGGATGCGGGAGGTCTGCGGCGCGGTCAGCGGGATGCTGCTGGTGGCGGGGCTGCTGTACGGCTATGACATTCCCGGGGATGAGGTCAGCAAGCGGGCCCACTACCATCTTGTGCAGGAGCTGGCGGGGAAATTCCGGGAGCGGGAGCAGAGCATCGTCTGCCGGGAAATCCTGAAAAATCCCCCTGCCGACCCCAATCCCACCCCCCGAAACGAGGAATTCTACCGCAAGCGCCCCTGTGCCCGGCTGGTGGCCCTGGCTGCGGGAATTCTGGATGATTACATGAAAGAGCATCCGATTCCACCGCGCACATGATAATTGAAACCCGAGCCGAAAGGCTCGGGTTCCTTATTGGCGTTTTTCAAGATGGCCGGACTGAATCACCGGCGGTTTTGGGTCCACTGCCTCCCAAACCGGGGGCTTTTTTTCGTCCTCTTTCACTTCCCTCACCTCGGATACAGTATATCCGGGGAAGGCTGAAATATTCCAGTCAGGCAGCGGCAAAGAACTGGCAAAAGGTCTCAGCCACTTCCTCCAGCCGACCCGGAGCGAAGGGGCTTTCCAATCCGGCTTCCTCCAAAAAGGCCAGGAAATAAGGCTGCTGGGTGTCCAGGCTCCGCTGATACAGTCGCAGCCCCTGGCCGGGCTCGTCGCATTCCATCTGATACAGCTGCAGGGCGGCATCGTTGGAAACGATGTAGCTGAAAACGTACATGGGGCTGGTGTAAAAATGGGGAGTGGTCACAAAATCCCAAGGGGAGAAGTATTCGTCCACCAAGCCGTATTCCTCAAATATCTGCTCATACAGCCCACAGAGGTCATCCACCGAGGGCTCGGTCAGCTGGTACATCTCCTGCTCAAACCGAGCGTAGCAGGCCTGCTCCACATAGGTGCTCAGAGAGTCTGCCATTTTATAGCGGAGCAGCTCCTGGGCCTCTGGATGACAGCTCAGGGTCAGATACTCCATCCCCTGGGAGAATATCTCGCTCACATCCATGCCCACGATGGAGCCCCAGCTGGCGTCGTCGTTGCAGAAATGGCCGAATTCATGGGCAATGTCCAGGGCATCATAGGTGGTGCCGGTGGAGCTCAGGAACAGGAAGGGCTCCTGATAGCTGGTGAGGTATACTTCAAAGGAGGAATTGAATCTGTGGGGCCCGACATCATTGTCATACAGTCCGCCCTCCTCCATCCGCTGGAAGGATTCCTGAATGGTTCCGCCCATGGCCTGAGCTGCCTGGCGCAGATAGTCCATGGCCCAGTCCGGCTCACAGTCCTCCAGGGCATTGACCTGTTCCCATGCCTGGTAATACAGGGGCACCAAGGTGTCCCGGATACCTTCCAGGTAGGCGGCCATGTCCTCCGGGTCGTAGTCCCGATAGTAGTAAAAATCGTTTGCGAAGGCCTCATAGGAGTCGCAGCCCATACAGGCGGCGATCTGGTTTCGCACCTGAATCAGCTCCACCAGGGTCTGGGCAAGATGAGTGGGTCGGAAGAACAAACTGCCCAGGAAGGAGGTCATCTGGCGGTACTGGGTATAGTATTGGCTGACGAGCTGGCTCTCCCGCTCCATCAGAGTTACCAACTCGTCGTCCCAGAAGGATTCCGCTCCATATCCGTCGAAGAAGCCGTCGCCAAAGAAGCGCTTCTCCAGCTTCTCCCGGCAGGGTGACTCAGACAGGGCGGCGTTCAGCTGCTCCAGCATCTGCTGCACGGCGGGGGTATTGACGGTGCAGAAATTGTTTTCCTCCTCCCAGTAGCTGTCAGTCAAATCGGCGCTGTAGCGGATTTGGGCCAGGGCGCTGGCGGTGAAGAACCAATCATAGGCGTCGTAGAATTCAAACACCCCATCCAGAATGTGGGAAACATCCTCCCCCTCTGCACGGCGGCAGACCTCGTCCAGAAGGGACTGCAGCTGCTCCAAATCCGGGCGCACATATTCCATTTCGGAATAAGGGATAACGGGCGCGGTGTCCTGGGTGAATTGGGAAAACAGGTCGGTAAGCAGCTCCAGTGCTCCCTGGGCCTGGGCCGGGACGGGGAACACCAGGCAGAGGGCCAGGAGCAGAGCGATCAATGAAACACAGTATTTTTTCATAGGCTCAGAACAAAGGCTTGATCTTGTTCTGATAAAGCCGCCGGAAGAGGATGAAGGTGACAGCAGCGCTGACCACCTCAGCAATGGGGAAGCTCCACCACACATTGTTTACGTTGCCGGTGAGGCTCAGCAGATATGCCACGGGCAGCAGCACAAAAAGCTGCCGACACAGGGAGACAATGGTGGTATAGATGCCGTTGCCCAGCGCCTGGAAGCTTGCGCCCAGCACGATGCAGAAAGCGGCCACCGGGAAATGAATGCTGATGATCCGCAGGGCCTTCACGCCGATATCCAAAAACTCCTGGGAGGGGTTAAACAGCCCCAGCAGTGCCTCGGGTATCAGTTGGAAAGCAGCCAGACCGCAGACCATGAAGCAGAAGGCGGTGACACAGGAGATTTTCAGGGTCTTGGTCATCCGCTCTGGTCTGCGGGCACCGTAATTGAAAGCAATGATGGAAATGGTGGCGTTGTTGATGCCAAACAGAGGCATGAAGAAGAAGCTCTGCAGCTTATAGTAGATGCCGAACACGCCGGTGGCCGTCTCCTGGAAGCCCTGGAAAATCTGGTTCATGCCGAAATTCATGACGGAGCCGATGCTGTTCATAATCAGCGACGGAACGCCCACCGCCAGAATGGGCTCCATGGCCTCCTTTTTGGGCCGGACATACTTGACGGCCAGCACCACATCCGGGTTGCGCTTCACATTGAAATAGATGCAGATGGCCGCGCCGATCCACTGTCCGATGACGGTGGCTACAGCGGCACCTGCCACGCCCATGGCGGGGATGCCGAATTTGCCGTGGATGAAAATGGGGTCGAGGATGATGTTGATCACGGCGCCGGTGGTCTGGGAAATCATGGCGTACACGGTTCTGCCGGAGGCCTGCAGCAGCCGCTCCCCCAGGATCTGGGTAAAGCTGCCAACCACAAAGATGCAGCAAATGCGCACATAAGCCGTGCCGCTTTCCACGGTTTCCGTCACGGTGGACTGCATGGCAAAATAAGGCCGGGCTCCGAAGATGCCAAAGAGCATGAAAAGCACCACGGAAATCAGCATGAGGAAAATACCGTTTCCGGCAGCGTAATTGGCAGCCTCCTGGTTCTTTTCACCCAGACTCTTGGACAGGAGGGAGTTGACACCCACCGCAATGCCCACGCTGAATCCGATCTGCATATTCTGCACCGGGAAGGCCAGGGACAGTGCCGTCACCGCGCTTTCAGACACCTGGGAAACATAGATGCTGTCCACCACATTATAAAGAGCCTGCACCATCATGGAAATGATCATGGGCAGAGCCATATTGAACAGGAGCTTCCCGATGGGCATCACGCCCATCTTGTTCTCCTGCAGCTCCCCAGGAGCCGAAACCTGATTTGCCATTTTCCTTCTCTCTCCTTAAAACAGACAATATCAATCATATTATAGAGGATGTATATCGGATTTTCAAGGCCTGTTTTGCTTTTCAGCGGACTGACTTTTCCCATTCCGAAAGTACGCAAGTCTTATTGTAAATCAGCAGTACATCGGCAAATTGTTGTTTGACGCACCCTTGCCCTCCCCTCTGGGGAGGGTGGCCGAGCGCAAGCGAGGCCGGGAGAGGTGTCGTCGGTTAAAGCGTACCCGCAGCGAACGTTCGACACCCCCTCAGCCCCAGTGTGCGCTACTTCAGCAGCTCCCCCAGAGGGGGAGCCAAGGGTACTCTGCAAACAACAATTTGTCTGCAGATACGCAAAAACCCTCCGTACGGCGATTCATACGGAGGATTTTGGGATGTAGGGGGGAAATTACAGGTACTGCTTCATGGCCTCAGAGGCGTTGGCGGGATCCTCGGACAGGGCCACGGTGATTTCCATGCTGTTGTCGGCGGCAAACTTGGCAGCCCAAGCGACGAAATCCTCGGCAGCGGACAGGTCTGCACCGATGGTCTTATACAGGTTGTCGATAAACACATGGGTGATATCAAAGTTACCTGCGTGCATGCCGCTGAGGAAGCCCTTGAGCATCTCTACGGACTTAATGCCATACTCCTGGGAATCCACCAGGCGAACCTTGTAGGTAACATCATAGGTAAGCTTTTTGCCATACTCGATGCAAACAACATCGCCGCTGGCCTGGGCCACAGCAGTGTTGATGCCGTCAATCAGCTTCTTGGTTTTGCCGGAGCCCTTCAGGCCCATAATAACATGAATCATCGGAATGTCCTCCTTTGCTATGCCAGAATAATTGGCTTAGTCACATTCTATCAGGAAATAGAAAATTTTGCAACAACTATTTGTGCGAATTTTTCATGAACTACAATTTTTCATAGCCCGGCTTGCCCAAAAGGCTGAACATGTTGCGCTTATACAGCTCCACGCCGGGCTGATTAAAGGGGTTGACCCCCAGAATATAGGCAGAAACAGCACAGGAAAGCTCCAAAAAGTAAAACAGCTCTCCCACCTTCCGCGCATTCAGCGTTCCGCAGTCCATGGTGATCACCGGCACCCCGCCGTCCACATGGGCATCCACGGTGCCAAGATAGGCGCTTTCATCCACAAAATCCAGCTGCTTTCCCGACAGGTAGTTCAGCCCGTCCAGATTCTTCACATCGGAGCCCACGGTGAACCGCTGCTCCGGGGGATCGAAACGGAGCATGGTCTCGAAGAGATTGCGCCTGCCCTGCTGGATCATCTGGCCCAGGGAGTGGAGGTCAGCGGTGAATTCCGCCGTGACCGGGAAGAGTCCCTTGCCGTTCTTCCCCTCGGATTCCCCGAAGAGCTGCTGCCACCACCGGCCAAACATCTGGAATCCAGGCTCAAAGCTCTCGAACAGCTCGATCTGCTTGTCGCGGCGGTACATGAGGTTGCGGATGGCGGCGTAGAGCCACACAGGATTTTCGTAGGAGCGCAGATCGTAGCACTCCTTGGCCTCCATACTGCCGCTCAGCAGCTCCAGAATATCGATGCCCGCCACCGCCATGGGCAGCAGACCCACAGGACTGAGCACGGAGAATCGGCCCCCCACGCTGGGAGGAATGGAGAAGGTTTCCCAGCCTTCCTCGCCGGCCATCTGCCGCAGCGCTCCCTTGATGGGGTCGGTGATGGCGTAGATCCGCTCCCTGGCCCCATCGGTGCCGTATTTCCGCTCCAGCATCCAGCGCAGGGCCCGGGTGGCCACAGCAGGCTCGGTGGTGGTGCCGGATTTGGAGATGATGGCGATGGAGAAGTCCTTCTCATCCAGCAGCCGACACAGCTCGTTCCAGTGCCGGGTACTCAGGCTGTTGCCAGCGTAAAAAATCTGGGGGTCTCCCCTGCCCCGGCCGATGTTGCGGTTGGGGCCCTGGAGCAGCTCAATGGCCGCCCGGGAGCCCAAGTAGGAGCCGCCGATGCCGATGACCACGAGCACATCGCTGTTTGCCCGGATTTTTTCAGCGGCAGCCTGGATCCGGGTGATCTCCGCGGTGGGTTCCCGGGTGGGCAGGTTCATCCAGCCCAGGAAATCGCTTCCCGCTCCCTTTCCCTCCGAAAGCGCGGTATGGGCAGCCGCCACCTCCTTTTCCATGGCCATCAGGTCGCCAAACTCAACACTTCCCCATACATTGGAAATGTCGATCTTTATCATAAATGGAACACGTCCTTTCCACGGGTATCATATTCAGCCTTATTCTACCGCAAACAGCCGCCAAACGCAAGTACCGGACAGCATTTCTTAAGGAATGCAGCCGAACTTCAGGGTTGGCCGGAAAAGAAAGCAAAAAGACCCCGCCAGCGTACTCTGTTTGCTGCCCACAGCACGTTGGCGGGTGCCAAAATATTCACGATACCGGGGCGAGCCACTGCTTCACCAAAGCCACATCTACATTCACTGCTTTTGCAATGAATTCATCGTCCATCCCCATATTACGGAGATTGATTGCGGTTTCCCGTTTTCCCTTCATTTCGCCTTCCGCACGGCCTTCTGCACGGCCTTCTGCACGGCCTTCTGCACGGCCTTTCTTTTCAATCCGATCCAAAACCTCACACATATTCTGTGGCCCTCCTTCCATGGTACTATGATATGCTTCTTCAAACCGATTATCCTGTGTCATCACCGACAGAAGCTGCATGGTCTCCTGGACATGCTGAATCTGTTTCGCATCAGGCACATAGTCGCCATTCTCCCGCATTTGCACAAAATAATCCGCAACAATACGGAAGTCACTCTGAAATTGATTTACCTGCTCTCTGGTCAAGTAAGCAACCTCAAACAGATTGATTTTGTAGTCATTCACATACGCGTCAAATTCCGGCGGAATGTCCAGCCTTTCCTTCAAGCTGGTGGGCTGATTCCAAGGGCTCCTATAGCCATAGTACAGCACCAGCGTCACCACCGGGTATCTGCTCTTTGCCTCATTGTCCGCCAACAGCTGGGCCCGATACTCTGCGCCGTCATAGCCCATGACCCGCAGCGGCATATCCGCATCGGCCCTTGTCTGGTTTTCAAGCCCAATACAGGCCACGCGGATATTGGCCTTCTTCCAGCGCTTCGCCACATCCCGCTCCAGCTCCCGGAGCTTACCGTCAGCCTTGTAAAACGCGTTGGGGGACTGGTCTTCCAGCTCATCGGCTGAGAGCACCTTTTTCCCTTTGAACAAAAGCACGTTCACAATGTCGGAAAAAACATCGTTATGGGCTTCCAGGATTTTTTGCGCAATGTCTTTTTCTCCCACGCCGCCACCGCCTCTCTGCGTTGCTGCCAGTTCCTGCATCCGGCCTTCCGCAGTTTCATATTATCACAGAACACCCCAAATATCAAGATGTTCCTTTGTATGGCCAGTTTGCTGCCCCCAAGGGCTGATTTGGAATCATTCGTTTTCTCCACAGGAACAAATGTATCCAGGAAGCGGAAAAACTGTTGGAGATATGCCACAAACTTTTTGCATCCCACCCCGGAAGAGCCTGTGAGAACTCACAAAATCCGTCAGCGGCGACGGAAAGCTGTTGACATCGGGGTAAAATCGCAGTAAAATCCTCACAAGCAAAGAAAGCCCCGCCGGGGCAGGATATTGTTGACCAAAGCGACAAGGACGTCACATATGGGAAATCCATATGCCCTTGTCGCTTTTTCATTTTATCAAAAAGGAGAAATCGGTATGGTAACGGATATTTTTTCTTCCATGGTTTTTGACGACGCCACGATGGAGGCCCGCCTCCCCAAGGAGACCTACAAGGCGCTGCAGCGCACCATCAAGCAGGGCAAGCACCTGGACCCCAATGTGGCAACCGTGGTGGCCAACGCCATGAAGGATTGGGCCATTGAAAAGGGAGCCACCCATTTCACCCACTGGTTCCAGCCCATGACCGGCGTCACCGCTGAGAAGCACGACAGCTTCATCTCCCCCAAGCCCGGTGGGAAGGTCATCATGGAGTTCTCCGGCAAAGAGCTGATTCAGGGCGAGCCCGATGCCTCTTCCTTCCCCTCCGGCGGACTGCGGGCCACCTTTGAGGCCAGAGGCTACACCGCCTGGGACGCAACCAGCTATGCCTTCATCAAGGATGGCGTGCTGTGCATCCCCACGGTGTTCCTGTCCTACGGCGGCGAGGCACTGGATCAGAAAACCGCCCTGCTGCGCTCCATGGAGGCCATCAACCGTCAGGCTCTGCGGGTATTAAAGCTCTTCGGCAACGAGGACGTGACCTCCGTCAAGACCACCGTGGGCCCGGAGCAGGAATACTTCCTGGTGGATAAGGCCCACTACGACAAGCGGAAGGACCTCATCTACACCGGCCGTACCCTCTTCGGTGCCAAGCCTCCCAAGGGTCAGGAGCTGGATGACCACTACTTCGGCGCCATCAAGCCCCGGGTTGCCGCCTTTATGAAGGAGCTGAACGACGAGCTGTGGAAGCTGGGAATTCTGGCCAAGACCGAGCACAACGAGGTGGCCCCCGCCCAGCATGAGCTGGCTCCCATTTTCACCACCACCAACATCGCGGCGGACCACAACCAGCTGACCATGGAGATGATGCAGAAGGTGGCCAAGCGCCACGGCCTGGTGTGCCTGCTCCATGAAAAGCCCTTTGACGGGGTCAACGGCTCCGGCAAGCACAACAACTGGTCCATTTCCACCGATACAGGGGTAAACCTGCTGGATCCCGGCACCACGCCTTATGAAAATGCTCAGTTCCTGCTGTTCCTGTGTGCCGTCATCAAGGCGGTGGATGAATACCAGGATCTGCTCCGCATCACCGTGGCCTCTGCAGGCAACGACCACCGGCTGGGTGCCAACGAAGCGCCTCCCGCCATTGTGTCCATGTTCCTGGGCTCCGACCTCAGCGAGATTCTGGACGCCATCGAGCAGGAGACCCCCTATGACGGCCACGAAAAGGAAGTGCTGCGCATCGGCGTCCATACCCTGCCCAAGTTCCAGAAGGATGCCACGGACCGCAACCGCACCAGCCCCTTCGCCTTCACCGGAAACAAGTTTGAGTTCCGTATGCTGGGCTCCTCCGAGTCCATCTCCTGCGCCAACACCGTGCTGAACACCTCCGTGGCTGAGGAGCTGAAGCAGTTTGCCGATGTGCTGGAGGGCGCCGAAGACTTTGAGGCCACCCTGCATGAGCTGATTCGCAAGACCATTGCCGAGCACAAGCGCATCATCTTCAACGGCGACGGCTACGATGCCTCCTGGGTGAAGGAAGCCGAAAAGCGGGGCCTGCTGAACCTGAAGACCACCCCCGACGCCCTGGCGCACATTCTGGACAAGAAGAACATCGACCTGTTCGCCGCCCACAATGTCTACAGCGAAACCGAGCTGGTGGCCCGGCATGAGGTCAAGCTGGAAAACTACTGCAAGGTGGTCAACATCGAAGCCCAGACCATGCTGGATATGGCCCGGAAGGATTACCTGCCTGCCATGGCCCGCTACACCGCCGATCTCAGCGCCGGCATCACCGCCAAACTGACGGCCATTCCCGATTCCGACTGCAGCTATGAGCGGGACAGCGTCAAGACCATCAGCGCTCTGCTGGGTGCCGCCCATCGGGCCGCCGGAAAGCTGGAGCGGGATCTGCTGGAAAGCAAGTCCATCACCGATTCCGTGGCCCTGGCCGACTTCTTCAAAACCACCATCATTGACGATATGTGTGCCCTGCGCATCAGCATCGACTCCATGGAGTCCACCGCTTCCGCCGAATACTGGCCCGTGCCCAGCTATGGCGAGATGCTCTTCGGCGTGAGATAAACAACATCAACAACATGGTGCAGTGAGGCGCCGGATATTGAGAGAGAGCCATTGCGGCGGTGCCTTTGGCAGCCGCAATGGCATTCACACCATCTGTAAATCCGGGGCCCCTGTGACCCCGGATTTTGCATATCAATGGAGGTTTCTCATGGAAACAAACCAGCGAAATTACCCCCTGTATTCCAAAAATTACGAGCATGACGCCTGCGGCATCGGCGCGGTGGTGAGCATTGACGGCATTGCCAGCCACGCCATTGTAGACGATGCTCTGTCCATTGTGGAGCGGCTGGAGCACCGGGCCGGAAAAGACGCCACCGGGGAGGTGGGCGACGGTGTAGGCGTACTGGTGCAGATCTCCCACAAATTCTTCTCCAAGCTGGGCTTCTCCCTGGGCAATGCCGGGGACTATGGCATTGGCATGTTCTTCTTCCCCCAGGATGGGCTGAAGCGCCGCCAGGCTCAGAAGCTCTGCGAGGTGATCTGCTCCAAGGAGGGGGTCCCCTTCCTGGGCTGGCGGGAGGTGCCGGTGAACTCCGAAATCCTGGGCCGCCGGGCCAAGGAGACCATGCCCGCCATCTGGCAGTGCTTTGTAAAGCGCCCCCAGGACATTGCCAAGGGGCTGGACTTTGACCGGAAGCTCTACGTCATCCGCCGGGTCTTCGAGCAGAGCAATGACGAGACCTACGTCTGCTCCTTCTCCTCCCGCACCTTGGTTTACAAGGGCATGTTCCTGGTGCACCAGCTGCGCAAATTCTACCTGGATTTACAGCAGGAGGACTACGAAAGCGCCATTGCCATGGTGCACTCCCGGTTCTCCACCAACACCACCCCCAGTTGGGAGCGAGCCCATCCCAACCGGCTGATCCTCCACAACGGCGAGATCAACACCATCCGGGGCAATGCCGATCGGATGCTGGCCCGGGAGGAAACCATGCACTCTCAGTTCATGGAGCAGGACATGGATAAGGTGCTGCCCGTGATTGCCCGGGCCGGTTCCGACTCCGCCATGCTGGACAACACCCTGGAATTCATGATGATGAACGGCATCCCTCTTCCCCTGGCGGTGATGATTGCCATTCCCGAGCCCTGGCGCAACGATGCCAGCATGTCCCGGCAAAAGCGGGATTTGTACCATTACTACTCCACCATGATGGAGCCCTGGGATGGCCCCGCCGCCATCTTCTTCTCCGACGGCGACATCATGGGCGCGGTGCTGGACAGAAACGGTCTGCGGCCCGCCCGGTACTACATTACAAAGGATCGCCGCCTGGTGCTCTCCTCCGAGGTGGGCGTGCTGGACATTCCGCCGGAAAACATCCTCCGCAAGTCCCGGCTCCAGCCTGGCAAGATGCTGCTGGTGGACACGGTGCGCAAAACAGTCATCTCCGACGAGCAGTGCAAGTCTGCCTTTGCGGCTCGGCAGCCCTACGGCGAGTGGCTGGATGAGCATCTGGTGCGGCTGGAACAGCTGCCGGTGCCCAACAAAAAGGTGCCCATGTATCCCCAGGCTCAGCGGGAGAAGCTCTACAAGGCCTTCGGCTACACCTATGAGGACATCAACGATGCCATTTTGACCATGGCCCGCACCGGCTCCGAGAAGATCACCTCCATGGGCACGGATATCCCCCTGGCGGTGCTGTCGGAAAAGCATCAGCCCCTCTTTAACTATTTCAAGCAGCTCTTCGCCCAGGTCACCAACCCGCCCATCGACGCCCTGCGGGAGGAAATCGTCACCGATACCACGGTGTACATCGGCTCTGACGGCAACCTTTTGCAGGAAAAGGCGGAAAACTGCCGGGTGCTGGAGGTCCACAACCCCATCATCACCTCCGTGGAGCTGATGCAGATTCGCTCCATGCAGCGCCCCGGCTTCCGGGTGGAGACGGTGAGCCTGCTGTACTACAAGAACTCCTCCCTGAAAACCGCCCTCGACAAGCTCTTTGTGGAGTGTGACCGGGCCTACCGGGCAGGGGCCAATGTGATCATCCTTTCCGACCGGGGGGTGGATGAATACCATGTGGCCATCCCCTCCCTGCTGGCCGTGTCCGCCATGGAGCAGTATTTGATCCGCACCAAAAAGCGCACCGCCGTGTCCATCATTCTGGAAAGCGCGGAGCCCCGGGATGTGCACCATTTTGCAACCCTTTTGGGCTACGGCGCCCGGGCCATCAATCCGTATCTTGCCCAGGAGTGCATTGCCGAGCTGGTGGAAAAGAACCGGCTGGATAAGGACACCCACCAGGCCATTGCGGACTACAACAGCGCCGTGCTCCACGGTATCGTGAAGATTGCCTCCAAAATGGGCATTTCCACCCTGCAATCCTATCAGTCCGCCCAGATTTTTGAGGCGGTGGGCATCTGCAAGGAGGTCATCGACCAGTATTTCACCAACACCGTCAGCCCCGTGGAAGGCATCGGCCTGAAGGAGATCGGCGAGGGTGTCCAGTGGCGGCACAACCACGCCTTTGACCTGCTGGATTTGGGGGTGGACACCACCTTGGATTCCACCGGCGCCCACAAGCTCCGCTCCGGCAGCGGAGCAGAGGATCACATGTACAATCCCCAGACCATTGTGGCCCTGCGGGAGGCGGTGCGTTCCGGCAGCTATGAGCGGTTCCGGGAGTACACCAACATGGTGGACGACGAGCGCAAGCCCCACACCCTGCGGGGTCTGATGGAATTCAACTACCCGGCAGAGGGCATCCCCCTGGAGGAAGTGGAGCCCGCCAGCGAGATCGTCAAGCGGTTCAAAACCGGCGCCATGTCCTATGGCTCCATCTCCGAGGAAGCCCACACCACCATGGCCATCGCCATGAACACCCTGGGGGGCAAGTCCAACTCCGGCGAGGGCGGCGAAGACCCGGCCCGGTTCGGCACGGAAAAGAACAGTGCCATCAAGCAGGTGGCCTCCGCCCGGTTCGGCGTCACCTCCGCCTACTTAAACAGCGCCAAGGAGATTCAGATTAAAATGGCCCAGGGCGCGAAGCCCGGCGAGGGCGGCCATCTGCCCGGCAAGAAGGTGTACCCCTGGATCGCCAAGACCCGCTGCTCCACCCCCGGCGTGTCCCTGATCTCTCCCCCGCCCCACCACGACATTTACTCCATTGAGGATCTGGCCCAGCTGATCTACGATTTGAAGAATGCCAACCGCAACGCCCGTATCTCCGTGAAGCTGGTGTCCGAGGCCGGTGTGGGCACCATTGCCGCCGGTGTGGCCAAGGCCGGTGCCGGGTGTGTGCTGATTTCGGGCTATGACGGCGGCTCCGGCGCGGCACCCAAGAGCTCCATCCACAACGCGGGTCTGCCCTGGGAGCTGGGTCTGGCGGAAGCCCACCAGACTCTGATTCGCAACGGCCTGCGCTCCCGGGTGCGGCTGGAAACCGACGGCAAGCTGATGAGCGGACGGGATGTGGCCATTGCCTGCATTCTGGGTGCCGAGGAATTCGGCTTCGCCACCGCTCCCCTGGTGACCATGGGCTGCGTGATGATGCGGGTGTGCAATCTGGACACCTGCCCCGTGGGCATTGCCACCCAGAATCCCGCCCTGCGGTGCCGGTTCCAAGGGAAGCCGGAATATGTGATGAATTTCATGCTGTTCATTGCCGAGCAGCTGCGGGAGATCATGGCCAAGCTGGGGGTTCGCACCGTGGATGAACTGGTGGGCCGCACCGACCTGATTCGCCCCCGGCAAAACCGGATCACCCACCGGGCGGACACCATCGACCTGAGCGGCATTCTCTCCGACCTGCCCCCGGTGCACTACAACCAGGCGGATCAATATAATTTCGAGCTGGAAAAAACCATCGATGTCTCCACCCTGCTGCCCGCCTTTGAAAATAGCTTCAAGAAGAAAAAGCCCCACAGTGAAAGCATCCATGTTTCCAGCGTGAACCGCACCCTGGGCACCATCCTGGGCAGCGAGATCACCCGCCGTTTTGGTGACAGTCTGGAAGAGGACACCTATGTGGTGAACTGCCAGGGCGGCGGCGGCCAGTCCTTCGGCGCTTTCATCCCCAAGGGGCTGACCATCCGGCTGGAAGGCGACGCCAACGACTATTTCGGCAAGGGCCTCTCCGGCGGCAAGCTGATCGTCAAGCCGGAGAAGGGCAGCCAGTTTGCGGCCAAGGACAACATCATCATCGGCAATGTGGCCCTTTACGGTGCCACCTCCGGCAAGGCTTTCCTGAACGGCATTGCGGGCGAACGGTTCTGCGTCCGCAACTCCGGCGCCATTGCCGTGGCGGAGGGCTGCGGCGACCATGGCTGCGAGTACATGACCGGCGGCCGGGTGGCCATTCTGGGCCCCACCGGCAAAAACTTTGCCGCGGGCATGAGCGGCGGCATCGCCTATGTGCTGGATGAAAAGCACGACCTGTACCTGCGGCTGAACAAGCAGATGGTTTCCATGACCGCCATCACCGAGCGTCACGATGCCGCCGAGCTGCGGGGCATGATCGAAGCCCATGTGGAGGCCACCGGCTCTGTCTGGGGCCGGGAGATTTTGGAGCATTTTGAGGACTACCTGCCCCGGTTCAAGAAGATCATCCCCTCGGACTACAAGCGGATGATCACCGCCATCGGCCAGATGGAGGAAAAGGGTATGTCCCACGAGCAGGCGACCCTGGAAGCGTTCTACGCTGTCAGCCGGGGCTAAGGAGGATTGAACATGGGAAAAAGTACAGGATTTCTGGAATTTGACCGCTGCATGAATCCCAGTGTGGAGCCTCTGGAGCGTATCCGCAATTTTGAAGAATTCCATCCCTATTTGAATGAAAAAGAGCGTATTCAGCAGGCCGGGCGCTGCATGAACTGCGGCGTACCCTTCTGCCAGTCTGGGGCCAATTTCGGCGGCATGTTCAGTGGGTGTCCCCTGCACAACCTGATTCCAGAATGGAACGACGAGATTTGGAACGGCAACTGGCGGGAGGCCCTATCCCGGCTGACCAAGACCAACAATTTCCCGGAATTCACCGGCAGAGTGTGCCCCGCCCTGTGCGAGGCGGCCTGCACCTGCGGCATGAACGGGGACAGCGTGACGGTGAACAACAACGAGCTGGCCGTCATTGAAAAGGGCTTCCAAAACGGCTGGGTCACCCCAAGGATTCCCGCTGTCCGCAGCGGCAAAAAGGTGGCGGTGGTGGGCTCCGGCCCCTCCGGGCTGGCGGTGGCAGACCAGCTGAACCACCGGGGCCACAGCGTCACCGTGTTTGAGCGGGAGAGCCATCCCGGCGGGCTGATGATGTTCGGCATTCCCAACATGAAGCTGGATAAGAAAATCGTGGCCCGGCGCATCGATTTGATGACCGCCGAGGGCGTGGAGTTCCGGGTGAACACCAACGTGGGCGTGGATATCTCTGCCCAGGAACTATTGGAGCAGTTCGATGCCGTGGTGCTCTGCTGCGGCTCCAAAACCCCAAGGGATTTGAAGGTGCCGGGCAGAGAGGCGGAGGGCGTCCATTTTGCGGTGGACTTCCTCACCGCCGCCACCAAAAAGGTCATCGGTCAGACGGAGGACTTTGCCATCACCGCCCAGGGCAAGCATGTGGTCATCGTAGGCGGCGGCGACACCGGCAACGACTGCGTGGGCACCTCCATCCGTCAGGGCTGCGCCAGCGTGACCCAGCTGGAAATGATGGGAAAGCCCCCGGTGTGCCGCACCCCCTCCAACCCCTGGCCCCAATGGCCGAAGGTGCTGAAAACCGACTACGGCCAGCAGGAGGCCATCGCGGTATTCGGCCAGGACCCCCGGATCTACCAGACCACGGTGAAGGAGATACGAACCAATGAGGATGGCCGCATCAGCTCCATCCAGATCGTTCATCTGGAGCCGAAAATGGAAAACGGCCGGATGAACATGGTGGAGGTGCCCGGCAGCGAGGAAGAGCTGCCCTGCGACCTGCTGCTGATTGCCGCAGGCTTCATCGGCTGCCAGAGCTATGTGGCAGACGCCTTCGGATTGCCCAGAGATAACCGGGGCAATCTGGTGACCACCGACTACCACACCCCCGAGAGCAAGATTTTTGCCGCCGGTGACTGCCGCCGGGGCCAGTCCCTGGTGGTCTGGGGCATCACCGAGGGCCGGGCCTGCGCCAAGGAAGTGGATGCCTTTTTGATGGGCTACAGCAATATGCTATAAAACGAAACCTCTGAGCCAAACCCATCCCGGGTCGGTTCAGAGGTTTTCCTTGCTCAGCATGGGGGTAAATTGTTGTTTATGTGACGCACCATTCGTAGGGCGGGGTCATGACCCCGCCGAAACGTAACGTGATGAAAGCACTTTCGTTGAATCGTGCCAGGGCAAAATGCGCAACCTGGTCGGCGGGGTCATGACCCCGCCCTACGAATAGCGTGTCCAAAAAACAACAATTTACGCGTCACAGTCTCTTGGTTTCTTCGCTGATGCCCACCACCTGGAGGCCGTCCATGGCCAGGGCGCAGTTGTTGGTCAGGCGGAGGTTGGGGCAGGGCCAGGGCAGCTTGCCGGGGGCTGCTCCGGTGGGACAGTGCACATCCAGGTGGGTGTCGATGAGCCCCAGATTGCCCGGCAGGTTGTTGGCAAAAATCAGGCTGCCGGCGCTGACACCGATCACGGCGCCGTTTTCCCGGATGTAGGACAGCAGACTCTCCCGGAAGCCGGTCTGGTTCACCCGCTCCAAAAGGTAGGCGGTGCTGCCCCCGCAGAGATACACCACGTCATACTGCCGCAGGGTATCCAAGTCCATGCCGGTGTGCAGATCGAACACGGTGATGTTCTCCTCCGGGATGCCGCATTTCAGCAGGTCGTTCATGCACTTTGGAAGCACCGCAATGGCCCCGGGATCGATGGCGGCGGTGGGGATGAACAGCGCCTTTACAAGCGCCATATCCTTGCCCACCATGTTAACAAAATAGGACTGGATCACCTGGTTTTCCAGCCCGGCTGATGATAATAAAACTCTCATTTTTCCTCCTATTCCGACCAGTTCATCTGGTCATCCCCAATGCCCATGCTGCGGCACTGGGCGCAGACCGCCTGCTTCTGCTCCGCGTTTCCGATTCTGTAGTGGAGAACCTTTTCCCGGAAGACGATGTACTTCTCATTTCCGCTTTTGAAATCGGCGAACCAGTTTCCCCCTGGGCCGGGTCGGATTTCAGCACCTGGGACAGCCGATTCGGGAAATCCGGGCATTCCGTGGTAAAAAACAGCACCGTCCAGTATCTGGGATTGCCGCCGGTTTTCCACAGCTCCAGCTTGTGGATATGCAGCTCATCCAGGATTTCCTCATTTTCGATGCTCTCCTTGATCAGCACTCCTTCGTAGGTCTCCTGCTTTTTCTCATGAACGGCATTGTTTCCGCAGCTGTGAACCTCCTGCACCACACTGAGGGACAGCTCATCCTTCAAAAGCACATCCATGGATACATGAAAAAGCTTTCCCAGAAGCAGCAGCTTCTCCGTCTCCGGCAGGGCGATGTCCGCCTCCCATTTGGAAATGGACTGCCGGCTCACATTGCACAGATACGCCAGATCCTCCTGGGTCATGCCGTTGGCCTTTCGCAGCTCTGAGATTTTCTCGGATAGTTTCATCTTGTCACCCCCACCGAAATGATACTGGATATTCTTTCGGTTTTCCACCAATTTCGGCGTTCTTTTCTGCAACCCACAGTTGCAAAAAATCAGGACGGTTTTTGACCGTCCTGTTTTTTGATAAATCATTCTTCTTCCCACAGGCAGCAGGTGCCCTTGCCATCCCGCTTGGCCTTGTACAATGCCTCATCGGCTCGGTCAATGGTGGCGTAGGAGGGTCTTTCCTCGGCTGCGCAGATCACCACGCCGCCGGAGCAGGAAGCCCGAATCCCATCCGGCAGGGAGGCATCCCGGAAGCTCTTGCAGATGATCTCACCCTTTTTCAGAATGGTCTCCCGGGAATAGATGTGCCGCAGGATCAGCAGGAATTCGTCCCCGCCGTAGCGGCAGAGAATATCGGTGTCCCGGGCGTAGCGGCGAAGGATGTCTGCAAAGGTGCGGATGATCACATCTCCTACCTCATGGCCCTTTTCGTCGTTGATCTGCTTCAGATTATCCAGGTCGAACAGATAGACCGCTGTGGGCATATCCTCCTGGCGCAGGGCATCCATGGCAGCGTCCAGACCCCGGCGGTTCAGCAGCCCGGTCAGGAAATCCCGGCAGGCCTCATCTTCCAGCACCTGGGCCTTTTTTCTGCATTCCGAAATGTTGATCATCCGGCTGGCCCGGCGGCGCAGGTCGCACATGGGATGGTTTTTGCAGAGGAAATCGTCGGTATCCAGCTGCTGGACATAATCATCCGTCACCATTTCCAGCGGCAGCGCAGAGAGCACAGGAACGCGCCACAGCACAGGGTCAGAGCGCAGCCGCTTCAGGAAAACTTCCGCTCCTCTGTCCGGCAGATCCGTACTCAGAATCACGGCCGTCATCTGCTCCGCGCCGTACGCCCGAACACAGGTGATGGCACTGTCAACATCCGATGCCTCCAGCACATGGTACATCCCCTCGAAGGCACGGCAGACCCGCTTCCGATAGGCTTCATCGGTGTCCACCACCAGAAGAACCTTCAAATCCGGCTCCTCCTGGGGTCTTCTTTCCGGCCGGAGGGGCTTTGAAATCTGATCTGCCAGCAGCGCCTCAAACTCCGGGATCGGCAGGGGCTTTGAGAAGAAGTAGCCCTGCACATAGTCGCAGCCCACTTCCCGCAGCCGGTCCAGCTGGGCTCTGGTCTCCACGCCCTCGGCCACCACGCTCAGGTTCAGCCAGCGAGCCAGGCTGATCACGAAACGCATGATGCCCTGCTCAGCGGGCTTGGCAGTTTCCGTTTGGATAAATTTCATATCCAGCTTCAGAATGTCCAGCTTCATCTGGTTGAGCATATTCAGCGAGGAATAGCCGCTGCCGAAATCGTCCATCTCCACAATGAAGCCAATGGCCCGCAGCCGGTCAACGGTGGCGATGATCTGGCTGGGATTTTCGGTGTAGGCGCTCTCCGTCAATTCCAGGTGGAGCTGGCGGGGCTCGATGCCGTATTTTTTCACCAGGCTGGACAGGGTCTCCAGCAAATCATCCTGGTATACATCCGCCCGGGATACGTTGACCGAGACGGCAATATCGGGATAGCCCTTCTCCCGCCAGGATTTCAGCAGGATGCACACCTGCTCCCACACATAGCGGTCAAGCTGGGTGATGAAGCCGTTCTTTTCAAACAGGGGGATGAATTCTCCGGGAGACATAAAGCCCCACTCCGGGTGAATCCAGCGCACCAGAGCCTCCGCGCCGGAGAGCTGGTCGTTATGCAGGCAATACTTGGGCTGCAAATACACGGTGAACTGCCCCTGGTGCAGCGCTTCCTCCATGGACTCGGTGATGGCCTGCTCCCGCAGCAGCTTATCCCGGAGCACGCTGTCGTAAACCGCAATGATCTGGTTGTACTTTCCCTTGATGCTGTCGGCTGCCAGGAAGGCTCTGTCCACCATCTGCTCCACGGGAACCGTGGGGTCGTTGATCTCGTAGACACCCCATTTCACCACCAGGTTCTTGGAGCCCACGGGGCCATGGGAGAAGGCCTCCATTTTGGCTCTGTCCTGTTCTTCCTGCGCCCGCTCCTTCAGGAAGAGGAACCGATCTGCGCCGAAGCGGGCATACAGGCTGCCCTCGCCCACCTGCTCCCGAATCTGGTCGGCAATGGTCTTCAGAAGCTTGTCGCCGCCCTTCATGCCGAAGGTATCGTTGTAGACCTTGAAATTTTCAATATTGGAGCAGACGATGCTATACTCTGTATTTGGATTTTCCAGCAGGCACTCCCGCACCTTCTGGTAGAAATACTCCTTGCTGTAAAGCCCGGTGAGCTGGTCAAGCTTAAACTGGTTGACCATGGCGGCGGACTCCCGCAGCTTGATCAGGCTTGCCGCCCGGTGGAGGATCACCTGGGGGCGGTAGGGCTTGGGCACAAAGTCGGTGGCGCCGTGGGACAGGGCGGCGACCTCATCCTCATCGCCGCTGCTTTGGGTGGTCACCACCACCGGAATCAGGGACAGCTCCCCATCAGCGCGAATCCGATCCAGGAAGGTATAGCCGTCCATCTCCGGCATCATCACATCCAGGAAAATGAGGGAGATGCTGCTCTTGTTCGCCTGCAGCAGCTCCAGCGCCGCCTGACCGTTCTCCGCCTCCAGAACCAGGTATTCCTCCGACAAAATCTCGCAGAGGATCGCCCGGTTGAGCTCATTGTCCTCAACCACCAATATCCGTTTTTTTTGCATCACTTTTCATCTCTCTTCCAATTACCCGGCAGCGAGGCCGGGGCCATGGGCTGTGGTTCAAACAAGTCAAATCCAAGGTGACCGAAACGATTATTGCTCCGATGCCATAAACGCCCGGATGGAATCCACCGTCAGCTGATAGTCCAGGCGAACCTGCTCCATCAGCGCCCCTGCTTCCTGGGGAACGGTATCGGACTCCGGGCGAAGCAGCTCTGTCAGCTCGCTGGCAGACCGGCGAAGCTGCTCCAAGCCCAGGTTGGCGCTGACACCCTTGAGGGTGTGCGCCGCACGGAAGGCAATTTCCCGGTCACCCCGGCTCAGCGCCTGGCTAAGCTCGTCAAAGGAGCCGTCGTCCAGGAATTTGATGATGAATTTTTTAACCAGTGCACCACTGGGCAGCCGCTTGAGCACCTGACCGTAATCGCCGCCCAGGCGGTGGTAGCATTCTTCAATGTTCATATGTTCCTCACTTTCATTGCTGCCGCTCTCCCAAAAAGCCCAGAGCAGCGGCGCAAAATGTCGAAAACTGTCGTACAGTATCACTATACCACACCCCCTTCCCAATAGCAAGAATTTTTCCACATTCCGGCAATATTCCATTATGAAAATAGAAAATAGCAATACCCCTCTGACATCCCACCGAAAATTACGATAGTGATGAATACATTTCTTCAAATCGCATTGCATCCCGGAGAAACTCATGCTATACTGGAAACAGGGATAAATTCATCCGAACCGGCAAACCATTCCCAAGGAGGCATTACCATGATGTACCCATTTTTGACTCTGGACGATCAAACGGAAATTGTTCATTCTGAAATGCGGCCGGACAATACGGTCAAGGTTTATTTAGAAAAACCGAACGAACGGGACTGCTTTCACCATGCCGTCTGCATGCTCCCCGGTTATCAGTGGCAGGAGGTCTTTGGCTTCACTACGGAAGAGCTCTCCCGTTACGAAGAGATCATTCGTTCCACTGCCCATCTGATTCTCCGCTTTGCACAGGAGGGAGGATTTGACAGTGCCGCAGGTTTTTAAGATTGGTTCCTACTGGGTCTACTTCTGGTCAAACGAAAACGATCCTCTGGAGCCCATCCATGTCCATGTTGCACAGGGTTCCCCCACCGGAAACGCCACAAAAATCTGGATAACCTCGGCAGGACGCTGTTATTTGTGCAATAATAATTCCCGTATTCCCGAAAGAACCCTGCGAAACATTATGCTGATTATCGAAGCCAGAAGCAGCGAAATAATTGAAAAATGGATTGGTTATTTTGGGGAAATCCGCTATTACTGCTGAAATTCCATCCAGTTCGCCTCTGTTGCAAAACCAAGAAACCCAAAATACAAAAGCGCCCGACTCTTTTTCAGGAGCCGGGCAAAATATTTTTTGCATGTTGGATTTCATGAGCTTAATGGTGCTTTATCGCACCAGCCACTGTAGGGGAGGCTCGTAGCCTCCCGCGCGGTAAAGCCTTCAATGATTACCCAGGTTGGGCGAATTCGTACCATCGTCCAACCTTGCA
>CAMCKD010000014.1 GCA_945875335.1 uncultured Clostridia bacterium | reverse complement strand
ACACCTCTCCCGACCTCGCTGGCGCTCGGCCACCCTCCCCAGAGGGGAGGGCAAAGGTGCGCCAAACAACGATTTACCTGATTGCTGAATGCACATAATGCAATATCATTTCCTGGTGGGAGGAAGGCCTATGCCTTGGTCGCTGCTGTTTTTCTTTGATTTGATTGGAACCATCGCTTTTGCCATTTCCGGCGCCTTTGTGGGCATTCGCAAGGGGATGGATATTTTCGGGGTCAACGTGCTGGCGATCACCACGGCCTGCGGCGGGGGACTGATGCGGGATTTGATCATCGGCAGCATTCCGCCTCAGATGTTCCGTAACTCCTTTTTCGTGATGGTGGCGGTGGTGGTGGCCAATGTGGTGTTTCTGCTCATGTACCTCCACCGGCACATGCCCCGGAAGGTGGCCCCGCTGTATGACAAGCTGCTGTTCTGGTTTGATTCCCTGGGCCTGGCGGCCTTTACGGTGGACGGCGTCATGGCGGGGATTGCCATAGGCCATGGGGACAATGAATTTCTGATCTGCTTTTTGGGCTTTATGACTGCGGTGGGCGGCGGCGCCCTGCGGGATTTGCTGGCAAACCAGATGCCGGATATCTTCCGCAAGCACATTTACGCCGTGGCGGCCATTGCGGGGGCGGTGCTGATGGTGGTGCTGCTGCGGCTGTTCGGCTCCCAGCGGATCGCCATGATCAGCGGCTTTTTGCTGGTGCTGCTTCTGCGCTTCCTGGCGGCCCGCTTCCTTTGGAACCTGCCCAAGGTGAAAATGGAAAACGACAACGGGGGAGCATAACCGCGGCTGCTTATTGGGGAGACGGGATTTACAGTTTTTTTACAATGTGGTATTATTTCCAAAAATGTTCCGGTGTATCATGGAAAAAGATCGTCATTCCGGAATGGGGGATTGGATATGGAGAATCAGAAAGAGGAATCGGGGGATATCACCCGCTATCAGCCGGATATCGCGGTGGGACTCACCCAGGCCCAGGTGCAGAAGCGGGTGGAGCAGGGGCTTCGCAATGATGCGGTGAAGCCCGAGGCAAAAACCGTGTGGGGCATCATTAAAAGCAATCTTTTTACCTATTTTAACCTGGTGTTCGCGGTGCTGACGGTGCTGCTGATTGCCGCCGAGTCTTTTCGGAGTCTGACTTTCCTGCCGGTGGTGATTGCCAATCTGCTCATCGGCATTGTCCAGGAGATTCGGGCCAAAAAGGTGCTGGACGAGCTGACCATGCTGAATGCCCCCAAGGCTCTGGTGATTCGGGAGGGGAAGCAGCAGGAGATTCCCGCGGAGGAACTGGTGCTGGACGACATCGTGCTGTTCCGGGCGGGAGATCAGGTCTGCGCCGACGCGGTGGTGCTGGAGGGCAATGCCGCGGTGAATGAAGCCCTGCTCACCGGCGAGCCGGATGAATTGCGCAAGCAGAGCGGAGACAATCTGCTGTCCGGCAGCTTCCTGGTGTCCGGGGAGTGCTTTGCCAGGCTTGACAAGGTGGGAGCGGATTCCTACATTTCCCGGCTGACCCTGGAGGCCAAGGCCATGAACCGGAAGCAGCGCTCAGAAATGCTGCGGGTGCTGGATAAGCTGGTGGGCGTTATGGGCATTCTGATCGTCCCCATCGGCGTTCTTCTGTTTGTGCAGCAGTATGTGTTTGCCGGGGCCACCTTCCAGAGCAGCATCGTCTCCATGGTGGCGGCGGTGATCGGTATGATCCCGGAGGGGCTGTACCTGCTGGCCAGTGTGGCGCTGGTGGTCAGCGTCATGCGCCTGGCCTCTCAAAAGGTGCTGGTGCATGATATGAAGTGCATCGAGACCCTGGCCAGGGTGGATGTGCTCTGCGTGGACAAAACCGGCACCATCACGGAAAGCCAGATGCAGGTCAGCGGTGTGATGCCCATGGCGGGCTTCGACCCTTCGGCGGGCCATGGCTTGAAAGCCAGCATCAGCAGTCTGGTGATGGCTATGCCTGAGGGAAATGTGACCATGCAGGCATTGAAGCGCTATTTCAAAACCCCCACGGAGAAAAAGGCCAAGTCCGTGGTGCCCTTTTCCTCCACCTATAAATACTGCGCGGCGGTGTTTGAGGAGGAGAGCTTCGTGCTGGGGGCCCCGGAGTTTGTGCTGCGGGAGGATTATGAGGCGAGCCGCGCCATCATCGAAAGCTACAGCGCCGACGGCTACCGGGTGCTGGTGTTCGGAAGCTACGCCGGGGTGCCCGACGGCGGGGCCCTGACGGAAAAGGTGACCCCCATGGGGCTGATCCTGCTGGAAAACCCCATCCGCCGGGACGCGCCGGAGACCTTCCAGTATTTTGCCCAGCAGGGGGTTGCCGTTAAGGTTATCTCCGGGGATAACCCGCTGACCGTTTCCCAGATCGCTTTGGAGGCGGGCATTGCCGGGGCGGAGCACTATATCGATGCCTCCACCCTGGATACCCAGGAGGCACTGCGGGAGGCGGCCGCGAACTACACCGTCTTTGGCCGGGTCACCCCGGAGCAGAAGCGGCAGCTGGTGCATGCATTGCAGGAGGCGGGGCATACCGTGGGCATGACCGGCGACGGCGTCAACGATGTGCTGGCCCTGAAGGACGCGGACTGCTCCATTGCCATGGCCTCCGGCTGCGACGCGGCGGCCCAGGTCTCCCAGCTGGTGCTGCTGGAATCGGATTTTTCCGCCATGCCCTCGGTGGTGGCGGAGGGCCGCCGGGTGGTCAACAACATCCAGCGCTCTGCCAGCCTGTTTTTGGTGAAGAACATCTTCTCCTTCCTGATGGCGGTGTTCTCCGCCTGCTTTGCCATCAACTATCCCCTGGAGCCGTCGCAAATGTCGCTGATCAGCATGTTCACCATCGGCATTCCCGGCTTTTTCCTGGCCCTGCAGCCCAATTCCGACGCCATCCGGGGCAAATTCCTGTCCAATGTGCTGATTAAGGCGCTGCCTGCGGGGCTGACGGATTTCCTGGTGGTGGGTGCTTTGGTGATGTTCGGCCAGGTCTTTGGGGTCAATGAATCGGATATCTCCACCGCCTGTACCATGCTGCTGGCCATTGTGGGCTTCATGATCCTCTACCACATCGGAAAGCCCCTGAACCACTTGAGGCTGGCCGTCTTGGCTGGCTGCATCCTGGGTCTGCTGGGCTGCAGCATCTGGCTGGGGGACATCTTCGGCATGGGCCACATGTCGCTGAAATGCGTCCTGCTCTTCGGTGTCTTTGCCATCGTCACCGAGCCGGTGCTGCGCTACAGCATCCTGATCGTGGAAAAAATCGGAAAGGCCCTGACCACTGAAAAAATATAAGAAACGGCTGCAGCCCGGTTTGAGGCTGCAGCCGTTTTCTATGGCTGGGAAGAGTGATTCAGTTTTCCAGCTGCATCCCCAAGAAGCCCGCCGCCGTCCGCGCCAGCGCCCGATCCGCATCCTGCAGGGGAGCGTCGTTTTCTCCCAGCAGCAGCATCACGCAGCCCATCAAGTCCCCCTGGGAAAGAATGGGCGCAGCGGCTCCCAGATGGTACTTGTCCGTCCCGTCCGATGCCCGGATGGGGGAGTCGCCGCTCTGGTAGAGATAGTTTTTCCGCTGCTCCATGATTTTTTCCAGCTCCGGGGAGTTGGGCTTGTCCACCAAATCTCGCTTTGGCGCCCCATGGAGCGCAATAATGCTGTCCCGGTCCGCCACCGCCGCAATGTGCCCCGTGGCCGCCACAATGGACTCACACATCTGGGATGCAAACTCCTGCAGATCCCCCATGGGTGAATACTTCCGAAAAATCACCCCGCCATCCTTCTCCGTATAAATCTCCAGCGGGTCGCCCTCCCGGATTCTGAGGGTTCTTCTGATTTCTTTTGGGATGACAATTCTCCCCAAATCGTCCACCCGGCGGACGATGCCTGTTGCTTTCATTGTTTTCCTCTCCTTGTGCCGAATTTCCATTGGTATTGTTTGCAGGAACTGGGGGATTATGCGGGAATGATGAAAGTGGAAGTATTATTGGATTGTAGAATGATATTCGATTATCAGAAAGAAAAATGCTTGCATTTGATGCAGCCAGCGTATACAATAATGGAGAAAGGGGGATTCCTGTGAGTAAAAAAAGTACCACTAGCACTTGCTGCTTGACACTTCCGCTAAAGCTGGAAAAATGGCAGGAAGACCGCCTTTCCAAGCGATTTGAGATTGCAAGGCAGATTTACAACACTCTGGTTCATGTGGAATTGAAAAAGCTCCGGCGGCTGGAACAGACGGCTGCCTACCGGGAGAATCAGGCCAGGATTCGTGAATTGTATCAACACAATTCCCAAAAGACAGCAGAATTCCGTGAATGCACAAAAATCAGAACCAGACTTTTACAAGAGGCAGGCTTTTCTGAGTATGGTTTCAAATCTGATGTAAAAGACTATTATAAGCATTTCAATGAGAATATTGGATCAAGCGTTTCTGTTCACGGTATTGCACCGCAGGTCTGGGCTGCGTTTGAGAAAAAACTGTTTGGAAACGGAAAACTTGTACACTACAAGAAAGCGGGAGACATCCACTCATTACGCGGATATTCAATGACAGGAAAAAGCGGCGGAGTGGAAATCATCTTTCGTGGGACTTTCATTGAATGGAAAGGACTGAAGCTGCCGTTGAAGCGCTCCCCAGACAATGCGTATGAAAGGGAGATGCTGAGCTACCGGGTAAAGTATGTCCGCATTCTTAGGAAGCCGGGGAAAAACAAAGACCATTGGTATGCCCAGCTGTCTTTGGAAGGGAAGCCCGTCATAAAGCGCGACACAGCTACAGGAGAGCCAATTCTCCCGGTTGGCCATGGCGCGGTTGGAATCGACATCGGGCCTCAGACCATTGCCTATTGCGCTGCGTCGGAGGTCAACCTGATGGAGCTTGCCGATCAGGTTCAGAACATTGAGCATGATAAACGAATTCTCCAGCGGAAGCTGGAGCGCAGCAGACGGGCAAACAACCCGGATAATTACGCGGAAGATGGCACCATCAAGCGAGGGAAGAAACTGACCCGCAATAAATCCAAACGATACCTGAAAATTCAAAAGCAACTGGCATATCTCCAGCATTATCAGGCGGAGACCAGAAAACGCCAGCATATCCAATTGGCAAACCATTTGCTTTCCCTGGGTGACTGCTTCTATGTGGAAGATATGGAATGGCCCGCCCTGACCCACCGGGCAAAGAAAACAGAAATTTCCGAAAAGACCGGAAAATACAAACGAAAGAAACGGTATGGAAAATCCGTGGCGAACAAAGCCCCGGCAGCATTGATGAGTATTCTCAAATTGAAATGCGAGTGCCTGGGCCTTCCTGGTGTTATCCGGGTACCAACATCGGTCAAAGCCAGCCAGTATAACCATCAATCCGGTACCTATGAGAAGAAAACCCTTAACCAGCGCTGGAATCATATGCCGGATGGGGAGGAAATCCAGCGGGACCTGTATTCGGCGTTTCTTTTGCAGCATTGTACCCCTCAGTTGGATGGGTTCGATAGAGATGCCCTCCGGCGGGATTACGATGCGTTCCGAAACCTGCACCATCGGACAATTCAGCGATTAAGAGCGATGCCCAAAACCCCAGCCAGTATGGGAATCAAGCGAAGTGTAAGTTAACAGAAAAAACGGTGGGGTTCGCGCCCAAAAACGGTCGATTGCCCGTCCGAGGCTGCCGATAATGGCAACATAGGTTGCTTTGGCAGTGAAAGAGTATGGGAAAATAGTCAGCGCAGTCATTATTTTTTGAATGACTGAAAAGCTATCTACCAGCTCACAGCATATTCTATAATAATTTGCATCTTGCCTTGTGTATCATTGCTGATGCAATCCGCACGGGATGTGCTGAGGCAAAGAAAAAGCTCCTCCGGCTTCATGGCCTTTGCTTCCGATGCAATCCGCACGGGATGTGCTGAGGCAAAGATGTTCGTTCCTTTCTTTTGCCGCTTAGCGGCTGATGCAATCCGCACGGGATGTGCTGAGGCAAAGGATGGCACAGAACCCGCTGAATGATTTGTTCCAGGATGCAATCCGCACGGGATGTGCTGAGGCAAAGCTTATGTTGATATTTATAACAAGGGGCAAATTAAGATGCAATCCGCACGGGATGTGCTGAGGCAAAGTCAGGGGTCATGCCGCTGGCAAATTTCTGGAACTGATGCAATCCGCACGGGATGTGCTGAGGCAAAGACTGAGGAGACTTACGCGGAAAAGCGGGTTCTGGAGATGCAATCCGCACGGGATGTGCTGAGGCAAAGTCTCCTGGGGTAGGCCGGTGTCACAGCCGGTCTAGATGCAATCCACATGGGATGTGCTGAGCCGAAGACTTGATTTCCAAGTGCCTGACACCTCCGCCATGATACGCTCATAAAAAATCGCATCCCCCTGGTTGGCACCAGGGGGACGATTTCGCACACTGCCCATTCTCATCTCCGAAGGCTCACAGACAGAGCTGGTGAGGGGAATGATACACTGGCCTGACGTACAGAAATCGCATATAAGGCCGTAAGCGAGGGTAAGTTTGCAACACAAAACAAAGCCCAATAGCTACACGGAATCGCTTACGGTAAATGCGGCAGGTAAAGAGGGAAAGAACGTGTGAGTACCCGGGGAGGTCTTGCGGACGCATTTGGAAAAAAATGAATGCGCAGTAACAACGAACCGCAAGAAGTCAGCAGAGGCCATAGTACCGAAAAAACCGGGAAGGGCCGAACAATCGTTAGTCCTAAGTAGATTTCGGAAGGAGGTCAACATGAAGAACGCAGAATATCAGGGAAACCTGAGCTGCCCGCAGAGAGATAGTGCGGAACACGAAGGGTATGCGGGAGCGCAGAGTGTTGGCAGTCAGGAAGGAAAGGAACAGGGCGGTGCAGACTTGCTTGAAAAGATTCTGAGCAGGGAAAACCTGAACAGAGCCTACAAGCGGGTAAGGGCCAACAAGGGAGCGCCGGGAATCGATGGAATGACTGTCGAGGATGCGCGGCCTTGGTTGAGAGAACTCCGGGAAGAACTTCTGGAATCGATTCGGCAGGGGAAGTACAAGCCCCAGCCGGTACGCCGGAAGGAAATCCCAAAGCCGGATGGCGGGGTACGAAAGCTTGGAATCCCAACAGTCGTAGACCGTATCATCCAGCAGGCAATTGCACAGCAGCTAACACCCATCTACGAACCGTTGTTCTCGGATTTAAGCTAGCCTATAATGTGCTCTAAAATACTGATATTGCGGTCAAGAGGCTTCATAGAGCAACACCTCATCATCAGAAATGGAACGCAGAAATTTACTGTCCAAACTTCCGGTGGGGACTAAATCCACAGGTATCCCGAATGCGTCTTCCAAATCCGCAGCAAGTCCACCCATCTGCAAACCACGAATGGAACCTTTATCGATCCGCAGGTCAATATCACTGTCCGCATCGGCATCGCCTCTGGCGTAAGAACCAAACAGATAAACACGATCCGCCCCGTACTGGGCCGCAAGAACCGCAACGATTTTCTTAATCTCTTCCACAGAATACCGCATAGTCGTCCCTCCTCAGATAGTAGTTCATCATTATTGTACCATGCTTATGCCAAAACAGCAATGGTTATTCTTTGGAGATTTTTGAATCATTGACGATCCCCAACAGTTCCTCAGCTACCTCTGGGCTTTCCAGGCGCATGATGTTGTCCTCCACATCATCCCGGGAGAGGAGGTTCATGCTGCCGTACCAGACGATTTGTTCATCAATCACGGCAAAATGCTGGCAGTTATCCCGAACCAGGCGGATTTCCCACCCGGCTGTGCGCAGGCTTTCCAGCAAGGCGAAACGGTGCTCGTCCTTGCCGTAGCGATAGGCATCCGGGTGCCAGGTGATGACGGAAGCGCGCAGGCCGTTTCGTTGCGCGGGCTGCAGGAGGGAAATCAACTGCTCTACTCGTTTCCGGCTCAGAGTGGGACTGGAGATGACCACGGTTTTTGCTGCCTCCCGCATATCCTGCTCGAAGACAGGGCGATAGGTATCGGAATCGTAGATGGCATTGGCGGTCTGCTTTTCCGGGGTATCCGCTGTACGTAGGGAATAGCCCATGCGATGATAGGTTCTCAGGCGTTTGGTATACATCTTATCGAACACCGGGATGTGGGTGTCTACATAGTCATAGATGTACACAGCATCCTTTCCCGGGTAATCCCGGTGGAGCCGCCCGGCGTACTGCTCTACTACTCCTTTCCAGGAAACCGGGGTTGCCAGGAAAAGGGCATCCAGCCTGGGATAGTCGAAGCCCTCTCCGATCAGCTGCCCGGTTGCCACCAGGAGCATGGATTCCTCCGGCTGCACCTCTGTCATGGCTTTCATGGCTGCTTCCCGCTCCTTCTTCGGCATCTCCCCGGTGAGCAGGAAGGGCTTCTGTGCATATGGTTTGAGCAGCTCATACAGCACCGCCGCCTGGTCAGTAAAGCGGGTAAGAATCAGGGGCGTCCGTCCCTCCTCCAATGCCTTTTTCACATCGGAGGCAATGAGATCGTTGCGGATTTCGTTTTTTCGCAGGTGCTCATAGGCTTCCGTTACATGGACGTTTTCTTTGAAGAACGGAAGAACCGCCCCGGTGAATCTGGGGATGATGTAGTGCCCGATTCCCTGTTCGGCGGCTTTTTCCCTGGCGGAGTATTGAAACCGAACCGGTCCCAGCAGCATCTCGTTGATTTTCTCCAATCCATCCCCACGAAACGGTGTCGCAGTCACACCGTACACATACTGGGCGTGAACCTCCTGCAATACGGAACGAAGGGTCTCCGAAGCGCTGTGGTGACATTCGTCCACCAGCACCATGCCGTATTCCCGGAGCCGGGGGTGGAATTCCCCCTTTTTGCACAGGGAGCCCGCCATGGCAATGTCCACGATGCCGGTAGAGGTATCCTTGGGGCCGTGGATGATGCCGATAATGCTTTTTCTCCGCTTCTTTCTGCCGGTTTTTGTCTCATATTCCGGCAAATCCTCCTGAAATTCCAGAAACCGCTCCAACGCCTTCTGCCATTGCTCAATCAATGCGGAGGATTCCAGCAGAATGAGGGTGCTGACCTTTCGCTCTGCAATCAGGCGGCTGCAAACCACGGTTTTTCCGAATGCGGTGGCGGCACTGAGGATGCCGCAGTCATGCTTCAATATGGCCTTAGCCGCCGCTTCCTGATTGTCTCTCAGTTCTCCCAGAAAGCGAACCTCCAGCGTTTTCCCGGCGGCTCGTTTTTCCTCAATTTGAACAGGAATTACCGCTTCCTGGCATCTCTCTAATAATTCATCCAAGAGCCCACGGGGAATACAAAGAAAACCGACCTCGTCCTCTCCCAGATACAGATACCGGGAGTTGGAGAAATTGGAGAGGCCCATTGCCCGGTTCCGATAGAACATGGGATTGGCAATGGCAGCCATCCGGCGAATCTGGTTTTGCAGCCGGGGCTTGAGATTCCCGGTCTCAATATAAATCCGATTTGCCAGGGTCAGTTGCAGCGGCCCGTCCGCATCTTCTTGGTGGAGTTTTCTGCTGCGCTCCCATGGCTTCGTTTCTTCCGGCAGGAAACAGCCCTGGGGTGTATCCGCAACATTCCATTTCTTGATGCAGTCCTCAATCGTCTCTGCGGACAATCTCTGTGTCGCGAACAATGCGCCCCATTGATCTGCAAAGGGTTCCCAGCTTTGATCCACAAAGGCACTGTTTCCATTTTTTAGTGCCTGTCCCTGTAATGGGAGCGCAATTAAGTAGCCCAGCTCCCCATCGGCAATGCTGGTCTGCGCCGGCAGCATTCGGTCGTAAAATCGGAAGGATTTCAGATTCACCGTCTCCGCACCCTTTTCCAGCAGCGCCATTCCAAACCGTCGAACCAACCCGGCTTCCACGGGATTATCAAAGAAAATCCACAAATGCCCGCCCCGCCCAGACCGGGAACGCTCTACCAGACAGGGAATGCCATTTGCACCGCACACCTGCCGCAGCGCATCCACTTCTTCCATCCAGCGGTTGTCCGTGTTCCCAAAGTCCAGGGCTTCGGCACCCTTTTCGTGGTTGTCAAAGTCAAACACCAGAAATCGGCAGGTTCCATCCGGAAACAGAGGATATACCCCAATCACATCCGACCCATCCGGCTTCTCTCCCCGCAGATGATCCATAATCTGCTCCGCTTCCAAGGCTTTCCATTTCCGATTTGCACAATCCTTACATCTGATCTTTTTCCCAATTTTCTTCGGGCAGAGACCGTCCTTCCACAGATTCTCACATTGGGGATAATACTGTGTCTTCCCGGTGGTTTTGTTCATACTGCGCTTGCTGTAAACATCCATCCGCCCCCAAAAGTAGGAATAAAACCGCCGCGCAAGCTGCCTGGTAATCTCCACAGGTGTGGCTTCCGGTTGGCGTACATACGCAATCCCCGCTTCCTCCAAAAGGCGCTTCAAGTAACGGTTTTCCTCCTGAAGGGCCTTTACCTGGGCGCGGAGTCTCTTTAATTCGTCCTCCATAGCCGTTCCTCCTGCTAGATTGTACATTTCTTTTTTCAAAAAGAATCTGGAGAGATTATTGACGGTCAATAATGTGATTTTTGCTATCAATTATATAGGAATTGTAGCACAAAATTATCGCGATGTCTAACGAATTTCATTTTGAGAATAGGAAAGGATACTTGCCTGAGTATCAGAATTATTTCATTGATTATGATACAATGCATGATAATTGATACAATAATACAAAAAGATTCGAAAAATCAGCCTGTCAATCATTGTTAATCGGTGGGCGGCACTGCATCTTTTTCGTTAATCCATCAGCCAGTCCAGCTATGTGCACTTGCAGATCGTATCGAAAAGAGAATTATGTCGCAACATGCATCAGCTTTCCACAGAATTATGTCACAAACCGATTGATAAGTGCATGGAATTATGTTACAATAGCGGCACACGAACTGGATTGAGGTGGTTAGTTTGCTGAAGCGGAAGGCATATCAAAAGCTTCTGGATTGGAAAAAGGACCAAAATCACAAAGCGCTTTGCATTTTTGGCGCAAGACAGATTGGCAAAACAACACTGATTCGGAAATTCGGAAAAGAGAACTACAGAAACTTTGTAGAGATCAATTTTGTTTCCGACACGGATGCTGCCGACATTTTTGTGGGTGACCTGGATGTCAACACCATCATCACCAATCTGACCGCCTATACCCGGCAGCCTATGGAGCCCGGGGAAACACTGATTTTCTTTGACGAAGTCCAGGAGTGCCCCAACGTGCGGACAGCCATCAAGTTCCTTGTGGAAGACGGACGATTTGACTATATCGAATCCGGCTCCCTGCTGGGAACGAAATATAAAACCGTCAAATCCCTTCCCGTAGGCTTTGAAGAAATCTACCGCATGTATCCCATGGACTTCGAGGAATTCCTGTGGGCAAATGGTGTTCAGGACGCGACCATTCAGTACCTGAAAACCTGCATGCACACAAAAATGCGGGTCTTGCCTGCGGTACACGAAACCATGACAAAGCTGTTTTACAGCTATCTCGTGGTGGGTGGGATGCCGGATGTGGTTCAGACCTATGTGGATACCCACGATATTGGAAAGGTCATCGGGGTGCAGACATCACTGCTGGATTTGTACAGGCAGGACATTGCCCGGTATGCGGAGGGAAGTGAAAAGATCAAGATTCAGGCGATTTTCGACGCGATTCCGTCCCAGCTGAATGACAAGAACCGGCGTTTTCTGGTGAACTCCCTTGCGCCTACCGCCCGGCTTGCCCGGTATGAGGACAGCTTCCAGTGGCTCAGTGACGCGGGGGTGGCGCTGCCCTGCTACAATGTTACCGAGCCCCAAACGCCGTTGAAGCTGAACGAAAAACACAGCCTTTTTAAGCTCTTTATGAACGATGTTGGCCTGCTCTGCGCCGCCTGCATGGAAAATGTGCAATTTGATTTGCTTAATGGTAATCTGGATGTGAATCTGGGCAGCATTCTGGAAAACCTTGTGGCCCAGCAACTCAAAGCAAACGGCTATGAACTCTTCTATTTTGATGCGAAAAAATATGGAGAAGTGGATTTCGTTGTTTCCGGTGGCGTTCACACCCGACTGATCGAAGTGAAATCCGGAAATGACTACAAAAAGCACAGCGCACTGGACAAAATCCGCGGCGTAAGCGAATGGACATTCCGGGACAGTATTGTGCTGTGTAAAGGAAATCTGGAAGTTGTCGATGACGTGCTCTATCTTCCCTGGTATATGATGATCTTTATCTGCCCCGACGCCCCGCCCCAGGGCCTCATCTATGAGGTGGACCTGTCGGCACTGAATGGTATATAGTCAAATTGTGATTGAAAAAGCGGCCCGTCGATCAAAATGACCGGCGGGCTGTGCTTTTTACCCCTTTCGTATACCCATGGTTTTGACCTCCTTCGTTGTCACTATGTACAACTACCACCCCCGCCGTTTAGCCAAATCCAACATACTAAAACAGTATTTCTCCCACTGTGTCAATGATGTCAGTGACGGGTCGCCCTCTCGGATTCTGAGGGTTCTTCTGATTTCTTTTGGGATGACAATTCTCCCCAAATCGTCCACCCGGCGGACGATGCCTGTTGCTTTCATTGTTTTCCTCTCCTTGTGCCGAATTTCCATTGGTAGTGTTTGCAGGAACTGGGGGATTATGCGCGGGGACGGATGAGCTGTTTGCTGGGACTCCGTTGAAAAGATGATGTTCAGCCCCATGCTGGCAGACGAAACCTCAACCCTGAAGCTCTGCAAAAACTGCGTCCCCAGAAAAATCATACTCTTTGATAAAATCAAGCACCTTTTTTACCGCGGGAGACAGATCATTCTCATCCCGGACGGAGACGCCGATGATTCGTTTTGCGGGGGGAACGATCCGCAGGATCTTTACCTCCTGCTCGAAGCCGTACATCGTCAGCAGCGGCATAATGGCAAATCCAAATCCGGCTTTCACCATCTCTACGGTTGTTTTATCGTCCACCACATGGCACACGGTTCGGACATCCAGATTCATCTGATCCATGATCCGCCGGGCATCCGCGTCACAGGATTCCCGCTGCATCACAAAGGCGGAATTCTCAAGCATTTCCAGGGGAATCTCTGTTTCCGAAGGCGTCTCGGTTCCCTTGCGCAGAATGCACATCAGGGGATCGGAAAAAATCTCATGGAACGGGAAGCCGGGATTCACGGTCTTGGACAGGAAGCCGATGTCCACAGTGCCGGTTCTCAGCCAGTGAATAATATCCTCGTATGACCCTTGAAAGATTTCAAAGGTGATATGGGGATATTTTTCATGAAAGCCTCCAATCAGCTCCGGCAGGTATCTGCACATGGAGTTGAAGATGCCCAGTCGGACATGGCCCCGGTCCAGACTGTTCAGCTCTGCAATCATCCGGTTCAGTTGATCCTCCTTTTGCACAATCCCCCGAATCAGGCCCAGAACGGATTCGCCAGTGGTTGTGAGGGCAACTCCATGGCGGTTGCGAACAAACAGGGAGAAGCCGAATTCCTGCTCCAGCTGCTTCACCACATGACTGATGGCGGGAGGGGTGACATTATGCAGCTCCGCTGCTTTTTGAAAGCTCTGATACTGCACGATGGTCAGAATGACGCGATAAGAAAAGATATCCATGGATATACCTCGCTGATTAAAAATTTTTTATCTGAAGCTTAAATAGCTTAAACTTTATTTATGTGTATTTTAGTGCTATCCTATGGAGGTGTCAAGAGAAAACGAAAAAAGAGGAATCATCCATGAAAAAGAAAAGCGGATTTACTGGACAGCTGGGCTTTGTGTTTGCGGCGGCGGGCAGCGCGGTGGGCGTTGGAAATCTCTGGCGTTTTCCATACCTGGCGGCAAAGAACGGCGGTGGTATATTTCTAATCGTCTATCTGGTGCTGATTTTTACTGCCGGATTTGCGCTGCTGACCACCGACATTGCCATTGGACGCAGAACCGGGAAAAGCGCCATCCACGCCTATGAAGCCATGAACGTCAAATGGAAATTTCTGGGGGTGCTGACCTTTCTGGTTCCCGTACTGATCATGACCTATTACGCCGTCATTGGCGGCTGGATCCTGAAATACCTGGTGCTCTTCCTCACCGAAGGCGGGGAAGCCGCCGCGGAGGACGGCTGCTTTACCGGCTTCATTACCTCCCCGGGGTCTGTGTGGTATGGGCTGGTGTTTATGCTGCTTACCGCTGTGATTGTGTTTGTCGGTGTGGAAAAGGGGATTGAGCGGGTTTCCAAAACCATGATGCCGCTGCTGCTTGTGCTGGTGGTGGGCATTGCCGGCTATTCCCTGACCCTGCGCAGCGGAACGGAAAATGTCCGCACAGGAATGCAGGGACTGAAAATTTATCTCACCCCGGACTGGTCGGGGATGACGGTATCCCGGTTTTTGCAGATCACCCTGGATGCCATGAGCCAGCTGTTCTTCTCCCTGAGCGTCTCCATGGGAATCATGATCACCTACGGCTCCTATGTGAAGCCGGAGGTGGATTTGGGGAAATCCGTGTCCATGATTGAGTTGATGGATACCGGCGTGGCACTGCTGGCAGGGGTGATGATCATTCCTGCGGTGTATGTGTTCTCCGGGGTGGAGGGCATGTCCGCCGGCCCCGGCCTGATGTTCATTTCCTTGCCCAAGGTCTTCTCCCGAATGGGCTTCGCCGGGAGGGTTATCGGGCTGCTGTTCTTCCTCCTGGCAGCTTTTGCCGCCCTGACCTCCTGCATCTCCGTGCTGGAATCCATCGTGGCAAACTGCATGGAGCTGTTCCACACCCAGCGAAAGCAGACCACCGCCGTCCTTTCCGTCATCTATCTGATTGCCACCGCCGTCATCGCCCTGGGCTACGGCGCCTTCTATGTGGAGGCCCGGCTCCCCAACGGCAGCACCGGACAGCTGCTGGACATCATGGATTATATCAGCAACAGCTTTATGATGCCCTTTATCGCGCTGCTGTCCTCCATTTTGATTGGATGGATTATGAAGCCAGCCTGGATTGGGGAAGAGATGGAGCGGGGCGGAAAGATCTTTCGGCGGAAAAGACTCTACACGGTGATGATCCGATATGTCATGCCGGTGATCATGCTGATTATCTTCCTGCAATCCACGGGAATTCTGAATTACCTTTGATGGAAAGGGCAGCTTTTCCTCAGCGGCAATGCTGTTTGATGGAGACAGCTGAGCAATCGTGAAATCATTTGCAGCAGCGTATTATCCCTTCGGAAAAATACGCTGCTGCTTTTTTCTGCTTGATTTTGTGCTTCGATATAAATTTCCCTGGCTTGTGTGCTTTCAATCATCGTCCAGCATGACAAGCCGGGTTTGAGGCAAATCAAGCATATGGTTATCGGCTGTTCGTAAGCTGAGCGTGAAATTGTTGTTTAGCGAACACGCTATTCGTAGGGGCGGCTACCAGCCGCCCGCGCAGTACAAGCTAAAAATTGCAAGAAATGTCGGGAGAATTCGCACCAGTTTCCCATATTTGTACCATTCAACCAAACACTCAGGCATCTAACCTGGCGGGCGGCTAATAGCCGCCCCTACGAATGGTTCGTCGCATAAACAACAATTTGTCCGTGTGATTATTAACAGCCGATCTAATCATGTAATGTTTTCAATGGATTTGATGTATTTTTTATAGGCGCTGGGGGATTGTCCGGTGAACTTCTGAAAAGCCCGGAGGAAGCAGGAATAGTCGTTGAAGCCGCAGGCGAAGGCCACCTCTGTGAAGGGCTTTCCGGCGCAGATCAGCTCCTTGGCGCAGAGAATGCGGCGGTAGATCACATAGTCATAGACGCTTCTTCCGGTGTAGGCGGTAAATTCCCGGGTCATGTAGGAAGCGCTGATGCCAAACTGGCGGGATAGCTCCTGGACGGAGATTGGCTCCCGGTAGTGCTCGTTGATATAGGATAAAATGGCGTGGATGGATTCGTTCAGTACCACCGGCTTGTAGGAGGCGTCAGAGGTCTGGGTGAGATCGTACACATCAGACAGGAACTGGGCCACCCGGAGATAGTTCTGCCATTTGCCGATCTCGCTTTTGTCGTCCAGGTGATCCCGGATATCCTCGATGATGGCCCGCAGCCGGTTTCCGTCTTCCACGCCGATAGCGAAGTAGGCCCGTTCCGTCTGAACACATTTTTTGAAATAGTGGTCCAGGTCAGGGGTGCCTCCTGTGGTTTTCTGTATCATGGCGGGCGTAATGTACAGCCAGGCCCGCTCGTAAGGGGTATCTGCCTGGGAGCCGATGAGACCGTGCATATGGAAAGGGAGGATGATCACCAGGGTGCAGGAGGACAGGGGTGAAATCTGACCACCCAAGCTGTGATAGGGTGCACCGGAGAAGAAAACAATGAATTCAAAGAAATCATGGCAGTGGAACCCCTGGTACCCCGGGAAGGGCGAAGTGCCGGAAAAGGGCTCGTAGTCCGTGCAGAGCTTTCCCATGGGAGAATAGGTGGCTGCTTTCTTTCGCTCAGTCAATGGAACCATCTCCTTTCCAATTGATTATAGTGCAGAATTCACATAATCGCAAGCAGAATTTGCATATAGCTTGTAGGTACGCACAAAGAAAAAGCAGGATTTGCATACTTTTTTGCTTCTTTCCCATAGAAACCGCAAATTCACTCCAGTATAATAAAATCATCCCAGTTCCCAAACAGAACAGCACAGGAGGACATGGTATGCCGCTTCCATCTGCAACGGCTTCTACTACGGCTCCGATGAGCTGAACTACGCTGCCTCCGCCAACGCCTACCCCAGCTACTCCGATCTGGTTGCCCAGTCCCTGGTCATCTCCAACGACTTTGGCTATCAGCCCGTCAGCTTCACCCGCACCATCCAGTCCCGGGTGGACTACGGCGCAACCGTGATCTCCAAGGAAGGCGAGCTGCTGGTTCAGTCCGAGACCTGCAAGCCCGAGAACTTCGATTCCGTGTGGGACGAGTATGTGAATGCGCTGCTTGCTTCCGGCGGTCAGAAGATCATCGACGAGCAGAGAGAAGTCTACCAGGAAGGTGCTTACCGCGGCTTCTATCCCATGGCTGAAAAGTAATTTCATGATGACCTGGGTAATGGGGCTGTGGGCAGGGATGTCTGCAGCCCCCTTTGAAATGTTCAGCATACGGAGAAATTGTTGTTTGGCGGGCAAAAATAATGCACACGCCACTGTAGGGGAGGCTCTTAGCCTCCCGCCAGGTTGGTAAACTGAGTGTTTGGTTGAATGGTACAAATGTGGTAAACTGGTACGAATTCGCCTATCTTGGTTGGTAACTGAAAGTCTGTACTGCGCGGGAGGCTACGAGCCTCCCCTACAGTGGCTGGTGCTTCAAACAACAATTTATCGCTGACAGCATCCGATAAGCGGATTCTGAAAAGGAGAGTTACAAATGATTCGATTGGGTATCATCGGCTGCGGCGGCATTGCTTCGCTGCACGCCGGAAACATTTTGCAGGGCCATTGCCCTGAGATCACCGTCACCGCTGCCGCGGACCGCCGGGAATCCCGGAGGCAGTGGGCAAAAGAGAAATTCCCGGAGGCGGCGATTTTCAGCGAGGGAATGGATTTGATCGCCTCGGACAGCTGCGACGCGGTGCTGATCTGCACCCCCCATTATCAGCACCCGGAGCTTTCTGCCGCCGCCCTGCGCCATGGGAAACACGTCCTCAGCGAAAAGCCCGCGGGGGTGTATACCCTGCAGGTCCGGGAGGAAATCAAGGCGGCCCAGGAGCACCCGGAGCTGACCTTCGCCATGATGTTCAATCAGCGCACCAACTGCCTCTACCGGAAGATGAAAGAGCTCCTGGACAGCGGAAAAATGGGCAAAATCAAGCGGGTCACCTGGATCATCACCGACTGGTACCGCACCCAGAGCTACTATGATTCCGGCTCCTGGCGGGCCACCTGGGACGGGGAGGGGGGCGGCGTGCTGCTGAACCAGTGCCCCCACCAGCTGGATCTGCTGCAATGGCTCTGCGGAATGCCCACCAAAGTCCAAGCCCACCTGCATTACGGAAAATGGCACGACATTGAGGTGGAGGACGATGTGACCGCCTATCTGGAATTTCCAAATGGAGCCACCGGCGTGTTCATCACCACCACCGGGGACTGCGACGGCATCAACCGGCTGGAAATCACCACGGAGCACGGTAAGCTGCTGTGTGAGCACGACGAGCTGATCTGCACCTATCATGAGGAAAATGAGCGTCAGTGGTGCGATTCCTGCAAGGAAGGCTTCGGAACCCCAAAAAGCGAGACATACACCGTGGAAACCGACGGAAAGAATTCCCAGCACGCCGGGGTACTGAATGCCTTTGCCGCCCACATCCTCCGGGGAGAGCCCCTGGTTGCGGGCGGGGAGGAGGGACTGAATGGCCTGCTGCTCTCCAACGCCATGCACCTGTCCGATTGGCTGGGCAAGCCGGTGGAGCTTCCCTTTGACGAGGAACTGTTCCTGAAGCTGTTAACGGAACGCCGGGCCACCTCCCGAAAAAAAGAGGAAACGGACATTGTGCTGGATAATTCCAACTCTTTTGGAAGCACTGTAAAGCTGTAATTGAGCCTGAAAGTAAAAAGTCATACAGTGCCATCGAGCCAATCTGCGCCATCTACAAGTCCGGCACAGATGAGAAGCCGGTGAAGATTCCCTTTTGTGCGGAGGATTTCTTCTATATGGTGAAGAGATTTTTGGAACGCGCCCCCCATTTTTATGAAAAAACCACCTCCGCCGCCAGTCTGGATGGAGAAATCACCCTGGGCAGCACCTACAAGGAGAAAGGAGCTATCGCAAAATGAACAACGCAGCAGACGGAATGAATTACGCCCCCAAGGGCAAGCCCAATCCCGTGGTGAAGCCGGGAGAATTTGGTTTTTCCGCCGTGAGACTGGATCACGGCCACATCTACGGCATGTGCAACGGCCTGACGGAAGCGGGCGCCACATTGCGCTACGTCTATGACCCGGACCCGGAGAAGGTGGCAGCCTTCGTCAAGGCGTTTTCCCAGGTGAAGGTGGCATCCTCGGAGCAGGAAATCTTCGACGACCCGGAGACCAAGCTCATTGCCGGTGCGGCGGTAACCAGTGAGCGCTGCCCCCTGGGAATTCGGGCCATGGAGGCGGGGAAGGACTATTTCACCGACAAGGCACCCCTGGTGAGCCTGGAGCAATTGGAGGCAGCCAAGGAATGCGTCAAACGGACGGGCAAAAAGTACATGTGCTACTACGGCGAACGGCTCCACAACGAGTGCGCCGTCTTTGCCGGGCAGCTCATCGAGCAGGGGGCCATCGGCAAGGTGATTTCCGTGGCGGGCTTCGGGCCCCACCGCTTGAACGCCAAGGGCCGTCCCGCCTGGTTCTTTGAGCACGAGAAATACGGCGGCATCCTCTGCGACATCGGCTCCCACCAGATCGAGCAGTATCTGCATTTCTGCGGCGAAGAAGACGGGGAGGTCACCAGCGCCCGGGTGGCAAATTACAATAACCCGGAGTATCCCGAGCTGGAAGACTACGGCGACTGCACCATCACCGGCAAAAACGGCACCAGCTTCTATTTCCGGGTGGACTGGTTCACCCCTGACGGTCTGCGCACCTGGGGCGACGGCCGCACCCTGATCATCGGCACCGAAGGCACCATCGAGCTTCGCAAGTACATCAACGTGGCCGAGGAGCCCATGGTCACGGATTCGGTGTACCTGGTGACGAAGCAGGGAGAGAAGCGGTTTGACGTCCAGGGAAAGGTGGGCTTCCCCTTCTTCGGTCAGCTGATTCTGGACTGCATGAACCGCACGGAAAACGCCATGACCCAGGCCCACTGCTTTAAGGCTGCCGAACTGGGCGTCCTGGCCCAGCTGAAGGCGGTTAAAGTAAAATGAGCGGGATTCTCAATCTGGAATCCCCGGTGGTTCGTGCCGTGACCCGGGTGGGGGATTTGGCGGTGCTGAGCCTGATGTGGTTTGTTGGCTGCATCCCCGTGGTGACCATCGGGGCCTCCAGCACCGCCATGTATTCCGCCATTCACAAGGTGTTTACCCAGAAGGAGGGCATCGCGGCGGCGGAGTTTCTGAAATGCTTCAAAAGCAATTTCCGTCAAGCCACCTTGAGCTTTCTCCCCCTGGGAGCGTTGGAGCTTCTGCTGCTGGCAGAGTGCTTTGTCACGGAGTTTTTGCAGGAGCAGGGAACCGCCTGGCTCAATCTCCGGCCGGTGTTCCTGGTGCTCAGTTATCCCGAAAAAACGCAGCCATCCATGGCACTTTTCATGGGTGGCTGCGAATTATTCGACTCTTCAAGTCCCCCCGCCAGGGCACAATCTCTACTGGAAAGAAGAAACAGAGCTGCCCGTTTGAGCAGCTCTGTTTTTGGGGTTAGGAGATCAAATCCGTTCTGATCTTCGCGTTGGTGTAGATGATGTAGTCGGTTGCAGTGGAGCCTTCAATTTTTGTATTTCCGTTCCACAGGGAAACCGTCAGCTGAACTTTGTAGTTGGAATAGGTTCCTGAGAATTGGGAACCGGTGCCGATGGTGAGGGGAATGTCGATGGTCAACGGTATCTTAGGGTCGTAGGTGTTTTCTCCAAACGCAATCAAACCGTCATTGTCGTCGTCATTGAGCTCGTTTCCACCCAACTCGATGCTGAAGCTTGAGGTGTTCGGCAAATCCGTAACGGTTGTTTCATATTTGGAGGAATCATCATCCTTTCGGAGATACTTCAACTCAAACTTTACGCTGTCCGCATTGGCCGCTTCTTTTAGCGTGGCTGCGCTGTAGTAGGCAACCGAGCTGATGCCGAAAGAATCGCCCAGCAGTCCGTTGATGCCCAGCTGACTGATTTCTTCGTCCACACCCTCAGGCTTCGATGCTATATACACCAGTTTGGCCTGGTCGGAGGAACTGCGGTGGTAGGCTTTTTCGGTGTCGGAAGCGGGGCTGGGCGCACCCTGGTATGTGCTGCTATAGGATAGGTAGGAGTTGCCATAGAACGACACACCTTCCTCACTGCCGGTGGAGCGTTTAGGGAACTGGTACACAATTCCTGCATCATCATAGGTGAGCTTGATTTTGACCTTGATTGTCAGACCACTTGCTGCATCAGTGGCTGGAAGCCTTCCATCCGAGAAGCCTTTTAGCTGGATCATGTTGGTGCTGTTGGGAATGACTGTGGTTTCGCTGGCATACGGATCGTCCTGGCCATCGATGTAGTACGTTGCTTTCAGGATAGTCCCAGCCGGAATTGGCCAGGTTGTTCCCTTCTCATCCTTCAGATACAGGTCATACCGGGGATAGAGCGTCTTATAGCCAGCGAAGGAGGTGTAGAAATGGTTGGGCGTTCCGTGCTCAGTGTCTTTCTCAATTGTCGTGGTCAGCGTTGCCTCCAGGGTTCTGCTCTCGGAGGCAGCCATATCCTCTACCGTTGTATCAGCCACTACCGAAAATCCCTGGGTATAGAAGTTGCCGATGATCAGGTTGTTTTCGTTGCCCTTCCTGGTGAACATCAGGTCCTTCCCTTCGCTGGTAACCCCGCTTCTGATTTGCTTTGTCGGAATTTTGGCGTTTCCGTTGGATTCCAGTTGATCCTTGCATTGGAAGTGAATGTTGCAATAGTCACCTGTTTCGGTCTGAATGGTTAGATAATAGGTCTCCAGCACACTGCTGATCTCTCCAACTTCGATGTTGTACCGATTAGTAGTATCTTTGTCAGCAGCTGTCCAGGGACGGTAATAATCGTACCCAGTGCCGTTCTCGATTCGCAGCGTGGCATCCCCCGCGCTTTCCGTAGTTGGATAGTAGTTTCCGTCATCCGCCTGTTTGGGGGTCAGGGTCAGAGCATCGCATAGATACTGCTGCTTAAAATCAAATTCCGTTTCCAAATCAATGCTACCGGAATACGCGCCGTGCGCGAAATAAGCCTTGTTGTCCTGGTTTCTGTCCACCAAGGTGAGCCGTGTATTTTCGGGCAGAGAGCCACCGTCCAACACAAGGATTTTTTTGAAATTCCAGAGCAGATTCTCGCCGTTGTTGATCAGAATCTCCCAGTCGGTCTTACCATAGTGCAGCTCGTAACCGAAGAGCATGGTGAACTGCTCCCCATGGCTGCCGATGGCCTGGCCGTCCAGCTTGGTATAGCTGTCTTCGGTGTAGTTGGTGCCCTCGGAGACAGCGGCCCAGAAATTGAACTCCAGCAGCTTCTGTACAATAATTGGGACATACAGGTGGAAGGTTTTGCCGGAGCCTGTGGGGTCTTGGAATGCAGCATCCAGCAAGGTAAACTGATCCCGCTTGTTGTCATATTCACCGGAGGTCACCCGAATGCCGGTACCGGTTTTTGTTAGGGAGGCGGTACCCTGCTGAACGAAAGCACCGTCAGTCCATTTGAAGGTGCGCAGGGTAATGCTTCCCAGCTGGTTTTCCCACCAGGTCTCAGGCTGATTGGTGAGCACCGCCAGATAGCTGAAAATGAGTTCCGTTACCTCGCGCTCCGTTTGCGCAGGCACCACAAGCACCGGGAAATCGACCCTGCCTGCGGTCTCTGCAATACCGGAATCCGTGGAGTCAAGGTAGGTGCTGATACATTTTGCATAGTCACCGGTTGAGAAGTCGCCGATCTCGGAAGCAACATTGAAGTAACGGGCGGCATTATCAGCAATAATTGCTTGCGCAATCGGATTCGTGGAATCGGTTTGGAAAGCGGCACCGTCTCCGGTGATGGAGGTAGCCTTGCCGTCAATGGTCAGCTGTCCCAAGCTGCTATCGGGGTTGACCGGCAGATCAAGGTCCCCCAATTTGAGTGCAGTGGTGGTGAAATTGGCGCGGATGGCGTAGCTGCCGTCACTTGTGCCACCAAAGTCTTTTTTGCCGCTGGGAATCGTGCAGCCTAGGGCATTCACTGCCACAAGATTTGCATTCTTGTTGGAAGCGCCGCCCCAAACTCCTGTGCTGCCGGCAGTGCCGGTAAGCTTGGAATCGCGGATCAGAATGTTGTAGCCGTAGACCTTTGTGCTGCTCAGATTCCCATATAGGAACCCTTGGCTGTCCTTGCCGGTAACAGTACAGCCTGTGACATACACATTCTTCACTTTTACAGTTCCATCGCCGCTATTGCTCTTGGCAAAAAGAAGTGCGGTATGCTGCGCGTTCTGTATCGTATTATTCTGCAGGGTGATACTATCTGTGATGATAGTGGGGGCTCCGCAGATATGACCCAGTACGCTGGCAGCAAAGGCGCTACCGATGTTATTACCTTTGACTGTGACACTGCTGCTGCTGCTGCCGATGGTGATGTCAGTCATGGTCAGTGAGCCGGAGTTGTTGCTCTTGAATAGACCCACCAGGCCGCCGATCTGGCGACCATTTACAGTGAGCGAATCATCGGCGTTAACGGCAAGGCTAATCCCCTTTATTTCTGCGGTCAATTGATGTTTGCCAGACCAAGGACCATTACGGAAATAGGGGTCTGAGAGCAGACCGACAATAGAGCCAACACAAGAATTGGAACTATTAGATTTGGATTGAATACTGACTGTACCCTTCTCGGTAACATTCGAGATGGTCACGTTTCCTGACTGCTTGCCAAGCAGCAATCCTACCAGACCGCCGATACCCAGTTCGGAGCTATTGGCAGCTTCTGTTTGGACCGTCAATCCATTAAATTCAATTCCACTGGCAGTCAAATCTCCAAGGAATAGGAAGCCGATGAGACCGCCTACGCCCTCCATTTTGATATTATCTCCGGTATAGCCCGAATTATTGGGCTGATAATAGGCTCCCTGGACTTTGGATGTAATGCCGGCTGTGCTGGTTGAGCCGGTAAAGCTACTAATGGTCACACTATCTGCCCGGGCAAAGCCCACCAGGCCGCCGACGATGGAAAGGCCATTAACGGTCAGTTCGTTATAGCTGCATCCTGTGAACGTGAGTGCCGAAGGGGCGAAGGAGTCGGTTCCGCAGTAGCCGATCAAGCCGCCCACGCAGGGAGTATTGGGGGCGGAAACGCTGCCGCTGACCGTTACATTTTCCAGAGACAGGCTTGTTCCATCCAGTATCCTGCCCGCCAGCATTCCCACACCCACCTGACTACCGAAGTCAGCAAAGAGCTTTGTTCCAGAGGAGGGAGGGGAGAAGCTGTTGTCGAAGGAGACTTGTCCGGCTAGCGTCAGGTTTGTGACATTGGTAGCGCTGCACTTCATCACCGGGAACAGTCCTGCGCCCATGCTGGACCAGCGCTCGTTTTGCATGGGATTTTCAACGATGGATTGACCAAGGGTGATGGTCTTTCCACTGCCATTGATGGAATCGATGGTAGGCCAAGCATTGGAGGAGTAGACGTTCTCGCCGATCCGTCCATGGCTGACACCGATGCCCCGGAAGCCGGTGCCAAAATCGGTCATGACGCAATTTTGTGTAAACACCAGCTTAATGGGATCACTGGGCAGTGTGAAGCTGCCACACCGCCGGGAAAGGTAACTTCCGCTGCCGGGTACTTCATCTGCAAGCTGACTCCTTGTCTCGTCCAGCTGGTCTCCTACATTGTCATACTGGGCGTATCGACTCTTTCCTGTGGCGCTGCTTCGGCTGTTCACCATGGCGGACAGCGCCCAAAGGCCATTGGCATCGGATACGGAAACGCTGCCATCGACAAGAGCAAGGCCTGGTGTCGTGTCACTGGGGATGACGGGTATCTTATAGTTGCTGCTTGTACTGGTAATGCTGCTTTCCGATACCGCATATCCATCCAGTACCCGCCCCACATATGGGTCACAGTAGTTCCCTGTTATCCCAAGGTCGGGACTGCTTATACTTCCTCGGAAAACCACACCGCCGCCGCCGGTGCCGCTGGCACCGCCAACCAGGCCCACATAGCCGCCCACCGCCGGCGTCCAGCCGGAGAGACCGTTGGCAGTAATGGTGTTGCGGATGGCAACAGTCACGTTATCAATGATGGTGTCACCGCCGATGCACCAGCCCACCACGCCGCCAAAGAAGGAGGGGCTGCTCAGAACGTTGTCCGCTGTGGCGGATGCTTTGACTTCAATCGGTCCATCGATGGTAATGGTCAGTTCTTTGATGACGCAGCCATCGCTGAATTTCACCAGGCCGCCAATCTGCGCAGAGTTGGAGGAGCCAATGGTTACGCGTCTATTGGTTCCGCCCACGATGACGCCCCGGAACCGCTGGCTTGCACCAGCTTCTCCCAATCCAACCCAGCCGTTGCCCAGGTCGATGGATTCTTCGATGACATAGTAAGCACTGCGCAGGTAGGCAAGCATATCCCCCGGTTCAGCGACACCCTCAATCCTTGTCCAAGTACTGCCGTCGCAAGAGAAGGTTGTTTCCTTTCCGTTAACCAGGGTTTCTGATTCTGTCTTATCTGCGCGCTCATCAACGTGGTTGTCCTGCGCAGAGAAGTCAGCACCTGGAAGCACTCCGTTGTCCACCTTCACCTGCCAGCCGCTTCTGGGCGTACCCCGAAGCATTTCTGCCACGGCCTTCAGCTGTGCGGCATTGCGAATGAGGTAGGGGTGGGAATAAGTGCCGCAGCCCTCCAGCAGGTCGGCAGGGAGTAGGTTGATGTCCAGCTCATGGTGCGTCTGGTGATTTTCCGGGGTGTTAACATAACGGTGGAATTGACTAAAAGCGGTGGCAGGGTTCGTATCTGCAAGCGAGATCAGCTTGCAGATATGGTTGTTTTCTCCCTGATCATCCTTGAAGAACCAGTACTGTTTCCTATCATTTCGTCCTCTAATGGTGCCATCTTCTGTATTGGAAAGCTCCTGGCCAAGCGTGTAATTATCCGTACTGACAAAGTTATATACGCCGCTGCAGGTCTGGCTGCTGTAGGTGAAGCTCTCCAGGAACAGCGCATTCTGGAAAATGGTGCAGTCGGCATTCTTGGCTCCATTCTGATTCAGCATCATGTTGTTGAAGGTCAGGTGGATGAACTCCGCATTGTCCGAACCAACAGGCCCAATCAGACTGGAAGCGGCCTTGGAGATTCCAGTGTAGCTTTCGCTGACAGTGGTCACACCGTTCAGGTTCAGGGAGGTATAGCTGCCGATGCTGTGAATCAGCAGGGGAGCCACGCCGCTTCCATAATCGCTGATGCGGATTCCGTCCAGCTGGATGTTGGTGAACTTCAGGCTCATGGTTCCTCTGCTGTTTCCGTAGGCATCTCCCCGGATAATAGCACCGGATTTACCTTCATAGCTGCCCACATTTCCCTGGAGGGTGAGGTTCGTGATCACCATGTCGATTTTGCCCTCACCACTGTTGACCGCCCCGGTAAACAGACCAGTGTGCATCCCAGCGTGCTGACGGCTGTAGTTGGAGGGCTTCTTGTTTTCTGCTCTTTCTGGGGTTTCACCCTCTGCGGCTTTGTAGGATTCCATTGAATACAGGCTCTCAAAATCGAACGTGATATCGGCACTGCTAATTTCCATCCCGCTGCGGAAGGCAACGGGGTAGTAGGAGTAGCCGCTCAGGCTGAAGGAGCCGGTAATCATATTGGAACCGAGGGAGAAGTGCCCCTTTAAGTTTTCACTGCAATGCTCCCGGGCGCTGAACAGTACCATCTCCTGGGGGGTATCGATGTCCCCGTTGCCATTGAAATCATCCAGATTGTAATAATACCGTGTGTTGGGGTTGTTGTAGTCATCTGACAGCTGATGCTCGTAGGTATTGCGCTCAGTCTTATCGATTTGTGCATGATCCTTTGTTGCGATGGACACGATGCCGTTGCCGCTGCTGTCCATGGATTTGCCCACCAGCTCATCGAAATTGGAGTTCTCAGACAGAGTTACAGTGACAGTGCTACTATCCAGATAATAGGCGCTGGTGTTATCGCCCTTTTTGGTTTCACCAATTTGCAGATAGAGTGCGCTGGCCTTATTGATGTCGGATTTGTCGCTTGCCAAACAGCTGCCAAGGCAGACCAGCAGACCGCTGGGGCCATCCCCACTGGAACCGCCGGTGAAGGTGGTGTTTTTGGCTTCGGGATCGGTGGCGCCGGATATGGAAATGCCGCCAGTGACTCTTGTCACTTCTCCAACTTGCTCAGTGCTTTTTTTGGGCACCGTCCAGTAGCCCGAGCCTCGGTAAACCAATCCGCCAAAGCTGGCGCTGCCGGCATTCAGGGTGGAACCGGTCACGGTCACGCCGTTGAAAGTAACCGTACTGCACAGCCATTCATACCCCAGCAGACCGCCGGAGCGGGCACTGCCGGAGGTATTGATGGTTGCTTTTGTCACCTTCAAGTTCTCAATATTCACTGCGGAGCCGTTAGTCATGGATGCAACCAAACCGCCTACTCGAGCGTAGTTGGTGTCACCTATGTGGTTAATGGTTCCGCTCACGGTGCAGTCCGTAAAGGAGAGGTTTGGACTGCAATCTTCTACCCGTGCAACAAATCCCCCGCAATAGCGGTCGGTGGAGATTGTGTTTGTGATAGAGCCTGTCCATTGACAGCCAGTGAAAGAAACTGTTTTGCCATTCTCGTTGACCAGCTTACAGATCATACCGGCAGTAATGGGGGAAACAGGGGAAGACAGTCCCTCAGCAGCGCTGATATTCCACTGCACAGAGGACTTAACTTTCGTAAACGTGCAGTTATTGTCACGCTGAGAGCAGATAATGCCGCACTGCATATCGGAGCCGTTGTGAACAACCTTTACGGTGGGCTGGCCTTCAATGGTCAGGTTCTTCAATGTCAAGGCCAGTGCTACGCAGATTAGTCCTTGACGGTCATGGGAGGTGTCTCCGATATAAGTAGTCGTATTGTGCAGAGTGATCGTGTGACCGTTGCCATCTATCGTAATCCCGAATTTATTTTGCGTATCATTGTCCACATCTCGGGTCAGTCCGGTCAGTCCGGTGCCCCTCAGGTCAATATTGCAGTTGAGGGTGATGCTGATATTGCCGTTGTCGAAATCATCGGGGATGGAGAAGCATTCACTATTTGGATTCTGGAGTTGAATACGCAGGGCAACTTTGGCGAAATCGGTCAGATTATTGACCAAATAGATGCTATCTGTTTGAGAAATCGATTGAACAGTCAGTTTTTTGCCAGGTTTACCGTCAGTCCTGTCGTTAATGCTGATGAAGTTCTCGTCAAACTTTTTAAGATTAAGCACCTGTCCCCATCTGCCGGTGTCATTGGCATTATTGCGGGTATTGGGCGTCCATTCTTCCGCAGAACAGACGAGGGCGTTGTTCCGATAACCAACCACCCAGCCCCAGAAACGCTTGTCGGTGACACCAGTGGGCATGGTCATCGTTGTTGGCAGTGTCGGTTTCTTCGCCATATACAGGGCGCCGCCTTCCAGGTAACCGACCAACCCACCGGCATGATTTTTGCTCCAAAGGACAACTTCGGATAAATTTACGTTAGTTCCAACATATATCAGGTGCCCCTTATTTGCCAGATACCCAATCAAGCCGCCAATTGTCTTTGGGGGATTGGCTGTTCCATCGGGTACAGTGACTGTTAGATCATGAAACTCGACATAGGATTCCGATGCCAACATGGAGCCGATGACACCGCCGAAACGATTGATGTTTTCACTGGCGTTGGAGAAGACGATGGTTCCTGCCAGCTTCATAGAATGCTTGTTTTCTGCAACTCCAACATACCCGCCGAAGTAACTGGCTGTAGTCGCTCCTTTAATCCGTACAGTCAGCCCGCTGTCAACCTCCAGTGTTCCAATTCCGGACTCCACCTTATACCAGCCGATCAGTCCTCCACAGGAACCGCCATCGGTATCGTGAACCATTCGTCCTTCAATGGACACATCATTAATCAACGGTCCTTGGTAGGAAATATGGATGGTTTTGTCGTAGTTATGCACCTCACCAAACAGACCACCGACATCGCCATAGGCGATGGAAATATTTTTCACTTCCACCAGAGAGCGCTCCCCTGTCTCTTCATTCGCAGTACCAATTAGCGCAAGGTTCTTCTTTACGGTAAGTTTACCAGCAATGCCGCCGGAAGGACCACTGGTGTTGTATTTTGTGATGAGCGGGTTGGTGCCGGTGCCGCTGATTGTCACACTTGTGCCGAAAGAGAAAGTCGGGTCAATAGCTTCCGCTACAAGGCCTCCGGCCATTTCCTTTCCCTTAACCAACTCGATTAATATGGGAGCATTTACTTCCAGCGTGGCGCCATCCAGCTTACCTACCAGACCGCCGGCGCTGCCTTTTTTGTTATCAAGATTGATGGTGATGGGGGAGGAGGAAACAGTCAGATGGGAGTTCCCCTCCATTTGCCCCACCAGACCGCCGAAGATGTTGTTGTCGGGGGCGGTGTCGCCCAGGGTGCTGCTGATGGTGGCGGCACCCGCGGGAGTGTAGTTGAACTGGGCGTTCACACTCATTGTACCAACCAGAAGGCCGGCCGGAGAGCTGGAAGGGATGAAATTCGTCGGGAACTTGTCCAGATAAGTGGTAAGCCGGGCATCCCCTGTGATATTGGCGCAGAGGAAGCCGGTGCTCTTGACCCGCAAACCGTCCGGCACATTGACAGACAGATTGACCTTGGCGTTGCCCTGCATGGTGCCGATGAGGGAGGGGGTATAGTAGGTGGTATCGCCGCCGTCCAGCTGCCCGACTGTTACGGTCAAATCCATCTCAGTCTCGTCAGTACCAACCAAGTTATCCGCCAGCAAATTCTTGTTGGCGGGGTCAGTCATCTTGCTGACCAGCTGGATGTTACTGTCAATTGTAGCTTCTGTGGAAAGATAAACAAACAGGGCACGGTCCAGATAAAGCGCAACAGGTTGCTCATCAGCTGATTTGATTATTCCTTTGAAAGGATTTGAAGCATTTTTATTAGCCAAACCCAGGAAAGGCGTATTTTGATCATTAACCGTGAAGTTGCCCGTGAGGTCAAATTCTCGAACACCGCCATCCTGGGGGGCAATGCTTATGGTATAAGTATTATTATATTCATCATCGTTAACGTATGAAAAAGTAACTAAAGCCAGCGCAGAGTCAATTTGAATCGGACTCTCGGCAAGCAGGGAAATACCACCGCTACTGGATTCCTCTTCAGAGGCGCCCTCTGCCCCAACTGCAGCGACGGAAGCTTCCTCTCCTGCCAGGAGGGGGGATTCTTCCTCAGAGGATGCGATGATGGTCTCGTCTTCTTCGATATTCTCTTCTTCAGTGAGGACTTCGTTCCAAGACATCAGGACGAGGGATTGCTGGCTGAGTGCAACTTCCTCATTCAACACAGAAGCTCCCGGCTCAGCGGGAGTCTCTGCTTCTGTGGGAAGGTCGGTTATTTCGGTTGTTTCCTGCTCCGTTATGGCCTCGGTGGGTGCTTCCGTCTGAGGTTCCGGGGGCTGGGCTTCTGTCGGTTCCACAGGCTCCGTGATTTCGCTCTCTACCGATTCCGCAGGAAGAGTTTCATCGGGCTGTGTTTCGTCGGGGAGGGTTTCCTCAGGCTGTGTTTCCTCGGGGAGCGTTTCTTCGGCGGCAGCGGCTTCCTCTTCCAGCTTTTTAAGCGCCTCTTCCAGCTTCATGGTCAGGTAGATGCGCAGCTCTTCCAGCTTGCCGCATACCGCAAACCACCATTCCAGAGGCATTTCTCCCGGAACAATGGGCAGAGTGGCAAAATAATCCACAATTGCCTGGAACTCTTCCTCCGGCATATCCACATAGAATTTCAGCGTTCCATCTTCATTCACAGGGATGGAGAAGGGCTCCTCCACGGGCTCCCCATCATCGGTCAATTCGGATGCCTCGGAGGGTTCCGTCTCCTCGGAGGGCTGAGTTTCCTCGGAGGGTTCTGTCTCCTCGGAGGGCTGGGTTTCCTCGGAAGGTTCCGTCTCCTCGGAGGGCTGGGTTTCCTCGGAAGGTTCCGTCTCCTCGGAGGGCTGGG
>CAMCKD010000013.1 GCA_945875335.1 uncultured Clostridia bacterium | reverse complement strand
ACTTCACAACATCTTGTGCTGTGCTTACTAAAGCCGATAACCTAAACAACAATTTCTCTGTTTATTGCCTACAGTTTAGCATATCTCCCCTTCAAACGCAACCATTGAAGCCGCAAAAATCCCCTGCGCTTTCGCGCAGGGGATGATGGGATGTATGGAATTATTCGGAGACGGGAACCAGGTGGAGCATCCGAACGGGGGTGCGGTGGCCGTCTTCAATGGTGTTGAAGTTCAGGGTGAAGGCGGCAGTCTTGCCATTGCTCTCCACTTCCAGCTCCGTCTCGCCGCCGTCGGCATCCAGGAGCATGACCTTGGAGCCTTCCACCAGCTCCGCGGGAACGGTGAACTTGATATTGCCGTAGCACTGGGTCAGTCTGGCATCGAATTCAAAGCTGACACAGATGATCTTCTCGCCGTTTTCCAGGCTTCCGGCCCGGAACAGCAGGTCGCCCTCGGGGGTCCAGGCGGTGATGGGGGTGGTCTTCACATCCTCCACCATTTCCAGCCGGCCGCCATCGCTGAGCTGACCGCAGACGGGGCAGACGGTGAAGCGCTCGGCCTTGTCTGCATCGGCGGGAACCAGCTTGAAATCCCAATCCGCGCAGGCGGTGGTCTTGGTGTAGGTGCAGCCGGTGCGCTTGCAGGGGGCGCTGTTCTGCCCCTGGCCTGCGGGCTGCCACTCGGCATACCAGTGGGACATGGGCTTTACCTTATCGGTGATAACCTGGGTGCCGCAAACCTTGCAGGTATAGGTGGTGAAGCCTTCCTTGAAGCAGGTGGGATTGGTTTTCTTTCCGCTGTCAAAAACATGGTCAAGCTTGGGAACCTCAGTCTGCGCGGTGAGCACCTGGGCGCAGCGGCTGCAGTGCTTTCCTTCGGTCAGGCCGGTTTTGGTGCAGGTGGCTGCCACCGCCTGATCGGTCACAACCTGGTGACCCAGAGGGGCGCCGAAGGTCTCGCCGCAGTTGCCGCACACGGCAGCCTCGGTGCAGGTGGCGTTTTTCGTTGCCGCATGGTCGCTGACATCCCGGTAGGTGCCGTCGGTATTGTAGGTCAGCTGCTTGTGGTCATTGTTGCACTGATAGACCCGGGCGCACTGGGTCTCGCTGACTTTCTGGAACTCCGTGGTGGCCACAAAGCCGGTGAAGGTCAGCCCTTCCTTGGCGCAGGTTTTGCAAGGCTGCACATCGGCAAAAGCCGTAACCCCAAGGGCAGTCACGGACAGCACCGCAGCCAGAAACGCCGCCGCAAGACGCGTCATTGTTCTTTTCATGATATATCCTCCTTTTCGGAATCAAATAATCAGCCGCCCGGAATACCATCCAGGCTCATCGCCTATATTTTACCATCACCTCCTCTGTTTTTCAAGAACATTAAGCAAATCTTAATCAAACTGCCCTGTGCCCCCGGCTAATCCGGCAGCAGGGTAACGGATCGGCCGGTGCCGGCAGGCACCACCGTGACTGAGACAATGTCATGCGTATTCACAGCGCTGTTGAGCATACACAGGCAGAAGCCCTTTTCCACCCCCAGCTGGAACAGGGTGTTGTCCATTTGCCCGTTCCGCACCACAAAAACGGACCCATCCTTCATGTTCAGGCTGAATTCAGCACTGCCGCCCAGGGCGTATTTCTCGTCGTTGATCCGAACACACAGGGCATTGACCAGCACATTCCCATTGCCGAAGGTTCGGTTCGGCAGGGTAAGGCTTTCCGGCAGGGAAATGAGAATTCGATTGGGCTGGGGCTGGGTCTCCTCCTCCCTCTCAGCCAGAATACGATAGGCGGCCTCCTGAAGGAATTCCATCTGCCCGGCAAAGACTTCCTCCACCTGCTCGTCCCCCCACAGCTTCCGCAGCTTCTGCTCCGCCTGTTCCGGGGTCAGCTCCTTTTGAAGCCCCTCTATCCTGCTTTCCAGAGGATCGACCCACTGGCTTCGGTGGGCCTGGTCGAATTCATAGGCGGCTAAGAAGTAATAGTCGTCATAGGTTCCCGTGTAGCCGGACATGCCCTGGAGCTCCTGCAGCTTTGCCGCCGCTTCCTCCACAGTCAGCTCCTGGCGAAGCTCCTCCTTTCGTGCGGCAATATAGTCCGATCGTTCCTGTTCCGTTCGGTCAACTGCTTCCTTTTCCGTCTCCTGCTGGGTGCGGTCTGCCAGGGTCAGGGAGAGCACCCCGCCGTTTTGCATTTCGGAGTGGAAATAATAGGTCATGGCAAGGCAGTTCTCTGTGGTTTTTTCGGGAATCTGGTAGGCATAGCCATATTGGTTAGACGCCACCATATAGGGGCAAATTCCCCCGTTGTGCTGCTTTTGCAGTCTGCTTTCATCCAGGGGCTCGTCATGCTCCAGGGCCAGGGTGACGAAGCCGCTGCGGGTTTCCTGGTCATAGACGAAGGCATCCACCGTCAGCTTGTAGCCGTCGGTTTCCACAGTCTGGCCCACCGGGGAGACCCACTGTTCCAGCTCCTGGGCCACCGTTTCCTCAATGGGGTGTTTTTCATAACCCGGCTGCACCATGGAATTGGGCCAGGGCTTCTGCGGGTCGGAGACCTGGGTGGGCTCCATTTTGTCGAAGCCGGTATTCTCTCCATAGAGTCCCTGGAGCATTTGGGCCGGGGAGTCGTAGAGATAGAAGCTGACGGCGGCAAAGGCCGTGCCGATCAGTCCGGTTGTGATCACCGCCGCAATCAACAGCCGCCGCCCCAGCTTTCCGCCGGAACGGGCGGGTTTATTCTGTTCGGTCTTTTCCAATCTGGTTTGCTCCAGGCCGCCAATGGCGAGGAACAGCTCTTCCGCTTTCATACGATGTATCCCTCCTGTATCAGATGGGCTTTCAGTCTTTTTCGGGTGCGGCTCAGGCTTTTCAGCACCGCATCCGGCTTCATGCCGTAGCGGCGGGCGATGGTATCGGTATCCTCGATGAAAAAGTAGCGGCGGAGAAACACATGCTGGGCCTGCTCCGGCTGGGTATCCAGAAAGGCGGCAATGGTTCTGGTCAGCTCTTTGGCCTCATAGGCCGCCCCCACGTCTGAATCAACTCCCACGCATTCCTCCAATTCCTCCAGCACCAGCGGGATTTCCCCGCCGCCCCGTTTCAGGGCGTGGTCGCTGCGCCATCGGCTGAACGCCAGGTTCCGGGTGATTTTTGCCAGGAACTGCCGCAGCACCTTGGGCCTGGAGGGTGGAATGGACTGCCAGGCCTTCAAATAGGTATCGCTGACGGTTTCCTCCGCATCGGGGGGACTGCACAGAATTCGGTTTGCCAGGGAAAAGCAATAGCCGCCGTACTTCTCCTCCGTCCGGGCCAGCGCCAGCTCATCCCGGGCGAAGTACAGCGCCACAATCTCCTCATCCTTCATAGGGCTTCCTCCATTTCGTGTAACATAAAAAGCCTTTCAGATTGGTTTTACGCAGCAAAAGAAGTATTTTTTCAACCAAGCCACTGTAGGGGAGGCTCGTAGCCTCCCGCCAGGTAGGCAGCCTGAGTGTTTGGTTGAATGGTGCAAGGTTGGACGATGGTACGAATTCGCCCAACCTGGGTAATCATTGAGGGCTTGTACCGCGCGGGAGGCTACGAGCCTCCCCTACGGTGGCTGGGTGGATAAAGAATCACTTAACTGCTTAAATCCGATAAAAAGGCATTTGCTCTATATCACGCAAACCGGGGTCATGTTCTGACCGAAAAACAGAAAAAATTTGAGGCTGCCCGAAAGCAGCCCCAAAGTGAAAGGAAAAATTATGCCATAGCGGCGGTGATGATGGCCATCTTGTAGACTTCCTCGGCGTTGCAGCCACGGGACAGGTCGTTGATGGGGGCAGCCAGACCCTGCAGGATGGGGCCGTAGCCCTCGAAGCCGCCCAGGCGCTGGCCGATCTTGTAGCCGATGTTGCCGGCCTCGATGCAGGGGAAGATGAAGGTGTTGGCGTAGCCCGCCACGGGGGAGCCGGGGAACTTCAGCTGACCGACCTCGGGAGCCACGGCGGCGTCGAACTGCATCTCGCCGTCGATCATCAGGTCGGGAGCCATCTGCTTGGCAATGATGGTGGCGTCGTGGCTCAGCTTCACGGTGCCGCCCTTGCCGGAGCCGTTGGTGGAGAAGCTCAGCATAGCAACCTTGGGGTCGATGCCGAAGACCTTGGCGGTCTTGGCAGACTCGATGGCCACCTCGGCCAGCTTCTGGGCAGCGGAAATGACCACATTGCCGTCCTTGTCCAGGGTGTCCTCATAGCTGATGTTGATGGCGCAGTCGCCCATGGCCAGCTTCTCCTCGCCGCGAACCATGATGAAGCAGGAGGAAACCAGGTGGGCGCCGGGCTTGGTCTTCACCAGCTGCAGGGCGGGACGGACGGTATCGGCGGTGGAGTAGGTAGCGCCGCCCAGCAGGCAGTCCACCTTGCCCTGCTTGACCAGCATGGTGCCGAAGTAGTTGCCCTTGCTCAGAGCGGCACGGCACTCGTCAGCGGACATCTTGCCCTTGCGCAGGGCCACCATGGTCTCCACCATTTCGTCCATGCCTTCGTAAGTAGCGGGGTCCAGGATCTCCACACCCTCGATGTTGAAGCCGCCCTTGGCAGCAGCGGCCTTGACCGCCTCCACATTGCCCACCAGCACGGGGGTCAGGAAGCCGCCCTCCACCAGCCGGGAAGTGGCCTCCAGAATGCGGGCATCGGTGCCCTCGGTAAAGACGATCTTCCGGGGATTCTTCTTCAAGGTTTCAATCATAGATGTGAACATTGGAATCAACCTCCATATATTCGGGCAAAACGCCCATTTTTTTACAACTGAATTATAGCTCAGTTTCTTTTGAGGCGCAAGTCTTTTTTTCCGCTTCCTGGAATTCCTTGCAGCATTTCAGCGGGGAAAAAGATGTTTGGTGAAAGTGATGAAATTTCTTTTTCAAACCCTGATTTTCCTATTGCTTTTTGTGCGTTATTGCTTTATAATGGAACAAACTATGGTAAGGAGCGATTGGTTTGGGCGAACTGTATGCCGTTGTCTCTGGAAAAGGCGGCACCGGGAAGACCTCCGTCTGTGCCGGGATTGCCACCGCCTTGGCCGAGGGGGGCAAACGGGTGCTCTGCATTGACTGCGATGTGGGTCTGCGGAACCTGGACATCTCCTTGGGCATGTCCGACAGCGGCAACCTGTCCTTTCTGGATGTTTCCGAATTCGGCTATGATTTGAAAAACGCCCCCCACCATGGCATCTTCCCCACCCTGTCCTTCCTCACCGCCCCCATGAACCGCAGCGCCGAGGACATTGACCCCGCCCCCTTCACGGAGCTGCTCCACCGGGCCAGGGAGGAATTTGACTTCGTTTTTCTGGATGCCCCTGCCGGGGTGGATGCCGGGTTCCGGCTGGCCACCACTGCGGCGGATCAGTTTCTGCTGGTCACCGGCGCAGGCCCCGCCGCCGTGCGGGATGCCGCCAGAGTGGGGGAGCTTTTGGAGCTGGCCGGGAAGCGCAATGTGCGGATGGTTGTGAACCGGGTGGACAAGTCCATGCTCTCCACCGTCCGCATGACCGTGGACGACATCATGGATGCCGCCGGACTGCCCCTGGCGGGAATCGTGCTGGAGGACCCCCATGTGACCCTGGCCGCCGCTTTCTCCCTGCCCCTGCTGCAATACGCCAGCCGCTGCGATGCTGCCAAGGCCTACCGCCGCATTGCCGCCCGGGTGCAGGGTCTTTATTGCCCCATCCCCTTCCGCTAAGACCAAGGGAAGCCGTTCCCATGATATATATAAAGGAGTGACTGCTGTGAATATCGCTTTTCTGGCGCATGACAAGAAAAAGGAACTGATGGTTCAGTTCTGCACCGCTTACAAAAGTGTGCTGATGAAGCACAATCTCTTTGCCACTGCCACCACCGGCCGCCTGATTGCAGACAACACCGGTCTGCCCATCACCCTGCTGCTGTCCCACAAGCAGGGCGGCCATCAGCAGATTAACGCCCGCATTGCCTACAACGAAATCGACCTGGTGCTGCTGTTCACCGACCCCAACACCACCGACCCCTGGGATGACAGCCAGATGATCGAAACCATCCGCCACTGCGACAAGCACAATGTGCCCATCGCCACCAACCTGGCCAGCGCCGAAATGTTCATCATGGGCCTGCAGCGGGGCGATCTGGATTGGCGGGAAATGCTGCACACCAAATCCCGCTTCTAAAAATACGAGCCGACTCATTTTCCCATCGGGGATTTTTGCGCCATTTTTGACCCTCCGCCCACCGCTTTCGGGGGGCGGTTTTCATGAAGAAAGGAACCTGACTATGGAAATCATCAAGCCCCGCACCCTCTCCGGCTTTATGGAGCTGCTGCCGGACAAGCAGCAGCGGTTTGAGACCATGGCGGAGATTCTCCGCCGCACCTACGCCTCCTACGGCTTCGCCCCCCTGGACACCCCCGCCATTGAGGACGCCCAGATATTGCTTGCCAAGGGCGGCGGCGAAACCGAAAAGCAGATTTACCGCTTCCAGAAGGGCGACAGCGACCTGGCCCTTCGGTTTGACCTGACGGTGCCCCTGGCCAAATATGTGGCCCTGCACTACAGTGAGCTGGCCTTCCCCTTCCGCCGGTTCCAGATCAGCAAGGTCTATCGCGGCGAGCGGGCCCAGCGGGGCAGATTCCGGGAATTCTACCAGGCGGACATCGACATCATCGGCGACGGCAAGCTGGACATTCTCAACGAGGCGGAGATTCCCGCCATCATCTATAAGGTCTTCCGGGGCTTCGGCCTGACCCGGTTCCAGATCCATGTGAACAATCGGAAGATTCTCAATGGTTTCTATGCCATGCTGGGTCTGACGGAAAAGTCCGGCGACATCATGCGCACCGTGGACAAGCTGGATAAAATCGGTGCCGACAAGGTGAAGATCATTCTGTTGGAGGACTGCGGCCTTTCCGAGGAACAGGCGGAGGATATTCTGAAATTCATCGCCATCCGGGGCACCAATGCTCAGGTCATTTCCGCTCTGGAGGGCTATGCCGGCAAGAATGAGATGTTTGACCAGGGTCTTTCCGAGCTGAAGGCCGTCACGGTGAATCTGGCTGCCTTTGGCGTGCCGGAGGAGAACTTCGCCGTTGACCTGACCATCGCAAGAGGTCTGGACTACTACACCGGCACGGTTTATGAGACCACCCTGCTGGATCACCCGGAGATCGGCTCCGTCTGCTCCGGCGGCCGCTACGACAACCTGGCGGGCTACTACATCGACAAGGCCCTGCCCGGCGTGGGCATTTCCATCGGCCTGACCCGGCTGTTCTATGTGCTGGACGAGCAGGGGCTGCTGAATCCCGCCCTGCCCAGTGCCCCCGCCGACGCCCTGGTGCTGCCCATGACCGAAAGCCCCGCCGAAGCCATTGCCCTGGCAGAAAAGCTGCGCAGCGCCGGACTGCGGGTGCAGCTGTATGGCGAGCAGAAGAAATTCAAGCAAAAGATGGCCTACGCCAACAAGCTGGCGGTGCCCTTCGCCGTGCTGCTGGGGGAGGACGAGATCAACGAGGGCGTGTGCTCCGTGAAGAACATGGTCACCGGCGAGCAGCTGAAACTGACCGCAGAAGATGCCGCCGCCCACATCAAAGCAAGCCTCAACACCGATTGCCCGGTGATTCTAGAAACGTAACCAATCCATCATAAAATCCCTCTAATAGGATGAGGGGAGAAACAGGAGGTGCTTCCATGGAGGATGGGCAGATCATCGACCTATATTTTCAGCGCAGCGAGGAAGCCATCCGGGAAACGGAAGCCGCCCACGGCCACAAGCTTTACACCCTGTCCTATCGGATCCTCCTGAACCGGGAGGACGCGGAAGAAAGCGTCAGCGATACTTACCTGAAGGCCTGGGAATCCATCCCTCCTACCCGCCCCACCTATTTTTACGCCTACCTTGCCAAAATCTGCCGCTTTATCTCCTTCGGCAAGCTGGACTGGAAGAACGCTGCCAAGCGAAAGGCGGAGGTTGTGGAGCTCACCGCCGAAATGGAGCTGTGCATCCCGGATTTGTCCAGGCAGCGGCAGTTGGAGTCCCAGGAGCTGGGGGAGCTGCTCAATGCATTTTTGGGCACCCTCAATGAAGAAACCCGGAAAATCTTCATGCGCCGCTACTGGTACGCCGATTCCATCGCGGAAATTGCTCAGCGCTACCATCTGAGCGAGAGCAAGGTCAAAACCCAGCTGTTCCGCACCCGGAACGCGCTGCGCGTTTTTCTGGAAAAGGAGGGATACACCCCATGAATGGAAGAGAATTGGTAGAAGCCATGTCCCATGTGGACGAAAAATACATTTCCGAAGCGGAGGAAGCCCCGCGCCGCCGCCGCCACTGGCAGGGCCTGGCCATCACCGCCGCCTGCCTGGCCCTGGTGCTGGTGGGGGTATGGCAGTTCCGACCCCAGCTCCAAAAGGATGCCGCCCCTGCGGTGGGTGCTGCCCAATACAAGGCAGAAGCCCGCTCCATGGAGGAAGCAGCTCTCGACCAGGCCAACGATGCCGCCCCCATGATGGTTTCCGCTCTGTCAGAGATGACCGTCCGGGTAACGGAGCAGACCGGGGAAGCGCTCCTGTGCGTGGTCACCGACCCGGGCACCAGCGATTTCCAGCCCGGCGACCTGGTGACCATCACCCTGCCGGGGATAACAGGAACCACCACGGAAACCGCCGCTTCTGAAACCCAGGCCCCCAACGCTCCTGACGAGGACAGCCAGCCCCTTTACCTGGTCACCTTCCTCCCCGACCAGGATGCCGCCACCATCACCCCGGTGCAGCTCACCCCCATCCCCCAAGAATGATTTTCGCCCTCCGGCAAAACCCGGAGGGCGTTTTATATGTTGTTTGCCGCAACGCCGTTGGCGCCCCCTCTGGGGGAGCTGCCGAGCAACGCGAGGCTGAGGGGGTGACGCCGCTTCGGAGGGAACAGGCATGAAAATGTTGGAGACTGGCAGCATCCACGCAGCACCACTCCCCCCTACCCCCCTCAGAGAGGGGGGCAAGAGAACACATTCAGCAATAGGCCTTCACGGTGGAAATCAGGATATCTCCCGCCACCACCCGGTCTTCTGCGGCGAAGCCGTCGGCAAAATTGTCGGAATAGAGCACCTGGGCGTTGGGGGCGAATTCCTCGTCCCCCTCCCACACCAGAATCTGCATCTGATAGCCCCCGATGAAATCAAACTGATAGCCCGCGTCCCCGTGGGGCAGTGGAATGGCCCCCATTTTCTCGCAGGCAGTGCGGAAAGCCTGGATGCGGGTGCCGAAGGTGAAGGCGGCACGGGTCAGCACCCGGCCGGTGTAGGGCTTGATGTACATCTCCCCCCAGGGCATTTCCCGGAAGGTTTTCCAGGTTCCGCCCCAACTCACCTGTCTGCTTTCCAGCAGGTAGCGCAGCAAAAAGGTCTGGGCGGGCAGCGGGGGCACATTGCCGCCGTCCAGAGCCCGGATGGCGTAATCCGGGTGGGCAATGGCATACTCCCTGCCCAAAAGCGTTACGGTGAATTCCTTCCCGTCCCATTTTACGTCCGGCAGCCGGGTCAGGGCATCCTGGGGGGCGAGGGAACGGAACAGCTGCTCATAGTGGGCAAAGGGGACTTCTTCTTTGTGATTTTCTACTTGCATGGCACACTCCTACAGTTCCTGAACGCAGCTGGGGAACAGGCTGGCATCGGTATGGGGCAGGAAGCAGGCAGCCACAAAGGAATCCATGTAGCCCGGGTGGGTGCTCAGCTCCAGATAGGTCATGTTGGCGGCAATTTCCGACAGCTTCCCATTGGCCTCGTCGCTCATGACCATGGCGTAGGCACCGGCCAGGGAGGAATTGCCGATGTAGTGGAATTTGGAAAGCTCCACATCCGGGAACATGCCGATGTTCACCGCGTTTTTCATGTTGATGCCGGAGCCGATGCCGCCAGCCACATACACCCGGTCGATGGCCTCCACCGGCATGTCCACGCTGGCAAGCAGGGTGGAGATGGCGGAGAAGATGGCTCCCTTGGCCCGGATAAAGTTGTCAATGTCCACCTCGTTGATGGACACCTCCCGGCCGGTTTCCGATTCTTCCGCCCGGGCGATGACATAGCGGCCCATGCCGTGGTCATCCCGCTTGACCCGCTCCCCTTCCCGGATGAACAGGCCCTTGGCGTTGATGATGCCGCAGCGGAAAAGCTCAGAAATGATATCGATGATGCCGGAGCCGCAGATGCCCACGGGCCGCTGGCCCGGGTCGCCCACGATGGAGAGGGTGGGCTCCATGGTGCGCTTATCCAGGGTACAGGCCTCGATGGCGCCGTCGGTGGCCCGCATGCCGCAGGAGATGTCGCCGCCCTCAAAGGCAGGGCCGGCGGAGCAGGCGCAGCTCATCATAAAGTCCCGGTTGCCGAAGACGAGCTCGCCGTTGGTGCCCAGGTCGATGAACAGGCTCATCTCGTCCTTGTCCCACAGCCCCGCGGCCAGGGTACCGGCGGTGATGTCGCCGCCCACATAGGAGCCGATGTTGGGCGCGATCAGCACGGGCGCCAGGGGGTTGGCAGGCAGCTTCACATCTCCGGCCAGCAGTCCCTCCCAGGCAAAGAAGCTGGGCACATAGGGCTCCATCCGCACGGACTGGGCATCCACCCCAACGAACAGATGGTTCATGGTGGTGTTGGCGCCCACGGAAAGCCGCAGGATGCTCCGGGCGTTAATCCCGGCGGATTTGCACAGGTTGGCAATGATGGGGGACAGGGTCTCCTTGATGATGGCATCCTGGAGCTTCTTCCGTCCACCGGATTTGCTCTGCTCGATGATGCGGTTAATCACGTCCGCGCCGTAGCGAATCTGACCGTTGCCGGAGGAACCCTTGGCCAGGATTTTCCCGGACTGCAAATCCACCAGCACCATGGTGACAGTGGTGGTGCCAATGTCGATGGCGCAGCCCACAATGGAAGTGTCCTCCGGGGAAGTGATCTCCATGCAGGTGAAGGTGCCGTCCTTCCGTTCGCCCTTGACGCAGACCTTCCAGTCATTTTCCCGGAGGGTACTCGCCAGCTTCACCATGACGGCAAAGGGGATTTTCACATGTTCAACGCCCAGGGCTTCCTCAATGGCCCAGGTGAGCCGCTCGTTGTCCGGCATGGTGTCGTCCAGGGTGGGCTCCGCCAGGGTGAGCACCGCGCTGCGGTAAGAATTTTCAAAATGGATGCCGCTTTCCTTGAGCTGGCTCTGGCAGTTCTCGAAAATCTCGATTTCCTTGGGGCTGCTGAGGTCAGCGGTTTTCATCCGGGACTGGTAGGCGCTGGCAATGTCCGGCACCAGAACGGTGACGTCCGATAGCACCTTGGCGCAGCAAGACAGCCGCCACCCAGCCTCATATTCCTCGTCGGAGATATGGCGGCTTTTGGGGGATTCCAGCTGCCCTTCCAGCAGCTGCACCTTGCACTTGCCGCAGGAACCGTTGCCGCCGCAGGGGGCATCAATGGCCACATTGCTCCGGCGTGCCAGCTCCAAAAGATTATCTCCGGCGTTGCATTCTACAATAACAGGGCTCCCGCCCTCAATTTGGAAGGTTACTTTCATGGGATAAAGTTCCTTTCAATTGGTATATGATATCTCTGTAACAACGACAAATTGTTGTTTGTAGAGCGCACCCTTGCCCTCCCCTCTGGGGAGGGTGGCCGAGCGCCAGCGAGGTCGGGAGAGGTGTCGTCGGTTAATTCGTACCAGCAACCAACGTTTGACACCCCCTCAGCCCCAGTGTGCGCTACTTCGGCAGCTCCCCCAGAGGGGGAGCCAAGGGTGTACGCTAAACAACAATTTACCGATTCGGCACATTCATTCGATACACGAATGATTTTATGCATTTGCACTCGCATGGTGAAAATATCCGCCTGGCTGGCTCTCTTTGCAGCCAGCCAGGCGGTTGGAAATATTACATCAGAGGCTCCAGGCCCAGCACGGGATGGCCCTTTTCGGTCAGCCAGTTCAGCAGCTCCTCGCCGTCGGTGGTGATGGTCTCGTCGGCCACCATGTCGGTGAAGTTCTCAATGCCATAGAGCTCCATAGCGGTCTTGTTCAGCCGCTCGGCCACATCGTCCTTCAGCTCCTTGGGCATCCACACGATTCTCTGGATGCCGCCCTCGGCAGCCACGAATTTCTTGGAGGAAATGAAGTGGCGGCCATGGCCCATGTAGCCGGGGGTCTGGACACCGCCGCCGGTGCAGGAGGCCAGCTCGCCGAAGGTCATACCGGCGGGGGTCATGCCCTTGTATTCCCGGTTCACCACGATGAAGCCGTTACTCATGGGCTCGATGCCGCAGATGCACTCGAAGCAGCCGCAGGAGGTCATGGGATCCTCCAGCAGGGAGTACAGGGTCACGTTCTCCACCGCGCCGTGGGTGGCCTCGGTGATGGCGGCGTTGACGGAGTCATACCGGCCCAGACGCTCGTCGGTGCAGCCCTCCTTGAAGATGGGCTGGCAGGGGCCGTTGGGGTTCAGCTCATTGGTGGCCTTGGCATCCAGCCAGGACACGGCGCCGCACAGGCCCAGCCGCTCGGGGGTGACCACGCAGCAGTGGGCGGGGGCGAAGGACTGGCAGAGGATGCAGGTGTAGTAGCGATCCACCGCCTCGTCGGTCATGGAGGCCAGGCGGTCGTCTCTCTGGTTGTAGCGGGGCATGGCAACCTCGTCCCGGAACTTGGCAGCCTGGGCAGGGTCGGTGATGATGGTGACCTGGCACTTGTCCACAACAGCGTCGAACTCGTTCATGATCATCACGTACAGCACCTCGGCGAAGTCCTTCAGCCGCAGGCCCGCCTCATAAGCGGCATTGCTGACACGAACCCGAACCTGGTTCCGCTGGCCGGTGTGCATGACACCCTCCATGTAGTTGAACCAGGCGTGGAACTTCCGCTCGATGACGGACTCGAAGTCGGTCTGCATCTTCTTGCCCGCAACCTCCACGAAGGTGGCCAGGGCCAGCTCCTTCTCCTGATCAAAGTCGGGGCCGATGATGTTGATCTTGTGATCCTCGACTTCGTTCAGCTCCCGCATCAGCACCAGCTCCGCGGTGGGATTCTTGGAGGACCAGCACTCGTTGTGCATATCGGACTTGCGGATGATCTCGCCCTCGAAGGCGGCGGCGAAGGCCACGGGGATGGGCAGCTCGGTGGTCTTGATCTTGATGCTGCGCAGCTCCAGGGACTTCTTCACAGTTTCGTTGTGATCGGTGACGGATTCCAGCGCACCGGGCACCTGGTTCTCGCCCAGGTCGATGTCCACCACCACGGGGAAGCCCAGGGCAATGGCACCGGCACCGGCGGAGACCACCACGGCATCGATGGCGCCGAAGGTATTCACAAAGGCGGGCACACGGGTCTTGGTGTATTCCAGCAGCCCTGCCAGATCGCCGGGCTGGATGTTGCCGAAGATCAGAGCGGCACGGATGGCCACGGTGACCACATGGATGACGCTGGTCACATCATGGCCCAGGGGGATGACACGGAGCTCCAGGCCCATCTTCACGCCGCCCTCGGCGCACTGCTCGATGCAGTCGCCCACCATAAAGGTCATGATGCCCTTGGACTGGTAGTCCTTGACCACCTTCACCACATCGGCAGGATTCTCCGCCTTGCCCAGCACCACGGCCACGCCGGGGATGTCGCCGGTGACCAGGGGCACGCCCAGGGAGCGGATGATGGGGTCGGGCACGAAGCCGATGCCGGCTTCATTCTCATAGGGGTTGCCGCCCTCCACATATTTCAGGCCCTCGATGATCTCAGCACCCACGGCGGTGGCGAGGCCGGCATTCAGCGCCTGGCCCAGGTCCTCCTGATTGGTGATCAGGCTTTTCAGCACACCAACGCAGGCGGGCAGGTCGCCCAGGGTCTTGACCTTCACACCGGTAGCAGCATAGATCGTGGGGAAGAAGTATGCGGTATCGGGGAATGCAATTTCCTTGTCAGCGCCGTATTTGGCGATGGCATTGTTGACAGCGCCCTCAGTCAGGCCCGCAACTGCGTTGGAACCGCCATAAATCAGATCGGTTAATACGCTCATTAATGATTCCTCCTAATGACAATGGCTGGGAGGGAGAACCCTCCCAGCCAAGAAATGCAGGGATTTACAGTTTTATGCTCTTACAGCAGGTCGGGACGGTCGCCCAGGTAGCTGTCGGAGTACAGGGTGTGGTTCTTGAAGATGTCGCAGGACTTGATGGTCTCCATCAGCCGCAGGTCGCAGGGGTTGACGATGGCGGAGGTCAGGCCCTGCATCATGGCCATGGCAACCAGAGCGGAGTCCATGATGGGACGAACCTTCTTGGGGGCGCCGTTAGAGTTGTTGGACAGACCGCCGGTGGACTTCAGGCCCTCGTCGGCGAACATCTTGATGGCGTTCAGCACGTCCATCTGCTTGTCCTGCATACCCTTGACCACCAGGAACAGGGGGTCGAACCACAGGTCGGTGGCCTCCATGCCCAGGCTCAGGCCGCGCTCCAGCATGTTGTGGCAGTGCTTCATGCGCTCCTCGTTGTCCTTGGCAATGCCGTCGGCAGAGCACAGAGCGATGACGATGGCATCGTTGGCAGCAGCCAGGTCAATGTTGGAGATACGGGAACCGGCATCGGCGGAGTTCACGATGGGCTTGCCGTTGGTGCGGTTGTAGACCTTGATACCGGCCTCGATGGCCTTCTTGTTGGCGGTATCCAGAGCCAGAGGCACATTGTTGAAGTTCTCCTGCAGCAGCTTGACCGCCCACATCATGCGCTCGGGGCCGTCCTTCTCGGCAGGTCCGATGTTCACATCCAGGTAGGTGGCACCGGCAGCAATCTGCTCGGCGGCACGCTTCAGGATGGGAGCGGGGTCACGCTCGTCCATGGCCTTGCGGATAACGGGGGAGATGCAGTGAATCCGCTCGCCGATGGTGACGAAGGTGGAGGACTCGGGGTTGTAGCCGCCGTACTTCACACCCATGTCCACCACCTCGATGGCGGGCACCTTGGTGGCCAGCAGCTCGTCGAAGGACAGCTCCTTGACCTCCACGGTGGTGGCGGCCTTGGCAGCAGCCTCGGCAGCGGCGGCCTTGGCGGCAGCCTCATATTCCTTATCCTTCATGTACTTGGGCAGCTGGACAGCCTCGGTGGGGCCAACCACCACGTTCCAGCCGGGCAGCTTCTCCTGGATCTCGCCCTTCATGACGGCAACCTTGCCGGGGATGATCAGGGTGCGGTTCTTGATCTTGTTCTCGATGTCCAGGGTCTCGAAGGTCTTCTTGATGGAGGAGGAGGAGAACTTACCGGCGGCCCAGGCAGTCAGAACGGACATGCCGGAGGCATCGGAGATAATCAGGTTCACAGGCTGGTTGGAGCGCTCCAGTTCGCCGGAAACCAGGAAGTAGGTCAGAGCGAAGTCAACGGTCAGGGCGCAGGGGCTGTTCTCGTCGGCACCGTTCAGGGGGTAGATCTTGGCTTCCACCTTCATGGGCTTCTGAGGATCAGTATAGATGTTCTGCCGCAGGCCGTACAGAGGCAGGGCGGCGGCGTAATCCATCTGCTCCATGACGATGATGGAGGCATAGCGCTCAGTGAACATAGAGGCCAGAGCGATCTGCAGCATCTTGTTGCCCTTGGCCAGCTTTGCCACCCGGACGATGGAGGGATAGCCGAAGCTGCGGTCGCCATCCACCAGAGCGGTGCGGCGGACCTGAACGGCGTTGGCCAGGGTCTCCTTGGCGGTGTCAGCGGTGACATCCAGCACCAGGTTCTTGTTGCCGGCGCCTTCCAGCTTCTTGACCAGGTCGTACAGGTCGGAGATGTTGCCGGCGGAAACGCCCAGGGTCACACCGGCAGCGGTGGCCACGGCGTTCATGGCCTCCCAGTTGTCGGGGGTAGCGCCGTTCAGGATGGGCTTGCCGTCCTTGCACAGCTCCACAGCAGCCTTGGCGATTTCCACGTCCTTGATGTCCAGCACCAGGGCGCGGCCGGTGGCCATTGCCTTCTTCACCAGCTCCAGGGTGGCATCGGCATCGTCGCCGGCGCTCTTGACGTAGACGAATTCCACATACATCCGCTCGCCGATACGCTCGTAGTCCACCTTGGCCATGTCAGCCAGCTTGGTGTCCACTTCGTCAGCGCTCATCTTGGTGCAAACGGGAACGGCGAACAGGTTCTTGTTCACCAGGGTCTTCTCATGACGGAACATCACGGTCTCGCCGCCCAGCTTCAGGCCATCGCCCACGGTGATGGTCTTCATGGGGGGAGCGGTCTGCTCGTTGAGCATTGCCTTGGCGTCATCGGAGAAGTAGGGGCACTTGTCGATGGCAACAGCGCCCTGGGCCACCTTCATGCAGAATGCCATACAGGTGGGGCTGCCGCACTCCTTACAGTTTTTCTTGGGAGACAGCTTAAAAATGTCAAGACCTTTCAAAGCCATGGTATGTATCCTCCTTCCAATCAGACCAGCTCGGTGATGAACTGCTTAATGGCTGCAACGGCTGCGGGATGACGCATGATGACGGCATCAGCGCCGCCGGTCAGGTTGGCGGCTGCGGTGGAAACCTCCATGCTGACGCCGCGGTCCTCAGCGTTGCCCCAAGCGGGCTCATCCTCTTCGGAAGCGGTGGCTTCCTTCACGCCCCAGGTGTCGGTGGACACGGGAGCGATGATGGGCATCTGCAGGTCTGCATCGGACTGAGCCAGAGCGGCCAGGCGCACCCGATCCAGAGTGGAGGCCACATACTCATAGCCGTAGCCAACAGCGGCGGTGCCCACGTTCATCACGATGGAGGTGGGAGCCACGGTCAGGCCCTTGAGCATGATGTTCAGCTGCTTGGCCAGGTTGATGTCGTCAGCGGTCTCAGCGCCAACCTTCTGACCATAGGCCAGGGCGACGGAAGCGCCGACGGTCTTGTAGTCCTCGCTGCGGGCGGAGAGCACCAGGATGTTCTTGCCCTGCAGGGCCTCGGCGATCTTGGAAAACAGCTCGCCGTCCTTCTCGATGTTCTTGCAGCCCATGATGACGATGGGCATGGTCACGGCCTCGGCCACAGCCTTGGCATCGGCCACGCACTCGGCAACAGAGCGGTTTTTGCCGTTGGGGTCGGCGGACTCGAAGTGCAGGCACAGGAAGTCAGCACCGGGCATGGTCTCGGCCTTCTTGGCGTAGTCGGCCATGGTGGTGCATCCGGCGTAGAATTCCTTCAGCGCGGGAGCGGTCCACTCACCGGCGCAGTCGGAGATTTCCACACCGATCTTGGGTGCGTTCTCGATGGGTGCGTCGAAGGTGTAGAAGGGCAGTACGTTCTGACCACCGATGACGATTGCCTTATCGCCGGTGCCCAGGGTAACAGCGTTGATGGCGCCGCGGTATGCCACCTTCTTGGGTGTAAAAGCCATTGTAATGTTTCCCCCTTGTTTTTACTTTCTAAATAATATTTTATTCACGGGAATCGCCCGGCAGAGGCGTGATCGCCCTCCGCCCCGCAGGGACGATTTCCAAATTCTCCCCTTGAGAGAACTCGGAAATCGCACCTTTCAGAGCGCGCCGGAGCATCCCGAAGAATACACGATGAAGATATGAGATATTAGATATGAGATATAAGATACTGAATTTCGCCATCTCGCTGAACAGCCGACAGAAAAATATCTCATATCTTATATCTTACATCTTATATCTCTTTCATAGTCCAATGTCCTTCAGGACTCTGCGCAGCGCAGCTTTCATGCCGTCGGAATCCGGCAGCTTGGCAGAGGGCTCTCCGTTGCAGTCGCAGCGGTAGACCTCATCGTCCTGGGGCAGCACACCGAAGAGCTTTAAGCCGTGCTTCTCGATTTCCTGCTTCACGCCGTCCTCCAGCACGCCGCCGGGGGCTCGGTTGACGATCAGGCCCATCTGGCCGGGATTCAGCTCCATGTCGTTTACCATTTCCGCCAGCCGCGCCACCGCCTGGATGCCCCGGCGGGAGCAGTCGGAAATCAGCAGCATGGTGTCCACATGGGGCAGGGTGCCGCGAGCCACATGCTCTAAGCCTGCCTCATTGTCCATGACGATATAGGAATAATTCTTGGCGTATTTGTCCACCTGAGCCTTGAGCACGCCGTTGACATAGCAGTAGCAGCCCTTGCCCTGGGTACGGCCCATGATGATCATGTCGAAATCGTCCTCTTCAATGAGGGCGTCGCCGAACTTCATCTCGGCATAGTCCGCCTTGGTCATCCCAACGGGGATGGTGCCTTTCAGCTCCGCCTGAGCCATTTCCTCCCGAATCTGGCCCAGGGTGACCTCCGCCTCCACGCCCAGAACCTCATTCAGGTTGGAGTTGGCATCCGCGTCCACCACCAGGACGGGGCCGTCGTGCTTTTTGCACAGATAATCAATGATCATACCGCAGGTGGTGGTCTTACCCACGCCGCCCTTGCCGGCAACTGCGATGGTATGGGGTGTAGCCATAATAAATGCTTCCTTTGCGTAAATTGGAGTATCAAAGGGGCGCACCGGCCCGCATATCGATACGACGATATCGTATCACATATACATCAGAAATTCAACCCTTTTTCACAGAAAAAATCCGTTTGTGCACCTATTTTTTCCCGGACGATCAAAAAAGAGAAAAACCTGCCCGCGGGGGTGCGGGCAGGTTGGGATTGGATTATTTCAGGCCAGCCTGGGAAAGCAGCGCGGGAATCTTGGATTCCCAGCCCAGGGACATGATGTGGACGCCCTGGCAGTAGGGCTTGCACTCCCGGATGATCCGGGCGGCGATTTCCACGCCGGTGATGCCGGCTTTGGTCTTTTCCTTATCGGCCTGGAGCTCGGCGATCAGCTCGTCGGGGATGTGGACACCGGCCACGTTGTTGTTCATGAACTTGCACATACCGGCGGACTTGGGAATGATGATGCCCACCTGGACGGGCTTGCCAAACTGCTTGGCTGCTTCCATGAACTTGATGAACTTCTCGGGCTCAAACACGGCCTGGGTCTGGAAGTATTCGGCACCGGCCTTGACCTTCCGCTCCATCTTCACCAGCTGGGCGTCCACGGAGTCGGAGCAGGGGGACACCACCGCGCCCTTGGCAAACTTGGGAGCCTCGCCCACCAGCGCGTTGCCGCCCAGGTCCACGCCGGTTTCCAGCAGGGAAGCGGTGTGCAGCAGGGACACGGAGTCCAGGTCGAACACGGGCTTGGCCTGGGGATGGTCGCCCAGCTTGGTGTGGTCGCCGGTCAGGCACAGGATGTTGTCGATGCCCAGCATGGCGGCGCTGAGCAGGTCGGACTGGAGGGCAATGCGGTTCCGGTCCCGGCAGGTCAGCTGGAAGATGGGGTTCAGCCCGGCATCCTTCAGCACCTTGCAGGTGGCAAGAGAGCCCAGCCGCATGACGGAGGACTGGTTATCGGTGACGTTGACAAAATGCACATCGGTGAGGTACTTCTTGGCCTCCTCCACCATGCCGTCAATATGAATTCCTTTGGGAGGGCCGACCTCGGCGGAAACCACAAACTCACCGTTGTCAAACAGTTCAGTAATTCTCATAATTCTATTCGCTCCTCAATTTATTCAGATTCTTTGGCGGCCTTGGTAGCCTCATCGGTGTTGAAGTCATGCAGCTGCGTGGGGCATTTCAGAACGTCCAGACGGCCCTGGGCTTTCAGGCGCTGAATGATGCGCTCCCAGCCGCACTCCATATCGGGACAGACCTCGCACTTGCCGCTGTCGCTGGTGCCGCCGCAGGGGCCGTTGACCAGGCTCTTGGAGCAGGCAGTGATGGGGCAGATGCCGCCGGTGAGGTTCAGGAAGCACTCGCCGCACTGGCCGCAGTCGTATTCCAGGGGCGTCACGCCCTGGAAGCCGGGCAGCTCCACGGTATCGCAGCAGGCGTAAACCGGCTTATCCTCCAAAACCTCGGAGATGGTCTGTACGCCCACGCCGCAGGAGAACACCAGCACGGCATCCGCCTCGGCGATCTTCGCCATGGGAGCGCGGAGCCGCAGAGAAAGCTCCGTGGGGTTGCACACATAGTCGGTGGTGAGGGTCCCAACCACCTTGCCTTCGCTTTCCAGCTTTTTCTGGAGCGCCTTGGCCTCTTCCTCGGGGAAGCCCACTTCCTTGCAGCCGTGGCAGTTGATGATGAACACCTTGCCGGAGGCCAGGGAAGCGATGGCCTCTTCTGATTTCAGTTTGGTGATTAACATGTCTCCATCCCCCTTATTTCTTCTTCAGCAGCGGCGCGACCAGGCCCTTGGCGGCGTTGATCTTGGAAACCAGAGGAATCTTGGACGAGCAGATGTATTCGCAGCACTTGCAGGAGAAGCAGTCCATCACGTTCAGCTTCAGCAGCGCCTCAGCGTCACCCAGCTGACCATACTTGTAAATGTCCAGAGGCGCCAGCTCCATGGGACACACATCCACACAGCGGCCGCACTTGATGCATTCCTTCTCCTCGGTGTGGTCGGCGGCAATGGCAATGATGCCGTTGGAGCCCTTGATGATGGGCACATTGGTATCATTGATGGGAGCGCCCATCATGGGGCCGCCCATTTTCAGCACCACATCGTCCCCGGTGATACCGCCGCAGTGGTCGATGATCTCCTGGACGTTGGTGCCCAGCTTCACCATGTAGTTGCCGGGATTCTTGATGAATTCGCCGGTGACGGACACCACACGCTCCACCAGGGGCATTCCCTTCTGGATGGCGTCGGAGATGGCCTTGGCGGTGGAGGTGTTGCTCACCACGCAGCCCACGTCGGCGGGCAGCTTGCCGCTGGGCACCTGGCGGCCCATGACCTTCTTAATGAGCATCTTCTCAGCGCCCTCGGGGTACTGGGTCTTGGCGGCGCAGATGCGGATGTTGTCGTAAGGAGCGACTTTTTCTTCCATCAGGGCGATGGCGTCGGGCTTGTTGTCCTCAATGAGGATCACGCCCTCGGGGGCGCTGACGGCCTTCATCATGGCCCGCAGACCGAACACGATGTCGTCGGCGTATTCCAGCATGACCCGGTGGTCGGCGGTCAGATAGGGCTCGCACTCGGAGCCGTTGATCAGCACGGCGTCGATGGGCTTGCCGGGCTTCAATTTCACATAGGTGGGGAAGGTAGCGCCGCCCATGCCCACGATGCCCTTCTCCTTGACGATGTCGATGATCTCGTCGGGGGTCAGCTCTTCCAGGGACTTGTTCGGCACCACGGACTCGTGGAGGGTGTTCTTGCCATCGTTCTTGATGACCACGCTCATGACGCCGGGGCCCTTGTTGGGATGGGTGTGGGGCTCCACCGCCACCACGGTGCCGCTGACGCTGGAATGGACGGGAGCGCTGATGAAGCCCGCCTGCTCACCGATGAGCTGTCCAACCTTCACCTCATCGCCGGGCTGCACAACAGGATTCGCCGGAGCGCCGATGTGCATGGCCAGGGGGATGATGACGGTATCAGGCTCGGGGAACTTCTGCGGCGCCAGATGCTCGGTGTATTCCTTGTTCTCGGTGGGATGGACGCCGCCGTAGAAGCCCTCATACCGCTTAGCCCGGGCAGCCTCCACATAGGCCTTGATGGCATCCACATTATTGACGGAGTAGTCCCGCAGCTGGACGGGCTGATCCAGGAATTCCTTGGTTCTGCCCTGCTTTTCCAGGCGCTGGTAGATCTTCTCCCAGGCGCAGTCCTTCTTGGGGTCGATTTCGCATTTGCCGTTCTTGGCGCCGCCGCACTGGCCATTGACCAGGCTCTTGGTGCAGTCCACAATGGGGCAGATGCCGCCAGTGACGTTCAGATAGCACTGGGCGCAGGCGCCGCAGGTCTTCTGGGTCAGGGCCATGCCGTGATGGCCGATGTAGTTCAGAGAATTGGTTGCCGTGAACACGGGAACGGACTGCATATCCGCCACGGTCTGCACGCCCAGGCCGCAGGAAATGACCACCACATTCTCGGTTCCTTCGGGGATAAGGCCTGCCAGCTTCTTTTCCGTCTGCACCTTGTTGCAGAGAAAATCCACCCTGGCGGTGCCGGTGATGTGCTTGCCCTGAGCCTCGGCAAGGGCCGTCAGCTCCCCGCACTCGGGTTCCTCCGTCGTGGTAAACTCCTTGAAGCACTTGTTGCAGGCAACCACAAACAGGTTGTCCTTCCCCGCAAGCAAGCCCTCCAGCTCTTCCTTGCTCTTCAACACATACTTGGTATAATCCACCAAATATCACCTTCTTATCGATTTGTTCTTCGTTTGTATACAAACGACTACATCATGGATTATATCATACACTCCATACAAATGTCCAGTGGCTGTCCCGCTTTTTTTCGGCATTTTTGTCCCCAGCTTCGGCAAATTGTTGTTTGTAGAGCGTACCCTTGCCCTCCCCTCTGGGGAGGGTGGCCGAGCGCCAGCGAGGTCGGGAGAGGTGTCGTCGGTTAAGGCGTACCAGCAACCAACGTTTGACACCCCCTCAGCCCCAGTGTGCGCTACTTCGGCAGCTCCCCCAGAGGGGGAGCCAAGGGTACTCTGCAAACAACAATTTTCCACTCTGCTGAGTCAAACCGATACGCACAAAATATTTTTCTCCCGGCGACAAAAAACGGTTGAATTTCTGAAAAACATCTGCTATAATACAGCCAATCGAACATGCAGGATTAGTTCATTGGTAGAATGGTCGCTTCCCAAGCCACAGAGGCGGGTTCGATTCCCGTATCCTGCTCCAAACGATCCGGCTTGTTTTCGCAAGCCGGATTTCTTATACCCTCCGAATTTGGGAAAGGAAAATGCCCCATGGACAAAATGAAGGAACTGGTAGACCGGCTGAACGAATGCCGGGATGCCTACTACAACAAAAACGAAAGCCTGATTTCCGATCAGGATTACGATGCGCTTTTTGACGAACTGGCGGCGCTGGAACAGCAGACCGGCATTGTCTACGCAAACTCCCCCACCGCCACCGTGGGCTACGCCGTGGTGAGCAAGCTCCAAAAGGTGGCCCACAACCACCCCCTGCTGTCCCTGGGGAAAACCACAGACATCGGGGAATTTTCCGCCTATTTTGAGGGCAAGCCCCTGAGCCTGATGGGGAAAATGGACGGCCTCACCGCGTCCCTCCTCTACCGGGACGGGGTGCTCATCAGCGCCGAGAGCCGGGGCAACGGCGAGGTGGGCGAGGACATCACCCACAATGCCCGCACCTTCGTCAACCTGCCCCAGCGCATCCCCTTTGCCGGGGAGCTGATTCTGGACGGGGAGTGCATCATCACCTATCCCGCCTTCCGGGAGATCATCCGTCGGGAGGAAACGGAGTATAAAAATCCCCGGAACCTGGTCAGCGGCACCGTGCGCCAGCTGGACAGCAAAATCGCCGCCCGTCGAAACGTGCGCTTCATCGCCTGGAAGCTTCACCGGGCCGTGGACGAAAGCGGCAATCCCCTCCCCCAGGTGGGCACCTACAGCGAAAGCTTTGCATTTCTTTCCTCCCTGGGCTTTGAGGTGGTGCCCCATCGGTACCTTTCCAATCAGTTCGAAACGGAACAGGAGCGGCAGGACACCCTGAGCCGGGAGATGGAGGACTTGCAGCAGGAATGCGCCGCCCTGGGCTATCCCATTGACGGCCTGGTGGGAGCCTTTGACGATGTGGCCTACGGCATCAGCCTGGGCAGCACCGGCCACCACCCCAAGCACTCCCTGGCCTTCAAATTCTATCAGGACCGGAACGAGACGGTGCTGCGGCAGATCGAATGGAGCACCAACCGCACCGGCCAGGTGAATCCCGTGGCCATTTTCGACCCGGTGGAAATCGACGGCACCACCGTTTCCCGGGCCTCCTTAAACAATGTGAGCATCATCAAGGAATTGGAGCTGGGACTGGGGGACACCATCACCGTCATCAAGGCCAACCAGATCATCCCCATGGTCACGGACAACCTGACCCGCTCCGGCAGCTACATCTTCCCCACCCACTGCGGCAGCTGCGGGAAGGAATTGGAGCTGCGCAACGACAACGGCCGGGAGATGCTCTACTGCGTAAACCCCGACTGCCCCGCCATCCGCTTGGATCGGATCACCTATTTCGTCAGCCGGGACGCCATGAACATCATGGGTCTGTCCCAGGAGCGGCTGAACGCCCTGATTGACCGGGGCTTTGTCCGGGACTTTGCGGACATCTACCACTTATCGGAGCACCGGGAGGAACTGGAAGAGCTGGAACGCTTCGGCAAGGACAGCGTGAAAAACATGCTGGATTCCATTGAGGAAAGCCGCAATTGCCGATTGGCCAACGTGCTCACCGCCATCGGCATCCCCAACATCGGCAAGAACAACGCCAAGCTTCTGGCCGCCCACTGCTTCGCCGCCAAAAGGGGCGATCCTCTGGAAACCTTTTTGGAGCTGGCCCAGGAGGACTTCGACTGGACGGTGCTGGACGGCTTCGGCCAAGTCATGAGCACCGGCATCAACCGCTTTGTCCAGGAAAACCGGCAGCGCATCCAGCCCCTGGTAAAGCTATTGAACATTGCCGACGAGACCCCCGACGAAAACGCCTCCGCCGGGCTGGCGGGGCAGAGCTTTTGCATCACCGGCAAGCTGAATCATTTCCCCAACCGGGATGCCCTGGTGGAGCAAATCGAAAAGCTGGGGGGCAAGGTGGTCTCCGGGGTCAGCGCCAAAACCAATTTCCTCATCACCAACGACAAGGATTCCGGCAGCAGCAAGAATCAGAAGGCCGCCAAATTCGGCACGAAAATCATCTCCGAAGAGGAATTCATCGCCCTGTGCGGTGAGCCCTAAGGTATGACCATGAAAACAAGAAAAATTGCGCTCTTGGGGCTGCTGACTGCCATTGCCCTGACCATTTTTATGATCGAGGCCCAAATCCCCCCGGTGGTGCCCATTCCGGGGGTGAAATTAGGGCTTTCCAACATCGTCACCGTGTTCACGGTGTTCACCATGGGCCCGGCCTCCGGGGCGGCGGTGCTGGTGTGCCGGATTTTCCTGGGAGCGGTGTTCGCCGGGAATTTCAGCACCATTCTTTATTCCGCCGCCGGTGGTGCCCTTGCCATTTTGGTGACCATCGGGCTGCGGAAAATTCTGAAAGAAAATCAGCTCTGGGCCGCCGGGTGCCTGGGAGCCATTGCCCACTCCATCGGCCAGATGATTGTCGCCATTGCCGTCACCCGGACGGCGGGGCTGCTGATCTACCTGCCGGTGATGATCGTCATCAGCATTTTCACCGGTCTGTTCACCGGCTTTTGTGCCCAATTTCTGGTGAAGCGGGGAGGAAAACTGTGGAAAACTATTTTGAAATGAAGCTTAGTTGGCAGCAGATCGACGCCATCTCCAACCTGGGTTTGGCCCACATGGGGGACGGGGTCTGGGAGCTGCTGTGCCGGAGCTACCTCTGCGCCAAGGGCGAAAAAACCGTGGGCCAGCTCCACCACGACACCATCGCCATGGTAAAGGCTCCGGCCCAGGCAGAATACGCGGACAGGCTCCTGCCCCTGCTGACAGAGCAGGAGGCAGCCTACTACCGCCGGGGGAAAAATTCCCACGTCCACGCCGTCCCCAAAGGCGCTACCCCCCAGCAATACGCCAAAGCCACCGGCCTGGAAGCCCTCTTTGGCGCGTTGTACCTGGCAGGAGAAAAGAAACGCCTCAACGAACTGTTCCAGGCCGCCATCAGTCCCCCACTGTAGTAGGGCGTCACACTGAAAAATTGTTGTTTGTCGTACCCTTGCCCTCCCCTCTGGGGAGGGTGGCCGAGCGCCAGCGAGGTCGGGAGAGGTGTCGCCCACTAAAGCGTACCAGCAACCAACGTTTGACACCCCCTCAGCCCCAGTGTGCGCACTGGGGCAGCTCCCCCAGCGGGGGAGCCAAGGGTGCGCGCTAAACAACAATTTAACGCAAGGCCCGGGAAGGAGGGGCGCGGATGCTGACCTACGAACTGAAAAAAGCCCCGGGGGTACCACTCTATGAAGCCCTTTACCGCTGTATCCGGCAGGACATTCTCTGCGGGAATCTGAAACCCGGGGAAAAGCTGCCCTCCAAGCGGGCATTGGCGGAGCATTTGGAAATCGGCAAAATCACCGTGGAGGCCGCCTATGCCCAGCTGCTGGATCAGGGCTACATCTGCTCCCGGGAGAAGGTGGGCTTTTTTGTGGAAGCGGTGGAGCGGCCGGAACCGGCGCCGCCCCAGCCTCCTGCGGCAAAAACGCCGGAAACCTCTTCCGCCCCGGTGCTGGACCTGACCATTAACGGCACCGGGCATTTCCCCTTCTCCGTTTGGAGCCGCCTCCAGCGGGAGGTGATTCTGGATTATGACCGCCAGCTCCTGCTGCCCCTGCCAAACCAGGGCATCCCGGAGCTGCGCAGGGCCATCGCCGACCATCTGGCCGCCTTCCGGGGCATGACCATCGACCCGGAGAACATCCTCATCGGCGCGGGCACCGACTTTCTTTACAATCTGCTCATTCAGCTTCTGGGCCGGGGCAAAAACTATGCCGTGGAGGAACCGGGCTATGGGAAAATCCGACAGATCTACGCCGCCGGCGGGGTGACCTGCATCAGCGTCCCCATGGACAGCCGGGGGGTGATTCCCGAAGCCCTGGGAGATGCCCAGGTGCTCCACATCTCCCCTTCCCACCACTTCCCCACAGGGCTGGTCACTCCCCTGAGCCGCCGCCAGGAGCTTCTGAGCTGGGCCGGGAAAACCAACTGGATCATCGAGGACGACTACGACTCCGAGTTTCGCTTCGCCAGCCATCCCCTGCCCGCCCTGCAGAGCCTGTCGCCGGAGCGGGTGATCTACATCAATTCCTTCTCCAAAAGCCTGGCCCCCTCCATCCGCATCAGCTACGCGGTGCTGCCGGGGCAATTGATGGAGCAGTTCCGCTGCCGCCTGGGTTTTTACAGCTGCACCGTGCCCAGCTTCGAGCAATACACCCTGGCCAGATTCCTCAGCCGGGGGCATTTTGAAAAGCACATCAACCGAATGCGAAGGTTCTATCAGAAGCGGCGGAACCTGGTGATCGATGCCCTTTCCCGGTGTGCCGCGGCGGACAAGCTGACCATCCTGGAGCAGGACGCGGGGCTGCATTTTCTGCTGCAGGTGGACACCCAGTGGACGGACGAGCAGCTCACTCAATGGCTCCTGTCCCTGGGCATCCGCGTTCAGGCCCTCAGCAGCTTCTACCACGCCACCGATCCGGGGGAGCTGCACTGCCTGGTGGTGAATTACTCCGGCCTGGAGGAACCCCGTCTGGAAGCCGCCCTGCAAAAGCTGGAGCAGGCAATGACCTAGCAGGCAGAAAACACCAAAAGTTGACGTGTGAGAGATATAAGATATAAGATAAATGAGGCAAAAGCCAGCCGAAAGTAAGCTGCGCACCCCGAAAGAAGCGCGCCGGGAGAGGGTTCTTAGGGGGAGGGCGGCTTTGGCTTCGGGAGTGAGACATTCAGCGCCTCCCCCTAAGCCGACTTCTTTGGTTACTTTCTTGTTCGGCGACAAGAAAGTAACACTGCGCAGTCACGAACGACTATTGAGCGGTTTCAATCCATGCAGCACTTTCAAGCTCGTGAGCCTGCCCTGCTAAAAGGATACAGGATTGTGACAAGCCATCGGATTCCTGCTTGCAATCGGAAAGCATTGCCATTATAATGGAAGAAATAATGAAAGGAGGGGACATGTATGCGGTTTCATCAGGCAGCCTATCGGGGGTGCCTTTTGGGAATGGCGGTGGGAGATGCCATGGGATATCCCGTGGATTCTCTGCGCCTTGCCGACATCCGGGAAAACTACGGCCCCAACGGGCTTTTGGGCTACGACCTGGCCAACGGCTACGCAGACGTGACCTCTTACACCCAGCTGGCCGCCTTCACCTGCAACGGCCTGCTCATTGCCCTGACCCGGGGGCAGCTGATGGGAAGGATGGCCCCGCTGGTCAAATATGTGGGCCTTTCCAGCCGGGAATGGATGGCCTCCCAGCGGCCCTGGGGAAGGCCGGAACGCACCTTCTGCTGGCTGCTGCGCCGGCCGGACATCTGCCGCCGCTACTGTATGGACACCCGGATGATGGACACCCTGAGCCGGGAGACTCTGGGCACCCCGGAGACCCCGGTGAACAGCTTCATCACCCCCGGCAGCCTCACCACCGCCATCGGCGTGGGCCTCTTTTACAGTCCTGAGCGCATGAAGCAGCCGGAGCTGGATCGGCTGGGGGCGGAGACCGTGGCCCTGACCCACGGGGGCGCGCTGGCCTTCCTCTCCGGCGCGGCTCTGGCCCATCTCATCAGCCGAAGCCTGTGCGCGCCCCAGCTTTCCTTAAAGCAGCTGGTGCTGGAAACCGTCCAAATGCTCAACACCCAGTTTGCCCCCCAGTACCCCGCCCAGTGCAGCGAGCTCACCACCCTGCTGCGGCTGGCGGTGTCCATGGAAAACGACGTGAGCCTGACCACCTGGGACGTGATGGAAAAGCTCCACTGCGAAAGCGCCGCCCAGGTGCTGGCCGGGGCGGTATACGCCTGCATGGCCGGTGGGGAGGAATTCGACGCCGCCATGATCATCGCCGTGAACCACTCCGGCCGCAGCGCCGCCGTGGGGGCCATCGCCGGTGCCCTGCTGGGGCTGCGCCTGGGAGAGGCCGCCCTGCCGGATTTTTACCTAGAATGCCTGGAGCCCGCCGAGACCCTCCGGGAGCTGGCCGACGATTTGTGGACGGGCTGCCCCATGGAGCTGGGCAAGCGGCTTTTCGACGCGGACTGGGATCACAAATACGTCCACGGCGGAAAATAGTTCTTTTCGGTAATATCCCCCAATTATCCCGGTTTTTCCGGGATAAATTTTTACGAATATGTTGTTGTAAAATCAACAAGTTTATGGTAGAATCTCTCTTGCAGCCCGCCGCTGCCAAGGAGGAAGATAGATGGATCGATTTGAGACCTTTACCGGCTCTATTCTGGAATTGAACCGATATCTGCAAAAGCTGAAGGACATTGAAATGAAGCCCTTTGGTCTGCGGGCCAATCATGTGATGTGCCTGTACTACCTGGGCAAGCACCCGGAGGGCCTCACCGTCACGGAAATGGCCGAAACCTGCAAGGAGGACAAGGCCGCCGTCTCCCGCTGCCTTTCTCAGCTGGTGGAACGGAAATTGGTAGACGGAAATTTCCCGGAAAACAAGCGCTCCTACCGCACCCGGCTGACCCTGACCCCCTCGGGCCGGGAGCTGGTGCAGAAAATCTACCAAAAGGTGGATGCCGCCATGATCGGCGGAGGCAGCAGCCTGACAGAGGAGCAGCGGGAGCATTTCTACACCGCCATGGACATTATCATCAAAAATCTGGCCCGGTACATCGCCGACAGGGAAGAATGAAAGGAACACCTATGGAAAAGATTCGCATTATCACCGACTCCGGTTCAGATTTCTGCGCCCCCTACCCCGAAAACCTCACGGTCATGCCCCTGACCATCCACTTTGGCCCCGAGGAATACCGGGACGGCCAGACCATCGACCACAAAACCTTTTATGAAAAGCTGATTTCCGGCAAGGAGCTTCCCACCACCAGCCTGATTCCTCCCGGAGAATTTGAAGAGGTCTTTGAAAAAGCCCGGTCCGCCGGTGAAACCGTCATTGCCATCCTGCTTTCCAGCAAGCTCTCCGGCACCTATCAGAGCGCCGTTCTGGCCGCCGACGGTCAGGAGAACATCCATGTGGTGGACAGCATGAACGCCACCCTGGGCGAGCAGATCCTGGTAAAATACGCCCTGCAGCTGGTGGAGCAGGGCTTCCTCGCCAAGGAAATCGTTGCCGAATTGGAGCGGATCAAGTCCCATATCAACCTGATGGGCATGCCCGACACCCTGGAATACCTGCACCGGGGCGGCCGGATCTCCAAGACCGTGGCCGTGCTGGGCGGGGCCCTGTCCATCAAGCCCGTGCTCCGTCTGGTGGATGGAGAAGTGGTCATGATCGGCAAGGCCCGGGGCTCCAAGAACGGCAACAACTACCTGATTCAGGAAGTGAACAAAAGCGGCGTGGATTTTTCCAAGCCCCTGTGCCTGGGCTACACCGGCCTCAGCGACGAGCTGCTCCAGCGCTACATTGCCGACAGCAAGCAGCTGTGGGAGGGGAAGATTGACCAGCTCCCCATCTCCACCGTGGGCGCCACCATCGGAACCCATGTGGGCCCCGGTGCCATTGTCCTGGCATTCTTCGACAACCAATAAAAAACGGAGCCTGTAATGGGCTCCGTTTTTTCGTCAATCCACCGAAATGCCATTGATTTTCTGATGGGTTTCGCCTTCTGCGGTGCGGTAGCGTTCCAATTCAAAGTCGACGATCTCTTCACCGGCTTCATCAAAGTACACCCGCTGATAGCCCACCAGGAGGCCATCCTCTGTGAAGGAATACCGTTGTTCCATAAAGGGAATTCCATCGTAGAAGTCGCTGCTTTCCTTCACATGAATGGTTCCAACCTGGTCTTTCCAGACATCCGTCATGTTCGTGGAGCTGAACTGCACTGTATAGTATGCCCAGGTGGTAAAATCATCGCCGGTGACCCAATCCGCCGGGGTTACGGTTCCGTTGTCGATTTCATAGCTCTTTCCGTCCCGCAGCAGCATACCGCGAATGGCTTTGGTGGTGCCGTCGGATTTGTAGCGATAGGTGATTTCTTCGTAAAAATCATTTCCACTGCGCCAAAGCTCCTCAACCAGCTCGTGACTGTCAGCATTGATGCGTCCATGGAACTCCTCATTGCGAAGATACTGCCAGATTTTTATATAATAGTCGGAGGAATTGATGAGCTGTGACATGCCCGTCTCGCATTCTTTCAGAAGGACGTCTATTTGCTGGTTCCGAATCTGAAATTTACAGTAGCAGGGCTGTGTCTCAGTGCTTCCATCCTCCATTGCAACGGTGTAGTACCGCCCCAGGCGATAGAAGCCCTCCGGCAATAGGCCGTAGCTGTCCGACCAATCGATGGCAAAGCTGTCCTTCTGCTCCCAGGCAACGGAAATGCTTCTGCTTTCCGCAGGTGTCAAAGCAAACGGTTCCTTCAATAGCCGCCAGCTGCTGCCATCAAAGGTTTCCAGCCAGAAGCCTTCTTCCGCAGTGAAGGAAGCATGACCCTCCCCGGATTCCTCAAAGGTCTGCCGCAGGCCGGTGGGGGTCACATCCTCGCTGCCAATGCGGACATGCCAGGTCTTATCCAGAAATTCCCACTGCTTTGAGATCAGTCCCAGAGGAAAATCCCGGTCGTAGTCTGTCTGGTTGCTGGGAATTTCCGGCGTAACCTTTTCAATGGTGCAAGCTGTGCTGGACGAAAGCTGCGATTGGGTGCTTTCCTCCGGGAGGGGCAGGATTTCCCGGGAGACGTTTCGCGGGCTGTTTTTTCCGCCGCAGCCGGTGAGAAGTCCCAGGCAGAGCGCGGCCAGAAGCAGAATACGGCGAAGAGATATGTTCATAAGGTTCCCTCTTTCCTATGTTTTTGATGAATTTTATGAAGGCAATAAAAATTGTTGTTTAACACACACGCCATTCGTAGGGGCGGCTACCAGCCGCCCGCGC
>CAMCKD010000012.1 GCA_945875335.1 uncultured Clostridia bacterium | reverse complement strand
TACTTCAGCAGCTCCCCCAGAGGGGGAGCCAAGGGTACTCTGCAAACAACAATTTTTCGCACTGCTGATCCAAGCCAATCTGCATTTTCTCTATATGTCTGGGATTACAATCTGATGCCGTTTTTGTCGAAATAGTGGAGCTTTTCGGATGGGAAGGAGACGGTGACGGTTTGACCCCGGAGGATTCTTTCGGCCTCCTCCGCTTCCCAGAGGGCTGTGAGCGCCTGCTGCCCGGCCTGTAAATGCACCAGGGTTTCGCTGCCAAGAGGCTCTGTGTAGGATACCACTGCCGGGATGCCCTTGGGAGAAGGACGGATGTTCACCGGCCGGATGCCGATGGTTTCAGCCTCCCGGGGGAGGGGGGCTGCATCCAGGGTCGTCCACACTTTTCTGTTGTACAGATTCATGGGAGGGCTGCCAATGGTGGAGGCTACATAGGTGTTGCGGGGCCTGGAATAGATGTCTGCCGGGGTGCCGTCCTGCTCGATCATGCCATCCCGCATCACAAGAATTCGCTGCCCCAGAGAAAGCGCTTCGTTGTGGTCGTGGGTCACATAAAGGAAGGTGGTGCCCAGCTTTCCGTGGATGCGCTTGACCAGCCGGCGCAGCTCGGAGCGCAGGGGAGCATCCAGATTGCTGAAGGGCTCGTCCATCAGGAATACCTGGGGCTTTCGCACCAGGGCCCGGGCAATGGCAACCCGCTGGAGCTGGCCGCCGGAAAGCTCTGCGGGAAGCCGGTTCAGCCAGGGCTCCATGTCCAGAAGCTCTGCCATTTCCAAAACCGTCTGCTCCAGCTGCTCCCGGGGCATATGGGCGGTGCGCAGGGGAAAAGCGATGTTGTCATATACCGTCAGGTGAGGGTACAGGGAGTAGTTTTGAAATACCATTGCCACATCCCGTTCCTCCGGGGGCAGGGTATTCACATTCACCCCGTCAAAGCGGATTTCTCCCAGGGTGGGATCCTCCAGCCCCGCAATCAGCCGCAGCAGGGTGGTTTTGCCGCAGCCGGAGGGGCCCAGCAGCACCACGAATTCTCCCTCCCGGATTTTTGCGGACACCTTTTGCAGCACCACGACCCCTTCGTTGGTGGTGTAGGGCATGGACTTCTGCTCCAAAAGAAGCTGCTGCTTCTGGCGGCGGTGGAAGAGGCCCTTGACCTGCTGAAAGGGAAAAATCTTTACAAGATTGTCAAGCTCGATATCAGCCATGGTTTCCCTCTCCTGTCAGCAATTTTTCCAATTCCAGGGCGGAGGGGGTGTCGTCCGTCGGGTTCTTCTCTTCCCGAACCTCCTCCGCATCCAAAAGCCCTGCTTCCTCAATGTATCGTTTCATGCTCTTCTCCACGCCGCCCCGGATGAGGTCGGTGTACAGCGCGGGAATCACGAACAGGGCAGGGGGGAAGAAATCCACAAACCAGATGCCCATGGCCAGCAGCAGGGCATACCAGATGGAGGCAAATAACCGTCTGCCGGAAAAATACATGGAAAGCCGCAGAACGATGCCCATTCCTCCCTCAAACCGGGACAGCACCGGCGGCACATAGATCAGCATGGTGACACACAGAATGACCACCAGCACCCCCAGGGCCATGTAAACCGTACCAAACAGGCTCACATCCCAAATCCGCAGCCCGGTTTGGATGCCGATATACACCAGGGCTCCCACAATTTCCACAATCACCGTAAGCGCAATGCCGGGTTTCAGGGCAGCGCGGAAGGAGCGGAAGAAATCCCTGGTGACCCCGGAGCCCCTTGCCATCACCACCCGGGTGACGCAGTGGTAAAGGGCGGCGGAGGCGGGCAGCACCGTCACCACCGGGATGCAGCACAGCACCCAGTAGAAGCTGACGATCATCATGTTGGCAAGGCGAACCATAAAGACGATGAAGGGGTTGCTGTAATTGAAAACTCCCATGGAAGGCCTCCCGGATCACAGCGGCGTGGGCTCCAGATGGGTCAGCTGCCCGGCGGGGAGCACCGTGCCCCCGGATTCCCGGGCCATGCGGATGGTCACATCCAGGGCGCTGGGGTTATAAATGGTCAGTCCGTCAGCGGAATACTCCAACCGGCGGTAGGCGTTGACGTAATCCATAATTTCGCCATTGGTGGCAAACCAGACAGTGTCTGCATACCGAGCCATGAATTCCGCCAGAGCTTCGATTCGCTGCCAATTGTCGTTGCCATCGAATTCATAGGCGTGACCCCAGACGTAGAAAAGCATGGGGGCAAAGGAGAAGCCCTCCACAAACTGCTTTGCCAGCTCCATGAGCTTTTCGTCGTCATGGTGGCAGGTGGGATTCCACAGCAGGAAATTCTCCGGCAGGTCAAAGCCGTGGGTGGAGTGCACCGTTCTGGCCCCCTGATATCCGGCCAGGGAGAGCAGCTGCACCACCTGGTCGTTGTACAGGCCGAAGGGATAGGCGAACATTTTCAAGGGCCTCCCGGAAAGGGCTTCCAGGCGGCGCTTGTCCTCGATGATTTCATACATGGCAAGGGGAGTGCCGATGGAATTCAGGGCGGAATGGTAGAGCCCATGGCCGCAGATTTCGTGACCCTGATAAACCTCAGCCACTTCCTCCGGGGAGATTTTGGAAACATCGATGTCCTTCCGCCCCGGGGCCCGTCCGATCTCCTGATGCCCCAGCACCCCGGAGCCCAGGTTGAAGGAGCATTTCAGGCCATACTGCCGGAACAGCTCCGCCAGGCGGCGATCCTGCACCACGCCGTCGTCATAGCTCAGTGTAAAAGCCTTGCTCTTTCCGCCGGGGAAGAGCAGGGTGTCAAATCGTTTGCCCATAGAATCAAATCCTTTCTAAAAACCATGCCATAATCCGGGAGGGATCATGGCATGATTATATCTGATTTGCTGCAATTATTCAACCACTGCGGTGATGGGTTCCTGCTTTGCAAACTGCCAGGGGGAATTGCTTTCCGCTTTGATGCTTACGGTGCTGCCCTCAAAGGTCAGGGTGTACACATCCTGAAGGCAGGTTTCCAGCCAGCGGCAGTGCATCTGGAATACATTTTCCTCCGGCCACCAGCCGTCGCAGAGGTACAGCTGATTCCAGTCCTCCAATTTCCCCAGCAGATTGGTATAGCGGATGCCGCCGGTGCTGACACGGATGGTTTCCGTTCTGCCGGAGGCGGTGGTCAGATGCCAGACACAGCCGTACACATCGAAGTCCAGCCGGAATTCGGTGATGGCATCGGGCTGGCTTCCCACCATGAAGCTGCCGGCGAAGGGCGTGAACACCCCGGATTGCAGGGTGATCTTCCTGCCGGAGATTTTTTCTGCCCAGGGGCTGAAGGGCTGGCAGGGGGGATTGCCGATGTTCAGGCGGCGGAGCTTGTTTTGAAGCAGCGTCTGGGCCTCCTTATTTTCGGGCAGGGGCTGCTGGGCGGTGACCTTTGCCACAAAATCCCAGGTGATGTCCAGGGTACTCTGTGCCCAGTGGGCACCCACGGCGGTTTCCGTGATGCCGATAATCATGTCCTGCTCCGGCAGCACGATGGTGAACTGCCCCATGGCTCCGTCTGCCCGGTAGGCACCCTTGGGCTTGCACATCCAGATCTGGAAGCCGTAGCCCAGGAAATTGTCGGTGGCCTCGGGATTGTTCAGGGCCTCGGTGGCGGAATCGTTCTGATTGGTGGTGGCGAGCTTCACATAATCCTCGGAGAGGATCCGCTCCCCCTCCCACACACCGCCGTCGGCATACAGCTTCATCAGCCGGAAGTTGTCCTCGGTGGTGGCAAACAGGCCGCCGCCGCCCACCTCCATGCCGTCGGCCATGCACATCCAGCGCAGGTTGTCCGGGTCGATGCCAATTTTGTTGAACAGCCGGGGGGTCAGGTAATCATGGAGCCCCAGGCCGGTCTTTTTTCGGACGATGGCACCCAGCAGGGTGGAGCCGGTGGAATTGTACATATAGGTGGTACCGGGCTTGTGGTTTACCGGGGTGTGGAGGAATTCCCGAATCCAGTCAGGGCTGTTGAAGGGCATGGTGTCCATGCCGCAGCCCATGCAGAGCACATCCCGGACGGTGAGCAGCTTCAGATTCTCGCTGGGCTGCGCCGGGGATTCCTCGGGGAAAATGTCGATCAGGCGCTCGTCCAGCCTCAGCAGCCCCTCGGTGTAGGCGATGCCCACGGCGGTGGCGGCATAGGTTTTGGTGTGGCTTTGCAGACCATGGCGGACATTGGGGCCAAAGGGTGCCCACCAGCCCTGGGCGCAGAGCTTGCCATGGCGCATGATCATCAGGCCGTGCATTTCGGTCTGGCTGGCTTCCAGAGCTTCAATGTAGGAAAGAATGTCCTCGCTGCGGATGCCAACTTCCTCAGGGGAGCAAGCTTCAAACGGTTTTCTGTAATTCATCTTCTGCCTCCTGGATTATCCCTTGACGCCGCCGACCACCATGCCCTTGATCAGCTCGCCCTGGATGGCGGGGTAGACGCAGAGGATGGGCAGCAGCGCCACGATGGCGATGGCCATACGGGCGGACTCGGTGGGCAGGGACTGGGCAGCCAGCATGGCGGACTCCGTGGCCAGGTCGGAGGTTTTCAGGAACTGAATGGAGTCCATCAGCTTTTTCAGATACACCTGGATGGTATAGAGCTTGGAATCGGTGATGTAGTACAGGCCGTTGGTCCAGTTGTTCCAGTAGCCCAGGGCAGCGAAGAGGCCAATGGTGGTGAGCACCGGCTTGCTCAGGGGCAGCATGATGCCGGTATAGATGCGCATATCGTTGGCACCGTCGATCCGGGCGGCTTCGATGATGGCGTAGGGAATGTTGGCGTTGTAATAGTTGCGCACCATCAGCACGTTCATGGCGCCCATCAGCGCGCCGGGCAGCAGATAGGCCCAGATGGTGTCCTTCACATGGAACAGCCGGGTCCAGACAATGTAGCTGGCCGTCATACCGCCGTTGAACAGGCAGGTGAAGAACAGGATGAAGGCAAAGAGGTTGCGGTACTTAAAATCCTTCCGGCTCAGCGGGTAGGCGAACAGGGAGGTGAGAATCAGGTTTGCGACAGTTCCCACTACGGTGACCAGGATGGTCAGCCCGTAGGCACGGAAGATGGTGGCTCGTTTCAGCCACAGGTATTGATAGGCGGACAGAGAGAACTCCTCGGGGATAAACTTATAGCCGTGGGTCAGAGCCGTCTCGGAGGAGAAGGAGACGGAGAGCATCAGAATAAAGGGCACCACACAGAACAGTGCCAGAATCGTCATCAGCACCAGGGACAGATTGTGGAAGCCACGCTCGTCCTTGATTTGAGAAACCTGGGTTTTTGCCATTTCACTACCTCCTTAGAACAGGGCGTTGTCCGGCTCCACGATCCGAACCATCAGGTTGGAAAGCATCACCAGCACAAAACCGATCACCGCCTGGAACACACTGGCGGCAGAGGACATGCTCACATTGTTCAGCTGCATCAGCGCCCGGTAGACATAGGTGTCGATGGTCTGGGTGGTGCTGATCAGCAGGCCGCTGTTCAGGGGAACCTGGTAGAACAGGCCGAAGTCGGAATTGAAGATGCGGCCGATGGACATCAGCAGCATCAGGATGATCATGGGCTTCAGCATGGGCAATGTGATGTGGAGAATCTGCTTCCACTTGCTGGCACCATCCAGCCGGGCGGACTCATAGAGGCTCTTGTCGATGCCGCCGATGGAGGCCATATAGATGATGGAGCTTTGGCCTGCGTTCTGCCACACATGAACAATGGTCAGAATGATTGGCCAGTATTTCGCGCTGGCGTACCAGTTGATGGGCTTGTCCTTGAAGAAGGTGGTGTTCAGGAAGCCATAGGAGGTGCTGAGGAAGGCATACACAATGAAGCTCAGCAGCACCGCCGACACCATGGAGGGGAAGCAGATGATGGGCTGGATGATCTTGGCCGCCCGGCCGGAGGCGATCTCTGCCATCAAAATGGCGATGCACACCGCCAGCACCAGGTCCAGAATGATCCATCCGGCGTTGTAGGCCAGGGTGTTGCGGATCATCACCCAGGCATCCTTGGTGACGAACAGATACTTAAAGTTATCCAGGCCGCACCAGGGGCTGGCGAAGATGCCCTTCGCGAAATTGATTTTCTTGAAGGCAATCAGAATGCCGAACATGGGGATGTAGTTGTTGGCAATGAGATAGATCAGTCCGGGCAGCATAAACAGATACAGCGGCAGATTTTTCCTGCGCTGCTCCGCCCGTTTCGCTTTTTTTCGCTGCGCCAGGAGGTCATTGTATTCCGACACAGCCGGTGAGTTATTTTGCGGCATGGACTCCACTCCCTTTTTTATGGAACCTCTGCCATCGGCTCGGAGCCAAAGGATGCAGAGTTTCCTAAGATATAGTATCATCATACCTTTGGAACCGAATTTGAACAATCAAAAAAGTACAGGGGATTTTCATTTTCAAAGCTTTTTCGGCGAGGTCAGAGCAGCTGCTTCAAAAAGCAGAGGGCCTCCTCCATATTCTGGGCGCTGGCGGCAATGCCCACCGTCACTTCCGTCAAAAAGTAGCCCGCTTCATGCAGCGGTGAGCCGGGATGGAGCCGGATGCCCCCCAGGACGGTCTGGCCGTCGGCATTTTCATAATAGTACAAATCCTCCTGATGCCGGGACAGGGTATCGGCATCCAGAAACAGCGCCAGATTCAAAAAAGCGTCCTGCTGGGCGTATTTTTCAAATACGGCTTCATCCGCCGCGAAGAAATCCAGCCCCTTGATGCCGAACAGCGCCGCCAGCACCTGGACGGTCTGGGCATCGCTGAGCTCGTCATGCTCCCGGCCCAGATGCAGATCCGCCGTCACGTCCACATGGCGGCCGGACAGCGCAATGCCGCCCTGCTCCAGAATTTCATCCAGGGCTTCCCGATCCCCCTCCGCCGAGGCGGTGTTGACGAACACGGCGTACATGGCCGCCTTGCCGCTGCGGGCGGAGGTCAGCACCGTCAAAAGGACCAACACCAGAACGCACAGAACGCTGAGGATGGGGATTTTATAGTAGTCCCAGAGGAACAGCAGCTTTCCGTTCCTGTCAAGCTGGGAAAGTGCCTGCTTGTCCCGCTGGATTTTTGCGTTAAGCTTCATGGCTGCCTCCTTCTGCGGCTGTGCGCCAGTCCACCGGGCTCATGCCGGTGTGTTTGCGGAATACGGTGGAAAAATAGGAGATGTTGTCGTAGCCCACCATGCCGGCCACCTCGCTGACCGCCAGGTTGGTGGTCAGCAGCAGCCTCTTGGCCTCGTCGATGCGGATTTTGTTGATGTATTCCCGGAGGTTCATGCCCTTTTTGCTGTGGAATTGTTTGGAAAGGTAATTGGGGGTGATGCAGGCCACGGCGGCCACATCCTCCCGGTTGATGTTCTCCCGGAAATGCTCCCGGATATAGGCATCCGCCCTGGCGATGATGTCCTCCCCGTCCGCCAGCTCCCGCAGCGCCTGGGATGTCAGGGTGAAGAGCCGCTCGGCAAACCGCAGCATGTTCTCCGCCGAGAGGACTGAGGCCTTGTTCAGGCCGGACAGCTGGGGGTCCTCAAAAATCATCTGGGAGGAAAGGCCGTTGTCCCGGAGGCAGGAGGTGAAAATGTGGGTCAGCTCCCGGCGGAAATCGTCCATCACCTCCCGGGTATACTCCCCGGAGGTGGTAATCCGGCGGATCACCGTCCGCAGATACTCCATGCAGCCATTGCGGTCCAGCCGCTTCAAATAGGTCAGAAGCTGGTTGGCATCCAAAAAGCCGCTTTCCTGGTTGGATGTGTCCAGAGCATCTTCCATGGTGAAGATTTTTCCCGCCCGAACCCGAATGCGGGGCATTCTGGAGAGCATCTCCGCCTTGACCCCGGCGGCCCGGTACAGGGGGAAATCGGGCCCCACCAGAATGGAGGGGCGTACTCCCACCTGGTTCACGCACAGGCTCATCAGCGTCCGGCACCGGGAAATCAGCTCCTCCTCCGACTGGCCGGGGATGAAGCAGGTGCACAGCAGAAAGCGCCCGTCAAAATCCACCAGGCAGTAGGCAGAGCCGATGTAGTCCGCCAGGGTTTCGTCGTGGAGACGGCTGATGGTATAGCTGAGCAGCTCCCGGTTCCAGGTACCTTGGAGGGCGTCGGTGATGTCCGCGCAGGTCATCACCATATGCCAGGTGCTTTCGGCGGAGAGCTCCAATCGGTTGCGGCTCAGCAGGGATTCCACCGACTGCACCGTGGAGACGGCCACCCCGTCGCTGAGCTGCCGCAGTACATTGTTCAGCACCGAGTCGTGCCGGGTCTGCCCCTCGGATTCCGGGGCACTGCGTTTGGTTTTCACGGAGAGAACCATGCGCTGGATTTCGGACTGCAGTTCGCCCATGTCAAAGGGCTTTGTGATGTAGTTGGAGGCACCGTAGCGAAGGGCGGCCTTGGCGTATTCAAATTCCTCATAGCAGGTCAGAAAGCAGAATTCCGCCGGAATTTTGTTGTTGTGGAGGTATTTCAGCACCTCCAGCCCATTTACCTTGGGCATTCCGATGTCGCAGAGGATGATTTCCGGCTTTTCCTTGGTGATGATGCGGATGGCCGCTTCGCCGTTGTAGGCTCTGAAAATCCGGGAGATACCCAGCTCCTCCCAATTTATCTGATGCTGAATCACGTCCACAGTGGAGATGTCGTCATCACAAATCAATAGCTTCATGGCTGTCCTCTCTGTCTGGAATGCGGATTTCTACGCGGGCTCCGCCTTCTTGTCGGTTGGAAATGTGCAGCAGGTCGTTGCGGTGGTACAGCAGGTTCAGGGTGTAGCGGACGTTGCTCAGCCCCAGGTGCTCCTTGGTGAACAGGGCATCCTCCGAAAAGAGCTTCCGCAGGGCTTCCTCGGTAAAGCCGTCGCCGCTGTCCTCCTCCACCAGGCAAATGCCCCGGAAATCCCCGGTTTCCAGCCGGGTGCATTGGATGCGGATCTCCAGCGCTTCATAAAGGGTCATGGCGTGCTTGATGGAGTTTTCCACCAGGGTATAGAGCAGCAGGAAGGGAATCTCGTGGGACAGGGTTTCCTCCTGGCAGTCCAGGCGGAATCGGATGCTGCCGGGGAACCGGGTCTCCTGCATGCTCAGGTAATTCTGGATGTGGGCCAGCTCCTCGGACAGATTTGTCCAGGGGCTGGTGACATTGAGCATATAGCGGATGAATTTGGCAAAGGAGGCGATGTAGGCGCGCACCTCCTCGGGCTGGCTGATGTAGGTCATGTTGCTGATGGTGGTGATGGCGTTCAGGAAGGAATGGGGCCGGATCTGGGCCCGGAGCATGGTCAGCCGGTTGGCGTCCTCCTGGAGCTTCAGGTCGTAGGCCTCAATGCGCAGCTTGGTGATCTGGGAGGCCATGTCGTTGAAGCTTTCGTACAGGGCTTTGAATTCCTGGCTGCCTGCCTGCTCCGCATCCAGCCGGTAGTCCAGATTTCCCTGGGCCAGGGCCTCGTTGGCGTGAATCAGCGCCTTGCTGGGCTTGGCCACCTTCCGGCGCAGCAGCCGCAGCAGCATGAAGATCAGAACCAGGCACACCGCACTGTCCAGAAACAGCAGCAGGGGAACCACAATGCGATCCGTTTCAGACAGGGAAGGGGTCACGGACAGGCAAGCCTGGGCGTTCAAAATCGGAATGGAAAGGGTGACCTGGCTTTCAGCCTGGGGCTCCCGCGCTGCATCTGTCGGGCAGAAGAAGGTCGCGTCCTCCGTCTCCAAAGTGAAAACCGGGTCTTCGCCCAGGACGCTGAATTTGGAGTCGATGCGGTAGTATTTCAGGTTGCTCACCGCGCCCACCAGGTATTTGCCCATGCGGACGCCCTTTTCCAGATAGGCTTGGCTTCCCACCTGAAAGAGCTGCCAGGTGCTGTCCCGGAAGGCAGTTTCCATCCCCCAGGCATTTTCCCGAAGATATTCCTTCAGTGCCAGTACCTCCCGGCCGTCCATGCTGGTTTCGGCGGAAAACAGATAAAAATCATTCTCCGTGTCAAACACGAAGAAGGCATCCGCATCGGAGCTGACAATGAGCTTTTCCTTCATCATTTCCAGAATCTTTTGCTTGGTCATGGCGTCCATTACCGGGGAGCCGGTGCGAAGCTGATTGGAATTGTGCAGCGCCACCAACAGCTCATAGATATGCTCATACATGGCCGCCGTCCGGGATTCCACATCCGATGCCCAGAGCCGGAGAGAATTGGCGTTTTCCTGCTCCACGGTTTGGCGGATTTTCCCGGTGATATTTACGCTGGTCCAGCCGAAAAAGCAGAGCGCCGACACAAGGATCCCGCACAGCAGGGCCATGGTTCGCTTCCACCAGGATGTTGCCATTGTCGTCACGCTCCTTTTTGTCTATTATATCGCATTTTTCTCATGAGGGGAAGGACTTTTTCTCCCCAAAAGGGGAAAACGCGGAGGGATTGCTCCCTCCGCATTCTGGGGTGGATGATTACTTGTTGGCAGCCAGCCATGCATCGGCCTGTGCCTGGTAGTCGGCAATGATGGCGTTGATGCCGGCGGATTCCAGATCGCTGAGGAACTGCTCGTAAACGCCGGAGTCGGGGTCAACGTCACCGAAGTTCAGAACATCCTTGTACTGGGAGACCACGTTGGAAACGGCAGCGTACTCGTTCATCACATTGACGTTGCTGGGGGTGAAGCCGTACAGGGGAGGAGCCCAGGCCTTGTTCATCAGCTCCATGCCGTATTCGCTGTTGGAGCCGGTGTTGGAGTTGGCGAAGGGCAGGCCCTGGAAGCCGTTGCCGATGATGCCGCAGGAGTACATGCAGTTATAGGGGATGGTGTTGGCATCCAGGCCCTCGGGATAGTCGCAGACGGTGTGGTCTTCATTCCACACATAGTCCTGACCCTCGGCGCCGTAAATCAGGGTGTCCCACACGAACTCGTCGCAGTACAGCAGGTTAATGAAGGAGGCCGCGGCGCTGGGGTTCTTGCAGCTGTAGGAAATGCCGATGCCGCAGCCGTCGTTGGTCAGGTCGGAGATGCCGATGGTGACGGCTTCAAAGTCGGCGCCGTAGTAGTTCATCTTGTCGAACATGTCGCCAATGGCGGCAGCGTCGGCGGAGTGGCCCATGATGACACCCTTGGAGGAGCCGGACATGACGGCCTCGTCGTGGCTCAGGGTGTTGGCGGAGCCTTCGGGATCGCAGTAGCCCTTCTGGCGGAACTCATAAGCTCTTCTGCAGGCGTCGTGGTAGGCGTCGGTGGCGTAGTAGTTGACCAGAGTGGTGCTGTCGCCCTCGGTGGCGGCGTACAGACCCACCTGAGCGGTGTGGGTGGCGAAATTCTGCATGACGTAGAACTGATCGGTGTAGACCAGGAAGTGCTCATCGGGATAGGCTTCCTTCAGAGCGGCCAGGCATTCCTCCAGAGAGTCCATGTCGTGAACCTTGGACATGTCGTACTTGCCTTCCACCAGGTCGTTGTTGTAGATGAACTTCCAGTCCAGCACGGTGCCGAAGTACCGGGGGATCATGTAGACGGAGCCGCCCAGCCGGCCATTGTTCATAATGTTGCCGATCTTGTCGGCGGTGGGCTTCAGCTCGTTGTCCAGAAAATCGTCCAGGGGAATCAGGTAGCCCTGATCCACGAAGGAGGGCATGTTGTCGAACAGCATGACGAGGTCGGGTCCGGAGCCGCCGGCCAGCTCCATGGGAACGATGGTGAACAGGTCAGCGATGGGGATGATGGTCAAATCCAGAACATAGTCGGTAATGCCCAGGGTATTGGCCAGGTAGTCATTGATGACGTTTTCAACGGTCTTGGTTGCCTCCAGGCTGGGGACAGTCATCAGGGTGGCCATTTCCAGCTTGATGTGGGTCACGTCGTCGGCCTTGGCGCCCACGGCGGACAGGCTGAGCACCATGACCAGTGCCAGAGCCAGTGCAAGAAATCTTCTCATATCGCATATCCTTCCATTATTTATTCTGGGGCTTCCGCCCTGATACCATTAAAGCAAACATTCGATTCTTCCGCATTTGAAAAAGTTGCCTCTGCATTCAAAAATAATCCTTTCGGTCACGGAACATGATAAATCGATAAATGCAAAAAAACTGTTCACTTTTTTGATATCCCTTTGAAAGCCGGTATTATATCATTAGGGTATCAAAAATCAGGAGGCAACGCAAATGGAAAATTTTGAAAATGCAAAGGTTCGGGTAGCCCAGGGCTGGCTTCAGGGCTATACCGAGGGAAAGCTGAAAATTTTTAAGGGGATTCCCTATGCCGCCCCTCCTGTGGGGGCGCTGCGGTTCCGCCATCCCCAGGCCCCCGGCCGGTGGCGGGGGGTGCGGAGGGCCACCCAGTATTCCGCCGCTGCCATTCAGCAGGTGATGGAGAACCCGGAGCTGCCCGCCAATGTCCATGGGGTGCCCCAGTTCCTGGCCCCCTCCCAGTATGAGGAGGACTGCCTGTATCTGAATATCTGGACTCCCGCCGAAACCCCCGATGCCAAGCTGCCGGTGTTCCTGTGGATCCACGGCGGCGGCATGGTGGCGGGTTCCGGCTGCGAGGTGGTCTGCGACGGCACCGGCCTGGCAGGGCGGAAGGATGTGGTGGTGGTCACCATCAACTACCGCCTGGGCTTTTTCGGCTTCTTTGCCCACCCGGAGCTCACCAAGGAGGCGGGAGGCACCTCCGGCAACTATGCCCTATACGATATGCGCATGGCCTGCCAGTGGGTGAAGGAAAACATCGCCCAGTTCGGCGGTGACCCGGACTGCATCACCGTGGCCGGTCAGTCCGGCGGCGCGGCGGGCACCGGGGCGCTGCATGCCTCTCCTTTGATGAAGGGACTTATCAACCGGGTATCCATTGAGAGCGGCCCGATTTATTGGGGCTTTATGCAGCCGGTGGACCGCAGCGTTTTGGAGCAGCGGGGTGTGGAATTCATGGAGCGCATCGGCTGCTCCAGCGTGGAGGAGCTGAGAAGCCGGGATGCCTGGGAGCTCTTTGACGCCTACACCGAGTATGTGGGGCAGAGGGGCTTTGACGGCGGCTTCGGCTTCTGCGTGGACGGGGAATTCCTGCCCAAGCGCTACAGCGACATCATGGACAGCGGCGAATTCAACGATTTTGATGTGCTCATCGGCTCCTGCTCCCAGGAGTTCCCTTGTGTGGACCCTGAGAAATTCACGGTAGAGGAATACATGGCCTATTTGGAGGAAGCCTTCCCCGACAATGTGGAGAACATGAAAAAATGGTACCCCGCCTCCACCGGCGTCCAGGCTGCCAAGCAGGCCAGCACCATCGCCTCCGACATTCTGCTGCTGGGCTCCGTGAAGCTGGCGGAGCTCTGCGCCAAATACGGCCGGAATGCCTATGTCTGGCTGATGACCAAGGAGAACGAGACCCAGCGGGGTCACGATGCCGGAAGCCCCCACTGCGCCGAAATGCCCTATGTTTTCGGCCGGGTGGACAAGGGAGAGCGGAACCCCTTCTTTGACTACCACTGGGTGGGAGCCGACTACGATTTCATGGAGCTGATTCAGGGCTATTGGTGCAGCTTCTGCGCCACCGGCGACCCCAACGGCGAAAACCGCCCCCAGTGGAAGAAATACGAAGCTGCCTTTGATGTCTGCGAGCTTAGCAACAATACACAGATGATTGACAAAACCCTCCAGGAGAAATATCATTACTATTATGAGAAGCTGACCCACAACAACTACCGGGTGTCTCTTTTCGGCCTGCCCCGCTTCACGCCCAAGGACTGACCCCCTGAGAAAGGATGTAATTCAGATGCTGCAAGCAATTTTAGAATTGGCACAGAGGATGGATGTCTGGATGCCCCCTGCTATCCCTAAGGACATTCCCCATGGGGACATGCCGGGAGACAAGGTGGAAATCGGCCCGGGGCATATTGAAAAAGCCAATACCATTTTCCCCCTGCTGGTTCCCATGGCCGCCCAGGCCGCGAAGCAGACCGGCCGGGTGGTGATCTCCGTCTGCGGCGGCTCCGGCGTTGGAAAAAGCGAGACCGCCTCGCTGCTGAGCCACTATTTCCGCCAGGCGGGGGTGAAGGCTTACACCCTCTCCGGCGACAATTATCCCAGAAGAATTCCCATGTACAACGATGCCGAGCGGGTTCGCATCTTCCGGGTGGGAGGCATTCGGGGCATGCTGGAGGCGGGGGTCTACTCCCAAGAAGCCAGCCGGGCTCTTCGCAGCCTTTGGGAAGCGGAGACCGATGCCGACCCCAGCCTGGCCCGGGAGTATGCCTGGCTCTCCGTCTACCAGGCTGCCGGGCGCAAGGCTCTGGCGGGATACCTGGGCACCCCCAATGAGCAGGACTATGAGGAGCTCTCCGCCATCATCGCCCAGTTTAAGGCCGGTGCCCCCTCCCTCTGGCTCAAGCGCATGGGCCGCAGGGAGGAGGAGCGCTGGTATGATGAGGTGGACTTTTCCGAAACCGGCGTCCTGATCATCGAGTGGACCCACGGCAACAGTGACTTTTTGCAGGGCGTGGACATCCCCGTGCTGCTGAATTCCACCCCGGAGGAGACCCGGGCTCACCGCCGTTCCAGAGCCAGGGACGGGAAGACCGACTCCGCCTTTACCACCATGGTGCTGGAAATCGAGCAGCAGGAGCTGGACGACTGCGCCCACAAGGCGAAAATCATCATTTCCAAAAGCGGCCAGGTGCTGAGCTATCCCCAGTACCGGGCCCTGATGGATGGACAGGAGGGACAGTGATGGGAAACCGAGAGCTGGGCGCCATGCTCAATGCCTACCCCGACAGCATCGGCGGCAGGCTGGAGGATATCACCGCCATGCTGGAACGGGAAGAACTGAGGGGCGCCTTCACCTCCTTCTACATTCTGCCCAGTCTGTACCATTCCGACCTGGACAGGGGCTTCTGCGTGGTGGACTATGATTTGAACGAGGAATTGGCCACCCGGGAGAATCTGGAAACGCTCCGAGCGCTGGGCATTGATTTGAAGCTGGATTTTGTTCTGAATCACGCTTCCGTCATGTCTCCCCAGTTCCAGGATCTGCTGGAAAAGGGAGAGGCCTCGGAATACCGGGACTTCTTCATCGACTGGAACAAATTCTGGGCCGGCTGCGGCGAAATGACCCCGGAGGGGTACATTCAGCCAGAGCCCCAATACATCGAAAAAATGTTCTTCCGCAAGCCCGGGCTGCCCATTCTCATGGTGCAGTTCCCCGATGGCCGGGAGGTGCCCTACTGGAACACCTTCTATCAAAAGGTGTGGGAGGAGGACGGCAAACGGAAGTATCTGGGCCAGATGGATTTGAACATCCAGTCCCCCAAGGTCTGGGAATTCTATGACGAGACTCTGAAAAAGCTTGCCTCCTACGGCGCGAAAATCATCCGGCTGGATGCCTTCGCCTACGCCCCCAAGGCTCCCGGCAAGAAGAATTTCATGAACGACCCGGAAACCTGGCAGGTGCTGGAACGGGTGCATGAACTGGCTGACAAGTACGGCCTGAAGCTGCTGCCGGAAATCCACGCCAGCTATGGCGAAGGCGTTTACAAAGTGATTGCCGAAAAGGGCTACACCACCTATGATTTCTTCCTCCCCGGCCTGATCATCGATGCCATGGAGCACGAAACCGGCGAATTCCTTGCCCGCTGGGCAAAGGAGCTGGTGGAAAACAAGATTTCCACGGTGAATATGCTGGGCTGCCACGACGGCATTCCCATGCTGGATTTGAAGGGGCTGCTGTCCGATGAGCGGATTCGGGGCCTGATCGACACCCTGGTTGCCCGGGGCGGATATGTGAAAAACCTCCACGGTGCCAAAAACATGTACTACCAGGTCAACGCCACCTACTACAGCGCCCTGGGGGAGGACGACCGCAGGATGCTCCTGGCCCGAGCCATCCAGCTGTTCATGCCCGGCAAGCCCCAGGTGTGGTACCTGGATTTGTTCGCGGGAAAGAACGACTATGCTGCCATGGAGCGGGCAGGGAAGGACGGCCACAAGGAGATCAACCGCTCCAATCTCACCGCCGCCGACATTGAAGCCGGTTTACAGAAGGATGTGGTGAAAAAGCAATTGGAGCTGCTGCGGGTGCGAAATCAGTTCGATGTGTTCAGCAGCAGCGCCATCATCTCCGCCGCCGCCGAAGGCACCATGCTGGCTCTGCGCTGGGATACGGAGGAGGAAATGGCCGTTCTGGTGGCAGATTTTGCAGACAGCTCCTTCCGCATCACCATTCGGGACAATGCTTCCGGCCAGGTGAAATACAGCTTCTGCCAGGAATAACAAAATGTGAATATCGGCTTTCGTCAGCAACCGGTAAATTGTTGTTTATTGCACAAAAATAATGCACACGCCACTGTAGGGGAGGCTCTTAGCCTCCCGCCAGGTTTGTCAACTGAGTGTTAGGTTGAATGGTACAAATGTGGTAAACTGGTACGAATTCGCCCATCCTGGTTGATAACTGAAAGCCTGTACTGCGCGGGAGGCTAAGAGCCTCCCCTACAGTGGCTGGTGCAATAAACAACAATTTACCACTCTGCTGAGTCAAACCGATAAACACATAACAAAAAGATACTCCCCGCCGGATTTTGTGCTCCCGGCGGGGAGAAATTTTGTCAAAGGGTTTGGAACAGCTGCGCTACCACAGCCTTTGCCATCTTGGTTCCCCCTGCCCAGTTGGGGTGAACGCCGTCGCCCAGGTGCATGCCCTCCTGCATTCTGTGGGGGTCATCGGGGTCCCGGAGCACCGCGTCCAGATCGATCCAGCCGTCGCCTATTTTGCCCCGGCGAATCAGGTCGTTGTAGGCGCAGCGGATACCCTCCACCTGCTCCCGCCAGGCATCGCCGAAGGCACCGAAGGGGGTGATGGTGGAAACGTATACCCGGCTGCCCAGCCTCTGACCCTGGCGCACCACATCCAGCAGGGCTTCAAAAATGTCCTCTGCCGTGGGCACCTCCGGCTCCCCAAAGACGATGCTGTGGGAGCAGTCGTTGACACCCTCTAAAATGAACACCGCATCCGGCGGGGCGCAGGAATACAGGTCAGCCCGGAAGCGATCCTTTCCCGCAATGCCGAATTGGTGACCTTCACCGGGGAAGCCCTTTGGGGAGGGGTGGGTCTTCTGGATTCGGTTGCCGGAGATGCCTCCATTGATGACGGCGCATTTTCCGGGGAACCGCTCATAGAGTATGGCCGCCAGGGGGTCGCTGAAATAGGACATGTGGGTGATGGAGTCGCCGAACAGCCCAATGAGCCTGGAATCCTCCTGGGTATACACGGAGATTTCGCACACACCCGCCGCAAACTGGTTGGGGTAGGGGTCCATGGCCAGCACCGGCACCAGCTGGGGCTTGACGGTGAAGCCCAGGGCCTCGGTTTCGTAGAAATTGCCGGTGAACTGAACGCTCTGCCAGCTGCGCCAGGTGGAGGTGGTGCAGACGCTGCGAATCACCGTCTTTTCCTCAAAATACAGCCACAGGATGAAATCCTCCTGCCAGGATAGGGGATAGCTGATTTCATCGGAATAGACCGCGGAGCCCGCCGGAATCACCAGGTTTTCTTCTCCATTCAGCTTCAGCGCCATCCGTTCCGACAGCCTGCCGGTGACCCGGTTGCGCAGGGCAATGGCACCATGGCGGATGTGCATGGGCGCATCGCTGTAGAGATTGTTCAGCCGGACCCGGATTTTTTCGCCGCTGAGGTTGTTTGTAAAAAGACTTTTCTGAGTGATGTTTTCAAAAACGCCTACCTGCTGGTTGTAGTCAATGGGCACATATTGCCAGGAAGGAAGCCATTTTCCCATGGTGCTTACAGTCCTTTCTCCTGAAGGGTATGGATTTTCTTCACCAGGTCATCGGCCATCAGCTTGTGCCGGTGGATGCTGGGATGCAGGCAGCCCCCCGCGTCGGGCCCCACGTTCATCATCTTGTTGTATTTCAGGGTGAAGAGCCGGTCATCCCCGGTTTCCTCCTTGATTTTCTCCACAATGTCCCGAATCTTGTCATAGAGGTAGTAATCCATGCAGCCCAGGGCACAGATGATGACGGTGTCCGGCTCGTTCAGTTCCCGAATTTCTTTCACAAAGTTCTCGTAATTCTTCTCGAAATCCAGCTCGGCCTGATCCTTATCCTCCCGGAAGTAGATCTGGTTGGCGTCATTGGTGCCAAGATTCAGCACCACATACCGGGCGGGAGCGGCCTGAAAATCGAATTTAACCAGCTCGGGATTTTCCTGCCCCCGCTTTGCCGCCAGCTTTTCCTGAATCACCCGGTCGGCATAGGGATAGAGGTCGCGCATGCAGTAGAAGCCCGGCATGGGGGTCGCATTTTCGATGCTGATGCCGCTGACGCAGATGAACCGGGGTTCCAGACCCAGCCGCCGGGCGGCAATGGCGCCGTGGGTCATCCAGCCGTCCTCTTCGGCGGATTCGTATTCGTGGGTGATGTCGGCGGTGTCGTTGCCGAAGCCGCAGGTGATGGAGTCGCCGATGAATTCAATGATGTCCCGCTGCTCCTTCTCAAAAGGCAGCAGCTGACCGTCCAGCACAAAGCCCCGGATGCCCACGCAGGTGCGGAAATTCTCATTCAGCTTGACAATGCGGATGCGGTGGTGCTCCTGCCCTTCGGCGGAGAACAGGGTGATGGTCTCACCGTCCCGCACCCGGATTTTGCTGTGGGGCGTTTCGCTGCCATCCAGAAACACAGCCACAAAGGGCCAGTCCTCCCGGGGCGGCAGCTCCTTGCCGGGGACGGGCATCACAAAGGTGTCCGGCACAGCGGAAAACTGGACCTGAAGCTCCCTGCCTTGAAAATCCACCTCAAAGCTGCCGCAGGTGAAATTGGAGTACAGGGTGCCCTCTTCTTCGTCAAAATAGGTTCGGCCCCAGGTGGTGATCCGATCCAGGGCGGAGGAAACGGGGATTTTTTCCATCTGTCGTCCCTCCTTACCCCACCATCCAGGCAATGGCGGGCTCTAAGTATTCATTCCAGAATTTCCAGTTGTGCATGCCCGCGCTTTCGTGGTAGACGCAGGGAACGCCGTTTTTGCTCAGGAAATCCCGGAACGCCCGGTTGGGCTCAATGAGGAAGTCCTCGGTGCCGCAGGCCATGAAGATTTCCGGCAGCTTTTCTCCGGCCTCCAATTTCCGGCGAATCAGAACCTCGGGATTGCAGTCCCGCTGCTCCGCGGTCTGAAGGTCGCCGAAAATGTTGGCATAGTATGCGTAGTTGGCCATGGGGTTCTGATCCTCCGGCTTCATGTTTTTCAGCTGGGGGATGATCAGGGCACTGGACAGGGCGGCGATCTTGCTGTAATTTTTGGAGAAGGCCAGGCCGGTGCGCAGGGCACCGAAGCCACCCATGGAGTAGCCGCCGATGAAGGTATCCTCCGCCTTTGCGGACAATCCAAAAGTCCTTCTGGTGTAGTCCAGCACTTCCTCCCCCACAAAGGCGGCGTATTTCTCCCCGGTGGGCTCCCGATCCAGGTAGAAGCTGTTTCTGCCATTGGGCATGATCACCGCCAGATTGTACTGCACCGCCAGCTCCTGAATGCTGCTGCCGGTGATCCAGTCATAGGTGCCGCCGTTGTAGCCGTGGAGCAGCACCAGGGTCTTCATGGGCCGCTGATAGTGGGGGTTCATGCCCGCCATAAAGGGGGGAACATCGTTGGGCAGCACCAGCAGAAATTCATTCTGCCCTGCCAATGCCTGAGAAAAATAAGTAACGTGCATCAGTGCCATGGTTCATTGCTCCTTTATTATTTTTAATTTTGAGTATTATGCAGCACCTTTGATTTTCTTGATCCATTTCCCGCTTCTCAGCCGGAAAACGCACCACACCGCCTTGGCCATCTGGTCGGAATACAGGCAGAGGTAAGTCCAAAAGGCGTTCAGGTGGAAATACAGCCCCGCCACGGCACCCAGGGGCACCGCCAGCAGCCACATGGTGGACATGTCCGCCAGCAGCAAAAACTGGGTATCGCCGCCGCCCCGGAGGACACCCCGGGTGAGGATGGAGTTGGCAGCCCGGAATACCACGATGATGCTGACGCCATTCATCAGCTCCCGGGCGATTTCCCTGGTTTCGGGGGTGATGTTGTAGGCTCCGATGACCCAGCCGCTGAGCAGTTGGATAAAGCCCGCCGCCGCCGCGCCGATGATGAGTCCCAGCAGCAGGTAGGTGTTGCCCTGCCGCTTTGCCGCATCCACGCTGCCTTCTCCCAGCACCTGGCCGGTGAGGAAGCACCCGGAGAAGGAAAGGCCGGTGATGAAAATGGTGCTGATCCGCTGCACCACCATGGTGATGGAATTGGCGGTGACAAAGCCGGGGCCGATTCTGCCCATGATGATGGCCAGGGCGTTGTCACCCAGCCCCAGCATGAGATCGCTGAGCAGCACGGGGATGCTGATGCGCAAAAACTCTCCAACCAATTCCCGGCAGGGCATCAGCAAATCCCGCAGCCGGTAGTGGATGGTCCTGTCCCGGAGGAAGAAGGCCGCAATGATGCCGGTCTCCACCACCCGGGCAATGAGGGTGCCCAGAGCCGCACCGGCAACACCCAGAGCGGGGGCACCCAATTTGCCGAAAATGAAAATGTAGTTGGCTCCAATGTTGATGCCGAAGGCGCTGAGAGAGGCAATCAGCGGCACGTTGGTGAGCCCGGCGCTGCGCATGATGTTGGTCAGCACGAAGGAGACGCTCATCAGCAGGAAGGTGGCGGTAGACCAGCGGAGGTAGACGACTCCTGCGGAAATCTCGGCGGTTTCGGTGGGGCTGAAATACAGGCTCATGATCTTTTCCGGCAGCAGCACATCCGCCAGGGTAAAGAGCAGACCCAGCAGCAGACCGAAGCGCAGGGCAATGGTAATCACCTTTTTCAGGGAACGGATATCCCTGGCCCCCCAAAACCGGGAGGACAGCACGGAGGAGCCCATGCTGATGCCCATGATGGCAAATACAAAAAGGTTGATAAACTGGTTGGCCTGGGTGGCGGCGCTGAGGGCGGTTTCTGTCAGCTGACCCAGCATAATGTTGTCCACCAGATTCACACCGGTGGTAATCAGACTCTGCAAAATAACCGGAACCGCGATTTTGAACAGCCGTCTGTAAAATATGGGGTCGGTTTCCAGATGCTTCTGAACAAAGTGCATTCTCTATCTTCCTTCCCATTCAGTAACCTCATGGGAATATTGTAGCCCCTGCCGCCTTCCGGCGCAAGAAAAGAATGTGCCCCGGGCTATTAAAAATCTATCCGTTTCCCCGGAATTTACATATTTTCAAGCGCCATCTACTTTTTTTGTTGTGTCTCAGGGAGGATTATGGTAGCATAGTTCTATCAAACCAAAATGGGAGGCAGAAACATGGACATTCAAATCAGTGATTTTACCTGTCAGCGGGATGGCATGACCATCCGGGGCAGGGAATACCGACCCGATGGAAAATGCAGCGTGGCTGTGATCCTCAGCCATGGCTTTGGGGGCACCGGCAGCGACCTGGATTCCTACGCCAGACAGCTTGCCCAGGAGGGGTATCTGTGCCTGACCTTTGATTTTTGCGGCGGCAGCCCCAGAAGCAGCAGCGACGGCAGCTTCCAGGAGATGACCGTATTCACGGAGCTTTCGGATTTGGAGGCGGTGATGGAGTACGCCTCCGGCCTTCCCCAGGTGACCCGGCTGATGCTGATGGGCTGCAGCCAGGGGGGCTTCGTCAGCGCCCTGGCAGCGGCGGCCCACCCGGAGCAGGTGGCAAAGCTGGTGCTGTTTTACCCCGCCCTGTGCATCCCGGAGGATTCCCGGCGGGGTCAGATGCTGATGTATTCCTTTGACCCCAGCAATGTGCCGGAGCGGATCGAAGCGGCTCAGGACCCCAACATCCCCTTCAAGATGGAGCCCATTGGCGGGGAATATGTGAAATGCGTTCAGAAAATGGATGCCTTTGCCGCCATTGCCTCCTATCCCGGGCCGGTGCTCATCGTCCATGGGGACAGTGACCGGGCGGTGAATGTGGTCAATTCCCGCCGGGCCCAGGCGGCCTATCATTCCGTCAGACCCCTGCGCTGCCAGCTGGCGGAGATCACCGGCGCTGACCACGGCTTCCGGGGCAGGGAGGATGTCCACGCCATGGAGCTGGTGCGCTGCTTCCTGGCCGGGGGCACCAATGTGCTCAGCGTGGATGTGGTGCTCACAGACTGCATCCGGGAGGAACGGGGGGAAGAGACGGTGCTGACCATCCCCTTCGGCGGCACGGTGAACACCCCCTTCTTCCAGGGGATGGTTCAGCCCGGGGCGGCGGATGTGCAGCGCTGGAAGAATGAAAAAATTCTGCGCCTATGCGCCGACTATGTGCTCAAAGGCATCGACTACACCGGCACTCCCTGCCAAATCCACATTGTCAACGAAAATCTGGGCGACGGCTGGCATCCCACCATCACCACCGACAGCGAAGCCCTTTCCTTCCTGAATGAGGCCGAGCTCACCGAATCTCTGGAAGAGCGGCGCATCGGCCCCATGGTTCGGATTTTCGCCCAGCTGCCCTGAGGAGGACACCATGAAAAACAGAGAAGTCATCGAGAAAATCCTGGCCTACCATCCCCAGCTCCCCGGCTATCAGGGCTGCGACGAATGGAAAACCGGCGACCCGGAGGAAGAATGCACCGGCATCGTCACCGCCCTGGTGCCCACGGTCAATGTGATTAAAAAATCCATCGAGCTGGGGGCGAATCTGCTGATCGTCCATGAGCCCCTCTTTTACACCTCCGCCGACAAAGGCGGCTGGTATGAGGATTTCCCCAACGAAGTATACGAGGAAAAGAGGAAGCTCATCGAGAGCCACCACATCTCCATCTGGCGGGATCACGACCACATCCATATGCACCAGCCCGACGGCATTTTTGCCGGTGTCCTGAAATATCTGGGCTGGGAGGACTATGCCACCGCGGATTTGAATACCGGCGCCTTTGGCCACTACATTGTGGATTTGCCGGAGGAAATCACCCTGGAAGCGCTGTGCCGCCATCTGATGGAGCGCATCGGTCTGAACGGCCTGCGCTATGTGGGAAACCCGGGGGATAAGGTTCGCTCCCTGGCCATGGTGGGGCACCTCTATCCCATGGACTTTGGCATGAAGCATCACGATGGCAGCCCTGCGGAATACAGCGTGCAGATCATCAAATTGCTGGAACAGCGGGTGGATGTGATCCTCCCCGGTGAGATCATCGATTGGACGGTGGTCTCCTACATCCGGGATGCCCTCCAGCAGGGCCGCAAAAAGGCAATGATCAACCTGGGACATCTGAACTGGGAGGAGCTGGGCATGAAATACGCCCGCCAGTGGCTGGAGGAGCTGATAAACCACGCCCTGCCCGTCACCTATGTCCCCTCTGAGGATATGTACCGCTTCTTCCGATCCGCCGCCCCTGAAAAGCCCTACATTCTGTAAAGTATCATCGCTCGGCCCGCTGTTTTCCCGCCATGAGAGAAAAATCCCCAGGACTTCATCCAAAAAGGATGGAGCTCTGGGGATTTTGAGATGCTTGATTGCAGCTGCCCTTTTCAGTTGATTACAGCAGGCCGTTGATAAAGTCTGTCAGCTTTTCCCGGTTGTAGTAGTCCTCGGCTTTGCTGATGAAATAATCCGGCTCCGCGCCTTGGTCCACATCATAGAACGAGCCATTGACCAGGGTGCTCAGCCGATTCCGGCTGGAAAGCTGCCAGATGGTGCCGTCAGCGCTGACCATGGGCTGGACGGAGCAGGCGCCGCCGCCGGAGGTTCTGCCCAGCAGCGTGACCTGGCTGGAGCTCTTAAAGGCACAGGGCACCAGGTTGCCGCAGGAGAAGCTAGCCGGGGAAATGATGCAGTAGCGGTTCAGGGAGGAAACGCTGTCGGTTTCGTCAAAGACCCGGTCTCCATTGGCGTCGATGTGATAGATCATGGTGGACTGGGCCCCGTTGATGGCATCGGTGAGGTGAATATCACATTCCCCCAGGAACCAGGCGATAGTATACACCGCCGCATCCGCAGCACCGCCAGTATTCAGGCTCAGGTCGAGTACCACGTTTTCAATGGGGCTGTCCTCCCGCATGATCCGGGAATGGGCATACATAATCAGGCTGATGGTATCGGTCGGCTCCGCCCCGTTTGCAAGGGAAGCGTAATGGTCATTTTCTTCATCGACGGTAAAGCTGTTGAAGGTGACATACGCCGTGTTTCCGATTTCCTCATAACCGGGAACAGGACCGGAATAGGCCTGTCTTGCAAAGGTGCTCAGCTCCCTGCCTGCGGCAGACAACCGGGTTTGGGAAATGGACTGCACGGTGGGCATCACGCTCACGTTTCCGGCGTAGGGAGAGGCCGCCACAAAGCCGGTGTGCAGGTCGTCAATGTAGCCGTTAATCACATCGTAGAGAGCCACGTCCGCTTCCAGCGCATCGGCGCTCAGCAAACGCTCCTCCATACCGGTGATTTCAAACAGAGTGCCAAAGGAGGGAATGTTGTGGGCCTCCTTCAGGCCATAGTTAAACTGGAGGGACAGGCAGGTTTCGTAATAGTTGAAGCGAGCCAGCGCCTCACTGCGCTGCCTGGGCTCTACGGCGTAGTACAGCTCCTCCATATCCGCAAGATTTCTGCCGCAGATCAGGAACACCGCTTCCCCATTGTAGGAGAGGTTGCTCAGATAAATGGCCAGGAACAGGTCGGAGAAGGTCACCATGGGCAAATAGCCCTTGCCATCGGCATAAACCGTCTCAATGGAGAAGTCTGCCAGCTTCACGCCCATGCTGCCGCCGGAGCGGTAGAGGGAAGCCTGACTGCGCTGAAACAGCTGCGGCTCTCCGTTCTGATTGATGCCCGAAGTTGACACAATATCCATGGGGAAGCCGTCGGTTCTATACTTGACAAACTGGTTGAAGTCATCCCAGGCAACAATTCCCTCCCCAAAGTCGATGTAGGCGCTGCTGACACCGTCCCGGGTAATGGTATAGGCGGGGCCCTCCTGCTCCATGGTCATCTGGAACTGGAGATCCGTATCGATCTGGGGGAGCTTGTTCAGGAGCAGCAGTGCGGTATCCATATCAATGTAGGGGATTTCAGTCTGTCCATTCAGGGCGTACAGGGTGATTTCTTCCTTATTTCCTGCAGATGCCAGATAAAGAGGCGCCGTCCAGGAGGATAATTCCGGTGTCTGCTCCGCCAGGGCGGGCATGGACAACGACAGCAGCATTGCCAGCGCAAGCAGAATAGCGAGTGTTTTTTTCATTTTCCTTACTCCTTTCAATTTAGAACCGAAAGATCAGCCGGTTAGAGCCGTTGACCAGAATGTAGCTCTTGTTCTGCATTCCAGAGAGAATCTGATACCGAGGCAGGTTGGCAGGATCGGAAGCTTCCTGGGTGGGATTGCGGTTGATGCCGGTGTTTCGCAGCACCAGGGTGATTTCCTCCTCCAGGAAGATGGTGCATTCGATCAGCACCTTTTCGGGGGCCTTGTTCTGAGCCAGGTCATCCATCTGGGTTTCCTCGATGGCCAGCAGCACCTTGTTCATCCGGCTCCGGTCAATCCCGTTTTCCTTCAGGCAGCCTTCCACCTCGTCCATAAGAGCGGTGATGCCCTCCTGGGTCATGACGGCATCCCAGCAGTGCTGGCGGGACTCCCGCTCCCGGTCAAGGAACATACACAGCTTATCGGCGCCCTTCTGCTTCCTTATGAGCAGATAGGCCACTGCCAGCAGCACATGGGAGGCGGACATTCCAATCCACACGCCGTTCATATGGAAGATCAATCCGCCCAGTACGCCAAATACCAGGGGGAAGATCAAATTCAGGCAAATCCTTTCGGTGATTACCGGATGGTCAGCATATCCACAAAGCCGGTGACATCAAACACTTCCATAATGTTGTCATTGACATGGGTCACCGCCATCTGTCCCTGCCGGTTCATGGTCTTCTGCAGTGCCAGCAACACCCGCAGGCCGGCGGAGGAAATGTAGGCCAAATCCCCAAAATCCAGCGTCAGGGACTCAATGCCCTCCAGCTGGGAGCCCAGGGTCTTTTCCAGCTCCGGTGCGGTAGTGGTGTCCAGCCGCCCGGACACGGAAACCTTCAGGGTACTTCCATTTTTATCAAGGGTCACTTTCATAACAGTCTCTCCTTCATGTGTGAGAATCTCCGGCACCGGCGGATATCCAGCCGGATAATGCCGTAAAGCTCCTGTTTGTGCCATTGTATTATAGATTTTTCAAAGGATAATATCAATGGATGGTGCTTGAACGGACATTTTCCTGCGCGAATGGATGCCGTACTCAGTTGACCGGCTCTTCACAAAATGATACACTATGGTTGAGAAAGACTCGTGATACAGAAGGGGGTGTTCCAGGGTGAGGAGCAGAAAAGCATTGCTGGCGGCGGCGCTGCTGATTTTATGCGCTGCTGCGGCGTGGGGACTATTTCGCCACGCACTTCCTGTGGGGGAAAATCAAAGCTACAATCTGTCCTTCCGGTGGGAAGGGGAGGCAATGCCGGAGGGATGGGAATATGACCAGAAGGGGTGGACCGTGTTCGCCCAGCAGGGGGATACTCCTGTGCTGCTGAAGCCCGATGGCTTTGGCGGCTTTGGCGGCGACATTCAGCCCGGGCAGACCTTCTATTTTTCCCGGGTTCTGGAGGAAGACATCCACGGCGACCCCATCCTCCAGCTGAACACCTATGAGGAAAATGTGGCCGTTTTTCTGGACGGCCAGCTGATCTATACCGACTGCCCGGAGCAGGAGGGCCGCATCGGTTACCTGACCCTGCCCCACAGACAGGAGCCAAAGCAGGGGGTGCTGACGGTCAGTCTCCCCAGCGGCTGCCAGGGAAAAACCCTGACCATCGCCCAGTCCACGGCTTCCGCCTGGGATATGCCCAAGGTCTGGCCGGTGCCTGTTTCTCTGATGTGCCAGTACGCCTATGAGAGCGAACTGGCAGCCGAGAGCTTCCGCACGGCGCTTCCTGCGGTGCTGCTGCTGGCTGGGGGCGCGGCAATGCTGCTGCTGTTCCTGCGGCGGCTGCAGCAGGGGAAACGGGACACAGCGCTATTGTGGGAGGCCTTCTCCCTGCTTCTTTGGATGGCGGCGATTCTGCTGCAGTCCTCCTTCACAGGCGCATTCCGCGGGCAAAATCGGGTGAATTGGAACGAGCTGGGCAAAGGGCTTGCGCTCACGGCGCTGATGGCATTCCTCACCGGCCGCGCCGGTCAATATCGAAGGGTTTTCTGGGTTTTGACCGGGCTGACAGGACTAAGCAGCTTGCTTTGCCTCTGGCTTGATCTGCGGTATGAGGTGCTGAACAGCGACTATCTGACGTTTCTGCGGTTCACACTGCCCCAGATGACAGAATTTTTGAGTCTCTGCGCCGCGCTTGCCTGGGCTTGGGTCTGTTGGCGCGGAAAGCAGCGCTTTTATCGGTTCTTTGCCCCCCTTTCTCTGGCAGCTGCCGGCGGGCTGCTGCTTTACGCGGCCCTGAAGGATGGAAGGCTGCTGACCCAGCAGCTGGTTCTGGCGGTCAGATACCAGACTCCCGCCTATTTTCTGTGGCCTCTGACCCTCAGCACAACGGCTGCGGCAGTCATCGCCAGGGGGATCGAGCTCATTGAGCAGGAATTTGAACGACGGGCCGGAGCACGGCTGATTTCAGAACGCAATGAACTGGCCATGTCCCATTATGAGAGCCTGCGGGCGCAGAACGAGCAGGTCATGATGCTGCTGCACGACATGAACAAGCATTTCACCCTGCTGCGGCAGATGACCGGGGAGGAAAACGTCCGTCGGTATCTGGATCAGCTGCTGAGCCAGAATGAAAAGATCCGCCCTGTGGTTCAGAGCGGAAATGACATGCTGGATGTGATCATCAACGGCAAGCTGACCCAGGCCATCAATGAGGGCGTGGGCATTGAGCTTGTGCGCACCCACGCGCCCCGGAAGCTGCCGCTGACCGATACGGAGCTTTGCTCCCTGGTGATGAACCTGATGGACAACGCCGTGGCCGGTGTGCTGGATTCCGGCGCTGAGAAGCCCTCCATCAAGCTGGATATGCACATAAAGAACAGCTTTTTCGTCTTCTGCCTGGAAAATTCCGCCAGGAAACAGCAGACACCGAAAAAGCCCGTGCCGGAGCACGGGCTGGGGTTAAAAATCGTTGCTCAAATTGTGGAGCGCTGCAACGGCCTGCTGGAAACGGAGCAGGACGAAAAAAGCTTCCGGGTTACCCTGGCGCTGCCTACCGCCCCAGATGCCGCAGAAGCTGGGAGCGAATCTCGGAAAGCCGGTACTTGCTGACGGGCAGCCGGGTGCCGTCCTTCAATTCCAGCTCACAGTATCGGATGCTGGTCACAAAATCCAGATTGACCAGGATGGTGCGGTGGCAGAAGGTGAATTGGCCGTCGGGCAGCATGGCGGCAAGCTCCGATATTTTCAATCGGCTTTCCAGCTTCCCGTTCTCCAGCACAATTCGCACGCCCCGCCCATAGGTTTCGGCGTACAGAATGGAGGAAGGTGGGATGCGGTGCTGCCCGGAGGCGGTTGGAAGAAGAAGCTCTCTGCTGATGCCGATCATCTGCCAGCAATGCAGCAGCGCCTCCCGCAGCTTCTGAGCGTCCAGAGGCTTTGCCAGATACCGGGCGGCCCCCACCTCGTAGCCTTTCAGGGCCATCTCCCGGTTGCTGGAAATAAAGATGATGGGCATTTTCTCGCCCTGCTCTCTCAGCTTGGAGGCCAGCGTCATGCCATCGATGCCCTCCATGACCACATCCAGCAGAAGGATGGAAAAGGATGCCCCGGCCGCCATCGCTTCCAGAAGGGCCTGCCCGCTTTCAAAGCAGTCGATGTCCGCTTCCAGCCCCTCCTGCTGAAGGATCTCCCGGATCCATTGGGAAATCTCAACACAGCAGGCGGGTTCATCATCGCAGACCGCCAGCCGCAGCCGTGAAGAAAAGGGATTGTTCACCATAGGCCTCCTTTCCTTTGCAATGGGACTATTATAGCATTCGATTCGGATGCCGTCAATGGGTCAGGAACTCCGTGATTTTTTTATGAAATCATGATCCATGATCCGATGCCCATCGTATATATAAACAGAAGGTCAAACAAGAACGGCAGGAGCGTATCAATCAACGAAAAATCCGATTCAAACAACAAAAAGGAGAATGCATTATGGAAAACAAAAAAGAAGAAATCATTCAGCCCCTCACGGACGAGGAATTGGAAGTCGCCAGCGGCGGGGGTGATGACGGCTTCCGGCCCGGAGATGCATGGCGCAGATGTTCTGCCTGCGGCATGCTTAACAAGGGCAGCACATGCTCACACTGCGGCAGACCGTTGAAATAAAAAGATATCATTGCGGGAAAGAAGAATGTAAGGCAAAAGCAGCAGCGCCCAAAGCAAGTGTACTTTTGAGAAAATGAGGTAATCAGATATGGAAAAGATAGAAATCAATGAAGAGGAACTTGAGAAAGTAGCTGGCGGCGCAGCCATGACTGCAACGCGCTCTGCAATGAACGAAAAATGCGAATGCTGCGGCCGCAATCAGTTTACCGTGTATCTGGGAATGGGCGGCAGAGCTGTATGCCAGAAGTGCGGCCATTTTCAGATCATTCTGGAATGGTTTTACGACTGATATTCTTACATACCAAAAGAAGACCCTGCCCCGGGAAGAAAACCGGAGGCAGGGTTCTTGCTTTATGAGGGAATCAGAATGCCATGGGTTCCAGGGCTGTGGTGGCACCTGCCTGGATGGCAACGGGAACGGCGGCGCTGATGTCCGCTGTGGTCTGCGCGCCCAAGCCAATGTCCTCGGTGATCACCCAGCCGGACTCGGTGTAGATGATACCCACGGGAGCACCCTCCGCGTTGAATGCCCGCACCAGCACCAGGTATTCCCCGGCGGGATACTGGGTCGCAAAGGTGCCGCTTCCGTCAGGCCAATAGGGCTTGCGGGTGACGGATTCCTTTGTTTCGGGATCCAGCAGATACACGACGGCAGTGGAGAGCTCCTCGGTCTGGACGGTTTCAAAATTCAGGATGCCGCAGCCTTCGGCATAGGGAATCTCTTCGCCCATGCCGCCAATCAGGCCTCGGCTGGCAAAGGCATCCGCAATGGGCTGCTTCCACTGGGACATTTCCACCGTATCGCAGGTGAACTGGAGCATGGACAGCAGCTCCTCAAAGCCGGACAGGGGGGTGGTGGCGCAGGCGGCATAGGCCCACAGTTCCAGCTGCTCTTCCAGAGTCATGCCGGCTTTTTCCAGGTCCACCGCAACGCTGGTCAGAAGAGAGTTGTTGGCATGCACGCCGCCATTGTCGTTATAGAACTGGGGCTCTACATCCATGGCCCGATAGTACTGATCGCCTACAAAGCTTGGCTGCTGGAAGCTGTTGGGGTCGCTGCAGCTGCGGATCGCCTCCGTGGAGTGCTCCGCCATCAGCCAAGTAGTGTCCTCCGTGTTCCCGGAAAGCACCTCGATGATGTTGCCCAGAATATCACTGTAGGCCTCGTTGATGGCTCCGGTTTCTCCGCAGTAGTTGATGTTGGTCATGTTTGCCATGGTGAAGCCATGGGTGTATTCGTGTCCCAGAACGTCCACACATTCTCCGTAAACGTTCAGCGGGCTGGAGCCGAAGATATGCCAGCCGCTGGCGATTCCGGCGTAGCAGGCATTGTCCATCTGCATGCCATCCGCATCTCGGTAATCAGAGAGAATGGCGATGGGCACATCCAGACCGTTGGGGGAGAGAACACCGATGCTGGCATAATAATCATAAACCTGGATGTAGTTGGCATAGGTAATCAGGTCGTTGCTGTCCCAGAGGGTATTATCCGCAGAGGAGCGGGGCGCTATCGTGTCCTGGAATACAAACGACGCAGCATCCATGACGGCGATTTTTCGCTGGGCATCCGCCAGGTAGTACAGCCCTGCTGCCTCATCGTAGAGCACGGGCACCGTAATCTCCTTGGTGGAGCCGTCACACAGCGTGACCTCACCAGTGTAGGTTGTTTCCTGCTTTCCTTCCAATATGCTGTAATCCCCGGCTGCCTGGTCAGTCTCATCCTCAATGGAGTGGACGGGGACGCTGTACAGGTATTCGCCATTGCTTACAACATAATGGGCCAGATATTGCCGGTCCTCTTCTTCATTGGTCATATTGGGGTTGTTGGTGTAGACAATGTAGACTGCGTTTAATGTAGCCTGGTTATCGACAATGGTCTTGCTGGTTGCATCTGGATAGAAGGTGTAGGCGGTATCCGGCTGCTTTTCGGCCAGGTGTGCCTTTGCTGTCTCCAGTGCCTCCTCGGGGCTGATCATGAACTCCAGATTGCTGCCCAGACCCGGGATGACGGAGCTGGCGATGGCCACGGCTTTGCCCTCGGGGTCGGCAATGACCTTGATGATGGCGTTTTCCACACTGGTGCCGCCGCTGAACTGGCGGATGGTGTAATAGGTATAGCCATTGCCCAGCTTCCAGGCGATGCCCTTGACGAATTGAGCCTCTTCGTCCAGACCCAGCAAATCACGGGTACGCTCCACGGCACCCAGGACGCCTTCCTCGCCCTCCACCTTTCCGTCGTAAAACTGGCCCTGCAGCCAGGTGACATAGCCCTGGTCGCTGAGAATGTAGGTCGCCTTCCCTTCCTCGCGCAGCTGCTCCAGCTGCTCCATGGTCAGGCGTTCCGGTGCTTCCTCAGCCAGTGCAGTCAGCGGGAGCACTGCCAACAGAAGCAGACACGCAATGCAAAGTAAGATTCTTTTTTTCATGGTGTAACCTCCTTTTTATGATGCTGTCATTGTACCACGCCTTCGGGAATGCGGTCAATCGCGCCCAGCGTCCATTCGCGCAGATAAACGTCTATTCGCGCAGAACCCATTGCTTCGGCACAATCCCAGGACCAGTAGCTTGGCACAAAAAAATTGTTGTTTGTTGCACCAGCCACTGTAGGGGAGGCTCGTAGCCTCCCGCGCAGTACAGGCTTTCAGT
>CAMCKD010000011.1 GCA_945875335.1 uncultured Clostridia bacterium | reverse complement strand
GGGGTCATGACCCCGCCGGTCGGCAACAAATTTGTGAGTGCTTTCGTTGAATGGGGCATGTTCCAAACCGCAACCTGGTCGGCGGGGTCATGACCCCGCCCTACGAAAACGTATAGTTTTGGGATTAACAAGCTACTAAGTGGTCTGTAATGCTTAAAAATGGAAGTTCGCGGGTCTCTTGCCCCCTCAGCCTTCGGCAGCTCTCCCGGAGAGGGAGTCAAGTTCTCTGGAAAACAATGGCGGCATCCATCAGGGCCATGTGACATTATTCACCAAAACTTCCCAGGAGGAGAAAGATTTTTGTTGTGTTTTTTCAACGGAGGCGCTATAATAAAACAATAAAACCCGGTGAGGAGTGACCATATGGCAGACTTCGTAATTGAAATGCTGAACATCACCAAGGAATTCCCCGGCATCAAGGCCAACGACGATGTGACGCTGCAGCTCAAGCGGGGGGAAATTCACGCCCTGCTGGGTGAAAACGGCGCGGGCAAGTCCACCCTGATGAGTGTTCTGTTCGGCCTGTATCAGCCGGAAGCCGGCGTCATCAAAAAGGATGGCCAGGTGGTTAAGATCAACAACCCCAACGATGCTACCGCCCTGCACATTGGCATGGTGCACCAGCATTTCAAGCTGGTGGAGTGCTTTACGGTGCTGGATAACATCATTCTCGGCGCGGAGCCCATGAACGGCCCGGTGGTCGATCGCAAGGCCGCCCGTCAGCGGGTGCTGGAGCTGTCGGAGCGCTATGGCTTGAAGGTGGACCCGGATGCCAAAATCGAGGATATCTCCGTGGGCATGCAGCAGCGGGTGGAAATCCTGAAAATGCTGTACCGGGACAATGACATCCTGATTTTCGACGAGCCCACCGCCGTCCTGACCCCCCAGGAGATTGACGAGCTGATGGAGATCATGCGCTCCTTCAAAAAAGAGGGCAAGTCCATCCTGTTCATTACCCACAAGCTGGCGGAGATCAAGGCCGTGGCTGACCGATGCTCCGTGCTGCGCAAGGGCAGATACATGGGCACTGTGGAGGTGGCGGACACATCTGTGGAGGAAATGTCCCGGCTGATGGTTGGGCGGGATGTGCAGCTGGTGTCCGACAAGCAGGACAAGACCCCCGGCAAAACCATCCTGAAGGTGGAGAACATGACCGTTCCCTCCCGGGTGCACAGCAACAACGCGGTGAAGAATGCCAGCCTGGAAGTCCGGGAGGGTGAGATCGTGTGTTTGGCGGGCATCGAGGGCAACGGCCAGACGGAATTTGTCTATGCCCTCACCGGCTTGGAGAAAATGACCGCCGGAAAAATCACCCTGAACGGCACCGATATCTCCAAGGCCTCCATCCGCCAGCGAAGCAAGCTGGGCATGTCCCATATTCCCGAGGACCGCCATAAGCACGGCATGATTCTGGACTATTCTTTGGAGAACAACATGGTGCTCCAGCGCTATTGGGAGCCCACCTTCCAGAGCCTGGGCTTCATCAAGAGCAAGGCCGTCCGGGAATACTCTGACCGGCTGATTGAGCAGTATGATGTCCGCAGCGGTCAGGGCAGTGTCACCATCGCCCGGAGTATGTCCGGCGGCAACCAGCAGAAGGCCATCGTGGCCCGGGAAATTGACCGAGACCCCCAGCTCCTGATTGCCGTCCAGCCCACCCGGGGATTGGATGTGGGTGCCATTGAGTACATTCACAGGCAGATCATCGCCCAGCGGGATGCGGGGAAAGCGGTGCTGCTGGTGTCGCTGGAGCTGGACGAGGTGATGAACCTGTCTGACCGGATCCTCGTGATGTACGAGGGCGAGATCGTAGGCGAATTTGACCCCAAAACCACCGATGTGCAGACCCTGGGTCTTTACATGGCCGGTGCCAAGCGGAACGATTAAGGAGGATGACCGATGGAGAAGAAACATAACGGCCCCCGGCTTTCCGGGGCTTCCGGCGGATTCGGCACCCTGCTTGCCTCACTGGTGTGCATCCTTTCGGGCATGATCGTGGGCTTTGTGGTGCTGCTGGTGCTGGGCGGAATCACCATGAGCCAGAACGGCGAGGAATTCAATTTCCTAACCCTTTTGAAGACAACCTGGGAGCAGGGCTTCAAGCCGATCGTCCAGGGCGGCTTCTATTCCAAGTCCAACGCCATGGGCATGGCGGTGCGGATGGAGATTCTCCAGGCTGCTCCCCTGATCATGACGGGCCTGTCCGTGGCCTTCGCCTATAAAACGGGCCTTTTCAACATCGGCGCTGCCGGTCAGTATACCGTGGGCGCGTTTCTGGCTCTGTATTTTGCCATCGTGCTGAAAATGCCCTGGTGGGTTTGCCTGATTGCCTCCGCGCTGGGCGGCGCCATCTGGGGCGCCATCCCCGGCATCTTCAAAGCATTTTTGAACGTCAATGAGGTCATCACCGCCATCATGTTCAACTGGATCGGCCTCTACGCCGTGAACACTCTGATCTACCAGGGCGGTACCGGCCCCATGTTCAACCTGAAAACCACCAAGACCTTCACCCTGAAGGAATCCGCCCCCCAGGCCCTGCTGCCAAGCTTCAATGTGAACGTCGGCGGCAAGCCCTATTTCGGCAAGATGTTTATGCCCTCCATTGGCATCTTCCTTGCCATTGCCGTGGCGGTGATCATCTGGGTCATCATCAACAAGACCACCTTCGGCTATGAGCTGAAGGCCTGCGGTCACAACAAGAATGCAGCCAAATACGCCGGCATCAACGAGAAGCGGAACATCGTCCTGTCCATGACCATCGCGGGAGCCCTCGCCGGTCTGGGCGCGGGACTGTTCTATCTGTCCGGCAGCAAGGAGTGGGAGCCCCTGGTGTCCACCGCCCTGCCTGCCACGGGCTTCAATGGCATCTCCGTGGCGCTGCTGGCTTCCTCCAATCCCATTGGCTGCATCTTCTCCGCCGTGTTCATCTCCCACATCACCGTGGGCGGCGGCTTCATGACGGCCAAGCTCTTCCCCAGCGAGGTATCGGACATCATCTCCGGTGTGGTCATCTATCTGTGTGCCTTCAGTCTGCTGTTCAAGGGCAGAATTATGAAGCTGTTCACCCGGAAACCCAACAGAAAGGGGGACAAAGCGTAATGTGGCTGCTGCTGAAATACACCCTGCTCTATGCCGCCGTGCTGACCCTGGTGGCCCTGGGCGGCATGTTCTCCGAGCGCTCCGGCGTGATTAACATTGCGCTGGAAGGCATCATGGTCATTGGCGGCCTGATGGGCGTTGTGGCCATCAACATCATGAATGCCCTGGGGGTGCCCGTGTTCCTGGGCATCCTGGCGGCCATGCTGGCTTCGGCGCTGGCAGGACTGATCTATTCCTCCCTGCTTGCCTTCTCCGCCATCAATCTGAAAGCCGACCAGACCATTGGCGGCACGGCCCTGAACCTGCTTGCCACGGCCTTGGCAACGGTGATTGCCAAGCGCATCAACGGCTCCGATTCCCCTAAGATCATCTATTCCACCAATTCCAATGCCCTGCTCAACAGCTCCCATTTCTCCTTCAATGTGGGCCCGCTGACCCTGAACTGGTTTTTGGTGATCACTGTGGCGGTGCTGGCTGCTGCCTGGTTCATCCTGTATCGCAGCCGGTTCGGCATGCGGCTGATGGCCTGCGGTGAGCATCCCCAGGCGGCGGATTCCGTGGGCATCAATGTGTATAAGATGCGCTGGGCCGGTGTGCTGATGTCCGGCATCCTGGGCGGCATCGGCGGCATGGCCTACATCGTCCCCGCCGTGGGCGAATGGAATTTTGAGATGGGTGTTGCCGGTATGGGCTTCTTGGCGTTGGCCGTCATGATCTTCGGCCAGTGGAAGCCTCTGAACATTGCGGGCGCGGCACTGTTCTTCGCCGTGTTCCGTGCCATGGCCAACATCTACGATTCCTTCGGCTTCCTGGCAAGACTGGGCTGGCCCAAGGAGATCTACAATATGATGCCCTTCGTGGCCTCCATGATCGTCCTGGCCTTCACCTCCAAGAGCTCCCGGGCTCCCAAGGCCGAGGGCATCCCCTACGACAAGGGAAGCAGATAAAAACCTTCAAGAGCCCGATGAACCTGCCAAGCGCAGTCATCGGGCTTTTTTGTGGCCAAGCTTGCAAAATCCGGGGATTTGTGGTATATTGGGGCCAAAATACGGACAGGAGTGAGCCACATGGAAAAAATCACCAGCTTTACCATCGACCATCTGAAATTGCAGCCCGGCCTCTATGTGTCCCGGAAGGACAGGGTGGGCGCGGAAACCGTCACCACCTTTGACCTGCGGCTGACCAAACCCAACGAGGAGCCGGTGATGAACACCGCCGAGGTGCATACCATCGAGCATCTGGCGGCAACCTATCTGCGAAACGACCCCGCCTGGAAGGACAGGGTGCTCTACTTCGGCCCCATGGGCTGCCGCACCGGGTTTTATCTGCTGCTGGCGGGAGACTATGAGTCCGCCGATGTGGTGCGCCTGGTTCTGGACTGCTTCCGGTTCATCCGGGACTTCAGGGGAGAGGTTCCCGGGGCCGCGGCCAAGGACTGCGGAAATTATCTGGATATGAATCTTCCCATGGCGAACTTTTGGGGGGCCAGATACGCCGCCCTGCTGGAACACATCACACCCGACCGGCTGGTTTACCCGGAGTAAGGAGAAGCATATGACAAAATTGGGAATCATCGGCGCCATGGAGCAGGAAGTGGAAGCCCTGCTGGCACGGATGGAGGAAAAATCGGAATCAGAAAGAGCCGGAAGCCGGTTCTATGACGGCCTGCTGGAGGGCCTGCCCGTTACCGTGGTGCAGTGCGGCGTGGGCAAGGTCAACGCGGCCCTGTGCACTCAGATCCTCTGCGACTGCTTTGGCGTCACCCATCTGGTGAACACCGGCATTGCGGGGTCTCTCTGCGCGGATTTGGACATTGGCGACCTGGTGGTAAGCCAGGATGCCATGTACCACGATGTGGACGCGGTGGCCTTTGGCTATCCCATGGGCAAGGTGCCGGGGATGGATGTGACGGCTTTCCCGGCGGATGACACCCTGGTGGGCTATGCTTTTGCCGCCGCCGAGTCCGTCAACCCCGGTCACACCAAAATCGGGCGGGTAGCCAGCGGCGACCAGTTCGTTGCCAGCAAGGCAGTGAAGGAACGAATCATCCAGCTGACAAAGGGCCTTTGCACGGAAATGGAGGGTGCCGCCATCGCCCAGACGGCCTATCGCAACGGTATCCCCTTTGTCATCCTCCGGGCCATCTCCGACAAGGCCGACGACAGCGCCGAGATGGATTACCCCAGCTTTGAGCGAATCGCCGCCCACCGCTGCGCCGCCGTCACCATGGAATTGGCAAAGCACCTGTTTGACGCCGAGGAACTGTGAAAAGCCCAAATCAAGTTGTTTTATTCAGGTGATAGACAAATTGTAGTTTATGCGACGAACCATTCGTAGGGGCGGCTACCAGCCGCCCGCCAGGTTTGTCAACTGAGTGTTAGGTTGAATGGTACAAATGTGGGAAACTTGCAGGAATTCGCCCGACATTTCTTGTGATTTTCGGCTCGTACTGCGCGGGCGGCTGGTAGCCGCCCCTACGAATAGCGTGTCCAATAAACAACAATTTATCGGTTTCCTGAAAAAATGGCCATTGGGGAACAAAAACAGAGCACCTTCCGTTTTTTGGAAGGTGCTCAAATTGTTATGCGGCGTACATCCTTTCATACACGGCGGCGAGATAATTGGCATCCCGCAGGTCCTTTGCGTCGGCCAGGTATTGCTTGACCACATTGATGCCCTCGCCCACGATGCCCATGGTGCGGTTGTAGGAGCGGGTGGCGGCGGAAAGACCCACATCGCTGAGGTCCAGCAGCTGCTTCCAGTCGTCCATTCGGGCAGCATCCAGGGGGAGAATGTGGTAGTATCTGCCCACCGTGGTGCGTAGATCCACCCAGGTGGGGATGACGTTCACATCCTCAAGATAGACCGTGCCGTCGGAATACTTGCAGAAGGTGACGTTGAACAGCACCCCGTCCTCGGTGTATCCCGGGGGGAACAGGTCGCTGATGCCTGTGCGCTGGTTGGACACGGCGTTGCCCAGGGAGTAGATCACCACGGTTTTGTGGTCCGGGTCCACCGTGCTGGACAGCAGCTCCACCGGCTGCACCACATGGGGGTGACCGCCGACAATCACATCAAAGCCCATGTCGCACAGCTTCTGCGCCATGGTGTTTTGCAGGGCGTTCTCCGTGGTGTTGTATTCAACGCCCCAGTGGATGAACATCATGGTGGCCTCGGCTCCCTGGCTCTTCATCTGATCCATGATCTGTTGGGCTTCCCGGTAGAGCTTATCGGGGTTGTTGTTCGTAAAGTAGTTGCACTGACCCTCGTCCTTCACCGGAGTGAGGCCATTCAGGGAGAAGTTGTTCCCGTCGCCGTTGTAGCTCCAGGTGTAGCACACCATGCCGATGCGGATGCCGTTGACTTCCACGATGGAGAATTTGGGTTCCTCCCCGTTCAGCTGGGTGCCCAGGGCTTCCAGGCCTGCCTCCCGCACCCGTTCCACGGTGCGCAGGATGCCCGGGCCCAGGGTGTCACCGGCGTGGTTGTTGGCGGTGAGCAGCATGTCAAAGCCCGCTTCCCGGACGCTGTCGGCCAGGGCGTCGGGGCAGTTGAAGGCGGGATTTCCCTGGTACTTATAGTTGTCGCCGCCAAAGGTGGTTTCCAGGTTTGCAACGGCATAGTCCAGGGAGGATATGGTGTCCTTCACATAGCGGAAGATGGATTCAAAATTGTAGCTGCCGTCGCTCTGCCGGCAGGTATCAAACACCGGCTTGTGCATCAGCAAATCGCCCACGGTGCCGATGGTGGCGGTGGATACCACATGCTCCGGCTCGGGAGGCAGGGTGGTGGGGGGCTCCGTTGTAGGCGGCTCGGTGGTGGGCTCCGTGGTGGGAAGAACGGGGATCAGGGGCTCCGTGGGCTCCGTCACCCGCTGGGGCACCAGCGTCTCAATGAAGTCGAACAGGGGATTGCTGCTGGGGGTTTTGGAGAAGGTGGTCTCATAGAAGTACCAGCCCAGAATGCCGATGCCCACCAGCGCCAGAACCAGCAGAATGATCAGCGTGATTTTCAGTGCTGTGAGCAGGCTGCGCCAAAAGATTTTCATCGTCTCTCTCCTTTCAAATGGGTTACGAGGCCTGGGGTTCCATCACGGCGGCCAGATAGTCCGCTTCCCGCTGCTGCTTTTGCTCCGCCAGGTAGTTTTTTGCCAGAGCAATGCCGGGGCCGGTGAGGGCCACCGTGCGGTCGTAGGACTTTTGGGCGTTGGTCAGCGCTTCCTCTGTCAGGTTGAACCGGCTCCGCCACTGCTCCCGGATGGTGTCGTCCAGGGGAATGATGGGATATTGCCGCTGGGGTTCGGTGCGCAAATCCACCCAGCAGGGCAGCACATCGGCGTTTTCCAGATACACCGTACCGTCGGAATATTTGGAGAAGGAGAAGGTGAACAGCAGTCCATCCTCGGTGTGGCCGGTTTTCAGATTCATCTCCGCGATTCTCTGATTGGATACCGCATTGCCGGTGGAGTACAGGCAGAGGGTTTTATGGTCAGGGTCCAGGCGGCTGGTGAGCATATCCACCGGCTGAATCACATGGGGATGGCCGCCCACGATCACATCAAAGCCCAGGTCGCACAGCTGCTGGGCGATCTGCTGCTGCTCGGCGCTGGGGGTGGTCTGGTATTCATTGCCCCAGTGGATGAACATCACCGTGGCCTCAGCGCCGGCATTTTTCATCTCATCCAGGCACTGCTGCGCTTCCTGATAGAAGGGGTTCAGCTGGGTGCTGACAAAGGAATTCACAAGAAGCGCACAGGTGTCGGACAGGGTGTTCCTGTTCATGTACACCTTCCCGGCTACAGGATTGTCGGGCAGACCCTGGTAGGTGTAGTTCACCATGCCGATTTTGATGCCGCCGATGTCCTGAACGGTGTATTTGGGCTCTGTCGCTGCTGCCCGGGTTCCCAGCACCTGAAGCCCCTTGTCTCTGACGGTGCGGACGGTGCGCAGGAAGCCGTACTCGCTGGTGTCGTAGCAGTGGTTGTTGGCAGTGAGCAGCAGGTCGAACCCGGCGCTTTTCAGACTGTCCACAATTTCGTCGGGGCAGTTGAAGGCGGGGTGGCCGGAATACTTGTAGCCCTTGTCGGAGCCTGCCAGGGTGGTTTCCAGGTTGGCAACGGCCAGGTCAGCCTGGGAGGCGTAGGGGGTCAGGTATTGGAAAATGGAATCAAAATTATAGCTGCCGTCGCTTTGCAGGCAGGTGTTGATCACCGGCATGTGCATCAGCACGTCCCCGGTGACGGCGATGGACGCGGTGGAGACCACATGATCCGGCTCCGGCGGTTCAGTTTCGGTGGGCTGGGGTTCCTTGGGGCCGAACAGCCGCTGCCAGAGGGAGGGCTCTTTCTCGGTGACGACCTCCGTTTGCGCTGTCTGCTCCACCTGGGGGGTGCCAAGCAACAGCCGCAGGCCCAGAGAAAAGAGCACCAGCACCGCCATCACCGCCACAAGACCGGTGACAATGGCAGCCGAGCCGGAGGGCTTTTTCTTCCTGCGATATTTTGGGGAATGCTTATCCGCCATAATATGTCCTCCTGGGTGTATTATGTGTTTTTGTCCAGCAGATAAACCACCGAGCGAACCACTTCGCCGCCCGACAGGTATACCCTGGGTACTCTCCGGCTGATGCCGCAGACGAATTCATAGTTGAAGCTGTCCCCCTGGGCGGCGATTTCCTCCACGGTAATGCGGGCTTCGCCGGAGCGGCCCACCAGAACCACCACGTCGTTCTGCTGCGCCTCGGGGATTTCTGTCACGTCCACCATCATCTGATCCATGCAGATGCGGCCCAGAATCGGGGCTTTCTTTCCCCGAATGAGCACATAAAATTTCCCGGAGAGGTTCCGCCGGTAGCCATCAGCGTAGCCAACGGGGATGGTGGCCACCCGGGTAGGGCGGGTGGTGGTGTAGGTGCCGCCGTAGCCGATTTCCCGGCCGGGCTCCAGGGTTTTCAGGTGGGTGATCCGGCTCTCCCACCGCAGGGCGGGGCGCAGGTCCAGTAGGTTGGGGTCAACCTCGTCGCTGGGGTACATGCCGTAGGTCACAATGCCGGAGCGCACCATTTCATATTCGCAGCCGAAATTCATGAGCCCGGCGGAATTGTCCAGGTGGCGCAGGGGTATGACCAGACCCCTGTCCTTCAGCATCCGATCAAATTCCGCAAATTGGGCCGCCTGATGCCTGGCCCGGGTCAGGTCGGCGCAGTCGGCGGTGGCGAAATGGGAGAAAAGACCCTCGGCCTCCAGGCAGGGCAGAGCGGCAATCCTGGCGCAGAGGTCGGCATCCTCCTGGGTCACCTGGAAGCCGATGCGGCTCATGCCGGTGTCCACCGCGAAGTGAAATTGAGCCGTCATGCCCAGGGCCTGCGCCGCCTGGGACAGCGCCAGGCCGTCCTCATATCGGAAAATGGTGGGCCGGATGTGCTGGCGGATGGCATCGGGGAAGGCGCTCTCCGGGGTATAGCCCAGAATGAGAATGGGCTTCTGGATTCCTGCCTGCCGCAGCTCCAAAGCCTCCAAAATGGAACTGACGCCGAAAAAGGCACAGCTATCATCCAGGTATCTGGCCAGCTCCACCGCCCCGTGGCCGTAGGCATCCGCCTTGATGATGGCCATCACCGGCGCGTTCACCCGGGCCTTCACCGCGGCAATGTTGTGGCCGATGGCATCCAGGTCAATCATCAGTTTTGTACTGTCGAAGGTCAAAGAAAATCATCCTTTGTGGGAAAGTATCTTTTATTCTATCATATTCTCCCAGGAAAGTAAACAGAATTCGGGGGATATTAAGAATTCCAAAAGAAAATTCACCTTTTCTTTCCCACTGCTTTCTGCTATAATAGAATCAGAACGTATTGGGCTGATCAACTTTCACCGGTATTTCGGTAAATTGTTGTTTATTGCTTCGTAGGGCGGGGTCATGACCCCGCCGACCAGGTTGCGCATTTTGCCCTGGCACGATTCAACGAAAGTGCTTTCGTCTCGTTACGTTTCGGCGGGGTCATGACCCCGCCCTACGAATGGCGTGAACGCGAAACAACAATTCATCGCGCTGCTGAGTCAAGTCGGTATGCACAAAACGTATTTCAAAGGAGGGGTTTTCATGGAACGCCGGGACAATTATGCAATCACGGTGCAGCGGGCCAAGGCACTGTTCCTCGAGTATGACCAGGCTGCTCTGGCCCGGAAGCTGAAGGCGGAGCTGGATGAAAGCTATCTATATACCGCTTTCCTTTCCGAGCCCTGCCGTATCCACCGAACAACGGGGGACATCTCCCGTTTTACCCAGGGCAGCTGGGTGGCGGATAACTCCTTTGGGCTGGTGCTGACCCTGCTGGATTTGGTCTGCGACAGCCGGGAGGATCGGCACCCCACCGGGAACTGGAAGAACATGCGGGATTTCGGCCACGGCTTCCACCAGCAGATGCTGGAGCAGCGTGATCCCTGGGCGGAGCGGTTCCAGGAGAATCCCCAGGCCTTTGCCGCTGCCTGCAAGCGTCTGGGCGGGGAGCAGTACCCCCTGGGAGATGCGGCCTATTCCATCCCGGTGTTTGAGGATTTGAATCTTTTGGTCCAGCTCTGGTTCGGGGACGAGGAATTCCCCGCCCAGCTGCGGTATCTGTGGGATGAAAATGCCTGGATGTATTTGAAATATGAAACCATGTTCTATGCCGTTCCTTTGGTGCTGCGGCGAATTGAAGAATGGATGAGGTAAAATTTCAAAGTGCCAAATTGCCGGTTTCAAAGTGCCATTTTGGCACTTTGGAAGCACAATAATGAAAATTCCCACGGCCTGGGTTGGTCGTGGGAATTGGTTTTAAGCCATGATGGTTCCGTCGGGGTGGAACAGGGGGAGCTTTTCCAGATAGATGATGTCAGGGCGCTCCTGGGCGTCGCCTTCTGCCAGAATCGCCATTCTGCCGCAGATTTCGCCGCCGGCCTGGGTGGCTAGGGCTTCCAGCGCGGCCAGGCTCTCGCCGGTGGAGATCACGTCGTCTACCAGGAGAATTTTCTTGCCCTTCATCAAAGTGGCATCCGCGCCGTCCAGGTACAGCTTCTGCTCCTTGGCGGTGGTGATGGAGTTGACGGTGACGGAGAAAATGTCCCGCATATAGAGCTTGGGGCCCTTCCTTGCCAGGATGTACTTGGCGTTGCCTGCCTGGCGGGCCATTTCGTGGGCCAGGGGGATGCCCTTGGCCTCGGCGGTGAGGATGTAGTCATACTCCGGCGCTTTTGCCAGCAGCTCCCGGGCGCAGGCCACGGTGAGCTCCTGGTCACCGAAGATGACGAAACCAGCGATGGACAAAGAATCGTTCACAGGGCAGATGGGCAAATCCCGTTCCAGCCCGGCAACATGCATGTGATAGTACATGGGATTGACTCCTTTTTCAATGATTTGATAGAAATATTATACTATCCTGTCGGAAAATGTCAACCCTTCTGCTGATTTGTGGTGGGAATCACGCCACGGCTGGAAACAGCGGTGGGCTCGATCTCCCCGGCGGCGGTGAGGGCTATTTTGGTCATGATGGGGCCCACCAGCTCATAAATCAGCACGGAGAACAGGGTGATGTTGCGGATGAGGGCACCCTCCGCGCCAAACTGGGCGGCGACGGTGACGGACATGCCCAGCGCCACACCGGCCTGGGGCAGCAGGGTGATGCCCAGATACTTGCAGATGTTGTGGTCACAGTGGACGGCCTTGGCGCTGTAGTGGGCGCCGATGATCTTACCGGCAGAGCGAGCCAGGATGTACACCAGGCCCACGCCCACCACGGCCAGATTCTGGAACACCCGCAAATCCAGCTCCGCGCCGCTGAGCACGAAGAACAGCACAAACACCGGGGCAGTCCAACGGTCGGTGCGGTACATGATCTCCTCAGAGAAGTCGCACAGGTTGCAGAAAATGGTGCCGCACATCATGCACACCAGCAGGGGAGAGAAGCCGATTTCAACTTCACCCAGGCTGAATTCCAGCTTGCTCAGAGCGGTGCACAGGAACACAAAGCAGACCGTCAGGCTCAGACGCTTGGAGCGGGAGTGGAAGAAGCGCTCCATGTAGCTGAAAAGCCAGCCCATCCCGGCACCCAGCCCCAGGGAGCAGACGATCTCCACCAGGGGATTTACCAGCACGGAAACCAGGCTGATGCTCCCGCTGTTCAGTGCCTTGGCAACGCCGGTGGAAACGGCGAACACCACCAGACCCACGGCATCGTCCAGGGCAACAATGGGCAGCAGGATGGAAGTCAGCGGGCCCTTGGCCTTGTACTGATTGATGACCATGATGGTGGCGGCGGGAGCGGTGGCGGTGGCGATGGCACCCAGAATCAGGCAGGTGGAGATGGGCAGCACCTCACTGCTGACGACCAGGTGCAGCAGGAACAGGCCCGCGTCCACAAACACCGTGGCGGTGATGGCCTGGAAAATGGCGATCACCGTTGCCTGGCGGCCAATGTGCTTCAGATCCTCCAGCCGGAATTCGTTGCCGATGGAGAAGGCGATGAAGCCCAGGGCCACGTCGCAGATCAGGCCCATTTCCTCCACGAATTCAAAGGAATCAAAGCCCAGCCCGGGGATATGCGCCGCACCCAGCGCCAGAGGGCCCACCAAAAGGCCCGCGATCAGATAGCTGGTGACATCGGGCAGGTTGAAGCGTTTGGTCAAACGGGTGAGCAGCAGTCCTGCCAGCATGGCAAGACCGATGGCAAGCAGATATTCCATAAAAACAGACCTCGTTTTCTTTCATTTTTGCCAGAGAACACCAGGAACTCCAGCATCAAACCGAACCCATTATAGCATTTTTCTGTTTGGATGCAACAAGAGAATCCCACAAGATTTCACCCAAAACCGAAAGGAAAATTGTGGCTTTTTATTGCATTCCATTTTGCTTGCTGATATAATGAAACACCCTTGTTGGTTAACCCGGTAAATTGTTGTTTATCGCTTCGTAGGGCGGGGTCATGACCCCGCCGACCAGCTTCCGTATTTTGCCCTGGTGCCGTTCAACGAAAGTGCTTTCATCTCGTTACGTTTCGGCGGGGTCATGACCCCGCCCTACGAATGGCGTGTTCGATAAACAACAATTTACATTTTTATTCAAACCGATAAGAATATCATGAAAAGGAGTGTTTTTATGTTTGAGAGAGTGGAATATCAAGTTACAGGCTGGCTGAAAAGCATGGGCTTGGGGGCCTTTGCAACGGTCATCCGTGCTGCCCTGTTTTTGTTGGTGGGGCTGTTCCTGATCAAGCTGGCGACCAATCTTGTCCGCAAGGCGCTGCTTCGCTCCAAGCTGGAAAAGGCGGCCCACAGCATGATCATCGGCGTGGTGCGGGTGCTGCTGTATGTGCTGCTGCTGATCAACGTGGCCTCCGCCCTGGGCATTGACATCACCGGCGTGGTGGCCCTGGCCAGTGTGCTCACCTTGGCTGTCTCCCTGGCGCTGCAGAATATGCTGGCCAACGTGATGGGGGGCTTTACCATCCTCACCACCCACCCCTTCCACTCCGGGGACTTTGTGGACATCGGCGGTCAGTCCGGCACCGTGGAGGAGATCACCATGGTCTACACCCGGCTGGCTACCCCGGATAATAAAATCGTCTCCATTCCCAACAACACTGTGATTGGCTCCCAGATCACCAACTACTCCGTGGCCGGCACCCGCCGGGTGGACATCAACGTCACCGCCTCCTATGATATGGCCGCCCAGGATGTGATCGATGCCCTGCTGCAGGCGGGCTCTGTGGAAAAGGTCTTGAAGGAGCCCGCTCCCTTTGCCGCCGTCACCGACTACGGCGAAAGCGCCATCGGCTACACCCTGCGCCTTTGGGTGAAGAGCGAGGACTACTGGGATGTGTATTTCCAGGTCAACCAGCGCATCCAGTCCGTTTTTGCCGAAAACAGGATTGAAATGTGCTATCCCCATCTGAATGTGCATCTGGATAAATAAAGTTTCATTCGGAAGTTGTCGAACGGTGGAAACTGTGATATAATAAACGACAATGGACAGTTTCGGTTTCTCACCGAAAAATTCGATACACGAGGGAAAGACAAATGACAGCGGAAGCGGTAAAAATCGACGAGAGCAGTGTGCGAAAGCTCCTGGGGGCGGCAAACCCCGATGCGGCGCTGCTCTACATATTCATTTCCAGCGGCAATCAGCCGGAGATGGCGGAGCAGGTGCTGCACATCAGCGGCTCCCGGCTCGGCGTTGCCACGGCCACCCTGCGGCAGCTGGGGCTCTGGCCGGAGGAACGGAAGAGCATCATCCAGCCCGGGGAGCGGCCTGCCTATTCCGAAACGGATGTACTGGACGCCATGGAGCGGGATCAGTCCTTCCGGGGCCTTTATCAGGAGATTCAGCGGATGCTGGGCAGGAATCTGAACACCGAGGAATTGAAAATCATCCTGGGCTTCACCCGCTATCTGGGGCTCAGCACGGATGTGATCCAGCTTCTGGTGAGCTTCTGCTGCGGCAGGGCCCGGCAGCGGGGGACAAACCGCCGCCCCAGCCTGCGCACCATCGAGAAGGAGGCCTACCTCTGGGCGGAAAACGGCATCGACACCGTGGAGGAAGCCTCCGCCTACATCCAGAATCAGAATTTCCGCAATTCCCGGCTCCACCGGCTTATGGAGATTTTGCAGATTCGGGGCAGATTTCTCACCCAGGCGGAGGAAAAATACGCCCAGAGCTGGCTGGATTTGGGCTTTGAGGACGGTGTGATCGCCATGGCCTATGAGCGCACCTGCCTGAACACCGGCGGCCTCAACTGGGCCTATATGAATAAAATTCTCCAGCGCTGGGCCCGGGAGGGGCTGACCACCCAGGAGGCCGTCCGCAATGGGGACAGCAAGCAGCTGCCCAAGGGTGCCTCCGGGCAGCTGGGCGAGGCAGAGTTGGAAGCGATTCAACGCGTTCTTCGGGAGGGATGATCCATGGCATACAGCAGCGAAGTGGTTCAGCGGGCCAGGAACCGACTGGCCCAGGCAAAAGAGGATCGGGAATCCGAAAACCGGCAGCATCTGGCCGAGGCTTATGCCAGGGTGCCAAGAATCCGGGAGATCGACATGCTCCTGCGCCGCACCATGGCCCAGGCTGCCCAGGCGGCCTTCCTGCAGGGAAGTGACGGCCGGGAGCTTTTGGAGCAGGCGAGAATCCAGAATCTGGAATTGCAGCAGGAGCGGGCATTGCTGATCTATGAAAATTTTGAGGAGGGCTTTCTGGACGAGACCCCCATCTGCGAGGTCTGCGGCGGCACCGGCTACATTGGCTCCACCATGTGTGAATGCCTTTCGGAGCTCTGCCGCCAGGAGCAGAAAAAGGAGGTGTCCATCCTCACCGGCGGGAAGGAGAGCTTTTCCCAGTTCCGGCTGGATTACTATTCCGACTACACCGATTCCAAGTATGGGGCCAGCCCCCGCACCATCATGGAGCGGAATTTCCAGAACTGCCGCCGCTACGCCATGAGCTTTTCCCCCAATTCCGGCAATCTGTTGTTCGTGGGCGGCACCGGGCTGGGCAAGACCTTCCTGTCCGCCTGCATCGCCCGGGCGGTGGCGGATCGGGGCTACAGCGTGGTGTATGAAACCGCGGGGCATCTGTTCTCCAAAATGGAGCAGGCCAAATTCGGCGGAAATGAGGAAGCCCGGAAGGAAATCCAGAAGTACAACGAATGCGATCTGCTGATTCTGGACGATTTGGGCACGGAAATGCCGGGGCAGTTCGTCACCGCCGCCCTCTACGGCCTGCTCAATGACCGAATTCTGTACAATCAACCCATGGTGATCTCCACCAATTTGAATGTGGACGAGATTTCCCGGCGCTACTCCCCCCAGATTGCCTCCCGGCTCCATGGCAGCTTCAGCCGCCTGACCTTCGTGGGGGAGGACATCCGGGTGATGAAGAATCGAGGAATGTGATGACTGGAATTTTATTCGACTTGGACGGCACCCTGCTGGATACCCTGGATGATTTAATGGACGGGGTGAACCATGCGCTGACCCAGTTCGGCTATCCTGCCCGCAGCCGGGAGGAAATCCGCCGCTTTGTAGGCAACGGGGCAGCCAATCTCTTGCAGCGCTCCGTCCCCCAGGGGGCGGAGTGGGAAAAGCCCTTGGAGGTGTTCCAAGGCTTCTACCGGGAGCACTGCCAGATCAAAACCGCGCCCTATCCCGGCATCCCGGAGGCGCTGGAAATTCTGTCAAAGCGGTATCCTGTGGCCATCATTTCCAACAAGCCGGACAAGGCCACCAAAAAGCTCTGTGCCCAGTATTTCCCCGGCATCTATGCCCAGGGGGAGACCCCCGGCTGCCCCAGAAAGCCCGCCCCGGACATGGTGTATGCCGGGATGAAGCAGATTGGGGCGGATGGCTGCATCTATGTGGGCGACAGCGAGGTGGACGTGCTGACGGCCCGGAATGCGGGAGTGCCCTGCCTCAGCGTGCTCTGGGGCTTCCGGGATCAGGAGGAAATCCGGGAGGCCGGGGGCAGCCGCTTCTGCCATGACCCCAAAGAGCTGGTTTCCGCCCTGGAAAACATGATGAAGGAAATGAAAAGCAATGGCAAATGAATTTTTCGCCCTGTTGGGAAGAATGCGCTACATCACCCGCTGGGGACTGATGCGCAACACCTTTTCGGAAAACATCCAGGAGCACAGCCATCAGGTGGCGGTGCTGGCCCATGCCCTGGCCCTGATTCGCCGGGACATTCTCCATCTGCCCACCCCCGACCCGGACCGCTGCGCCGTGGCGGCACTGTACCACGATGCCTCCGAAATCCTCACCGGCGACCTGCCCACTCCCATCAAATACTACAACCCGGACATCAAGGATGCCTACAAGCAGGTGGAGCGCATTGCGGGGAACCGGCTGCTGGACATGCTGCCCCAGGAGCTGCGGGAGAGCTATGAGCATCTTGTATTAGAGGATGACGAAACGCTGAACCCCATCGTCAAGGGAGCGGACAAGCTCTCGGCCTACATCAAATGCGTGGAGGAACAGAAGGCCGGCAACACCGAGTTCGATTCCGCCGCTGCCATGACCATGCAGTCCCTGAAAGCCATGCACCGGGAGGAACTGGACTGGTTCATCGAAAACTGCCTGCCCGCCTTCAGCCTGAATCTGGATCAGTTGTAAACTGCCAGAGAAATTGTTGTTTGTCGCGCCCTTGCCCTCCCCTCTGGGGAGGGTGGCCGAGCGCCAGCGAGGTCGGGAGAGGTGTCGTCGGTTAAAGCGTACCAGCAACCAACGTTTGACACCCCCTCAGCCCCAGTGTGCGCACTGGGGCAACTCCCCCAGCGGGGGAGCCAAGGGCGTCCCGCTAAACAACAATTTGTCGGTGCGTGGAAATAAACAACTGAATCAAAAATCTCCGGGACCCCTTTGGGCACCGGAGATTCTTTATCTTATTTGCTCTGGCCGTAATAGGCGTTGGGGCCGTGCTTTCTCAGGTAGTGCTTATCCAGCATCCTCTGGGGGGCGGGGGCGGCGTTGGGGTTGACCATTTTGGTGAAAATGCCCATCTTGGCGCATTCCTCCAGGACAACGCTGTGATACACCGCCTGGGCCGGGTCCTTGCCCCAGGTGAAGGGGCCGTGGCTGAAGCACAGCACCGCGGGGACGGCCTTGGGGTCTAAGCCCCGCTCCTTGAAGGTTTCCACGATGGTGATGCCGGTGTTCAGCTCGTAGTCCTCGTCCAGCTCCTCCTGGGTCAGGTGGCGGGCGCAGGGGATGCTGCCGTAGAAATAGTCGGCGTGGGTGGTGCCGTAGCAAGGCAGATCTTCACCGGCCTGGGCCCAGCCCACGGCGTAGGGGCTGTGGGTATGGACGATGCCGCCGATCTGGGGGAAGGCATTGTAGAGCACCATGTGGGTCTTGGTGTCGGAGGAGGGGTTCATGTCGCCCTCGATTTGGTTGCCCTGCAAATCCAGAACCACCATGTCGCTGGGCTTCAATTCGTCATATTCCACCCCGCTGGGCTTGATGACGAAGAGGCCCTTCTCCCGGTCGATGCCGGAGACATTGCCCCAGGTGTAGGTCACGAGCCCCCGCTTGGGCAGCTCCATATTGGCAAGATAGACTTTCTCTTTCAGTTCTTCCAGCATGATTATAAACCCTCCACTGCTGCTTTTTCCATGGGGAACGCCTTCTTGTAGCGCTCCAAAAATGCGTTGAAGCCGTCAATATCCGTCTGCTCCGCCATCAGGGTGGTGGCGGCGGCACCGGCAAAGACCTTGTTGTCCAGATAATCCGCCAGCGTTTCGCCATCCTCCTTGCGCACCATGTAGGCGGCAAGCAGAGCCATGCCGTAGGGGCCGCCCTCTCCGGCGGTTTCCATGCAGCTCACCGGGGCGCCAATGGCGGCGGAGAGCATCCTCTGGCCCACGCCCGGGGTCTTGAAGAAGCCGCCGTGGCCATAGAGCTTGTCCACCTGCACGTTTTCCTCCCGGGTCAGAATGTCCAGGCCGATTTTCAGGGTGGCGAGAGCGGAGAGAATGTGGGTGCGCATGAAGTTTGCCAGGGTGAAGCTGGCGTTGGGGGTGCGGGCGAACAGGGGACGGCCCTCGTCCAGATCGGTAACGCCCTCGCCGGAGAAATAGTTGTAGCTCACAAGACCGCCGCAGTCCGGGTCACCCTCCAATGCCTTGCGGAACAGCATGGTGAAGAGCTGGCCCTTGTCCTGGGGAGCGCCAATGAAGGCGGCGAACTCGGAAAGCAGATTCACCCAGGCGTTGATGTCGGAGGTGCAGTTGTTGCAGTGCACCATGGCCACGGGGGCGCCGGCGGGGGTGGTGACCATGTCGATCTCCCGGTGGACGCCCAGGGGGTGGTCGGTGACCAGCATGGCAAAGTCGGAGGTACCGGCGGAGACGTTGCCGGTGCGCTCCCGGACGGAGTTGGTGGCGGCCATGCCGGTGCCCGCGTCGCCCTCGCAGGGGGCCACGGGAATGCCGGGAATCAAATCACCGGCGGGGTCTAAGAATCTGGCACCGCTTTCGGTGAGCACGCCGCCAGACTCGCCTGCGCAGAGCACCTTGGGAAGAATCTCCCGCAGCTTCCAAGCCATGCCGCTCATGGCATCGAATTTTTCCACCATGGCCTGGTCGTAGTCCAGCTTGGAAGAGTCAATGGGGAACATGCCGGAGGCTTCGCCGATGCCCATGACCTTTTGGCCGGTGAGCAGGAAGTGGATGTAGCCTGCCAGGGTGGTGAGGAAGGCGATTTGATCGATGTGGTCTTCCTTGTTCAAAATGGCCTGGTACAGGTGGGCAATGCTCCAGCGCTGGGGGATGTTGAAGCCCAGGGCGGCGGACAGCTTTTCGGCGGCCTCGCCGGTGATGGTGTTCCGCCAGGTGCGGAAGCTTGCCAGCTGGTTTCCATCCTTGTCAAAGGGCAGGTAGCCGTGCATCATGGCGGAAACGCCGATGGCGCCCACCTGGATCAGCTTCACGCCGAACTTCTCCTGAACGTCCTTTTTCAGCTCCCGGTAGCAGTGCTGGATGCCCTCGGTCACGGCATCCATAGAATAAGTCCAGATGCCATTCACCAGCTGGTTCTCCCACTCATGAGAGCCGGAGGCGATGGGAATGTGGTTTTCGTCGATGAGCACGGCCTTGATCCGGGTGGAGCCCAGCTCAATGCCCAGGGCGGTGGTTTTGAAATCCATAGTTACTCTCCTTTGATAGAATTTGAACAGAGAAATTGTTGTTTATCGTTTCGTAGGGCGGGGTCATGACCCCGCCGATCGGTAACGATTTCTGGGTGCTTTCGTTGAATGGAACATGTTCCAAACCGCAACGTGGTCGGCGGGGTCATGACCCCGCCCTACGAATGGCATGTACAAACAACAATTTGCAAATGGAACGCAATCAGCAATAATATTCTACCATGGTCATTTTCAAATTGCAATTGCCTTGTGGAAAATAGTGAAAATATCAAAATATTATCACAAAATTTTGTGCTTTTCTTTATAAAAAGACCGCCTCCGAAGGATGGAAGCGGTCTTGGGGTTATTTCAGGAATCCGTTGACGATCTGCTCTTCGGCCTCCTGCTCGGTGAGCCCTAAGGTCATCAGCTTGATGATCTGTTCTCCGGCGATTTTGCCGATGGCGGCCTCGTGAATCAGGGCGGCGTCGATGTTGTTGGCCTCCAGCTGGGGCACGGCCAGAATCCGGGCATCGTCCATGATGATGGCGTCGCACTCGGTGTGGCCGGTGCAGGCGGCGTTGCCGGTGATTCGGGAGTCAAAGCGCTGGTAGGACTGATCCTTGGCAACGCTGCGGGAAACCACATCCGCCCGGGCACCGTCGCCGTTCAGGTCGGTGGTGTAGATGCTTTCGGCCCGCTGGGTGCCGTGGGTCATCAGCCGCTCCCGGACAACCAGAGAAGCCCCGGCGGCCAGGGTGGCTTTGGTGGTGCGGACGGTGGAGTCCACGCCCTTGATCTGCACCATTTCCATCTCCATGGCGCTGCCTTCCTCCATGGTCACCTCGGTGACGGGGTTGAGGATCCGCTTGCCGGTGCCGTCGCCCTCGCCGTAGTGCTTTTCCACATATTTGATCTTGGCGTTTTTGCCCACAAAGAAGCGGTGGACGCCGTCATGCTCCGAATCCTGGACACCGCAGTTGTGAATGCCGCAGCCTGCCACGATGACCACGTCGGAATCCTCGCCGATGTAGAAATCGTTGTAGACCGTCTCCTTCAGGCCGCTTTCGCTGAGCACCACGGGAATGTGGACGCTTTCCTTTTTGGTGCCGGGCTTGATGTGAATGTCGATGCCGGTGCCGTCGGGCTTGGAGACAATGTCGATGTTGGCGGTGGTGTTTCTGCCTGCCAGGGCGGAGTTGGAGCGGATGTTGTAGGCCCCCTCGGGGACGGTGTGCAGGTCGGCGATCTCCTGCAGCAGCCGCAGCTGAATTTCATCCAATGCCATGATTACAGTCCCCCTTCCTCAATTTTGGAGCAGCTTCTGGCCACATCGGCGCTGCGCATCAGCTCCGGCATGATCTCTTCCTTGGTGCCCCGGCTGCGGATGCCGCCCTCGGCGAGCACCACAATCTCGTCGGCAATGTCCAGAATCCGCTCCTGGTGGGAGATGATCAGGATGGAGCCGTGGATGGTGTCCCGCATGTGGCGGAAGACCTTAATCAGGCTCTGGAAGCTCCACAGGTCGATGCCCGCCTCCGGCTCGTCGAAAATGGACAGCCGGGTGCCCCGGGCCAGCACAGTGGCAATTTCAATCCGCTTGAGTTCGCCGCCGGAGAGGGAGGCGTTGACCTCGCGGTTGACATAATCCTTCGCGCACAGCCCAACCTCGGCAAGATAGTTGCAGGCCTCGCCCACGGTCAGCCGCTTTTTGGCAGCCAGCCTCAGCAAATCCAGAACGGTGATGCCCTTGAACCGCACGGGCTGCTGCAGGGCAAAGCTGATGCCCAGATTGGCCCGGTCGGTGATGGAGCAGCCCGTAATATCCTTGCCGTCGAAGAAAATCTGACCGCCGGAGGGCTTTTCGATGCCTGCGATCAGCTTGGCAAGAGTGGACTTGCCGCTGCCGTTGGGGCCGGTGATCACCACGAATTTCCCCTCGTCCACACTGAGATTCAGGTTTTGAATGATTTGCTTCTGTCCCTTGTCATCGGTTACGTCGAAGGACAGATTTTTGATTTCTAGCATATGGTATCGTTCCTCCATCATCACGTTAACGCTCTCGATTTGCTATTGTACACCATTTTCTCCGGGGATTCAACAGTATTTCCCAAAATCTACGGAAACTTTTCCCAAAATTCGGTTGCACCCCAAAAAATCCTGTGATACAATAAAATATATCATGAAAGGGATGCTGACCATGAACGAATTGGAGATCATTCGCCACAGCCGGATTCCGGGTATGACTGTGTTTTTCAATACCGTGGACTACCGCACCCCCCATTTCCATGCCGAGTGGGAGCTGATCTGGCTGCTGGACAACCCCATGACGGTCAGCGGCGGCGGGGGCAGCTTCCGGGCGGAAAAGGGGAGTCTGCTGCTGTTCCAGCCCAGTGAGCCCCATGAGCTCCACAAAATCGAGGAAAACTGCACCTTTTTGTGCCTCCAGGTATCCCCGGAGCTGCTGCGGCTGCAAAATGACCTGGTGGTGGATGCCATCTTGCTGAATCCCTACCTGGGGGAGCAGGCTGGGACAATTCGGAACATGCTGCTGGAAATCGGGGAGGCCTACCTGAACCGGGAGAGCTTCAACACCCTGTTCTGCATCGGCCAGGTGTGCCTGGTGTTCCACCGAATTCTGGGGGCGGTGCCCATCCGGGCCATCACCCGGGAGGAACGAATCAGCCAGGAAAAGCGAAACAAGCGGCTGGCCTCCCTCATCCGGTTTGTGGATGAGAACTACATGCATAAAATCCGCCTGTCCGACTTTGCTGAGTCAGAGGGCTTCTCCATGAGCTACCTGTCCCATTTCATCAAAAGCACCCTGAACCAGAGCTTCCAGGAGTATGTGAATTCCGTCCGGGTCAACTGCGCCTGCAAGCTGATCTCCGGCGGGGAGGAAAAGCTCACCGCCGTGTGCATGGCCTCCGGGTTTTCGGACTATCGGTATTTCTCCGCCGCGTTTAAGCGCCAGTTCGGCATGACCCCGGAACAATACAAGCTTTCCCTGAAAAAACCGGAAAATGCAGTCATCCACCACAGCATCCATTCTCTGGAACGGTTTTATTCCGACGAGCAGAGCCGGGACATTCTGGAAGAACTGCGCAAAGACCCGAATTGTTGCACAATTACGGCAGGCGGAAAATAGGCGAATTGCCGAAAAAGAAGAAAAAGCAAATTTGTATAATAAAAACCCCAAGGAGGCTCTTGCACCCGGGGGCTTCCTGTATTAAACTGGAACCATCGAAAAAACAATAGGAGGCATTTCCATGCAATATTTTATTGGTATCGACCTGGGCACCTCTGCCGTCAAGCTGCTGCTGGTGGACGGCACCGGCAAGATTTGCAGCACCGTTTCCCGGGATTATCCCCTGATGTTCCCCCATCCCGGCTGGTCCGAGCAGAACCCCGAGGACTGGTGGACTGCGGTGCAGGATGGCTTGAAGGAGCTGACCGCCGGAATTGACGTTAACGATGTGGCCGGCATTGGCTGCGGCGGCCAGATGCACGGTCTGGTCATTCTGGACGAGAACGACAACGTGATTCGCCCCGCTATTTTGTGGAACGACGGCCGGACCTACAAAGAGGTGGAGTACCTGAATGGGGTCATCGGCAAGCAGAAGCTGTCCGCCCTCACCGCCAACATCGCCTTCGCAGGCTTCACCGCGCCCAAGCTGCTGTGGGTTCAGAAGAACGAGCCGGAGAACTTTAAGCGCATTGCCAAAATCATGCTGCCCAAGGACTTCATCAACTACAAGCTCACCGGCGTCCACGCCTGTGACTATTCCGATGCCTCCGGCATGCTGCTGCTGGATGTGGAGCACAAGTGCTGGTCCAAGGAAATGCTGGAAATCTGCGGCGTTTCCGAGAGCCAGATGCCCAAGCTCTTCGAGAGCTACGAGGTCATCGGCAATGTGACCGCCGACATTGGCTTGCCCAAGACTGCCAAGGTGGTGGGCGGCGCCGGTGACAATGCCGCCGCTGCCGTTGGCACCGGCACCGTGGGCGACGGCGCCTGCAACATCAGCCTGGGCACCTCCGGCACCGTGTTCATTTCCTCCGAGAAATTCGGCGTGGATTCCACCAACGGCCTCCATGCCTTTGCCCATGCCGATGGCCGCTTCCATCTGATGGGCTGCATGCTCTCCGCCGCCAGCTGCAACAAGTGGCTGTGTGACGAGATTTTGAAGACCAAGGATTACCCCGCCGAGCAGAAGGACATCACCGCCGACAAGCTGGGCGCCAACCGGGTCTATTTCCTGCCCTACCTGATGGGCGAGCGGAGCCCCATCAACGATACCAACGCCCGGGCCACCTTCCTGGGCATGACCATGGACTCCACCCGCTCCGATATGGTTCAGGCGGTGCTGGAGGGTGTGGCCTTCGCCATCCGGGACAGCTTCGAGGTTGCAAAGAGCCTGGGCATTCAGATTGAGCGCTCCAAGGTCTGCGGCGGCGGTGCCAAGAGCCCCCTGTGGCGGAAGATTTTCGCCAATGTGTTGAACCTGCCCCTGGATATCCCCCAGACCGAGGAAGGCCCCGGCTACGGCGGTGCTATGCTGGCCATGGTTGGCTGCGGCCTCTTCGACAGCGTGAAGTCCTGCGCCGATGCTCTGGTCACCGTCCGCGAAACCGTCCAGCCCGACCCCGAAATCGCCGCCCGGTACGAAAAGCGCTACCAGTATTTCAGGCAGATTTACCCCACCCTGAAGGGCCTCTTCGCCCAGCTGCAGGAGCAGTAATACCTTTATCCATCAAAAATCCCGCCCAATGGGCGGGATTTGTTTGGATATGGGAGCTGTCAATAAGAAGACAAATTGTTTTTTAACGCACCCTTGCCCTCCCCTCTGGGGAGGGTGGCCGAGCGCCAGCGAGGTCGGGAGAGGTGTCGTCGGTTAAAGCGTACCAGCAACCAACGTTTGGCACCCCCTCAGCCCCAGTGTGCGCTACTTCGGCAGCTCCCCCAGAGGGGGAGCCAAGGGAGTATAAACAACAATTTACTGTTTTATCAGGTGGGGCAGGGCGGTGTTGTTCAAATCAGCCTACATTTTCAGCGGGGGGTGTGGCCTTGCTGGTGCCGTCCACCGGGGCACCGCCGGGGCCGGTTCTGTCGGTGGGCGGGGTGCCGAATTGACCCTTGCCGTTGGGGTCAAACTGGCCGTTTTCCTGACCGCCGAAGGATTTGCCGCCGAACTGGCCTCTGCTGCCGCCCATCTGGCCTCTGCCAAAGCCGCCGCCGTTTTCGGAGCCGTCGTTGGTGGTCACATCAGCGCCGTTGTTGGTGATGCCGCTTTCAGAGTCCAGGGCGGTGTTGCCGTTTCCGTTGCAGGTCAGGTTCAGGGTGCCGCCGTTCAGGACGATGGTGCCGTTGGAGTCGATGCAGTCCCCGCTGGAGACAATGGTCAGGGTGCCGCCGTTGACGGTAATCACTGCGCCGGTGTCCATGCCCGGGCCAAACTGGATTCCGGTTTCTTCGCCGGTGGCATTCAGTCCGTCATCGTTGGAGGTGATGTTGAAGCTGCCGCCGTCGATGGTCACATTTTTCCCCTCGATGCCCTCATAGCAGTAGGGAATGTCAAAGCTGCCGTCTTCAATGGTCACATTCTCGTCAGCGTGGATGGCGTCGTCAGCGGATTGAATGCTCCACTGGCCGCCGGAGATGGTGATGTCGCCTCCGGCGTGAACGGCATCGTCGGCGCAGTCCAGGGTGAAGCTGCCGTAGAGCACATGGATGGGGCCGTCGGATTTGAGCCCCTTGGCTTTTACGGTGTCCTCGTCGCTTTGGGCGGCGGTATTCCAGCCCCGGCCAAAGCCGCCGAAGCTGTCGGAGGCCTTCATTTCCACGGCCTGGCTGCCGCCGCCGGTGGTGATGGCGAAGGTGCCGTCGGCAATGTTCAGTTCATCCTTACCGGTGATGCCGTGGCCCGCGGCCTGGATGGTGTAGTTTCCGCCGGTGATGGCCAAGGTGTCCTTACAGACGATGCCGTGGCCCTGCTGAGAAGTGACGCTGAGGGAGCCCTGGCCGTTCAGGGTCAGATCGGACTTGGAATAGATGACCCCGTCCACCCCGTCCTCGGTGATGTTCTCCGAAGAAAGGCTGTTCTCGCTGCCGGATGCCAGGGTGATGAACACCTTGTCGGCGGTGGTCACCTGGATGGCTGCGCCGGTCCCCGCGTGGATGTCCACACCGTTCAGCACCAGCTGCACCTTGTCCTCGTCCCCGGCCTCTACCAGAAGCTGGCCGTTTTCAATATTGCCCGAGAGGACGAACACGCCGCCGTGGTCAATGGTCAGGGATTGGCCTGTGAGGGTGATTTCTTCCGCATTGGTTAAATCCGCCTCCTGTAATAGATCCCGGTCAGTGAAGAGACTGTCCTCCTCCGCCCATGCAGCCCCGGCGCAGAGGGTCAGGGTCAGGCAGAGCAGGATGGAAAGTAATTTTTTCATGATGATTTCCTCCTTATTTGATTACAGCCCGGAGTTTTCTGTCTCCTGGCAGGAAAGACTGATTTCCAGATTTCCGTTGAGGCACCGCAGCTCGTCCAGCAGGTTCTTTTCGGGAAGTCCCGGACGGATGACAATGTCGTAGGTGAGGCGGAACATGCTGCCCATGTTGGTGGATTTCACCTGTTTCAGCGTGTATTCGCTGGTATAGGATTCCAGCACCGGGTCAAACACATGGTCATAGTTCAGGCTTTCCGGGATGGTGATGCGAAGCAGCCGGTATTGCTCCTCCCGGCGGCCGCCCAGGTGCAGGGCGGTGTAGGCCATCATCATCAGACCCAGCACCAGGGCGAAGAGCACCCCATAGGCCAGATACCCCATGCCCGCAATGAGCCCGGCCCCCATGGCGATGAACACCGCGCTGATCTCCCGCCCGGTGCCCGCCGCGCTGCGGAAGCGCACCAGGCTGAAGGCACCCGCCACGGCCACTCCCGCGCCGATGTTGCCATTGACCATCATGATCACCACGCACACCGAGGCGGGGAGCAGGGCCAGGGTGATGGCGAAGCTCTCGCTGCACCGGGAGTGCCACTGCGCCATCAGGCAGAGCATCAGCCCGATGACAAGGGATACCCCCACGCACAGAAGAAAATCACCCGGTGCAATCACCGCCGCTGTGGTGGAGTCGAACACACCTGCAAAGACTTTGTTAAGCATATTGAAGCATTCCTTTCTGATGACCCAACAGGATCTGCTGGTAGGCCGTGCCATATTTGGAGAAGGTGGTTTTCTGAATGCCCAGCTGGGACAGCAGCCGAACCATCCACAACGGGATGCTGTCGGAGACCTTCAGCTCCATGAGCACGGTATCCCGGTTCAGCAGGGGAGTGCCCCAGGGGTCGGAGTCCAGGGTCAGCTCCTCCTGGCGGTAGCGGATGGATTCATCAAAGGTCAGGCGGAAATCGGAGTCCAGGGCGTGGTAGGCATCCCGCTCGTAGCTGAGGAACACCCTTGGAATCAGCTCCCCGTAGAATTCCAGGGCCGCCCCAATCTCCCGGCCGATCTGACTGTCCGGCAGGGAAGCCCGGCCCAGCAGCGCCTCCAAGGCTTCCTCCTGGGGCAATTCGATGCGCCGCTTATAGACCACGGATTCGTATTTCTTTTTCAGCTCCACAAACACGTTGTCCTCCTGCTGGGCTCTTCCGTAGCTGCGGACACGGAGCTTTTCTTTATACACCGGTTTGTCCAGGCTCTCCCGGATGAGCCGGTAGTTTGGGGTGTCATAATAAAGATTGCGAATAGAGCTGTGGCCGAAGGAATCGGCGGTCATATAGGGTGCCATGGCCCGGCAGAGGAATTCCTGCTGCTGCCGGGTGATCAGGTATTTCAGCTCGTATCGCTTGAAAATCATCTTGTTTTCCATCACAAGGCCTCCTTTTTGCTGGATGTGGTGCCAGTATAAGCCGGCCACCCTAAATGAACCTAAAAGAGAGTGTGAAGGATTTTTGAACCCCGCTGACATTTGGGGCGGAATGTGGTATAGTAATTGTTGTTTAGCGCACCAGCCACTGTAGGGGAGGCTCGTAGCCTCCCGCGCAGTACAGGCTTTCAGTTACCAACCAGGATGGGCGAATTCGTACCACGCTGAACATTGTCCCATTCAACCAAACACTCAGGCTACCTACCTGGCGGGAGGCTACGAGCCTCCCCTACAGTGGCGTGAACGATAAGCACATGGTAATTTATAGTACATTTTAATCTCACATCTTACAATCCTCTCAGACAGAAAGGGGGAGAATACCAATGAGAATACTACTTGCGGAGGACGAGCGTTCCCTGTCCCGGGCGGTGGTGGCGCTGCTGGAGCGAAGCAATTATGCAGTGGACGCGGTTTATGACGGGGTGGAGGCCCTGGAATATCTGGCTTCCGGGAATTATGATGCCCTGATTCTGGATATTATGATGCCAAGGATGGATGGCCTCACCGTGCTGAAAACCCTGCGGGCCCGGGGCAATGCCATCCCGGTGCTGATGCTCACCGCCAAATCGGAAATCGACGATAAGGTGGCGGGACTGGATGCCGGTGCCAACGACTATCTGACCAAACCCTTCTCCACCCGGGAGCTGCTGGCTCGCCTGCGCGCCATCACCCGCAGCCAGACCAGCCAGGTCAGCAGCAAGCTGAGCTTCGGCAATGTGACCTTGGATCAGGCCAGCTTTGAGCTCACCGGCCCCGGGGGCAGCTACCGGCTGGCCAACAAGGAATACCAGATGATGGAGCTGCTGCTGATGAATCCCGGCCAGACCATCTCCACCGAGCGGTTCCTGGAAAAAATCTGGGGCTATAACACCGAGGCGGAGCTGAACGTGGTGTGGGTCTACATCTCCTATCTGCGCAAAAAGCTGGCGGCGCTGAATGCCAATGTGCAGATTCGAGCCTCCCGGAATGTGGGCTACCGATTGGAGGTGGAGGGATGATCCACACCCTGCGGAGAAAATTCATCGGGGCAACCATGCTGTCGCTGCTGGTGGTGCTGCTGGTAATCATGGGGGCGGTGAACATCCTCAGCCTGCGCAAAACCGTACAGGATGCGGATGGGCTGCTGGCCCTGCTGTCGGAGAATCAGGGCGCCTTCCCCAAGCAGCTCTTTCACGACGATGGCGCAGATCGCCCTCCCCAGCAGCCTCAGCGGGATGGACGTCCCTTTGGAAGGGGTAATTTCTCCCCGGAAACGCCCTTTGAAACCCGGTATTTCTCTGTGACGGTGGATGAAACCGGTGCGCCCATCTTCACGGACATTTCGAGCATTGCCGCCATCGACACCCAGACGGCCCAGGAATACGCGGCCTCCGTGCTGGCCTCCAAGAGGACGAAAGGCTTTTTGGGGGACTACCGGTATCTGGTCTCTCCCCAGGACGGTGCCACCCGGGTCATTTTCCTGGACTGCGGCAGAAGCCTCTCCGGGTTCAAAACCACGCTGCTTGCCAGCCTTGGCATGGCGGGGGCGGGGCTGCTGGGGGTGTTCATCCTGCTGCTGTTCCTGTCCGGGCGGATCGTGAAGCCCCTGGCGGAAAGCTATGAAAAGCAGCGCCAGTTCATCACCGACGCGGGCCACGAAATCAAAACACCCCTGACCATCATCAGCGCCGACGCGGATTTGTTGGAGCTGGAATGGGGGGAGAGCGAGTGGCTTTCGGACATTCGCCGCCAGGCTCAGCGGCTGACGGACTTGACCAAGGACCTGATCTACCTGTCCCGGATGGACGAGGCCAAGCCCAGGGTGCAGTTTGTGGAGTTCCCGGTGTCCGATGTGGTGGAGGAGACGGCCCAGTCCTTCCAGGCTTTGGCCACTCAGCAGGGCAGGCAGCTCCATCTGAGCATCCAGGAAATGCTCTCTTTGGAGGGCAGCGAGAAGGACATCCGCCAGCTGACCTCCATTTTACTGGACAACGCCCTGAAATACGCCCCTCCGGCCACGGACATCACCCTCCGGCTGGAAAAGGAGGCCAAGACGCTGCGGCTTTCTGTGGAGAACGCCATCTCCCAGCCCATGACGAAGGAGACACTAAGCCGGCTCTTTGACCGATTCTACCGGGTGGACAGCTCCCGCAATTCCTCCACCGGTGGCTATGGCCTGGGTCTTGCCATTGCCAGCGGCATTGTCACCGCTCACAAGGGAAAAATCCGCGCCGAAAGCCCGGATGGAAAGCGCCTGGTGATTACGGCTGCCTTCTCCATCAATTGAGGCGTTGGGCGCGAATATGCGCGTTGACATTTTTCCCCCGCTGTGCTATACTGACCCCCGAGAGCAAGGACGCTCACTTTGGATGCAGGAATTTCTGCTTCCAGGGTGGGCGTCCTCTATTTTTATGGAAATGGAGTATCTTCATGGCGGAACTTCACGAAGAATGCGGCGTGTTCGGCGCTTATGCCAAGCAGCCCATGGATTTGGCGGGCATGGCCTACTATGCCCTGTACGCCCTGCAGCACCGGGGCCAGGAGAGCTGCGGCATTGTGCTCAATGACGACGGCGTGTTTACCACCCACCGGGATTTGGGCACGGTGAACGAGGTGTTCACAAAACAGAAAATGGAGCAATTTCCCAGCGGCACCATGGCGGTGGGCCATGTGCGCTACGGCACCACCGGCGGCACCAACCGGGCCAACTGCCAGCCCGTGGTGGTCAACCATATGAAGGGCAAGCTGGCCCTGGCCCACAACGGCAATCTGAGCAACGCCTTTGAGCTTCGGAGCAAGCTGGAGCTGGGAGGGGCCATCTTCCACGGCACCAGCGACACGGAGATCATCGCCTACATCATCACCCAGCAGCGGCTGAAAACCCCCTCCATCGAGGAGGCGGTGTGCCGGGCCATGGATTTTCTGGACGGGGCCTATTCCCTGGTCATCATGTCCTCTGCCAAAATGATCGCCGCCCGGGATCCCCGGGGCTTCCGGCCCCTGTGCTACGGCGTGACGGCGGAGGACACCTATGTCATCGCATCGGAGACCTGCGCCCTTTCCGCTGTGGGAGCCAAATTCGTCCGGGACATTCTCCCCGGGGAGATCCTCACCTTTGACGAAACCGGCATCCATTCCAATACCTCCCACTGCTGGAAAAAGGAGAAAACCGCCTGTATTTTTGAGTATATCTACTTTGCGCGGCCGGATTCCGTGATCGATGGGGTGGGCGTTCACGATGCAAGAAAGAATGCCGGGCGGCTGCTGGCACGGCGGCATCCCGTGGAGGCGGACATGGTGGTGGGGGTGCCGGACTCCGGCCTGGATGCGGCTTTGGGCTACGCGGAGGAATCGGGCATCCCCTTCGGCCTGGGCTTCATCAAGAATAAGTACATCGGCCGCACCTTCATCTCCCCCGGCCAGGGGCAGCGGATGAACCAGGTGCGCATCAAGCTCAGCCCCATCGGCCAGGAGGTGCGGGGCAAGCGGATCGTGCTCATTGACGATTCCATCGTCCGGGGCACCACCAGCGGCCAGATCGTGAACCTGCTGCGGGAAGCCGGCGCCCGGGAAATCCACATGCGCATTTCCTCGCCCCCCTTCCGCAACCCCTGCTACTACGGCACCGACATCGACTCCCGGGATAAGCTGATTGCCTGTCACCACAGCATTGAGGAAATCGCCCAAATCATCGGCGCGGACAGCCTGGGCTATCTGGCGGTGGAGGACTTGACGGAGATGATCGGCTCCAACCAATATTGCCACGCCTGCTTCTCCGGCCAGTATCCCACCGCGATCCCCACCAACACCCAAAAAGACCGCTTTGAGGGGAAATTATCCCAGCGGGAAAAGAAAAAAGCCTGAAAACATTGAAATCCCCATCCAAAAGCGGATGGGGATTTGCGTATCTTATGGAAGAATTACAGCTTGTAAATCCAGCCCATGTAGTCCTCCACGGTGCCGGTCTGCATGCCGTAGAGGTTGTCGTAGAGCTTCTGGGCCACGGGGCCAACCTTGGTGTCGCCCACGGGCACATCCTCGCCCTTGACGCAGAGCCAGCCGATGGGGGAAATGACCGCGGCGGTGCCGGAGGCGAAGACCTCCTGGAGGGTGCCGTTCTTGGAGGCCTCCACGATTTCGTCAATGGACAGCTTCCGCTCGGTGACCTTCACGCCCCAGCGCTTCAGCAGCTGGATGACGGAGTTGCGGGTGATGCCGGGGAGAATGGTGCCGGAATCCAGGGGAGCGGTGATGACCTCGTCGGCGATGCGGAAGAAGGCGTTGGAGGTGCCGATCTCCTCCACATACTTGTTCTCCGCTGCATCCAGCCACAGCACGTCCTTGCAGTTGTACTTCATGGCATCCAGGGAGGCCCGCATACCGCCGCCGTAGTTGCCGCCGCACTTGGCAAAGCCGGTGCCGCCCCGTGCTGCCCGGATGTATTCATCCTGGACGTAAATCCGGGTGGTGGACAGGCCGCCGTCGTTGGCCGCGTAGTAGGAGCCGGTGGGGCTGAGGATGATCATGAACTTATAGTGCTTGGCGGGCAGCACGGAGAAGGAGACCTCGTCGCCGAAGATGAAGGGTCGGATGTACAGGGCAGTGCCGGGGGCGGAGGGCACCCAGTCCATGTCCTCATGGATGACGGCCTTCACAGCGGCCAGGAAGATGTCGCCGGGGAGCTCGGGGATGCACATCCGCTCATTGGTGCGCTTCATCCGGGCGATGTTCATGTCGGGACGGAACAGCTGGATGCCGCCCTCGGGGTTGCGGTAGGCCTTCATGCCCTCGAACATGCACTGGGAGTAGTGCAGCACGGCGCAGGCAGGCTCAATCAGAAAGGGCTCGTGGGGAACCACCCGGCCGTCATGCCAGCCCTGGCCCTCGTCATAGTCCATGACAAACATGTGGTCGGTGAAATACTTGGCAAAGCCCAGCTTGGTTTCGTCCGCAGGACGGGGCTTGGGATGGGTGGTTCTGGTGACAGGAAATGTGTATTCCATTGTGATAATCTCCTTTATTTATTGGGAATCTCTAAAAACTCACGTAGTAATGCAAAAAGAGAAAAAATATGGTAAAATAGTTCTGCAAGGGGGCGTGAGTAATGCAATTAGGAATATGGGATGAAAGTTTACGTTTAGAGCGGTTGAGCCAGCTGGGGGATTCCTTGGAACGTTTGGACAGTGCCATAGACTGGGAGCTGTTCCGGCCTCGACTGACAAAGTTGTTCAAAAAGGAAGCAAAAGGGGCCGGAGGGCGTCCGCCTTATGACTACCTCATGCTGTTCAAGATTCTGGTACTTCAGAGGATCTATAACCTGAGCGATGACCAGACCGAATACCAAATCAATGACCGCATTAGCTTTATGCGGTTTCTGGGTCTGCATCTTGGGGATCGGGTACCTGACGCAAAAACGATATGGCTGTTCCGGGACACACTGACGAAGGCAGAGGTAATCCGGGAACTGTTCGATATCTTCAACAAGCAGTTGGAGGAAGCACATCTTATCACGCGCACAGGAACCATTGTGGATGCGACTTTCGTGGAAGCTCCCCGCCAGCGCAACAGCAAGGATGAGCGAAAGGACATCAAAGAGGGAAAAGTACCGGAAGCGTGGAAAAAGGAAGGAAACAGCCACAAACTGCGTCAGAAAGATATGGATGCCACCTGGACACGCAAGGGAAATCAGACGTATTTCGGGTACAAAGACCATATAAAAGTTGATTCAGACAGCAAATTGATTACCGACTACAGAACAACCACCGCCTCCACACATGACAGCCAGCCTATGCCCGAGATGATAGACGAAAACGACCAGGCCGTGTACGCAGACAGCGCCTACTGGGGAAAACCTGTAGCAGAAGCACTTCCCAAGCATGTAAAGAACTGCATCAATGAAAGAGGAACAAAGCAGCAGCCCCTGACCGAAGAGCAACGTGCAAATAACAACGCCAAGTCCAAAATACGATGTAGAGTAGAACATGTCTTTGGGTTTATGACACAGTCGATGCATGGGATTACCGTGCGCTCAATAGGGATAAAGCGAGCGGAGTTCAACATCGGACTGACCAATTTAATCTACAACCTGTGCCGATTTGAATTTCTCCACAGGTCTGTGGTAACTGCGGCTTAAAGCCCCCAATACTGGAGGATTAGGCCACAATAGTCCCAAAATATATCTGGAAAAACCTTAAAAACGTTCTGAAATGAAAGAATCACATAAATACAGGTAGTTATTAGAGGTTCCCCATTGTAAGGTTTGTCTGGTTAGTGGACAAATAGTTGCTTGGCGGGCAAAAATAATGCACACGCCACTGTAGGGGAGGCTCTTAGCCTCCCGCCAGGTTTGTCAACTGAGTGT
>CAMCKD010000010.1 GCA_945875335.1 uncultured Clostridia bacterium | reverse complement strand
ATTTTCAGCTTGTACTGCGCGGGCGGCTGGTAGCCGCCCCTACGAATGGCTGGTGCAAAAAAGAACCACTTAGCTGAGCAAAACCGATAAGCACTTTTATGATACAACAAATATATTGTATCACTGACCAATCGGATAATCAATATGGCTGAAACAATTTGATTTTGGAGGAAAATAACCCTTGACACCGGGAGTTTCCTGTGTTAGAATACCGGGGTAATCAAGAAGGCTGAACATCCGCCTCACCGCAAGCAGAAAGCGAAACGGTAGATACGCTCCTTTTCTTCCCAACGTTTCGGGGGAGTGTGCGCGGATGCTCTGGCATCCGTTTTTTTGTTGTTTATTTGGAGGTGCTTACCATCGCAAAGTTAGATCATCAGCTCAATGAGGAAATCCGGGATAAAGAGATTCGGCTCATCGGTGCCGACGGTGCCCAGCTGGGTATCGTGTCCTCCGCCCAGGCCAACGCCATGGCAGAGGAGCAGGGCATGGATCTGGTGAAGATCTCCCCCAACGCTGTCCCCCCCGTCTGCAAGATCATGGACTATTCCAAATTCTGCTTCGACCAGAAGAAGCGGGAGAAGGAAGCCAAGAAGAACCAGCGCGTGGTGGAAGTCAAGGAAATTCGCATGAGCCCCAGCATCGACACCAACGACCTGAACACCAAGGTCAAGGCTGCTCAGAAATTCCTCCAGGATGGCAACCGGGTGAAGGTCAGCGTCCGCTTCCGTGGACGTGAAATGGCTCACACCAACCTGGGCGAGAAGCTGCTGATGGACTTTGCCGCTGCCTGCGCCGAGATTGCCTCGATGGAGAAAAATCCCAAGCTGGAAGGCCGCTTCATGGCGATGTTCCTGGCCCCCAAAAATAGCAAATAAAACCAAATTGAAAGATACGGAAGGAGAACGACCCATGCCCAAGCTGAAAACCCATAGCGGTGCAAAGAAGAGATTCAACCTGACCAAAACCGGTAAGGTGAAGAGAGCACACGCTTTCAAGAGCCATATCCTCACCAAGAAGACCACCAAGCGTACCCGTCATCTGCGCGCAGCCGCATACGCCGATCAGACCAATGTGGATGCCATCAAGAAGATGATCCCGTACAAATAAGGATAGGAGGAAAGAAAAATGGCAAGAGTTAAAGGCGCAATGATGACGCGCAAGAGAAGAAATGCTACCCTGAAGCTGGCCAAGGGCTACTGGGGTTCCAAGTCCAAGCACTTTAAGATGGCCAAGCAGGCCGTGATGAAGTCCGGCAACTACGCTTTCGCTGGCCGCAAGATGAAGAAGCGCACCTTCCGCACCATGTGGATCGCCCGCCTGAGCGCTGCTGTGGCTCCCTTCGGCATCAACTATTCCACCTTCATGAACGGTGTCCACAAGGCTGGCATCACCATGAACCGGAAGAGCCTGTCCGAAATGGCCATCCACGACCCCGCTGCCTTCGCCGCCGTGGTGGAGAAGGCCAAGGCCGCTCTGAACTAAGAAGCTTTATGAATCCCTGTCGGCTCTCCCGGCAGGGATTTTCTTTTGGAGGCCTTATGAGAAAAATAAAATTGCTGTCTTTGCTGCTGGCCCTGGTGGTGCTGCCCGGCTGCGGGGCTGCCTCTGTCGAAGGGGGAACCATGCCCCAGCCGGAGCAGCGGCTCGTGGTTTACACCTCCCACAAGGAGGAGGTCTACCGGCCCATCATCCGGGAATTTGAGGAACGGACGGGCATCTGGGTGGAGCTGGTCACCGGGGGCAGCTATGAGCTTTTGGAGCAGATTGAGGCGGAAAAGGACGCACCCAGGGCGGATGTGATGTTCGGCGGCGGGGTGGAGAGCCTGGAAAGCTACCGCCGCCTGTTCCAGCCCACCCGCTGCGCCCATTGGAGCCAGATTACCGAAAGTCTGCGCCAGCCGGAGGACTGCTGGACGCCCTTTTCCGCCCTGCCCCTGGTGCTCATCTACAACACCAAGCTGGTGGATGCCAGCCAGCTTCAGGGCTGGGAGGATCTGACCCGGCCGGAATTCCGGGGCAAAATCGCCTTTGCCGACCCCACCAAATCCGGCTCCTCCTTTACCGCTGTGACCACGGTGGAGCTGTGCTGCGGGGAGGAAGTGATGCAGGCTCTGGCGGGGAATCTGGATGGCTGCCAGCTTTCCTCCTCCGGGGAGGTGCTGACGGCAGTGGCCGATGGCGAAGCGCTGGTGGGCGTGACTCTGGAGGAAACCGCCTTGCAGCGGATCGCGGCGGGGGACAACCTGGCTCTGGTCTACCCCAGGGAGGGCACCAGCTGCGTCCCCGACGGCACCGCTCTGATTGCGGGGGCACCCCACCGGGAAAACGCGGAGAAATTTTTGGACTTTACCCTGAGCCGGGAGGTGCAGCAGCTGCTGGGCAGCCGGTTCTACCGCCGCTCCGTCCGCAGTGATGTGGCCGCGGCCAACTCCCTGCCTGCCATGGAAACGCTGAACCTGGTGGACTATGACCCCCGCTGGGCGGCAGAGCACCGGGAAACCATTCTGCGCCAATGGGACGAGGCTTTGGAGGATTGACATGGGCTTCTTTAAAAATTCCTTTCGCAACCGGCTTTTTGCCGCCATGCTGCTGTGCTCCTTGATTCCGATGCTGATCTGCACCATGCTGATGGTACAGATCACGAAGCTCCGATTGGACAGCAAAACCCGGGAGGACGGGGCGGAGCAGACCGCCGCGCTGCTGGGGAGCATGGATTTCATCAGCGATGCCCTCACCGCCTCCGCCGCCCGGCTCCAGGATACGGACACCGCCATCCACGGCCTTGGGGCGGGAATCGGCAGCCGCCTGCAAATGAACAGCCTTTTGTTTGATGCCACGGACAGCTTCCGCAATCTGGCGGTGTTCGACCTCTACGACAGCACCGGCATCTGCCGCTACTCCACCCGGGGCACCGTGTCCGCCAGCCTGCCCACGGACTGGGGGGTCCTCTATGGAGCCAGCCAGACCCCGGGTCAGCCGGTGTACTATGCCAGCGAGGATCCTACGGATACCGGCGCTCCCTTGCTCATGGGTGCGGTGCAGCTCCGGGCGGAGGACGGCTGCACAGGCTTTTTGGTGATGCGCCTTTACCTGGCGGGCTTTCATGGCATGCTGGACGGAAAATACGCCCAGGGGGACATCCTGATTCTCAGCCGGTTTTTCCGGCCTATTTACAGCTCCCAGTCCTACCTGACCCAGACCCTGGCCCCTGCCCTGCGGCAGCAGCTTTTTGGGGGACATTGGCTTAGCGACGGGGATTATGTCTACACCGTCTGCTGCCATGAGCCCACGGGGCTGTATCTGGTGCTGCGTCAGCCCAGGCTCTTCACCGCCCGGACGGTGGGGCTGCTGTATACCGCCAGCTTGATTTGCATGCTGGTGTGTGTGCTGATTTCCGTGCTGGTCAGCTTCCCCATCAGCCGCCAGATCACGTCCCCCCTGCGCCGGCTCATGGGCGCCTTTGACAAGGTGCAGCAGGCGGATTTGGAGACCCAGCTGCCGGTGGAGCGCAGCGACGAATTCGGGCGCCTGGCGGTGCGGTTCAACCAGATGGTGCTGGCGCTGAAATCCAACCGGGAGGAGCTGATCCGCAACCAGCAGGAGCTGAACGAGGCCCAGATTCGCATGCTCCAGGCTCAGCTGAACCCTCATTTCCTCTGCAACACCCTGGACACCATGAAGTGGATCAGCAAAATCAACAAGGTGCCCCAGGTGGCGGTGATGTCCACCAATCTGGCGGATATTCTGCGGTTCTGCATCAGCGCCGAGGAATTCGTGCCGCTGTACCGGGAGCTGGAAATCCTGGAACGCTACATCGAAATTCAGAAAATCCGGCTCAGCGACGATTTTGCCTTTCTGGAAGAAATCCCGGAGGAGCTTTATGACTGCCTGGTGCCCAAAATGATTTTGCAGCCCATTGTGGAAAACGCCATTCTCCATGGGCTTAATGGTGTTCCCGGCAGCGTTATCCGGGTGCGGGCCGCCCAGGATGGAACGCTTCTGCGCATTACCGTGACGGACAACGGCAGGGGATTCCCCCAGGAAATGCTGGGCCACCCCTACCGCCGGGACAAAGACCTTGCAAAAGGCCATCTGGGATTATATAATGTAGATATGATTTTACGAAGGAATTTTGGCGAGGAATACGGGTTGTTCCTGGAACCGGGGGATGGAGGCCTGGGGGCTTCCGTCACCGCCGCCTTGCCCATCCGATATGAGGAGGAAACGGAATGCTGAAGGTGCTGATCGTGGAGGATGAAGAGATGATCCGCAAGGGCATTGTGCTGACGGTGGACTGGGCCGCCCTGGACTGCGTGGTGGTGGGGGAGGCCGCCAACGGGCTGGAGGGCTTGGAGGCCGCCCGGCGCTTGGAGCCCAGCCTGATCATCACCGATCTGAAAATGCCCCAGATGGACGGCATCGAAATGCTCCGCACCCTCCGGGCGGAAGGGTGCAATGCCTATGTGATCATCCTCACCGCCTACGACAATTTCAGCTACGCCCAAAGCGCCCTGCGGCTGGGAGCGGTGGACTATCTGCTCAAGCCCTTCCATGATGGGGACCTGGAAAATGCCGTCAACCGGCTCCGCGCCAGAATGGACAGCGAAACCCAGGATCCCGTGACCCTGGGCACCCCCCGGAAGGGAGACAAGAGCAAATATGTTCTGGAAGCCATGGCCTACATCAGCAAGCATTACAACGAGCCGGATATCTCCGTGGGCACCGTGGCTCAGAGCCTGAACATCAGCGAAGGGTATCTCAGCCATACCTTCAAAAAGGAGACGGACTACACCCTGCTGGGCTACATCACCCGCTACCGCATCCACAAGGCCATGGAGCTACTCAAGGACTGCCGGGTGAAGGTCTATGAGGTGGCCGAGCAGGTGGGCTACCGGGATATTGCCTATTTTTCCGCTACCTTCAAAAAATACACCGGCATTTCCCCCTCGGAATACCAGCTCACATGCCGATAAAACGGTATGTGCTTGTCGGCCATGATCAGCAATCTGATTCTTTTGCCGCCCTACGAATGGTGCGTTGCAAATCAGCGATATACACCGATTACCGAGTTAACCGAATACACACAAAGAGGTAACACATGATCAAACTCATTGCCAGCGACATTGACGGAACCCTGCTGCAAAACGGGGAAGCCGCCATTTCTGAACGCTTTTTCACCCAGGCCCGGCGGCTGAGAAATCAGGGAATTGCCCTCTGCGCTGCCAGCGGACGGCAGTACAGCAGTCTGAAAAATCTTTTTGCCCCGGTGGCGGAGGGGATGTACTTCCTCTGCGAGAACGGGGCGGTGGTCTATGGCCCCGGGGCAGAATTGCTGTCCAAAACCGTGATTGACCGGGCCCTTTCTTTGGAGCTGTGCCGGGATATCCTGGCCATCCCGGACTGCGAGGTGCTGATTTCCGGCACCAATATGAGCTATCTGTGCCCCAAAACCCAGGATTACATCGATCATATCCGCTATTTTGTGGGCAACAACACCACCGTGCTCCCTTCCCCGGAGGACATGCCGGAGGATTTCGTGAAAATCTCTGCCTACTACCGTCCCGGGGCCACCGTGATTGAGCCCCTGCTGGCCCCCAAATGGAAGGATACCTTCCAGGTAGCCGTGGCGGGGGAATGCTGGCTGGATTTCACCCTGGCGGACAAGGCCACGGGCATCCGGGCTCTGTGCACGGCGCTGAACATCGACCCAAAGGACACCATGGCCTTCGGGGACAATTACAACGACATCCCCATGCTGGACGCGGTGGGACATCCCTACCTGATGTCCTCCGCCGCCCAGCCCCTGCGGCAGCGTTATGGAACCCAGTGCGCCCGGCCGGAGGATGTGCTGGAAAAGCTGTAACGAAACGGAGATTACCCGCTTTTTCTGGCATAGAGCCGGCAGGAAAGCAGCGTGTCGGCGGGGGGTTTTCCGGCCAGCTGGGACAGAATGGACTCCACCGCGGCGGTGCCCGGGGTGGCAGAGTCGAAGCCCAGGGTGGTGAGAGAGGCGCTCTGGGCCAGATAGCTGCCCTCAAAGCTGACCAGGCTCATGGGCATGTGGAGGCTTCGCAGGTAACGCTGCAAACGGTAGGCGATCTCATCCTGGAAGCAGACCACAGCGGAGCAGTCCCGGCGGTAGCTCTCCTGAAACCGGCGCAGCAGCCAGTCGTCCCCCTCCAGCAGCCGCTGGCGCTCCTGCTCGGAATACCAGAGGCAGTTGTCCGGGTGGAACCGAATGCCTGTTTCCTCCGCCCTCCCCAGCAGGCAGCGAAACCGTTCCGGCCCCCGGGAGTCGTCACTTTTCAGGATCGCCGCCACCCGCCGGTGGCCGGTGAGGGACAGATGGGCCAGCAGCAGACCGGCACCCATGGCATCATCCGGCAAAACCGCCGGGGCGTTCAGGTCATAGCGGCCATTCAGATAGACCAGGGGAATCCCGGCAGCCTGTATTTTTGCCAGCAGCTGCCCCTGAAAGCACCCCAGCACATCGGTGATGGGCTCCAGGATGATTCCCGCGGGGCGCTGGTGCCAAAGCTGTTCCAGCAGCTCTCCTTCGCGGTTTCGGCTGCCCTTGGTTTCCAGACAGGAGACGGTGAACCCCGCCTCGGCGGCGGCCTTGCGCATGTCCCGCAGAGCGGCGGGGGCCAGATATTCCTCCTTGTCCGCCAGCACTACGGCGATCTGGCGGCTGGATTTGGCCTGGGTGGGATAGGAGCCGCTGCCCTGGCGGCGGAGGATCAGTCCCTTTTCCTCCAAGACGCCCAGGGCGGAGCGGACGGTCTGACGGCTGACCCCATACTGCCGACACAGAACCGCCTCCGTTGGGAGCCTCTGCCCCTCCTCCAGCCCCAGGCGAAGCTGATGCTCCAGCTCCCGGGCGATGATCAGATATTTCGCCGCCATGGTCTGCGCTCCTTTCTTGCTTTGTTAAAATATTTCAAATTCAGAATCTAAAAACGAGATTTTATTGTGGATGATTCCTAAAAGAATATGAAAATTTTTCGCTCAAAAATCAATAATCCCAAAAAAACAAACCTTTTTCAGATGGTCACAGCAGATTGATTTGACTGAAAAATGGGAGAGAAATAGATGAATCGGAAAATATCAGTATCCATATCATAAAATATCAAAAGCTTTCTTGTCAATTCGCGCTCTGACAGAAAATTTGTATTTCTTTTTGTTCGCTTTTTCAAAATTTGTATTTATTCAGAATCACAGTTTTGCATTTGCCTCCTTCCAATCCGTTGACGAACGGCCTGTTTTGTGCTTTTATATTAGCAGAAGCCCGCACCTCGTGGGCAAATCAAAATTTATGGAAAGAGGTATTCCACATGAAGAAACTGCTCGCTTGCATGCTGGCACTGCTGATGGCAGTTGCCCTCTGCGTCCCCGCCATGGCTGCCGACAATGTTGTTATCGGTTTTGCTCAGGTCGGCCATGAGTCCGACTGGCGCGCTGCCAACACCAACGACTACCAGACCACCTTCACCACCGAGAACGGCTACGACCTGATCTTCGTCGATGCCGACAATGACCACGCTGCTCAGATGGAAGCTGTCCGCAGCTTCATCCAGCAGGAAGTTGACTACATCGTCATCTGCCCCGTGCAGGAAGCCGGCTGGGAAGTCGTCCTGCAGGAAGCTCAGGATGCCGGTATCCCCGTGATCATCGCTGACCGTACCGTCTCCGCCGATCCCTCCCTGTACACCACTTTCCTGGGCACCGACACTGCTCTGGAAGGCGAGACCGCTGGCCTGTGGCTGGCTGAGTACCTGGATGGCAAGGAAGCCAACATTCTGGTGATCGAAGGCTCCGTGGGCGCTTCCGCTACCCTGGGCCGTACCACCGGCTTCAACAAGATTGCCGAAGAGCATCCCGAGTGGAAGATTCTGGACAGCCAGAGCGGTGACTTCACCCAGGCTGGTGGCCAGGAAGTTATGGAGTCCTACCTGAAGTCCTACGCTGGCCAGTTCAACGTGGTTGTCTGCCAGAACGATAACGAAGCTTACGGCGCTATGGATGCCATGGACGCTGCTGGTGTTACCTACGGTGTGGGCGGCGACGTCATCATCATCTCCTTCGACGCTACCAAGGAAGGCCTGACCCGTACCCTGGCTGGCAAGATCAACTGCAACGTGGAGTGCAACCCCCTGCAGGCTGCTGGCGTTCTGGACATCATCGCCAAGATTCAGGCTGGCGAAGAGATCCCCGATGTGACCATCGTTCCCGATGAAGCTTTCGTGGCTCCTGGCATCACTTCCGCTCTGGCTCAGACCATGACTCAGGAACTCCTGGACGGCCGCGCCTACTAAGATTTAGATGTAATTCACTGAAAGGGGAAGGGGCCGTTCGGCTCCTTCTCCTTCTGGTATTTCTGAATTGTTGTTTTTCGCACCAGCCACTGTAGGGGAGGATATTATCCTCCCGCGCGGTACAAGCTTTGAATGATTGGCTAGGTTGGGCGAATTCGTACAAGGTTGGACTGTATACCATTCAACCAAACACTCAGTTAACCAACCTGGCGGGAGGATGATATCCTCCCCTACAGTGGCGCTCAATAATTCAAGCAACAATTTATCATAGTAACCTATGGAAAATATCCCACACATCAGAAAGGACGTGGAAAGTGGATGGAGAATCAGGTTGTTCTGACGATGCGAGGCATCACAATGACCTTCCCCGGTGTCAAAGCGCTGGATCATGTGGATTTCACACTGCGCAAAGGAGAAATCCACGCATTGATGGGCGAAAACGGCGCGGGAAAATCCACGTTGATCAAATGCCTGACCGGCGTCAACAATTTTGAGGCCGGCGAAATTCATATCGACGGCATCAGTGAGGCCGTCAGAAACCGCAATACCCTGGATGCACAGAAGCACGGCATTTCCACGGTGTACCAGGAGGTCAACCTCTGCCCCAACCTGAGCGTGGCAGAGAACCTTTTCATCGGCCGTGAGCCGATGACCAAGCTGCACACCGTCAACCGCAAGGAAATGGTGAAACGGGCGCAGAAACTGATGAACGAAATGAATCTTCCGGTGGATGTCACCCGGAATTTGGATGAATACTCTCTGGCACTGCAGCAGATGATCGCCATCGCCCGGGCGGTGGATATGGAGTGCAAGGTGCTGATTCTGGACGAGCCCACCTCTTCTCTGGATGATTCCGAGGTGGAAAAGCTCTTCAACCTGATGCGCCAGCTTCGGGATCGGGGAGTCGGCATCATCTTCGTCACCCACTTTTTGGAGCAGGTGTATGCGGTTTGTGATCGGATCACCGTGCTCCGCAACGGCCAGCTGGTGGGCGAATACCCCATCGCCGAGCTGCCCCGGGTGAAGCTGATCGCCGCCATGATGGGCAAGGATTTCGATGACCTGGCTTCCATCAAGCCAGAGGGCGGCCTCCACGGCGGAACCGAAAGCCTGATCGATGCTCAGGGACTGAGCCACGCGGGCAAGATCAAGCCCTTTGACCTGACGCTTGCCCGGGGCGAGGTCATCGGCCTGACCGGTTTGCTGGGCTCCGGCCGCAGTGAGCTGGCCCGTGCCATCTACGGTGCGGACAAAGCTCAGACCGGCACGCTCCGGGTTAAGGGCAAGGAAGTACATATCAAGCATCCCATCGATGCCATGAATCTGGGTATGGGCATGCTGCCTGACGACCGAAAGGCAGAGGGCATCATCGGTGACCTCAGCGTCCGGGAGAACATCATCCTGGCCATGCAGGCTCGCCGGGGCATGACCAAGCTGATTCCCATGAAGGAGCAGGAAGAAATTGCCGACCACTTCATTGAACTGCTGCAAATCAAAACCGCCAGCCGGGAGACGCCCGTCAAGCAGCTATCCGGCGGCAACCAGCAGAAGGTCATCATCGCCCGCTGGCTGGCAACCGACCCGGATTTCCTGATTCTGGACGAGCCCACCCGGGGCATCGACGTGGGCACCAAGACGGAAATCCAGAAGCTGGTGATCAAGCTGGCCCAGGAGGGGAAGGGAATTGTGTTCATTTCCTCAGAAATTGAAGAGATGCTCCGCACCTGCAACCGCCTGGCCGTCCTCCGGGACGGAGCCAAGGTGGGCGAGCTCAGCGGCGAAATGACCCAGGAACTGGTCATGAAGACCATTGCGGAGGGATAAACAGATGACAACACTGAAAAAGATCACCCAGAAGCAGCTGTTTCTGCCACTGTTTTCCATGGTGCTGGTCATGCTGATCAACATGATTTATGACGTGGCCCATGGGAACCCCTTCTATAATTTCTTCACCATCTCCATCAATAGCCAGGGCATCCTCTATGGCCGGCTGATTGATATTCTCAACCGGGGCAGCGAGGCCGCCATCCTGGCCATCGGCATGACCCTGGTGGTCTCTGCATCCGCCGGTACCGATATTTCCGTTGGCTCCGTCATGTCCCTGGCCGGCGGCGTGTGCTGTGTGCTGCTGGCGGGCTTCGGCAACGTGAACGTCAACAGCTACGCCGTGCCCCTGTGGGTGGGTGTGCTGGCCGGTATCCTCACTGCCGGGCTTTGCGGCGCCTTCAACGGCTTCCTGGTGGCCTTCCTGAAAATCCAGCCCATGGTGGCGACCTTGATCCTCTTCTCCGCCGGACGGGCCATTGGATTGCTGCTTTGCAACAGCGCCATCGTCTACGTCAACGTGGAGAGCTTCAAGATGTTCGGCGGCTACACCTGGATTTTCCCCACTCCCTTGCTGATTACCGCGGGCTGTGTGCTGGTGACGGCGCTGGCTTTGAAATTCACCGCTCTGGGCACCTATGTCCAGGCTGTGGGCATCAACAAGGATGCCGCCCGGATCTCCGGCTATAAATCCGCCGCCATCATCTTCCTGTGCTATGTGGTCTGCGGCCTGTTTGCCGGCATCGCAGGCATTACGGCCACCAGCCGCATCTACTCCGCCGACACCAACAACATTGGCCTCAACCTGGAAATGGACGCTATCCTGGCGGTGGCTCTGGGCGGCAACAGCCTGGGCGGCGGCAAGTTCCGGCTGTCCGGCTCCATCATCGGCGCCTATACCATCCAGGCCATCACCACCACCTTGTATGCTTTGGGCGTTTCCTCTGCCCAGGCTCCTGTGTTCAAGGCTGTCATCGTCATTGCCATTGTCACCATCCAGTCCCCGGTGGTGAAGGCCTACATGAAAAAGCGGAAGGCTGCCAAGCAATTAGAATCCGGCAAGGAGGTGCATGCATCATGAAAAAGAAGAGGATGAACAGCAACTCCATTTTGCTGATGCTGACCATCGCGCTGTTTGTGGTGATGTATGTCTCCGGCTGCATTGCCTATGCAGACAAGGGCTTTACCAAGCTGCAGGTGTTTCTGGATATTCTGAAAAACAACGCGGGTCTAATCTGTGTGGTCTGCGGCATGACAGCTGTGATGATCACCGGCGGCATCGATATCTCCGTGGGCGCCCTGATTGCCATGGAGTGCATGTTCCTGGCGGTGGGCGTGGAGCAGTGGGGGCTTCCTGCTGTGGCGCTGCTGCCGCTGATGCTGGTGATCGGTCTGGTCTTCGGCATGGTGCAGGGCTATTTCATCGGCTATCTGGAAATCCAGCCCTTCATTGTCACTATGGCGGGCATGTTCTTCGCCCGAGGCATGACTGCTGTGATTTCCACCCAGCAGGTGTCCATCACCAAGAGCGAGCTGATGACCAAGCTGTCCACCATGAAATTCAACATGCCTTTTGCAATCGGTGCCTATACCAATAAGAAGGGCAAGCTGATGATTCCCAATGTGTCCATCTATGTGATCATCGCCCTGCTGGTGCTGGTGGCTACCTTCCTGATCCTGCGCTACACCAAGTTTGGCCGGAGCCTGTATGCCGTGGGCGGCAACCAGCAGAGCGCGGCGCTGATGGGCCTGGACGTGAAAAAGACCCGGTTCAAGGCCCATGTGATGTGCTCCTTCCTCACCTCCATCGGTGCCATCTGCTATGTGCTGAACACCATGTGCGGCACCACCCGTCAGGCACTGGGTCTGGAGATGGATGCCATTTCCTCCGCCGTTATCGGCGGCACCCTGCTCACCGGCGGCGTGGGCAACGTGATCGGCTCCTTCTTCGGCGTGCTGATCAATGGCACCATTTCCAGCCTGGTCAAGACCAACGGCAAGCTCAGCTCCGCCTGGCCCAATGTGGTCACCGCCATTCTGCTGTGCTTCTTCATCGTCCTCCAGGCCATCTTCGCCCGGTTCCGTAAGAAGGACTAACAGGAATATTTACATAAAAACTGCCTCACCGTAAAAAAGTGAGGCAGTTTTTTCACCATTTGACAGCAGTGGTAGTTGTACTTAAAAATTGTTGTTTCTCGAACATGCCATTCGTAGGGGCGGCTACCAGCCGCCCGCGCAGTACAAGCTGAAAACCACAAGAAATGTCGGGCGAATTCGTACCAGTTTCCCACATTTGTACCATTCAACCAAACACTCAGGCATCTAACCTGGCGGGCGGCTAATAGCCGCCCCTACGAATGGTTCGTCGCATAAACAACAATTTACCGCTTGATGGTGGAAATCTCTGGGATTACTTCCTCCAGGGCGTCCAGGAGGATTCGGGCGGTGTCCAGGGAGGTGAACATATTCACGCCGTTCTGCACGGCGCAGCGGCGGATGGCAACGCCGTCTTCCTGGTGGGTGTCGCTGCTGATGGTTTTGGTGTTGAGGATATAGCTGACATAGCCCGCCCGGATGGAGTTCAGCAGCTCGTTGCTGCCGTCGCTGAGCTTTCTTCTCACCCGGGTGCGGATGCCGTGGCTCTTTAAGAAGGCGGCAGTGCCCTCGGTGGCTTCGATGTTGAAGCCCAGCTGGTAGAACCGCTTTGCCAGGGGCAGGCCTTCCTCCTTGTCCTCGTCGGCCAGGGTGATGATGACGGTGCCGTAGTCCTTCATCTTGATGCCGGAGGCCTGCAATGCCTTGTACAGCGCCCGTTTCAGGCTGCGGTCATAGCCGATGGCTTCGCCGGTGGACTTCATCTCCGGGGACAGGTAGGCATCCATGCCCGTCAGCTTGGCGAAGGAGAAGGCCGGGGCTTTGACGTACCACCGATCAGCCTCGGGATAGAAGGCGGCATCGATGCCCTGCTCCTTCAGGCTGTGGCCCAGCATCACCTTCGTTGCGATGGCCACCAGGTTCAGCCCCGTGGATTTGGACAGGAAGGGCACCGAGCGGGAGGCCCGGGGGTTGACCTCAATGACATACACCTTGTCCTGGGCATCCACAATGAACTGGATGTTGTAAAGCCCTCGGATGCCGATACCCAAGCCCAATTTGGCGGTATAGTCCACAATGGTCTGCTTCACCTGGCCGGACAGAGAGAAGGGGGGATAGACCGAGATGGAATCGCCGGAGTGGACGCCGGTGCGCTCCACCAGCTCCATGATGCCCGGCAGGAATACCTGCTCCCCGTCGCAGATGGCGTCCACCTCCACCTCCCGGCCCACCACATATTTGTCGATGAGCACCGGCTTCTTTTCGTCGATCTCCACGGCGTTTTTCAGGTAGCGGCGGAGCATTTTTTCGTCCGCCACGATCTCCATGGCCCGTCCGCCCAGCACAAAGCTGGGGCGAACCAGCACGGGATAGCCAATGGCCTCCGCAACAGCCACGCCCTGCTCAATATTTGTCACCGCCTCCCCCTTGGGGTTGGGGATGTGCAGGGACTTGATCACCGCGTCGAAGGCATCCCGATTTTCCGCCTTTTCAATGGCCTCGCAGTCCGTGCCGATGATCTTCACTCCCCGGTCGTGGAGCCCTTGCGCCAGATTCACGGCCGTCTGGCCTCCCAGGGTGGCAATGACCCCCTCGGGCTGCTCCAGATGGATGATGTTCATCACATCCTCCACGGTCAAGGGCTCGAAGTACAGCTTGTCGGCGGTGGAATAATCTGTGGACACGGTTTCCGGGTTGTTGTTGATGACGATGGCCTCATAGCCCAGGGCACGAATGGTGTGGACGGCGTGGACGGTGGAATAGTCAAATTCCACGCCCTGACCAATGCGGATGGGGCCGGAGCCCAGGACGATGATTTTCTTTTTATTTGTGACGATGCTCTCGTTTTCCTCTGCGTAGGTGGAGTAGAAATAGGGCACATAGCTCTCAAACTCGCTGGCGCAGGTGTCGATCATTTTATACACCGGGAAAAGACCCGCCATGGAGCGCAGCTGGTACACCGCAAATTCCTCGGTTTTCCACAGCTCGGCAACATAAGCATCGGAGAAGCCCAGCCGTTTGGCCTCCTTTAGATAGTCCAGATTCCCCCGGTTTGCTTCCAGCTCCTTTTCAAAATCCACGATTTTCTTGATTTTGTCCAGGAAGAACATGTCAATTTGGGTGATGTCGCAGATCAGGGAGGCATCCACCCCCAGCCACATCAGCTGGGAGATGGCGTAGATTCGGTCGTCGGTGCCCTCTTTAATGTAGTCCAGCAGCTCTTCCACCGTCATGTGCTCGGAATCGAATTTTGCCATGTGCAGGTGATTCTTGCTGTCCTCCAGGGAGCGAATGGCTTTCAGCAGGCTCTCCTCAAAGCACCGGCCCACGCTCATCACCTCGCCGGTGGCCTTCATCTGGGTGGAGAGCTGGTTCTGAGCGGCAGGAAATTTGTCAAAGGGGAACCGGGGCATTTTGGTCACCACATAGTCAAGACTGGGCTCGAAGCAGGCGGGGGTGTTGGCCAGCTGGATTTCGTCCAGATTCATGCCCACGGCGATTTTGGCGGAGACCCGGGCGATGGGATAGCCCGAGGCCTTGGAAGCCAGGGCGGAGGAACGGGACACCCGGGGGTTGACCTCAATGACATAATAGCGGAAGGAGTGGGGGTCCAGAGCAAACTGGACGTTGCAGCCGCCCTTGACGTTCAGCGCCCGGATGATCCGCAGGGCCGCGTCCCGGAGCATGTGGTATTCCTTGTTGGTCAGGGTCTGGCTGGGAGCCACCACAATGGAGTCGCCGGTGTGAATGCCCACGGGGTCCAGGTTTTCCATGTTGCAGACGGTGATGGCGGTGTCGTTAGCATCCCGAATGACCTCGTATTCGATTTCTTTATAGCCCTTGATGCTCTTTTCCACCAGTACCTGATGGACGGGGGAGAGGGCCAAGGCGTTTTTCATCAATTCCCGCAGCTCCTGCTCGTCGTAGGCGAAGCCGCCGCCGGTGCCACCCAGGGTGAAGGCGGGACGCAGAATCACGGGATAGCCGATTTCTTCCGCTGCCGCCACTGCTTCCTCGATGGAATAGGTGATCTGGCTGGGCACCACCGGCTCGCCGATGGACTGGCACAGCTCCTTGAAAAGCTCCCGATCCTCCGCCCGCTCAATGCTGTCGGCGTCGGTGCCCAGGAGCTCAATTTCGCATTCCTCCAGCACACCCTTTTTGGCCAGCTGCATGGCAAGGTTCAAGCCCGTCTGGCCGCCGATGCCGGGGACGATGGCATCGGGACGCTCATACCGGCAGATCCTCGCCAGGTATTCCAGGGTCAGGGGCTCCATATACACCTTGTCCGCCACGGAGGTATCGGTCATGATGGTGGCGGGGTTGGAGTTGGCCAGAATGACCTCGTAGCCCTCCTCCTTCAGCGCCAGGCAGGCCTGGGTGCCCGCGTAGTCGAATTCCGCCGCCTGTCCGATGACGATGGGGCCGGAACCGATGACCAGAACCTTTTTAATATCTGTTCTTTTGGGCATGACCTTTCGCCTCCTTCATATATTCCACGAAATGTTCAAATAGATATTGGCTGTCCTGGGGGCCGGGGGCGCTCTCCGGGTGGTATTGAACGCTGAATACCCGGTCGGCTTTGCATTCCGCCCCCTCCACGGTGTTGTCCAGCAGATTCCTGTGGGTGATCTCCAGTCTGCTTCCTGCCAGACTCTCAGGAATCACGGCATAGCTGTGGTTCTGGGAGGTCATTTCGATTTTCCCGGTTTTCAGATTCTTCACAGGATGGTTGCCGCCCCGGTGGCCGAATTTCAGCTTGTAGGTCTTGCCGCCATAGGCCAGGGAGATGATCTGGTGGCCCAGGCAGATGCCGAAGATGGGAACCTTGCCAAGGAGCTGCCCCACGGTGGCGGTGACCTCCGGCACGTCCTCCGGGTCCCCGGGGCCGTTGGACAGGAACACCCCGTCAGGCTTCATAAAGAGAATTTCCTCCGCGCTGGTGTCGAAGGGGACGATGGTCACGTTGCAGCCCCAACGGTTCAGGCTGCGGATGATGTTCAGCTTGATGCCGCAGTCGATGGCTACCACATGGTATTTGGCGTCGGCGGTGCGGGAATACCAGCGCTTGCGGCAGCTGACCCGGCGCACCGCGTCATGGGGTACGGGGGTGGCGGCGATGGTGGAGAGCGCTTCCTCCACGGTGGTTTCCGGGGAGGTGATCAGCACCCTCCGGCTGCCCAAATCCCGGATGCTCCGGGCTAATTTCCTGGTGTCCACCCCGGAAATGGCGGGGATGTTGTCCTCCTCCAAAAGCTCGGACAGGGCCTTGACGCAGCGGAAGTTGGAGGGGTTGTCGTTATAGTCGTAGACCACCAGACCGCCGATGCTGGGGATTTTGCACTCATAGTCCTCTTCGCAGATGCCGTAGTTGCCGATGAGGGGATAGGTCATGACCACCATCTGGTCGGTGTAGGACAGGTCGGACACGATTTCCTGATATCCGGCCATGGAGGTGTTGAACACGATTTCGCACACCCGATCCTCCCGGCCGCCGAAGCCGTAGCCATAGTATTCGCTGCCATCTTCCAGAACGATTTTTCGGTCAAACTGTCTCATTGTAACGCCTCGTTTCCCAATTAGATTGCCCCAAAATTTCAAATCCCGCGCTCTGGGGCGTTTGGATTGCAAAAAAACAAGGACGCTCATCTGCAAAGGGAAAGACTTCCCCTGTACACATGAGCGCCCTTGCTCAATTTCTTATTATAACATAGCGGTCATATTTTGTCAATTTGCAAATCACCGCCAAGATCAGAACGGACTCCGCCAACCGATGGGGAGTCCATTCCAAAAATTCTCAGGTGCTGCGGAACCGGGAGAGGAAATCCCGGGTCTCCTGCTTTTGGGGGTTGCCGAAGAGGTCAGCGGGGGCTCCTTCCTCGCAGATGACGCCCTGGTTCATATACACCACATGGTTGCTCACGTCTCTTGCAAAGGCCATTTCGTGGGTGACCACCAGCATGGTCATGCCCTCCTGGGCCAGGGAACGCATGACGGAGAGCACCTCGCCCACCATCTCCGGGTCCAGGGCGGAGGTGGGCTCGTCAAACAGCAGCACCTCCGGGTCCATGGCCAGGGCCCGGGCGATGGCCACCCGCTGCTTCTGGCCGCCGGAAATCTGCCGGGGCCGGGCGTTGATGTAGGGTGTCATGCCCACCTTTTCCAGGTATTGCAGGGCGTGCTGCCTGGCTTCCTCCCGGCTGCGCTTCAGCACCTTTACCTGGCCCACAATGCAGTTTTCCAGCACCGTCATGTTGTTGAACAGGTTGAAGGACTGGAACACCATGCCCACATGGGAGCGGTATTCCGGCGCCTTTACGCCCCGGGCGGCCACATTCTGCCCGTGGTAGAGGATTTGGCCGGAGGTGGGAATTTCCAGCAGGTTGATGCAGCGCAGGAGGGTGCTCTTGCCGGAGCCGGAGGCACCGATGATGGAGGTCACGTCGCCCTTTTTCACGGTGAAGTCAATGTCCCGCAGCACCTCGTGACTGCCGAAGGACTTGGACAGGTGGTTCACCTGCAAAATCATGTCTGCCATCTCAGCGCCCTCCTTTCCCGCAGCGTTTACGGCGCTCTTCTTTATACTCCAGGCTGTGCTCGTCAAAGGGCGTGCCCTTGTTCGGATGATTGTAGGTTCCGGCGGTCATGGTCAGCTGGTCGGTCTGCACCAGCTCATAGTCGCTGCTGCCGTCCAGCCGTTTTTCCACCCACCGCAGCAGGAAGGAGGCAATCAGGGTCATGGTGAGGTAGCCCACCATCTCCACCGAGGCGGAGGGGAAGTAGAGGTAGCTGGCTCCCACCGCGGCCCGATGGGCGGCGAAGAAATCCGGGAAGCCGATGATGAACATGACAGAGGTATCCTTCACGTTGATGATGAAATTGTTGCCGATCTGGGGCATGATGTTCCGCAGGGCCTGGGGCAGGATCACATTCAGCATGGTCTGCACATGGGTCATGCCGATGGCCTTGGCGCCCTCGGTCTGGCCCGGGTCAATGGAGATAATGCCGCCCCGGACGGACTCGGCCATGTAAGCGCCGGTGTTGATGGAAACCACGATCATGGCCGCCAGCCAGATGTTGGTGAATTTCACCGCGTTATCCGTAAAATAGGGCAGGCCGTAGTAGATGAACACCGCCTGGAGCACCATGGGGGTGCCCCGGAATACCTCCACATACACCCGGACGATGACGCGCACCAGCTTCAATATGATCCGCTTGGGCAGGGGGTCCCGCTCGGTGTAGGGGATGGTGTTCAGCACGCCGCAGACAAAGCCGATGATGCAGCCAATCACCGTGCCCACCAGGGCCAGCACCAGGGTGTTGCGCATGCCGGTGAGGTAGGAGCCGCCGTATTTGCCCCAGAGCTTGAGGATATCGGCAAAGAGCTTGGAAAACTTATCCATTGGGTACTACTCCTTTTCAATACTGCAAGGCGAGAGGATTGTCCTTCCTCTCGCCTTGGGTAAATTGGGGGAAATTACTCGCTCAGGGGCTGGATTTCAATGGCCTTTGCCATGAGGGCGTTGAAATCGTCAACGGTCATGGTGGAGAGCACGGCGTCAACGGCTTCCTTCAGCACGGTGTTGCCCTTCATCATGGAAACGCCGATGTTCACGTTCTCGGCCCGAACCTCCTCGGAGAACTGGAAGTCGCCGTCGGTGCCGGAGAAGTCCAGAATCTTCATGTCGGGGTAGGCCGCCACGGCGCCCTGGGCGGTGGGCATGTCGGTGCAGATGAAGTCCACCATGCCGGTCTCCAGCGCCATCAGCATGGCGGGAGCGGTTTCGGCGGCGGGCTGGACATTGGCGCCCTCGATCTGGGGCAGACACTGGTCATACCAGATGGTGGCGATCTGAGCGGTGCAGCTGCCGCCGGACAGGTCGGCGATGGAGGTGGCGTCGGCAAACTTGCTGTCCGCCTTGGTGACGCAGACGATGGAGGCGTAGAAGTAGGGGCCAGCGAAGTCCACCTGCTCGGAACGCTCCGCGGTCATGGACTGACCGGCGATGACGGCGTCAAAGGTGCCGGTCTGGACACCGGGCACCAGGGAGTCCCAGTCGGACTGGATGACCTCCAGCTCCCAGCCGTTGGCCTTGGCGATCATCTTGCCGATCATCACATCGTAGCCGTTGGCGTAGGAACCGGGCACATTGGAAATGGGCACGGCGCCGTTGGAGTCGTCGCTCTGGGTCCAGTTGTAGGGGGCGTAGGCGCATTCCATGGCGATGGTCAGCACCCCATCCTCCACGCCGGAGGGAACGTCGGCCCGGGAGGCGGGAACCGCCAGGCTCATCATGACTGCCAGAGCCATGACCAGGGAGAGTAGCTTCTTCATAACAATCAACCTTTCTTTCTTCCGGGAAAACCCGGTAATCATAAAAAATGAACCGCTTTGGTAAGCGGTTCATGGAAAATACGGCACAATCATCTCAGTACCGAACAGCCAATGATAGCGCTTCACAAAGTTCTTGTGACAGTCCGGCAGATGTTCTCTGACGGCCCAGCAGGAACCAACCGGGCAATCGGTTCCAACTTCGGCGGTGATCCCTTTCCCGCCCGGCGGCTGCACGACCTTGCCGGAGGGTACTGATGAGTACCGCGCCTCTATCTAAGCGATTCAATTTTATTCGTATACTAGCACGCTTATATAAGCCTGTCAAGTGCCCCGGGTAAATTCAGCGATTTTTGTTAAAAATGTCCGAAAATTCAGAGAAAACAGAAGGGAAGATGAAAAGCAATGCCCAAATAACGAGAATGGGGATTCTGTTTGCCATCCGGGAATTGTTGTGGTATAATAAAGAAAACATTCAGAAGGAAGCGGTAGCAATGGGAAAATTGATTGTTATTGAGGGCCTGGACGGCAGCGGCAAGGGCACCCAGGCTGGGGAGCTGGTGAAGAATCTGGAAGCCCAGGGGAAACAGGTGCGGAAGATTTCCTTCCCCAACTATGCGTCCGATTCCTCCGCCCTGGTCAAAATGTATCTGGGGGGGCAGTTCGGCCAGAACCCCGGGGATGTGAATGCCTACGCTGCCTCCACCTTCTTCGCGGTGGACAGGTTCGCCTCCTTTAAGCAGGATTGGGGAAGCTTCTATGCTCAGGGGGGCATTCTGGTGGCGGATCGGTACACCACCTCCAACGCTGTCCACCAGTGCAGCAAGCTGCCGAAGGAGCAGTGGGACGCCTTTTTGGAGTGGCTCTTCCACTTTGAGTATACCCTGCTGGGCATTCCCGCCCCGGATCTGGTCATCTACCTGAACGTAGACCCCGCCGTCAGCCAGAAGCTGATGACCGACCGCTATCAGGGCGACGAGAGCAAAAAGGACATCCACGAAGGAAACCTTCCCTATCTCAACCGCAGCCGGGAGGCGGCGGAATATTGCAGCAAAAAGCTTGGCTGGCGGGAAATTGCCTGCTGTGAGGCTGGCCGGATGCGCTCCATTGAAGCCATCCAGGCGGAGGTTTTGACCCTGGCCTGCGAGTGATGGAATCTGCGAAAAGAATACCTGGCGGGAGATATGAGATATAAGATATGAGATATAAGATATCACACTATTTATACCAATAAATTATCTGTTTTACTGAATATGGTTCGTTTGTGGAATATCTTATATCTTGTATCTCATATCTTATATCTTTCACTAAATACTTCTTTTTGATGTTAATCGTTGAATATCTCATATCTTATATCTCATCTTAAGTGTACGATTTATTGGACGGATTCTCTGGTATCATTCCAAAAGATGTGGGTCATGTCAAGACTTGTTTTTCGGTTTTTTTCATGGTATGATTCACGTCGAGTTTTGCTTGAAGGAGAATCACATCATGCAATGTAACCAACACAATTCGTTCAGAATGCGGGATTTGGAAGCCCGGGAGCAGGATGTCTACAGCAGGATTCCCGGCATGAAGGAGTTGCTTCACGCCGCCCCGGACAAATGGAACGATGTGGAGCTGCGCTATCCCGACGCCGCCTTTGCCCTGATGGTGGCCAACCACCTGTCCATGGGCAACCAGGAGCAGAACGCCATCCACCAGAAGGCCTATCTGTCCATCCTGGAGGGGGAACCCATTCAAAACGTCCGATTCCGCTATGATTATGATTTGGAGCAGTATTTAGAGCGGCATATGTGGGACTGAACAGCTTTCGGAGGTGCCCGAGATGGAGCGAACGATCGTCTTAAAAGAGGATATCCTGGCTGCCCTGGCGGAAGCGGGGGTGGGCCGGGGCCAGACCATCATGGTGCATACCTCCCTGAGCAGTCTCGGCTTTGTCTGCGGCGGGCCCCAGGTGGTCATTGAGGCGCTGCTTCAAAGCGTGGGCGATGAGGGCACCATCATGATGCCCACCCAGTCCTGGAAAAATCTGGATCCCGCCGCTGGGGTGCATTGGCAGGAGCCGGAGGACTGGTGGCCCCTGATCCGGGAGCATTGGCCCGCCTACGATAAGCGTATCACTCCCACCAACACCATGGGGGCGGTGGCGGAAATGTTCCGAAAATGGCCGGGGACACTGCGCAGCGATCACCCCGCCCGCTCCGTGGCGGCCTGGGGGAAATACGCCCAATACCTGACAGAAGGCCACGACCTTTCCAACATTTTCGGAGAAGGCTCTCCCATCGGCAAGCTCTATGAGCTGAACGGATACGTTTTGCTCATCGGCGTGGGCTACGACAAAAACACCTCCCTCCACCTGGCGGATGTCCGGGCGGAGTACCCCGGAAAGCATGACAGCATCGAACACAGCGCCATCCTGGAAAACGGAAAGCGGGTGTGGAAGGAATACGCCACCCTCTATGTGGATGGTGAGGATTTTGGCGAAATCGGAGCCGCCTTTGAAAAGGAATGCGCCGTGAGCAAGGCGTCTTTGGGAAATGGAACCATCACCTTGATGAAGCAGAGAACCCTTGTGGACTTTGCAGTGAAATGGATGGAACAGCATCGCAAATGAGAAATGGCACAGCATGATGACCCCCGCCGCATTGGGCGGGGGCTTCTTGTATATTCCGCTTGAATTCAGGCAAAAAAAGCAGTATACTGTGCGAAGATAAAGGAACGCGAGGTAAGCATATGGAAATTTTATTCATCTCTGACTATGTATGCCCCTACTGCTTGGTGGCAAAGGAGGCGCTGCGCCGGGCGCTCCAAAAGACGGGCATTGAGGCGCACATCACCGATCAGCCCTATGAGCTGACCCCGGAGCCCAAGGAGCGGGTGGACACCTACCACGACCAGCGCCGCCGGGCCAATTATCAGATTTTGGTGGAGCCCTGCCGCCAGCTGGGGCTCCCCATGAAGCTGCCCCCCAGGGTGATTCCCCGGCCCTACACCCGGCTGGCCTTCGAGGGCTGGTACTATGCCTGTGACCATGGCAGGGGCGAGGAGTACAACGATCTGGTGTACCGGGCCTATTTTGTAGAGGAGCAGGACATCGGTTCCCTGGACATTCTGGTTTCCCTGGCAGAACGGGTGGGGCTGGACGGGGCCGATTTTAAGCTCGCTCTGGAGGAAGGGCGGTACACCGAGAAAGAGCGGCAGGCCGTCACCTATGCCCGGGAGGTGCTGAAGCCCCAGGGAGTGCCTACCCTTTATTTTGACGGACAGAAAATCAGCCTCAGCGACTACACCGAGGCGGAAATGCTCAGAGCGCTGAACGATGCCGCCTCCTGCATTCAGGGCCACTTCTGCGGCCCCGAGGGCTGCTGAGGCCAGGGAGTAAAAGCATGAAATATCTCAAACAATTTTCCATCATTCTGGCCATCTCCTGCCTGGGGGAGCTGCTGGCCTGCTGGATTCCGGCCCCGATTCCCGGGAGCATTTACGGCATTGTGCTGTTGTTTTTGGGGCTGGTGACCAAAATCGTCCCCTATGAGGCCGTGAAGGATGTGGGTCATTTCCTGGTGGAGATCATGCCTGTGATGTTCATTCCCGCAGCGGCGGGGGTGCTGGAATCCTGGGGGCTGATTGCGGCCTCCTGGGTGCAGTATGGGCTGCTGACGGTGGTGACCACGGTGGCGGTGATGGCGGTGGCCGGAAGGGTGACCCAGCTGTTCACCGGGAAGGGGGAGGAAACAAATGCTTGATTTTCTCACCCAGTCCGCCTTTTTTGGGGCGGTGCTGAGCCTTGGAGCTTATGAAGTGGGGCTTTACTGCAAGAAGCGCTGGCGTCTGGCCATTTTCAATCCCCTGCTCATTGCCATTGCGCTGGTGGTGGCGGCGCTGGCTCTGCTGAAAATTCCATATTCCACCTATCAAAGCGGCGCAAAGTACATCAGCTGGCTGCTGACCCCGGCCACGGTGTGTCTGGCCATCCCCTTGTATGAGCAGCTGGCGCTTTTGAAGAAAAATGCCCTGGCCATCGCGGCGGGGATTCTGGCCGGGGTGCTGACCTCGGTGACCTTGGTGCTGCTCTTTGCGGTGGTGTTCCATTTCTCCCACGCGGAGTATGTCACCTTCCTGCCCAAATCCGTCACCACCGCCATCGGCATGGGGGTGTCGGAGCAGCTGGGGGGCAATGTGTCCATCACGGTGGTGGTCATCGTCATCACGGGGGTTCTGGGCAACATTCTGGCGGAGCCCATCTGCCGCCTGTTTGCCATCACCAATCCCATTGCCAAGGGCATCGGCATCGGCTCTGCCTCCCACGCCATCGGCACCGCCAAGGCCATGGAGCTGGGCCAGGTGGAGGGGGCCATGAGCGGCCTGTCCATCGCCGTGTCCGGTCTGCTGACTGTGGCGGCGGCAGCGGTGTTTGGAATGATTTATTGAAAGGGGGAAGGCCATGCTGCTGCAAATCTATCATACCAATGACATTCACGCGGATTTCGGATTTCTGAGCCGGGTGTATGCCTATCTCGCTGCCCACCGGGGGGAGCAGGATTTTTACTTTGACAGCGGGGATTTTACCGACCTGAAAAGCGTGATCGTCCAGTCTGACCGGGGCGGAGCGGCCATGGCGCTGATGAAGCTGTGCCGCCCGGAGGCCATGGCTCTTGGGAACAACGAAATCGACCTGGGCAGCGAGGACCTCCAAAGACTGGTGAACCTGCCCCTGCTTTGCGCCAACGCAAAACACAACGACGGCACGGAAATACCGGGCCTGAAAACGCATAGGATATTCCATCGTTGCGGCAAGCGGTTTTTGGTCATCGGCCTGGCCCCCTATTACAGCGCCCGGATGGAGCCCAACAGGTTTAACCTGTTTTTTGAAATGGGCAACATCCACACCACCGACCCCATCCCAGCGGTGCGGGAAATTCTGGAGGAAAACCGGGGAAAATACGATTTTTCCATCCTCCTGTCCCACAGCGGCCATTTGGTAGACCGGGAGCTGGAAAAGCGGCTGCCGAAGGTTGACCTGTGGCTGGAGGGACATTCCCATGCGGTGATTACGGAAAAACGGTACAGCCAGTCCGGCAAAGGGGAGTGCCTGGGCAGGATCACTTTGGAATTGGACGAGGCGGGGGTTCGCGTTGTGGACTCTCAGCAGATTGCGCTTCCGACCCAGGGAAGCCCGGAGTTTGACCGGCATTGGGAGCGGGCCCAGGCAGCGGCGGAGGAAATCCTCTCCCGGGAGCTGCCGGTGGTTCGGGAGCTGGCCTTTGACCCCTTCCGGGAGAGCGCGCTGACCAATTTCATCTGCGACTGCCTGAAAAGGGAGTTTGGCGGCGATTTTGCCATGATGCACAGCGGCATCAGCGAGGGGCCGCTGCTGCGGCCGGTGTCCCGGAAGAGCCTGATTGAAAATTTCCCCTCCAAGCTGAACCCCACCATCTACACCCTGACGGGGGAGCGCATTTTGGAGGCGGCAAGGTTTTCCATGGACGAAAGCCACATCCGCCAGTCCGGCCAGGGCTCCGGCTTCCGGGGCAGGGTGCTGGGCTGCCTGGGCTACAGCAGCAATGTGCGCCTGACCCGGGAGCCCTTCTCCATGGAAGTTGACGGAAAGCCGGTGGAGCCGGAGAGAAGCTACACCGTGGTGACCGACGACTATTTGCAGCGAGGCACCGGCTACCCCAGCCTGCGGGTGCCGGATGAGGCGGCGAAGTTTGACAAGCGGTTCATCCGGGATTTGGTGCAGGAGCATCTGACCGATGAAGAGGCCTTCCGGCTGGCCGCAATTACCAGAGAGAGGAAAAAACATGGCATTTGAAAAAGCAGAAAAATACCTGTCTGACCGGGGGTATGCCGACCGGGTGCAGACCTTCCCGGTGTCCAGCGCCACGGTGGAGCTGGCGGCCCGGGCTCTGGGCACGGAACCGGCCAGAATCGCCAAATCCCTGACCTTCGCCAATGGGGAGGGGGCCATCTTAGTGGTGTGCGCCGGGGACGTAAAGGTGAACAGCGGCAAATTCAAGCAGGTTTTTGGTGTCAAAGCCAAAATGCTGACCTTTGATCAGGTGCACAGCCTGATTGGCTATGATGTGGGCGGCGTGTGTCCCTTCGGCGTGAATCCGGGGGTGGCGGTCTATCTGGACGAATCCCTGAAACGCTTCGATCATGTTTACCCCGCCTGCGGCAGCGACAACAGCGCCGTGAAGCTGACCCCCCAGGAATTGGAGCAGCTGTCCGGCTCCATCGGCTGGGTGGATGTGTGCGTCCCCTTGGTGGAAAATGCACAAAAATAGAGGTGACGCCTTGACCCCGGGGAAAAGGCTGGTATAATCACGTTTATCCCATGAAACCATATCGTCAGGAGGAATGCTTATGCCGCGGGAAAAGAAAGAACACAAGTATTATAAGAACAAAACCACCCTCACCGTGTACCTGGTGCTGCGGGCGCTGATCATCTTTACCCTGGTGCGGGCGGTGTTCCGGCGGGAATATCAGAGTGTGTTCCTGTGCGCCCTGTCTCTTGGCCTCATGGTGCTGCCCAGCATCATTTCCAAAAAGCTCAAAATCGTGCTGCCCAGCACTTTGGAGATCATCATTCTGCTGTTCATCTTCGCGGCGGAAATCCTGGGAGAGCTGAACAGCTTCTATGTCCGGGTGCCCCACTGGGATACGATGCTGCATACCATCAACGGCTTCCTCTGCGCCGCCATCGGGTTCTGTCTGGTGGACATGATGAATCGGAACGACCGATTTTCTTTCCAGCTGTCGCCGCTGTATCTGGCCATCGTCTCCTTCTGCTTCTCCATGACCGTGGGGGTGCTGTGGGAGTTCTTTGAATTCAGCGGGGACTATTTCCTGGGCATGGACATGCAGAAGGACACCGTGGTGAATGCCATCCATTCCGTCAATCTGGACCCCACCCTCACCAACACCGTGGTGCACATCCGGGACATTGCGGATACCATCCTGGTGCATTCCGACGGCACCCAGGAGGCCCTGGGTTTGGGGGGCTACCTGGACATCGGCATCATCGACACCATGAAGGACTTGTTCGTCAATTTCATCGGCGCGGTGGTGTTCTCCGTCATTGGCTTCTTCTATGTGAAGGAAAAGGGCAAGGGCAAGGTAGCCCACCGCTTCATCCCCCAGGTGGAACGCCCCGGGAAGGAATGACCAATTGTATGCTGTGCTTATCGGTTTGACGCATCCCCAGTGTGGTATTGCTCCCAGCTTTCACAATGCCGCTGTAGTAGGCCGTTAAGCCTAAAACTTGCCTTTCGTAGGGCGGGGTCATGACCCCGCCGAAACGTAACGAGATGAAAGCACTTTCGTTGAATCGTGCCAGGGCAAAATGCGCAACCTGGTCGGTGGGGTCATGACCCCGCCCTACGAAAACGTATAGTTTTGGGATTAACACGCTAGTAGGGGAGGCTCTTAGCCTCCCGCGCAGTACAGGCTTTCAGTTACCAACCAGGATGGGCGAATCCGTACCAGCTCGCCACCTGGCACCATTCAACCAAACACTCAGTTTCGTTACCTGGCGGGAGGCTAAGAGCCTCCCCTACAGTGGCTGGTGCTATTTACAACTTTCCCGGCGGTGGGAGGATATGATGGAAGAGCGGCGTGCTTTTTCTCATATCCTCCTCTGTTTTGGCTGGAAATGGGAAATATTTCCAAAATTTACAAAAAATTCTCAGATTAAGATTCTCTTAACCCGATTACAAAAACGGCTCCTGTCAGACGGGCTCCTGCTGGGTTTGGAGGAATGGGATGGGACAAAAGTAAAACAATTTTGCCGTAAAAATAACGAAAAATTACAAAATGTAGCCTTTTATCAAAGAAAAATCCCGAAAGCATTTTTCACGGAAATTGGGCGAAAAGCTTCTTTCCCAAGGGAATGGGCCGGAAAAGACCCCATTGCAAAGTTCAAAAAAATATGTATAATGTAGATACCAACGCCGGGAGCGCCCCGGTGTGTGAAAGGAGTTGTACTCGATGAGAGAGTCTGTATTCAAGAAAGGATTATCCCTGCTTCTGTGCGGGGTGCTGCTGATCGGTGCTCTGCCGCTGCACATCCACGCCGAGGAAGTGGGAACCGAAGAAAGCGTTGCGGAGCAGACCGTGACGGAGCCGGAAGCCCCCCAGAGCACCGGGCTCACCGATGAGCAGCGCTACAGCGTCGTCAACCGTCAGATGGACGGCTGGTATTTCCCCCTGAGCGAGGAGTTCTTCGATGACATCGTGGATTTTGCCGGCTGCCGGGGCGGAAATGAAAACGCCCTGTATGGCGGCACCAACGACGGCTGCACTCACTGGGAGCACGCTGAGAGCACCTACGGAAGCTATGAGCTGATCGTGAACGCCGGTTCCATGCAGCCGGTGTATGCCCCGGTCTCCGGCGTACTGTATCGCACCAGCCAGCCCGATCAGCACTGGGGTGACGGTGTGGTGCTGGAGGTGCCGGTGGACGGCAATTTCTCCTACTACATCGTGATGGGCAGCGTCAGTGCTGACGCGGCGGACTCCGGCAGCTATGTGGAGGCCGGAACCACCATCGGCTACACCGGCGGGGAGTTCCGCATCACGGCGCTGATGGACTATAGCGGCATGGGCGCCCAAATTGCCAGTGACATTTCCAGGGAGCTGGAGCTGGCTGCGTCCTATGGCTGGCTGCTGAGCGGCACCGGGACGGGCTTTGTGTGCGTGAACCCCTCTGCCTACACCACCACCCAGTATCCCAATGCGCTGGTGAGTGACCACAGCGGCCCCATTGTCTATTCCTTTGTGGTGAGCCAGCCGGAGCCTCCCACGGAGCCGGTTACCGAGCCCATTCCCACGGAGCCTGTCCCCACGGAAACCATTCCTACGGAGACCGTCCCCACCGAAACCATTCCCACGGAAACGGCACATACGGAGCACGTTTGGGATGAAGGCGTGATGACCCTTGCCCCCACCCACACCACAAACGGCGAGATGCTCTACACCTGCACCATCTGCCATGAGACCAGGAAGGAGCCCATTGCCCCCAGCGCCGACCATGTGTACGACCAGCAGGTGGTCAGCGATGCGTTCCTGGCCAAGGCCGCTTCCTGTGCCAATCCCGCTGCTTATTTCTATAGCTGTCTCTGCGGCGCGGTGGGCTTCGAGACCTTTACCGTGGGTGAGCCCACCGACCACAGCTGGGACGGCGGCGTCATCACGGTGCAGCCCAGCCATACCGCGGGCGGAGAAGTGACCTACACCTGCACCGTCTGCGGCTCCACCAAGACCGAATCCATTCCCGCTTCCGCAGAACATGTATTTGACCAGGAGGTGGTCAGCGACCAGTACCTGGCCAGCCCTGCCACCTGCGACGGCCCTGCGGTGTATTACAAGAGCTGCATCTGCGGCCAGGTTGGCACCGAGACCTTCACCTATGGCGAGGCGGCGGCACACACCTATTCCGACCAGTGGAGCTACAATGACACCGACCACTGGCGGCAGGCCACCTGCCAGCACAGCGGTGAGGTTGCCGATTACGGCCCCCACAAATGGGACGACGGCGAAATCATCCAAAACGCCGGTCACAACGTCAACGGCGAGAAGCGGTACACCTGCACGGTCTGCGGCGTCCAGAAGACCGAGGTGCTCCTGGGCCAGCCCCACGAGTACAATCAGACGGTAGTGGATCAGAAGTATCTGGCCAGCGCTGCCACCTGCACCAGCCCGGCGCTCTACTACAAGAGCTGCGTCTGCGGCGAAGCGGGCACCGAGACCTTTGCCTATGGCGAGGCCAAGGGCCACACCTTCTCCGACCAATGGAGCAGCAATGAGCTGCAGCACTGGCGGGGCGCCACCTGTGAGCACACCGACCAGCGGGTGGAGGTAAACGACCACAACTGGGGCCCCGGTGAGATCACCGTCCAGCCCACTGCCACCTCCAAGGGCGTAAAGACCTACACCTGTGTGGTCTGCGGCAGAACCAAGACCGAGGAGATCGCGCCTTCTGAGCATCAGCATACCTTCGCCGCCACCTGGGCAGGCAACACCACCTACCACTGGCACCCCGCCACCTGTGAGCACAGCTCCGTGGTCAGCGGCCTGGGTGAGCATGTGTGGAATGAGGGTGTGGTTACCCAGTGGGCCTCCCATAACACCGCCGGTCAGAAGGTATTCAGCTGCACCGTCTGCGGCATCCAGAAGACCGAGACCATTGCCCAGACCCACACCTATGATCAGATGATCGCCTCCTCCGCTTACCTGGCATCCAATGCCACCTGCACCAGCCCCGCCACCTACTATTACAGCTGCACCTGCGGCGCAAAGGGAACCCAGACCTTCACCTATGGCAGCGCTCTTGGACATACTGCCTCCGGCAGCTATGGAAAGGACGCCAACTACCACTGGAATGTGTGCTCCCGCTGCGGCGCCAAGGGCGAGCTGGTGGCCCACAGCTTTGACTCCGCCGGAAAGTGCGCCACCTGCGGCTACTCCAAGGAGGATGCCCACATCCATTCCAGCCACCTGTCCCGGGTGCCCGCCAAGGCGGCAACCTGCACCCAGGAGGGCAACATCTCCTACTACATCTGCGACTGCGGCCAGTGGTTCAGTGACGTGACCTGCACCAGCCCCATCACCGACCAGCAGAGCGTGGTGCTTCCCGCTCAGGGCCATGTGGACAAGGACAACAACGGCCGCTGCGATGTGTGCAAGGAGCGTCTGGACAACACCGTGGAATACCAGATGACCGAGGGCGCGGAGACCACCTGGCTGAACACCTCCGCCCAGGGCATGGTGTTCCGCTCCAACTCCGACTACAGCAAGTTTGACCGGGTAGAGGTGGACGGTGCCACCGTGGCCAGCACCAACTACTCTGTCAGTGAGGGCTCCACCATTGTGGAACTGAACGCCAATTACCTCAAGCGCCTGTCCCTGGGCCGCCACACCATCTCCATTGTGGCCAAGGACGGCAGGGCATCCACCGGCTTCACCATCAAGCAGGGTGCCTCCGCCAGCAGCGGCGGCAACGGCATCTGGGTCACGATTCTGTTCCTGGCTGTGATCATCGCCATCGCCATCCCCGTCACCTACGGCGTGTACTACTACCGCAAGAAAACAGGCGGCGGTTACTCCAGATAAACCATAAAGGAAAACCCCGGAACCACAACGGTTCCGGGGTTTTTGAAGATGTGATTTACTGCCTTCATCATGCGTTACGCGCAGCTTTTTGCGTTAACCTGCGTTGGGTACTTCAATGGCCAGATACTGGTTCAGGGCATCCAGCACGCTTTCGTCCTTCAAAATGATGGAAATTTCGATGCGGCGGTTTTGTGCCTGGCCCTCGGGGGTTTCGTTGCTGGCCACGGGCCTGGTTGAGCCGTAGCCGGAGGCACAGAAATATTGCGCGTAGGGGGTCAGAATGCCGCCCTGGGTGCTCATCAGGTAGCTGAGCACGGAGTTGGCCCGGTCGGTGGAGAGCTTGCGGTTGAGTTCGTCGCTGCCGGTGCTGTCCGCATGGCCGCCGATGACGATGGTGTCCACATATTCCAGGCTGTCGCTGGTGGACAGGAAGCTGGCAAAGCCCACCGCCAGCTGATCCAGTACCTGCTTGCTGTTGGGCTTCAGGGCGGAGGAGCTGCGGTCAAACAGGACGCTTTCGCTGAGCACCAGGCTGCCGGTGTCGCTGATGGAGATGGTGTTGGCGCTGCCCATGACCTGCTCCACATTGGAACGGATTTTTTCCACAATGTCCAGCCGGAGGAAGGCGGCGGCCTGCATCTGGGCCCGCACCTGGCTCAGTTCCGCCTGGGTGTCGTTCAGGTAGATCTGCTGGCGCTCCATCTGGGCCTGCTGCTGGGCGATGGTGTCCCGCTGGGCGGCGATGTCGGCCTGCTGCTGCAGGATGTAGGCGGCCTGGCTGGCGATATCCTCTTCCTGCTCCTTGAGCTTGCCCTGCTGCTCGTCCAGCTTGATCTGCTGGTCATCCAGATCCTGCCGGGCAATTTCCAGGGTATCGGACACGGCCTGCAGCTCCTTTTCCTTGTCCTCCACCTGGGCGGCGGCCAGAGAGAGCTGAGCCAGGGTATCCTTCAGTTCCTCTTCCTTGTGCATCAGGTCGTTGTTGGTGATGATGTTCTGGATGTAGGCCAGCAGCATCAGGAAGAACAGGATCAGCGCCACTGCCGACATCATGTCCGTGTAGGAGGGCCAGAAGCCCTGTTCGCCCCCGGAGTCGGTTCCGGCGGCGCGTCTGCGCATTTTCTTCATCACTTGTCGCCCCTTTCGGAGCCGTGGGTCACCCGGCGGATGGCGCTGGCCAGCTCCCGCACGGCAACGTCCATGCGCTCCACGGTGCCCCGGAGGTTGTAGTCGAATTCAGAGAAGTCCCGCACGCCCTTGTTGAAGGAGTCCACGGTGGCGCTGAAGCCGTCCATGGACCGCAGCAGGGCTTCGGTGGATTCTCTCAGGGTGGCATCCATGGTGCCTGCGGCGTTGTTCATGCCGCCGATCATCCGCTTGACCAGCTCGGAATCGTCCTTCACCCGGTCGGTGTTCAGCCGGGGGGCGGTGCGGTGGTCCAGCCACAGCTCCATCTCGTTTTCCAGCTCCTGGCGGATGGACTCCGGGTTGAAAATGGTGCGCAGGATGGTGAGGATGATGGAGCAGCCCACGCCGAACAGGGAGGTGTAGAAGGCCACGCCCATGCCGGACAGGGCGGAGAGCAGACCGCTGCCCATGTTGTTCAGCGCGTTCTGCCAGTCGGCGGTGCTCCCCAGCAGCTGGGACAGGGAGGAAACGGACAGGCTCAGGCCCAGGAAGGTGCCCAGCAAGCCCATGGTGACAAACAGGGAAACGGAGTTGTTCAAAAACCGCTCACAGAGCAGATAAAAATGCAGATTGTTGGTGATGGCGCTGTTGATGATGGCGGGGGTGTTGGTCTCCGGGCCAAAGGTTTTGTAGGCTGTGGTGAAATCCTCCAAAGCGTCGTGCATCACCCGGCTGCGGTAGGTGTCCCCGGTGACGGCCAGCTTGGCCTGGCGGCGGTAGGCGGTGCAGACGGCGAACAGCATCACCACGGAAAGAGCGAACAGCGCCAAAATGATCAGAATGACCATGACACTGACGGGATGCATATTTGCGAGAATTTTCATAATGGGCCTCCTTGGTCGTCCAGGATTTTCCTCGACGGTTTTGTGTATATTCCGCCCTATTTTATCACGGAAAGCCTTTTCCATCAATAGCCCTAAGAAAAAACTAAGAAAATATTTTAGACGGATTAGCCTCAGAGTGTTGACAAATCGTTGTTTGCAGACTACCCTTAGCTCCCCCGCTGGGGGAGCTGCCGAAGGCTGAGGGGGTGCCAAACGTTGGTTGCTGGTACGCTTTGACCGACGACACCTCTCCCGACCTCGCTGGCGCTCGGCCACCCTCCCCAGAGGGGAGGGCAAGGGTGCGCTCTACAAACAACAATTTCCCGGTATGCTGACGGGAGCACAATTTTTGAATGCTCTTGAAAAACACAGCCCGATGGGGTATGATTGGGGTAAAATAAGAGATAAGGAATGGTGCATTATGGCTTATGAAATTCTGCATCCCAGCCAGGGCGCGGAAATCCGGGGCGTGCTGTTTGACATGGACGGGGTGATTCTGGACTCGGAAAAGCTCTATGCCAGATTCTGGGCAGCGGGGTGTGAGGCTTTCGGCTATCACATGACCTATCAGCAGGCGCTGGGCATGCGCAGCCTCAGCGCCCAGATGGGGCAGGAATATTTAAGCTCCCTCTTCGGGCCGGACATCTCCTATGCCCAGGTTCGAGCCAAGCGGATCGAGCTGATGGACGCCTATGTGGAGGAAAACGGCATCGAGGCCAAGCCCGGCATTTTTGAGCTGCTGGAATATCTGACCGCCCGGCAGATTCCCTATGCCATCACTACCGCCTCTCCCAATGACCGCATCCAGAACCACCTGGGGCGGCTGGGGCTGTATGAAAAATTCCCCCACATCTGCACCGCCCATGAGGTGGCTCATGGCAAGCCCGCCCCGGACATCTATCTGCTGGGGGCCAAAACCATTGCCGTTCCCCCGGAGCACTGTCTGGCCCTGGAGGACAGCTACACCGGCCTGCTCTCCGCCCACCGGGCCGGCTGCATGGCCACCATCGTCCCCGACCTGGACCAGCCGGGGGAGAACATCCTCTCCATCGCCTACGCCAGAGCGGATTCTCTGGCGGATGTGGTGGATTTGATGGAGGGGAGCCTTCAAGGCAGTTGACGGTGTTTGACTGCCAATTAGTCCCCAACAGTGGCATTCCGATCACTGATTCGCAGCTCGGATTTTTGGAACAATCATTACGATGGCAGTCGCGTCTGCGGCTGCTTTTCGCTTTGTGTGTCATGCTTAGCGGGTTAAGTTGGCGAAAGAAGTATTTATTTCACCAACGCCATCGTAGGGGCGGCTACCAGCCGCCCGCAACGTTGGACGCCTGAGCGG
>CAMCKD010000009.1 GCA_945875335.1 uncultured Clostridia bacterium | reverse complement strand
GCCACCCTCCCCAGAGGGGAGGGCAAGGGTGCGCTCTACAAACAACAATTTACCGGGTTGCTGACGGAAGCCGATATGCAATTTTCATTTTCTGGGGAGATACAGGGAAAAGGTGCTGCCTGAACCAACCCGAGAGCTGACCTTCACATAGCCGCCCTGACCCTCGGCGATTTGCCGCACCAGATACAGCCCAATTCCCACGCCTTCTTCATCACTGTGTTCCGCACCACGATAAAACCGCTGGAACACCCTGGGCTGTTCCTCTTCGGCAATTCCCGGCCCGGCATCGCTGACATGGACAGCAGAGAACAGCTGGTAAGCCGTCACCGACACGCCAACCGCTCCGCCGGCGGGGGTATATTTCACGGCATTGTCCAGCAGATTGTAGACAGCTTCCTCCGTCCATTTCGGATCAAAGACAGCGTCGGCATCCGTAGGTTCCAGGGAGATTTGAATTCCCTTCGCCGCAGCCTTTGGCGCGATCTGAGAAAGGGCGGCATCGATTACCGTTTGCAGGTTTCCGTCCGCCGGGTGCAGAGCGATAATCCCGGATTCTAAGCGGGAGGTTTTTACCAATGCTTCAATCAGGCTTTGGAGCTTCCTCGTCTGTCCCTCCAGCGCATCCAGAAAATCGAGGTTTCCCGGCTGCTCCATGAGAAGCTGGGTGTAGAGCAGGATGTTTGCGATGGGCGTTTTGGTCTGGTGGGAAATGTCCCCGATGAGGGCTTTCAGCTTGTCCTTCTCCTCGGCTACATTCCTGGCGGACACCGTGGACGCCGCAAGGTAGTGGGCCAGCTTGCTTTCCAGCGCGGAGAGCAGGCTCTCGTCGAAGCTGTCCTCGGTGAAATTCCCCTCCATGGCAATGTCCAGCATCCTGCTCAGGCTCCCCAGAATCCGCCGGGTGCGCCGGCGATAACAGAATACGATTCCGCCCGCAAGTAAAATGGAAGCAGCGATGATTGCATATCCCCAAACTGTCATATCACTTCACCGCCCAGGTGTAACCGATGCCGTACACCGTTTTCAAATACTGCGGGCTGGAAGGTGTGTCCTCCAGTTTATCCCGCAGCCGCTTGACGGTAACGGACAGGGCATTTTCGTCCACGAATTCCGCCCCATCCGTCCAGACCCGGTCTATCAGTGTGCCGCGGGACAGGGTCTGCCCACGGTTTTCGATTAAAATTCGCAGCAGCTTCTGTTCCGTTTTGCTCAGTTCCATAAGCTGACCGTCTTTGCGGAACTCCATCCGGTCAAAGTCAAACTGGAACCTGTCAATCTCAATACAGGATGTTTTCGTGGACATTCCCCGCCGCAGTTGGGCGTTCACCCTTGCCCGTAGGATTGCCAGAGAAAAAGGCTTTGTGATGTAATCGTCCGCCCCGGATTCCAGCCCTGTGACAACATCCATCTCCATATCGTTGGCAGTCAGCAAAATCACAGGCACATCGCTTGTTTTCCGAACCTGCTCCAGCAGCTCCAGACCGCTGCCGTCGGGCAGATTGATATCCAGAATCAGCAGGTCAAAGCTGCTCTGCGCAAACGCGCTGCGTGCCTGCGCCAGCGTGCGGCAAAGCGTAAGCTGCACCGAGGGGCTTAGCAGCGCCAGACGAATGCCGTTTCCCAGAGCGGTATCATCCTCTAAAAGGAGTATCTTCTGCATGGCAAACACCTTCTTTCGTTTTCTATTTTATAGCAAGGTACTGCACGGACGCAGCTATAAAACTCATTTTCTGAAATTATTCCTTAGTCTCTCCGATATTGTGTCGGGGTGCAGCCTTTGGCCATCAGAAACCGCTCCGCAAAATAACTGGGGCTGGAAAAACCGCAGGCGGAGGAAATTTCTGTGATGGACAGGTCGGTTTGCTTTAACAGTTCCATCCCCTTTTCCAGGCGGAAAGAATTGAGATAGTCGATGGGGGACATATTCAGATACTGCTTGAACATCTGGCAGCATCTTGTCCGGCAGACACACCCGGCGTTGGCGATTGCTTCCAGGGTGATATGTTCGGCATAATGCGTGCGGATATAGTCCAGCATTTTTCTGACAATTCGCAGGCAGCTGTCCCCTGCGGCCAGTGCGTCGGTGTGCCGGGCCACATACTGGTACAGCTCTGCCTGTAGGGCGAATAAGCAGCTGAGGGCGGACAGCTCATAGCCCACCGGCTTGGTGTCGTACAGTGTGTCGATTTGATCCAGCAGCGCCAGAACAGCTTCATGGATGGCAGCTTTAAAAAGCAGATAGGGCACCTGGGGCGCGGACAGCACCGGAAAAACATATTGATTGACCAGCTCCTCGTTTCCGCAAAGCAGTTGAGGGCGAAAGGTAATACACACATACTCGCAGTCCGTTCCATCGGCGCTGTAGCCAAAGTGCATTTGCCTGGAATTTACAAAGATGGCACTGCCCTCTGCCAGGCGTACCGTGCTGCCGTTGATATTGTAGTTCAGGTAGCCCTGGCGAGTCAGCAGCAGCTCCACATCATCGTGCCAGTGACACAGCGCTGCCATATTGGAGAAGCTCCGCAGATTTCCCCGGCGGACATAGATGGGGATGCAGGGATTGTTATAATGAATCTGCTCGGAGCTGTCCTGTAAAACCGTTAAGTTCATACCATTCTCCCAAAATGTACGATTGTTAAAGTTGTATGTGATATTCTGAAAGACAAACCTGAAAAAATATACTATAATGATGCCATCATATCAGATTACATCGGTATTTTCAAGGGGGTGTCTCCATGGAAAAGGGATTTGGCAAGAAGCTTCGCGGCCTGGTGCTTCCCATTGCCTTCCAGCAGTTCATGCTGGCAGCGGTCAGCGCTTCGGATGCGGTGATGCTGGGGATGCTGAATCAGGATGCAATGGCAGGCATTTCCCTGGCTTCCCAGGTGCAGTTTGTGTTCAGCCTGTATCTTTCTGCCATGACCATCGGGGCGAGCATCTTTGCTGCCCAGTACTGGGGCAATGGAAACCGGGACGCCGTGGAAAGGATTCTTGGCATGGCACTTAAGGTTACCATGCCGGTCAGTGCCGGGTTCACCCTGATCACCGCGCTGATGCCCCAGGCTGTTATGAGAATCTTTACCAATGAACCGACGCTGATCGCCAATGGAGCCGCTTATCTCCGCGCAGTCAGTCTTTCCTACCTACTGTGCGGGATCTCTCAGGTATATCTGTGTATTATGAAGAATTGCGGACGGGCTTCCACCGCCTCCCGCATTGGGTCCGTCTCGGTATTGCTGAATATCGGCCTGAATGCCCTGCTGATTTTCGGTCTGTTTGGGCTGCCCCGGCTGGGAATTGTGGGCGCTGCCATTGCCACCGTCCTGGCACGCCTGGCGGAGCTGATTTGGGCATTCCTGGACTCCCGCTTCAGTGGGTGCATCGGGTTCCGCTGGCAGTATTTCCGCGTTCGGGACAATGCGCTGTGCCGCAGATTCTGGAAATATACCGCCCCGGTACTGGGAAATGAAATCGTCTGGGGTGTGGGCTTTACCATGGGCAGTGTGATTATGGGACACATGGGCAGCGATGCGGTTGCGGCAAATTCCCTAGCTAACATCGCAAAAAATCTCCTGATTTGTGTTTGCATGGGCATTGGAAGCGGCGGGGGAATACTGGTGGGAAACGAGCTGGGGGCGAACCATCTGGAGCGGGCAAAGTCCTACGGAATTCGTATTGCCCGACTGTCCATTCTCTTCGGGGCAATCACCGGCGGTGTGCTGCTCCTGCTTCGTCCGTTGATCGTAAGCATGGCAAGTCTGACGCCTGACGCAAAGGCATACCTGAACGGGATGCTGGCAATCTGTTCCTATTACTGCATAGGGAAATCGGTGAACAGCACAGTGATTGGCGGAATCTTCTGCGCCGGTGGGGACAGCAAATTCGGCTTCCTCTGCGACGCGGTTACCCTATGGGGCATTACGGTTCCGTTGGGATTGCTGGCGGCATTTGTCTGGAAGCTGCCGGTTCTTGCGGTTTATTTTATCATCAACCTGGATGAGATCATCAAGCTCCCCGCAGTGTACATACACTTCAAAAAATACAAATGGGTTAAAAATCTGACACAACCCGAAGGAGGAACTGTAACATGACAATGCACGAACGAATCATGGCCGGCAAGCTCTTCACCGATATGTGCGAGGGAATGCCCCAGGAACGGCTGGAGGCAAAGCAGCGGATGAAGTGCTTCAACGATTCTCAGCCCGAGGACGTTGAGGGCCGGGTGAAGCTGCTGGGTGAAATCTTCGGCAAGCCCTGCGATGCCTGGATCGAACCGCCCTTCTATTTCTGCTATGGGCGGCACATCTCCGTGGGCAAGGGCACCTACATCAATGTCAACTGCAATTTCATCGATGACGGAAAAATCACCATCGGGGATGCCGTCATGTTTGGCCCTGCCGTGACCATTGCCACGGTTGGACACCCCATCAATCCGAACATGCGGGAATATATGTACTGCGACCATGTGACCATCGGCAATAACTGCTGGATTGGAGCCAACAGCGTCATCTGCCCCGGTGTGACCATTGGCGACAACACCGTCATCGGCGCGGGCAGTGTGGTAACCAAGGACATCCCGGCAAACTGCGTGGCAGCGGGCAATCCCTGCAAGGTCATCCGGCAGATTGATGAATCGGATATGAAATACTACTACCGCCAGCGCCCCATCGAGGAGGAAGACCTGGAGGAAGAGCGCAGACTCCGCAGTGCGGAATAACATCCACATCTTCATTCTGAATTTGCAATGAATTGATACTGATTCAGGATCGTCAAAAAGGGACTCAGCAATACAGCCTTCTCAAGCCGCCCGTTTGAGAAGGCTGTTTGCAATGTTGAGCTGGATGCTATCCGCCAGTATCCCTTTCTGGAGTTGGCAGGAATACCCGCATTTCTGTCTGTGATTCCCAGCTTTCGCAGGTTCCTCATCTTGTAGCGGATATTTTTTGTTCGAGTCCCAAATACAAAAATAATCCGAACCCCTCCCCTGCTGAGATAAGGTTCGGATCATTCTTCTTGGTACGCCGGAAGGGACTCGCAACATTATGGTGTCGGCGTCGTCGAGCCGCCGCCGAGCAGATGTCCACCGGACATCTGCATTTTATTGTTCGAGTCCCAAGTAAAAAAACAATCCGAACCCTTCTCCCACCGAGATAAGGTTCGGATTATCTTGCCTTGGTACGCCGGAAGGGACTCGAACCCCCGACCTACTGATTCGTAGTCCGATACAGAGAATAACGTGTCGTATTATCTCATGCGGAAATGCAAATTATTTATATGTTTTTCCTATTTTTTCAATACTTCTCGTATCACTACTGATTGGGCCGTTTCGGGGGGTGTGACCCAAAATTGGCCCAAAATTTTTCACATTTAAAAAGCCTTACAGTCGAAAATGATAAAAACATTTGTTTTTAAATGAAGCCGTTTAGATCAATCTCATGCTCCATAAGCAAGATGAAAAAAACATCCAACCATATTTCCTATATAACACTACGAAATGCCCCTCTGATAATTGCAGATGGTGGGCGAATTTCCTTTGATTTATACAGGCTTTCTGCGACAACGGCTCATAGCATGCCTTTTTGCAAAAGGTGAATGAAATCAATTCAAAAATCACAATAACTAACGGAATCTTGGGCTCGCCGCTCTCGCATAGCTTTCACAGTAACGTTGCAGTACCTTTTATCACGCCTGGGGAAGCGATACAATTGAATTGTTCTTGATTTCCGTCTAATGGTGTGATATTCTGTCCATGGCGCTACCAGTAACGGTAGGCGGTTCCCCCCTCATGGGGGTGATGCTTCTCGCCCCCAATCGAGAGAAAGGGGGTGGTCGGTATGGTTACATGGCAAGAACTGATTCAGTTCGGCATTTTCCTTATCGCACTTATCGCCCTGGTTATCCAGGCAAATGATAGAAAGAAGTAACCGCCCAGCCTCCAAGCAAGCGGTTACTTCTAGGTAAACGTTTCGGGGGAACCGTCTGCCGGTAGCGCCCTCGTTATGCTATTACTATACCCGAAATTCTTCTCTTTGTCAATGCTCCCGCCCTGGTGACGGGGGTTTTATTTTTCGCTGTCCCGCTCCATGGTTTCGGTGATGGCCCGATTGATAAAGGCGTTCAGGCTCTCCCCCTGGGCCTCTGCATGAGCCTTTACAGCTGCTTTTTGCCCTGCTGGCACCCGTATTTTCATTTCATCGAACTTCTCAAGGTATTTATCCGTTGCTTTCCTCTGCGCTGCGCTCACACGCTTTTCTTCTACGTTCAATCTCTCAGCCTCCCGCTATTCTGTGATGCGGTGGGGAGCGGGGCATATCTGCCCACTCTTCCACCATGGCTATATTATAGCATATAAGTCTATATGTGTCCATATAGAATGTTCACTAAATATATGGGTACATATTTGTTCATTATCCCATCTTGATATATGGGAACATATATTATATTATATAGACACAAAGAGAGAGGGAGCGCAAGCTAAACCGTTTCATTCGACCCTGGTGTAAAGAAAAGGAATTTGGAACGGTGACAGCCCGGAGAGACGGCAGATAAACAAAAGCAGGGGGTAATCACATGAAGTACAATTTGAGCAGCATCATGAGGGCCGCATGGAGGCACTACCGCAAGGGAGCAGCTTCCTTTTCCCTGGCACTGAGAATGGCCTGGGCCAACGAAAAAGCCCGCCACGCCGCCCAGGAGGCCGCAGGAATCGCCGAAGAAACCCACACCTGGGCAGGGTGGAAGCAGCTGGGCTATGAAGTCCGCCATCAGAGCAAGGCCATGTACCAGACCACCATCACAGACCCCGCCACCAAAAGCGGCACCCGCCGGGCTTCCTACTTCGGGCGCTCCCAGGTGCAGCCGGTCACCGCATAAGAAAAGCCCCTTGCATCACCCGGCCAAGACTAAGATGCAAAGACCAACGTCAATCCAAAGATGGGACGGGGTAATGATTAGCCCCGTCCGCTCCCAAGTCAAGAAAAATTGGAGGTTATTATGGAAAGTCGAGAAGAATGTATCCGCTCAATTCGTTCTCATATTCCGTATCTGAACACTTCTGAGCTGGAGGCAATAAAGAAAATAATGCTTACTTTTGCCAAAAACACTACTAAGCATCCGCGTTTCCTCATGTCATTCGTAGAGTGGAACAAGCCGGTTCTAACAGAGACAGAACAGCTGAAAGCAGATAGTGCATTATTCTGTATGAATGCGATGGGGTGCGCAATATCAGGGCGGTGCGGCTTCCCGCGTTACTGCATCATTGACGAAAATGAGATGCCTGCTCCTGGTTCAAAAATTCTCGGTGTACTTTGTGGTGACGTTGTTGCAATCGACATCAAGAAAATGTTGAAAGTATTCAAATATACAGGCACAACCCTGTATTCAAACAGTGATGTGATGGACGGTTTAGAAATTGCAGGATACATGCTGCCGCGTGCTGACCGCCCAAAGACTGCACTAATCGGAAAAACTCGGCGTGAAGTGATCTACATTCCAATGTCAACGCTTCAGGAGTTTATCGAAAAGGACGTTACTGTTCTTTGACATCTTCAGAGCAAGAATAGAGTTCCGCCACCGGGTTTTCAAATCATCCTGTGGCGGAACTCTTCACGTTTTCGCAAGTGGGTCACACCCGATCAGAAATCGTTCAGGCTCCATCTCTTTCAAAATCTGCACCCTCAATTTGATTTTGGGTTATCATTCTCTTTGCGGACTCCGGGACTTTGGCAAAATCCCTCTTCTGTGCAACAATTGCCCGATAGTCCCGCTTGAAATTGGATGCAATCACCGTCTGCAACTCACCGAAATTCATTTGCGCCCAGGTTTTCAGCGTGTTAGGACTGCCAACGGCACACTGGACATCGGCGGGTAGTTTTGCAAACTCCTCCAAGGAACCATAGGAACTATTGCGCAGAGCATTCGTCACCAGCTCCCACGCATACTGCTCATTCAGGCCGCCTTTGTCCTGTAGAATCGCTATTTGTTCCTTAATTTGTCCAGGAACCGGCATAAATCCTTTCTTGTCGGTAGAGACATAGGCCTTTACGGCAGCCTGTACCAATGCGACGGGTTCATCAGCAAACTGCTCTTGCCAAAGTGTGACCTTCAACTGAGCCGCCGCATCTGTCATGCCGCGAAATGAATCCGGGTAAAATGCCTGTAATGCAGCAAGCACTTGATATGTATCCTGTTTGGTCATTCTCCAAATTCCTCCTTGTACATTCTGGCCAGGCGGTCAACGCCGCTCTCATAGCCTCCATTTTTCTGCTGCATGGTCGTACCCCACCCCTGCTTGTGACATTTCCGAATAACGAGATTCCAGTCCCGCCACTTGTTTTTATTCCCGGTAGTCTGTGCTGATTCATCGACATAGGCGATGCACCGCTTGACCTCGGCCTCTCCCAGGTCATTTGAAAGGCGGTTGTATTCGTCGTCGCTGAGCTTTACCCAGCCAAATTCCCCATAGGCTTTTCTGATCGGCTTTGTGGGCACGGGCGGCTTGCCCGCCACATTCTCTCCTTCTCTATTCTTTCCTATCCTATCCTTACCTAATCTATTCTGAGCGTCCATTTCGGACACACTTTGTATACATCCTGTATCCAATGATTGAACATCACCACTTCTCAGCGAATATGCCTTGTTTTCCTGTATGCACATAGCTGATTTTTCTTCTGTGTAGATTGTCTCGCGGTACCTGTCTTTCTGTATATAATTGTGAATACGCCAGTGCCGAATAACGACGACGCCGCTTTCAAATGGGATTAGGAATCTCTTTGTAATCAAGAGCCTGGCATCATCCTCTGCTGCCGCCACCATCCGCATTATTTTCTTTGGATTCCCCACGAAGCCATCATCATCTGCATGCATGGCAAGATGAAAGTACAGAGCTTGTGCCGAGGCTGGCATATCTAGGAACAAATCGCTCTCCGTAACGTTTTTTGAAAACATTCTCCTGTCTGCCATAGAATCACACCCCCTTTATCCGCATTTGCCCTGTTGCATCGTCCAGAGCCCGCTGTGCGGATTCTGCGGCCTTTAGGGTGTTCTTTGCCCGTGCATTTAGCGTCCTGGTGAAGCGCAGCAGCTCGTCCGGGTCACTGGACAGGTAGTACCCGCCACCGCATGGGTCAGACAGAATCACCGCCCCGGCTGCCCGCTCCCCCTCAATTGCCTTTTGCAAATCCCGAACAGAACGAAACCCCAGCGTCTGAGCAAGCATCTTGGATGGAATCGCATTCTCTTTCCCATATCGCAGGGAATCGCGGACACGCATTTTCACAGGAAATCACCGCCTCACAGGTCTGCCCGGCGGATACCGGGGGCAGCCGCCACCGTGGCGGGTGTATTGTCTGCGCCGTCCTCACATTGCAGATACTTTACAAGGTTCGGATAGAAAATGAGGCTCTTCTGCCCGACCTTTCGGATTGGAACCGCACCAGTCCTCACCCATTGCCGCAGAGTGTATTCCGTGATCTGCAAGCCGTCATCCCTCGCCCGCTGAACAGCTTCACGAATTGTCAATACGTTGGGCATTAAATCGCCTCCCGCTTCTCATGCGCCAGCCGGTCAATGATGCTCAGTATTTTTTCCTTTTCCACTTCGGAAAACTCTTCCCTGAGCTTCCTGGAGAAATTACCGTCACTGATCCCATAGGCATTCGCAACTTGCCACAAATAAATTCCCGCTCTCTTAGCCGCCTCTTTAATTTCTTTGTTTGCCATAGTTTTTTCCTCCTATAATAAAATTGTTGTTGACAGATACCTCTTGTTCGTTTATATTAAAATTTAGAACGCATGTCGTTGTTGTTCTAAATATACAACATATTATTCGACAGTGCAAAATGTTCCGAACAAAAAACATATATAGAACATAAATAATATTTGTTCCATATTTAGGAGGCGCAATATGGTGAAACTCACACGGGGAGAACGATTCAAAGATGCCCGCATCGTTCACAATATTCACAAGAAACAGACCATGGATGATGTATCCGCTGCAACCGGCGTTGGTAAATCCACCATTCAGGCATTAGAAGATGATAATATAGAAAGGTCTGTTGGATACGACAAGGTTGCAAAGCTGGCTTCACACTACCATGTAACCACAGACTATCTTCTTGGCCTAACCGATGACCCATCTCCAACCCCTAACGCAGTTGATGAACTTGGCTTACCAGAAAGCACTATTCGGTATCTTGCCGGAATAAAGCAATCAGAGAACAAAGAACTCTCACAAGCCGTCTATTCTTTTCTCAATAGCGAAGATTTTCCTCTTTTCATTTACCAAATACACTTATATTTTGCCGCGAAAAAAGCAGCTGTGGTATTTGATTATGTGAGCAAAAAAATGATAGAATTCACTACAGGAGAATACTTTGTATCGTCGCATGAATACAATAACGGCAAACCTCGCCAAGAAGTAGTGCACGGACTTCTTGATTTTTATGACGAATTCGAAAAAAAGTATACTTCTACCGTTTATGAAATTGCAAAAAGCGGTAAATATGACCAAATGGTTAGCAACGCTCTTATTGCACAGTGTCAAATGCTTGACCGTTCAGAAAAAGAACTTTCGCTATTTGCAAATGGCACATCCGAAAAAACTGTATCAGATTTTAGTGAATATAACGTAAATAAAACGCTTTGGGTACTATTGAAGAAGATGGCTGATGAAGAATTGAAAAATGTCGAACTACCTGAAATCGATATTGCATCAATATGGAAAGGTGAACCAAATGGCAACGATTGAAAAGCTATCCGGCAAAACTGGCGTTTCCTACCGTATCACAGTATCAGGCGGTTTTGACACTCAGGGGAAGCGCATCCGACACAGAATGACCTATAAGCCCACTCCCGGAATGACAGCACGTCAGACAGAAAAAGCCGTCCAGCGGGCCGCTGCGGACTTTGAGCGCAGTATTGAGCAGGGCTACGCATTTGATAACCGTCAAACCTTTGCCGAGTATTCCGCCTATGTGGTTGACCTGAAGGAGCGCACCGGCGCGAAGCACCGCACCGTGGAAGGATATCGACGGCTCATGGCCCGCACAAATCAGGCCATCGGGCACATGCCCATTCAGGACATCCGGGCCATCCACCTGAACAGATTTTATCAGAATCTGGAAGAAGCCGGTATCCGGGAGACTGCCGCCAGGGCCATCCCCATGGCAGATTTCCGGGTAGCTCTGAAAGAAAAGAAGCTGTCCATGGCAAAGGTCGCACGACTGGCAGGTGTGGCGGAATCTACAGTGAATGCCGCCGGGAAAGGAGAGGCTATCCTGAAGGAAAAGGCGGAACAAATCGCAAAAGCCGCAGGGATTCCGTTTGAGAAGCTATTTACCGCAGATGAACGGGACAAACCCCTTTCCTCCACCTCCGTGCTGGCCTATCACCGATTCATTCATGTCGTTCTGGCACAGGCCGAAAAGGAGATGCTTGTCCCCTACAACGCCGCCGACAAGGCAACCCCGCCGCAAAAAGAAAAAGCGGAGGTAGGAACATTCCAAACCTCCGAACTGATTGCCATTCGTGACGCTGCCGCAAAGGAGCCTATCAAATGGCAGATGCTGATTCACTTGCTGATGATTACCGGGTGCCGCCGTGGTGAAATCGTTGGACTGAAATGGGATCGGGTCAACTGGACAGATTCTTCCATCCGCATCGACACCACTTTGCTATACACCCCGGACAGGGGCGTGTATGAATCCACCACCAAGACAGGCGCAGATCGTACAATCAAGCTCCCAAAGGAAACCATGGAGCTGCTCCGGCAATACAAGCTATGGCAGCTGGAAACCCGGCTTGCAATGGGTGACCGCTGGAAGGAAACGCCCTATGTGTTCACCGGGGAATGTGGTGGGTGCATGGCTCCTGACACACTCAGCGGCTACCTGACCAGGTTTGAGAAGAAATACAACCTTCCCCATATCCACGCCCACAAGTTCCGCCACAGCATGGCCTCTGTTCTGTACTTCTCCGGCGCAGACCCGGTGAGCATTTCCAAACGGCTTGGACACGCTCAGGTCAGCACAACCCAGAACATCTATTCCCACCTGATCGAACAGGCGGACACACAGTCTGCTGAGCGTATCGCGGACGCAATTTTCCGTTCTGAAAAGAAGCTGGGGTGACCCAAATTTTTGCAATTGACCCAAAATTGGCCCAAAATCCTTAATTGGTATTTCTCAAATCAGCCCCAGAAGTACGAAAAAAGCCCGGAATCATGACGATTCTGGGCTTTTCAGATGGTACGCCGGAAGGGACTCGAACCCCCGACCTACTGATTCGTAGTCAGTCACTCTATCCAACTGAGCTACCGGCGCATACACTGCATTTCTGAGTGCCAAAGTATAATAGCATACCGGGTTCAAAAATGCAAGTGTTTTTTCTAATTTTTTTCAGAATTTTTCTTTGGAGGCCGGGGTGTTGAAGAAGGTGGTAAGGATGGTCAGCAGGGCGGTGCCCACGGCGGGGATGAAAATCCAGGCTTTTTCGGCGGTGGGAGCCGGGTTGGTGGGTTCCGGCGAGGTGGGCGGCGTGGTTTCCGGCGGCGTGGTTTCCGGCGGCGTGGTTTCCGGCGGCGGGAGAGTTTGGGCGGGCGGCTCGGTTGGGGCGGGAGGGTCTTTGTAGCCCTCCAGGTGCTGGAAGAAATCGCCCTTTCCGGTGTCCTCCCCCACGGTGGTTCGGTAGAGGCCATAGCGGCAGGGGCTGTATTTTTCTACATCTGCAGCCCGGTCCGCGCCCCGGAAGTACCAGGCGAAGTCACGGATTTGGCTTTTGTGGCAGGGAAAGCCCAGCTCTTTGCTTACTTCATAGGCGGTCATGCCGTTTTTCATGGGGATGTCCCAATCCATCACCACAGGATTCTCCGGGTAGAGGTGCAGATAGGTTTTGGGCACCTGCCAGGCTCCATACTGCGCCGCCTGCTCCGGGAAGACCTCCGGGTCGCCGCTGATTTCCACAGCCTGCATCAATAGATCCGCAGTGAGCTGGTGCATGCCGTGGCCATACTCCCCTTCCACATCGTGGCCCACCGCCACCAGGGGCTGATAGCGGCGCAACTGCTCCGTCACGAAGGAAAGCAGCGCCTGGCGGGGGCAGCCGGAGTCCTCATAGAATCGGTAGGCATCCTCCAAATCAAAGGTATAGTAGTCCTCAAAGGGGCCAAAGACGGGATAGTCCCGCACCCCCACCGCCCAGAGGCCATCCAGCATTTCGTGAACCCGGTGGGCGGTGAGATTCCGATGGTCGGTGAAATACACCACCTGCACCCGCTTGCCCTGCTCCCCGGCGTACCAGGGCAGAAGTCCGGCGAAGAACAGCTGCTCGTCGTCGCCATGGGTGGACAGCAGCAGCAAGTCCGCCTCCCCCGCCGGGATTTTCTCCCACCGCTGCACCCATTCGGGAAGGGTCCCGGCGGAAAACACCCGCAGCTCATTGACCTGAGCCTCCCCGGTAGGGAAGGAGATCGTCAGCTCCTGGGGAAGGTAACCAAAGCAAGCCTGTACATCCAGATAAAAATGGAGCAGACCCCCGGTGGAGATGGCGGCTGAACGGCCGGTTTCCTCCTCGGTCAGAGTGACGAAGCCATACTCCCGGTCAAAAACCAGGTAGAGGGCAAAAATTCCATCTTCACTGTACAGGCTCAGCCCTGCGTCCTCCCGGCAGCGCTGGGCAGTTTGCAAATCCATATCAAACAGCGCCTCCACCGCCGGGATGCCGCTGCTGTCCGCCACCAGGCCCGGGCCGGAAATATCCTCCGCCTTGGCAGCAGGGGCAAGGCACAGCAGCAAAAGCATACAAAACAGCGCCGCCAGCTTTTTCATTTCCATTTCCTCCAGCTTTTTCATTTCGTGCTGATTGGTTTCACTCAGCAGCGAGATAAATTGTTGTTTGCAGAGTACCCTTGGCTCCCCCTCTGGGGGAGCTGCCCCAGTGCGCACACTGGGGCTGAGGGGGTGTCAAACGTTGGTTGCTGGTACGCTTTAACCGACGACACCTCTCCCGGCCTCGCTGGCGCTCGGCCACCCTCCCCAGAGGGGAGGGCAAGGGTGCGCTCTGCAAACAACAATTTGTGATTACCAATTGCCGGAGTTTTCGTTGAAACATCCGGCTTGACAAGGTTTTCCCCCCCTAGTACAATAGGTTACAAGATGACAAAAGGGGGCGAAACAATGCAGGAATATTCCCTTCCCTCCCTCCTGCCCCAGCTGCTTCTGCCCTGGTATGAGCATGATCGAAGGGCGCTGCCCTGGCGGGAGGATCGGGATGCCTACCACATCTGGGTATCCGAGATCATGCTCCAGCAGACCAGAGTGGAGGCCGTCAAGGGGTATTATGCCCGTTTTCTGGCAGAACTTCCAACGGTGCAGGCCCTGGCCTCCTGCGACGATGAAAAGCTCCACAAGCTCTGGGAGGGGCTGGGCTACTACAGTCGGGTGCGGAACCTGAAAAAGGCGGCCCAGGTCATTGTCTCCCAGTACGGGGGCGCTTTTCCCCAAACCTATCAGGAGCTGCTGGCGCTGCCGGGCATCGGGGAATACACCGCCGGGGCAATCGGCTCCATCGCCTTTAACCTGCCCACCCCGGCGGTGGACGGCAACGTGCTCCGGGTCTGCGCCAGGTTGACGGAGGACCGCTCCCCCATCGATTTGCCGGAGACGAAGAAGAAGGTGCACGCCGCTCTGGCTGCCATCTACCCGGAGAACGCCGGGGACTTCACCCAGGCGCTGATGGAGCTGGGGGCCACCCTCTGCGGCCCCAACTGGAAGCCCAGATGCGAAAGCTGCCCCTGCGCCAGCCTGTGTCTGGCTTATCAAAGAGGGACGGCGGAGACCCTGCCGGTGAAATCCCCCAAAAAAGCCAAGCGGCAGGAGGAGCGGACGGTGTTCATTTTCTCCTGCGACGGCTGCTATGCCCTGCGCAAGCGGCCAAGTCGGGGACTGCTGGCAGGGCTATGGGAATTCCCCAATGTATCCGGCAAGCTGGAAGTCCCCCAGGCTCTGGAAGCGGCGGAAGACATGGGGGTTGGGCCCCGGAATCTGCTGCGGCAGGTGGAGCGAAAGCACATTTTTACGCACATTCAATGGAATCTGCGTGGGTACTACCTGGAGGTCGCTGAAAGGCCGGACTGCTTTCAGTGGTTCACCGGGGAGGAAATCCGGGCTCAGGCAGCACTGCCCACCGCATTCCGTCAATTTTGGGAGGAAATCGACCATGTTTGACTTTCACATGCATTCCAGAGTCTCCTTCGACGGCCACGACACCGGGGCTGCGCTTGCACAGGCCGCAGTGGACAGAGGGCTGAAGGAAATCTGCTTCACCGACCACCGGGATTTTCTGCGGAAGGAGCGGGAGCAGACCATGCTTTTTGATTTGGAGGCCTACAGCAGAGAATACGACTCCCTGGAGCTGCCCGGTCTCACCATCCGCCGGGGGGTGGAATACGGCCTTTACAACGACAATCAGGCGCGAATGAAGCAGGAGCTGGGGCAGCGGAATTACGACTTCGTCCTGGGCTCCATCCATTTTGTGGATGATATGGATGTCTATTTTTCTGAATACTGGCAGGGGAAAACCGTTTGGGAAGCCCAGCGGCGGTATTTTGAAACCATGCTGGAATGCGTCCGGGTCCATGAGGATTTTGATGTTTTGTCCCACATGACCTATCTGCACAAGGGGGCCGGGAGCCCTGTCAAAGCTCCCCTTCCCTATGAGGAGCACCGGGAGATCATCGACGAGATTTTCCGGGTCCTTATCTCCAAGGGGAAGGGCCTGGAGCTGAACACCAGCGGCATGGATCGGTGCGGCGGCTTTCTTCCCACCCCGGATTATTTCCGCCGGTTCAAGGAGCTGGGGGGCGAAATCGTGACCATCGGCTCCGATGCCCACCGCAGTGACCGGGTGGGGCAGTACAGCGAGGAAGCCTGCCAGGTGCTGCGGGAGATTTTCGGCTATGTATGCACCTTCGCCGAACGGAAGCCCATTTTTCACAAGCTGTAGTCCCTTGGCACTCCGCAGAGATATGGCAGAATGCATAATTTCTCCGGCAAAATCAGCATCCGTGAGATTCCACACATTTTGTATTTCATATTTGTACACATTCCATGAATTGTCCGCCCACCACGGGCGGATGATTTTTTTACGCGGACAAAAATGTAATTTTCTGTTGACAAGCCGGGAAGAAACGGGTATACTGTTTTTTGATTTCTATCACAATTACCAAATATGGAAAAAGGAGATCTGATTCATGGTCAAAAAGTGGAATGTCACCATTCCCAAGCTGTCCGGGGATAAGCCCCGTACCGCTTACATCTATTTGCCGGAATCCTATGAAAAAGATCCCGACCGCCGTTACCCCGTGATGTATATGTTCGATGGGCACAATGTGTTCTTCGACCAGGATGCCACCTACGGCAAGTCCTGGGGCATGAACAAATACATGGAGGAGAGCAAGAAAGACCTGATCATCGTGGCAGTGGAATGCAACCACGAGGGCAACCGCCGTCTGGTAGAATACTCCCCCCTGAACTATGAAAATTCCTCTTTGGGCAGGATTCGGGGCAAGGGCAGCGTCTATATGAACTGGATGGTGAAGGAGCTAAAGCCCTACATTGACGCCAATTACCGTACCCTCCCCGACCGCTGCAACACCATCATCGCTGGTTCCTCCATGGGCGGGCTCATGGCCATGTACGCCGTGACCACCTACAACCATGTTTTCCAGCGGGCCGCCTGCCTCAGCCCCAGCCTGTGGGTTTCCTCCGGCAAGGTGTTGGAAATGATTGCCCGGGCTCACATCCGGCGGGACACCTGCATCTATATGGACTACGGTGAGCTGGAAATGTTCAACCACGCCGCCAACGCCGAGGCCCTGATCTCCACGGCCCACCTGCTGATGACCAAGCGGGTGAACCTGGCCATGCGCATCGTCCCCGGGGGCACCCATTCCGAGGCCTCCTGGGAAAAGCAGATTCCCATTTTCATGGACTGCCTGGGACTGTAATTTTTGGGCAAACACTTCGCCCCCAACATAGAAACGAGGAGAGAAGCCAATGGAAATTCGCTATTTCAAGCACTACAGCGGCCACCTGAACCGGGACATGGAATTCAAGGTCTACGGTCACGCCGGAAAGCCGGTTCTGTTCATCCCCTGCCAGGGGGGTCGGTTCTTCGATTTTGAGAACTTCAAAATGATCGACTACTGGGCACCCTGGATCGAAGCGGGCCGCTGCACCGTCTACGCCTGCGACTGCATCGACAACGAAGCCTGGGGCGCAAAAGGAGTGGACAACCGCTGGCGCATCGAAAACCACGAGCGCTGGTTCCACTACATCACCCAGGAGCTGGTGCCCTATATCAAGCACCTGAGCGGCGAACGGAACGGCTACGACCAGGGCATTCTCACCTTCGGCGCTTCCATGGGCGCCATGCACGCGGCCAACCTCTATTACCGCCGCCCGGACCTCTTCGACAGTTGCTTCGCCATCTCCGGCCTGTATGACAACAAGGAGTTCTTCGGCGACTACTGCGACGATCTGGTCTACAACAACTGCCCTGTCTTCTACCTTGCCAACATGGCCCCGGATCACCCCTGGATGGACATGTACAACCACCAGAAGTCCCTGATCGTCTGCGGCCAGGGTGCCTGGGAGGACGTTTTGCTGGAAAGCACCCGGAAGCTGGATACCGTCTGCGCCCAGAAGGGCATCCACACCCGGTTTGAATACTGGGGCTACGACGTGAACCACGACTGGCCCTGGTGGTTTAAGATGGTCCAAACCTATCTGCCCTGGTTCCTGGGCTGATTCATCATCCAACGTGAAAGAGAGAAAGCCATGAAGAATTTTATTTTTATCTCCCCCAACTTTCCCCTGACCTACTGGCGGTTCTGCCGGGAGCTGCGCAACAACGGCATGCGGGTGCTTGGCATCGGCGACAGCCCCTACGCCGACCTGGTGAAGGAGCTGAAGGACTCCCTGGATGAATATTATAAGGTATCCAGCCTGGAAAACTACGACGAGGTGTTTAAGGCCGTGGCCTTCTTCACCTTCAAATACGGCAAGATCGACTGGCTGGAATCCAACAACGAATACTGGCTCATGCGGGACGCCCAGCTGCGCACCGAGTTCAACATCACCACCGGCCCCAAAATCGAGGACATGGCGAAGATCAAGTACAAGTCCGCCATGAAGGAATACTATGCCAAGGCCGGTCTGCCCACCGCCCGGTATCATCTGGTGGAGGGCCTGGACGACGCTCTGGAATTTGCCAACTATGTGGGCTATCCCGTGGTGGTAAAGCCCGACAACGGCGTGGGCGCCAACAATACCTACAAGCTGAAATGCGACGACGATGTGCGCTGGTTCATGGACACCAAGGATAACAATGTGTACATCATGGAGGAGTTCGTCAACGGCTATGTGCAGACCTATGACGCCATCATCGACTCCCATGGCAATCCCCTGTTCGAGTCCGGCAACGTCACGCCCCTGTCCCTGATGGACATTGTCAACGAGGGCGGCGACTCCGTTTATTACCTGGTGAAGGATTTGCCCGATGCCATCCGGGACGCGGGTCTGCGGACGGTGAAGTCCTTCGGCGTGAAGAGCCGGTTCATCCATCTGGAATTCTTCATCCTCAACGAGGATCAGGAGGGTCTGGGCAAGAAGGGCGACATCCTGGGTCTGGAGGTCAACATGCGCCCCGCCGGCGGCTACACCCCCGAGATGTACAACTACAGCCAGGAGACCGACGTTTATAAGATTTGGGCCGACATGGTGGCCTTTGACTATAACACCAAGCCCATCGGCAACCACCACTACTGCGCCTTCTACAGCCGCCGGGACGGCAAGACCTACAAGATGGATGACTACGAAATCACCATGAAGTACGGCCACTGCCTGAAAATGGCCGGCCGCATCCCCGAGGCCCTGTCCGGCGCCATGGCCAACCAGATGTACGTCTGCAACTTCGACACCGAAGAGGAAATGAACGAATTCTACGCAGATATGGCCGCCACCTATTAATAATAAAAACGCCACGCATTCAGCCGAAAACCCGGAGGAATGCGTGGTTTTTTGTTGGGATTTGCAGACAGACAAATTGTTGTTTAACGCACACGCCATTCGTAGGGGCGGCTACCAGCCGCCCGCGCAGTACAAGCTGAAAATCAAAAGAAATGTCGGGTGAATTCGCACCAGTTTCCCACATTTGTACCATTCAACCAAACACTCAGGCATCTAACCTGGCGGGCGGCTAATAGCCGCCCCTACGAATGGTTCGTCGCATAAACAACAATTTACCATTTTCCCATTGATTCAGGTAAAGGCATTCACCAGCAGCACCACCGCGCCCAGGAGGATGAGGATGACGCCGGTGGCGCGGTTGAGGAATTTGGCATCCACCTTGTTGGCAATGCGGGCGGCGATTCTGGCCCAGAGCAGGGTGAAGCCCACGCACAGGGCCAGCACCAGCCAATTGGGAGCACCGCCGATGACGAAATGGCTGACGGAGCCGGTAAAAGCGGTGAAGGCCATGATGAACACGCTGGTGCCCACGGCGGTTTTCAGCTCATAGCCCAGCACGGAGGTGAGAATCAGCAGCATCATCATGCCGCCGCCTGCCCCCACAAAGCCGCAGATGAACCCAATCAGGCTGCCGCAGATCAGGCTCTGGATCAGCCGCTTTTTCGCCGAAACCTGGCCCATGGCTTCCTTGGTGGTCATCACAGGCTTGACGATGAACTTCACGCCCAGCAGCATGGTCATGAACACGGAGAAGCTGCCCATGGTGCTGCCGGGCACCAGGCTGGAAACGAAGCTGCCCACCATGGTGAATACCAGCACCGCCCCCATCATCACCAGGCCGTTTTTCACGTCCAGATTTTTGTTTTTTCCGTAGGTATAGGCGCTGACGGCGCTGGCCAGCACATCGGAGGCCAGTGCGATGCCCACGGCGTCATAGGCCTCCATGCCCAGGAAGGTAACCAGCATGGGGGTGATCACTGCTGCGGCGCTCATACCCGCAAAGCCGGTGCCGAGACCCGCGCCCAGACCGGCAAAGAAACACACAAGAATGGTCACTGCAAGATTCATTTGGTTTTTATCTCCTGACTGACTTTGGATTTTAGGACATTTTCATAGATTTGTTCCAGCTTCCGGTCGATTTCCGAGCAGCTCTGGGCGCACTCGAACAGTGCCTGGTGATCCGCCGGGGAGAGGAGATTGTCCTTTTTATAGCGGATTTTGTGTTCCGTGCTGGCCCAGAGGTCCATGGCCAGGGTGCGCAGCTGCACCTCCACCTTCATGGATTTCTTTTCGTTGTGGAGGAAGATGGGCACGCTGACGATCAGGTGCAGACTCCGATAGCCGTTGGGCTTGGGATTCTGAAAATAGTCCTTGCGCTGAATCAGGGTCACATCGTCCTGCATCAGAAAGGCATCGGCCAGCATGTAGATATCGGACTGGAAGGAGCACACCACCCGCACACCGGCGATATCGTGGATGTTCTCCCGGATGTTCTCCACGGACAAGGGAATCTGGCGGCGCACCATCTTGTTCATGATGCTCTCCGGGCTTTTCAGGCGGGTGTGGATGGTTTCGATGGGGTTGCGCTCAAAGGCCAGGGACATATCCTCGCTGAGCACCCGGAATTTTGTCTCCACCTCCATGATGGCGCAGCTGTAAAAGGACATCATCTCCCGGTAGGGCCGGGCATACTGCTTCATCCACTGGTTGAAATTCTGAACGTGATCGATGTTGACGGATTCATCCCTGTTGATGACCACAGCAGAGGTTTCCATTGTTTCCATGTTTTCTACCAACTCTCTCTATTTTTATGACGGGGCAGAATTACTTCAAATTTGATATAATTATTATAACGCCGCCCCACTCTCAATTCACGAAGGGATTGTTGCGAAAATGTTAATAAAATATGCACATCGGGTTCACGCTGCAAATTGTTGTTTGAAGCACTGGCGCGGCAGCGCTGAAGCCTTTCCCTCTGGGGAAGGTGGCAGCCCGAAGGGCTGACGGAAGAGGTCTTTTCGCACCTATTTCCCCAAAAACAGCAGGAAACAACTGCGCAATATACCTCTCCCGACCTCGCTTACGCTCGGCCACCCTCCCCAGAGGGGAGGGCAAGGGTACGCTAAACAACAATTTGCCTCAATGCAAAAAATCTGCCAGAATGGAGCTGGCTTCATGCCAGGCAGTCAGGCGAACCGCAAAGGGGGAAAGCCTCAGGATTTTTCCGTCAAAAGAACGGATAATCCCATTCTTTCTCCATCTTTTCTTAATTTTTTGAAGCGTCTTGACAAGTTCTGTCCGCAGGTATACAATGGAGAAAATCATAAGGAAAGAAGAGATTTTGATATGCTTACCGTGGAACATCTGACCAAAAAATACGGCAAGGTTCTGGCCTGCGACGATGTGAATCTCCATTTGGAGCCGGGCAGCGTCACCGTGCTGCTGGGGCCCAACGGGGCGGGCAAAAGCACCCTGATGAAATCCATCATTGGTTTTCTGCAATATGAGGGCAACATCACCGTGAACGGCTTTTCCAACAAATCCAGCCAGGCCCGGGCGGTGATGGGCTACATCCCGGAGCTTCCCAGCCTGTACCCCAATCTGACGGTCTCGGAGCACATGGAGTTCCTGGCCCGGGCCTATCGATTGAAGGATTACAAAAGCCGCATTGACAGTCTATTCACCCGGTTTGAGCTGGAGGACAAGCGGAAGAAATTCGGCGACGAGCTGTCCAAGGGCATGCAGCAGAAATTAAACATCTGCTTAGGGCTGCTGCCCCAGCCCAGTCTGCTCCTGCTGGACGAACCCATGATCGGCCTGGACCCCCACGCCATCAAGGAGCTGAAAAGCTGCATGGAGGAAATGCGTCAGGAGGGCAGGACGCTGCTGGTATCCACCCACATCATCGACAGCGTGGACATGCTGTGGGATCGGGCATTGATCATGAGAAACGGCGTTATCCATGCCAACCTCACCCGCGAGGAGCTGGAAGCCGACGGCAGAACCCTGGAGCAGCTGTTCTTCGACGTGACCGAAGGCGGCCGGGAGGGCTGAGGCAATGAGATTTTTTGGTTATTACGCCCTGCACAGCTTCGTGAACCAAGTGCGAAAGCTGTGCAAGACCTGGGTGTTGGTATTTTTGGTGGTGTGCATGCTCATTGGCGGCGTCATCGGCATTTTTGCCGCCACCTTAGAGGATGCGGTGGAGGCCAACCAAGAGCCGGAGGCCGTCACCGAGACCGTGCCGGAGAAGGAGCCCACACCTTTAAGCATCTCCCCCGCCGCCCTGGCGGAGCTGATTGCCGGCGGGGCGGTGCTGGTGCTGTTCTTCTTTGAGGCGGTGAGCGCGGACAAAAACGGCAGCAGGATCTTTCTGCCTGCGGACGTGAATCTGCTGTTCCCCTCCCCCATGAAGCCCCAGTCCGTGCTGATGTTCCGGCTGGCCACCCAGCTGGGCACGGCGCTGATTGCCACCATCTACATTGTGTTCCAGCTGCCAAACCTGATGCTGAACCTGGGGCTCTCCGGCTGGGGAGCAGCGGCGATTCTCATCACCTGGTTTTCCGCCATTTTCATTGGCAAGCTGCTGCAGGTGCTGCTGTACACCGTCTGCTCTACCCACTCAGGATTCAAGAAGTATCTGAGAAAGGGCGTTTATGGGGTGCTGCTTGTGCTGGCGGGGTCGTTTCTGGTGTTCTTCAAGGCCAGCGGACTGGACATGCTGCAGGCGGCTGATCGGTTCTTCAATCCGGGCTTTACCCGGTGGATCCCCTTCTGGGGCTGGCTGAAGGGGCTGGCGGTGTTTGTGATGGAGGAAAACTGGCTGGGAGCCGGACTGTGCCTTGGGCTGCTGGTGGCTGGCGGTGCCGGGCTGGTTGCCTGCATCTGGCACATCAACGCGGACTTCTATGAGGACGCCATGGCAAAATCCGAGGAAACCGCCGCCCTGCTGGAGCGGGCCCGCTCCGAGAAGACCAGCGGCACGGCGGCAACCGGCCAGCGGAAAAAGGAGCGGAAGGCCTCTCTCCGGCGGGACGGGCTGAACCACGGCTGGGGCGCCAATATCTACTTTTACAAAACCATGTATAACCGATTCCGGTTTGCTCACTTTGGATTCCTCACCAAGACCATGGAGACCTACCTGGTGGCGGCGGTGGGCATTTCCGCTGCCCTGCGGTTCTATTTCGGCACCACGAACCCGCTGCCGGTGGTGCTGGCCCTGGGGGTGCTGGTGTTCTTCCGGGCCATGGGCGACCCTTTGGCCGAGGACACAGGACTGGATTACTTCCGCATGATCCCGGAATCCACCTGGCAGAAGCTTTTCTATTCCCTGCTGGGCGGCACGGTGAGCTGTCTGCTGGATTTGCTGCCCCCGATGCTCCTTGCCAGCGCGGTGCTGCTGGTGAACCCCCTGTCGCTGCTGAAATGGCTGCCGCTGATTGTCTCCGTGGATTTCTACGCCACCAGCATGGTCACCTTCATTGACCTCTCCATCCCCGCCTCCATCGGCAAGACCATCAAGCAGATGATCACCATTCTGTTCATCTACTTTGGCCTGCTGCCGGATGTGGGCATTCTGGCCTTCGGCATCGTTATGGGCCATACCCTGCCGGCTGCCCTGGGGGCTACCGCTGTGAATCTGCTGCTGGGCGTTGGGGCCTTCAGTCTGGCCTCGGTGTTCCTGCAGCCCAAGGGGAAGGACATTTCAATCGGAAAGGAACAGGATTTGAAATCTGCCCGGAGAAGCTTCTCCCGGGTGGGCTTCGGCTTTCTGACCATACTGGTGATCGTGGTTCTGGTTCAGATTGGCGTGATTGTGGCCGCTTACCTCTGGTTCCCCGGGATATTCACCAGTGAATGGGGCATCTGGCTGATGACCTTCGCCCCCCAGTATCTGCTGGCCATTCCCCTGGGACTGCTGGTGCTGCGGCGTGCCCCTGCTCACCCGCCAAAAAAGCAGAAGCTGGGAGCAGGACGGGCCGTGAAATTTGGCTTCATCTGCGTCTTTTTGATGTACGCCGGGAATCTGATCGGCTCCCTGATCACCGCTTTGGCAGAGGCAAAGAATCCCCTGATGCCCTTCGTCACCGGCAACAACCTGGCAGCCCAGCTTCTCTTTATGGTAGTTCTTTCTCCCCTGGTGGAGGAATATGTGTTCCGCAAGCAGCTGATCGATCGGATGGGCATCTACGGGGGCAAAACCGCGGTGCTGCTCTCGGCCCTGCTGTTCGGGCTGTACCACGGGAACTTCTCCCAGTTTTTCTACGCCTTTGGCCTGGGGCTGGCCTTTGGCTACATCTACCTGAACACCGGGAGGCTGCGCTGCAGCGTAATTGCCCACATGTGCATCAATTTTCTAGGCTCCGTGTTTGCCCCCGCCCTGCTGCGGCAAATCTCCCCGGAGGCTTTGAGCGGCTCCACCATGGAGGCTCTGGCCAATCCCTGGTTCCGGGCCTATTATGGCTACGCGCTGCTGCTGGTGCTCTGCGCCCTGGCGGGGCTGGTGCTGCTGTGCATGAGCTGGCGGAATCTGCGGTTTGAATCTGGCGCATTGGAGCTGCCAAAGGGGAAACGGTTTCAAACCAGCATTCTGAACGCCGGAATGCTGCTTTCGATTCTTGCAGGCGGCGCGCTGATGGCGGTGTCGCTGTTGACGTGAGGGAAAGGCGATGGCTGGACGAATCATCCTTGCCCTGTGCTGTCTGCTGTGCGCATCCGGCTTTTTCCTGGCGGGGTATCTGACCAGGATCAGCAGCGCCCCGGTGCAGTTCTGGACGGGCAGCGAAGAGAAGCTGAAAGAAACCCTGCAGGATGTGCCCGGCTACAACCGCAAAATGGGCACTGCCTTCCGCCTGTATGCCGCGGCCTGGCTGTTTTGCGGCCTCCTTGGTGCGGCCTACCCCCCAGCGGGAGTCCTGGGCATCACTGCGCTGTGCACCCTGGGACTGTACCTGCTTTACAGACGCTATCGGAAAATTGTATCGGATCACTCCTGAATTCTGCACCGGCTCCCCCGCCGGTGCTTTTTCAGTAATATTTGTGGGGCAGAACGGCTTAATCACGCAATCAGGTAAATTGTTGTTTATCGAACACGCCACTGTAGGGGAGGCTCGTAGCCTCCCGCGCAGTACAGGCTTTCAGTTACCAACCAGGAAGGGCGAATTCGTACCATGCTGAACATTGTTCCATTCAACCAAACACTCAGGTTACCAACCTGGCGGGAGGCTAAGAGCCTCCCCTACAGTGGCGTGTGCGTTAAACAACAATTTGCCGTCTTTCCGGCGCAGGGTGGGGCGGCGGGCCTTGGCAGGGTTACATAATCCCGGAAAAATTGGAATTGCCCGGAAAAACAAGGCGTTATTTTATTGATTTTTTATGAATTCTTTTCTTCGCGGCCTGTTTTCGACGGAATAGCATTGACTTTATGGGCGAAATGTGTTACAATTCGGTTACATTGCGGCCAAAGGCTTTTCCTTGGCCAGTCTATAATGGAGATAGATGCAAATGATTGAATTTACCGATGTGGTTAAAGCCTACGATCACGGCACTCACGCACTGAATGGCGTGACCATGCAGATTGAGGACGGCGAATTCTGCTTCCTGGTTGGCCCTTCCGGCTCCGGCAAGTCCACCATCATCAAGCTGATCAGCGGTGAGCTCCGCCCCACCTCCGGCACCGTCCATGTCAACGGCTATAATCTGGAACGCATCCGCAAACGCGAGATCCCCTACCTGCGCCGCACCACCGGCGTGGTGTTCCAGGATTTCCGGCTGATTCCCAAAATGAGCGTTTATGACAACGTGGCCTTCGCCATGCGGGTCATCGGCGCCAGGGAGCGGGAAATCCGGGATCGGGTGCCCTATGTGCTGGAGCTGGTTGGCCTGGAAAACAAGGCAAAGCGTCTGCCCGGCGAGATGTCCGGCGGTGAGCAGCAGCGTCTGGCCATCGCCCGGGCCCTGGTGAACAACCCCTCCACCATCATTGCCGACGAGCCCACCGGCAACCTGGACCCGGCCCGTTCCTTTGAAATCATGTCCCTGCTTCAGGAGATCAACAACCTGGGCACCACCATTCTTGTGGTTACCCACGAGAAGGATCTGGTGCAGCTGTTCTCCAAGCGGGTGATTGTCATTGACGAAGGCATTGTCGTCAGCGACGGAGAGGGGTACTACGATGAAGATTAACAATTTAGGCTACTTAATCAAGGAGGGCTTCCACGGCATTTTCCTCCACGGCTTCATGTCCTTCGCCGCCGTGTGCGTCACCATCGCCTGTCTATTGATCGTGGGCAGCTTCTCCATCCTGGCCTACAACCTGGATGTGATGGTGGACAAGCTGAACCAGACCAGTGAGATCATGGTGTATGTGGACAGCAGCCTGTCCGACGCCGAGGCCAGGAGCATCGGCACCAGGATCAACCAATTGGACAACGTGCAAAAGTCCGTGTTCGTCTCCCGGGAGGAAGCCCTGGACAATTTCGTCAGCGACCACAACAACAACGCCGCCTTCAACGGCGTCCAGGCGCAGGACCTGCGCCATCGGTATGTGGTCACCCTGGAGGACAACACCCTGATGAAGCAGACCGACAGCCAGCTCCAGCAGATTCCCGGCGTGGCCAAGACCAATGCCGCCTATGAGCTGGCCGAGGGCTTCACCACCATCCAGAACGTGCTGAACATCGCTTCCGTGGCTCTGATTGCCATGCTGCTGGTGATTTCCCTGCTGATCATTTCCAACACCATCAAGCTGGCCATGTATGACCGAAAGGACGAAATCGCCATCATGAAAATGGTGGGTGCCACCAACAGCTTCATCCGTCTGCCCTTCGTGGTGGAGGGCTTCACCCTGGGCATGACCGGCGCCATCCTGGCCTTCGGATTGGAGTGGGTGCTGTACGATACCCTGGTGGAGCGGATTTCCTCGGTGGACGCCCTGCGGCTGTTCTCCTTCGTCCCCTTTACGGGAGAGCTGCTGATCCCCATGGTTGCCACCTTTGGCGCGGCAGGACTGTTCGTGGGCATTGTGGGCAGCTGGACATCGATCCGAAAATTCATGGATGTATAAGAAGACAGCGGAGGGCCGCAAAATCCGGCCTTCCAAGGAGAGACCTATGAGAAAAGCAGCTTTTCCCCGGTCTGCTGCCGCTGTCCTCTTAGCAGTTTTGACGGTTTTCCTGAGCCTCACCCCTGAGGCCCGGGCTGCAACCTCCTCCGAGATCAAAGAAGAAATCACCGATCTTAAAGTAGAAAACGCCGTCATTCAGGCACAGATCGATGCAATCAAAACCCAATACAACGCCAACGCCAGCGAAATTCAGGCCCTGGTTGACAAGAAGAACGCCGTTGACCAGGAGATTTCCCTGCTCCATCAGCAGATTCTCAACGTCAACGAGCAGCTTCGCATCTATGGCCAGATGATCGCCGACACCCAGGATCGGCTGGACGAATCCAACGCCCGGCTGACCCAGCTGAACAAGCAATACAAAGACCGCATCCGGGCCATGGAGGAGGAGGGCGAAATCACCTATTGGCAGGTGATTTTTGAGTCCAACAGCTTCACGGATTTTCTGGATCGGATGAACATGGTGGATGAAATTGCCGCCGCCGACACCCAGCGGCTGCTGGATCTGCAGATCGCCTCCGCCAATGTGGAGGAAAACCAGCGAATCCTCACCGAGGAAATGGCCGATTTGCAGGAGACCCGGCAGATGCTTGCCGACAGTGAGGCCATGCTGGAAGAAAAGCGCACCGAATCCGACGACATCCTCCGGCAGCTCATTTCCAAGCAGGCGGAATTCCAAATCGTGCTGGATGAATCCGAGGCTCTGCAAAATGAGCTGATGAACGAGCTGGCCCAGAAGCAGAAGGAGCTTCAAGCCGCCCAGTACAAGGAAGAGCTGGTGAAGATGGCCCTGCGGGGGCAGAACCCACCCTCCAACGCCACCTGGATCGAGCCGGTATCCGGCTACACCATCACCAGCGCCTTTGGCTACCGCAAGGCACCCACCGCCGGTGCCTCCACCAACCACCAGGGCATTGACATGGCCTGCCCCACCGGCACGCCCATCTATGCCACCCGCAGCGGCACCGTCACCAAGGCCTCCTATCAGGCCGGCGGCGCGGGCTACTACGTTTCCATCAACCATGGGGATGGCTTTGGTTCCATCTACATGCACATGACCCGCTATGTGGTTTCCACCGGGCAGTCCGTGTCCCAGGGGCAGCTCATTGGCTATGTGGGCAGCACCGGCATTTCCACCGGCCCCCACCTGCACTTTGGCATCTCCTACGGCGGAACCTACGTCAATCCCATGGCATATCTCTAAGCGAAAAAGGAGCACTCTATGAAAAACCGCAAGCGTATCGTCGCCATTCTGGCCGGTGTGATGGCCGGTATTATGATACTGTCGTTACTGCTGAGCATCCTGCCCACCCGGGTTTTCGCCGCCTCCTCCAGCGAAATCCGCAAGCAGATCAACGCGCTGCAGGAGGATCGGAAGGACATCAAGAACCAGATTTCCGACTTAAAAGAGCAGTATGAGGCCACCTCCGACGAAATCGCCGACATGGTGGCCCGGAAGAACATCATCGACCAGGAGATCGGTCTGCTGCACACGGAGATCATCAACATCAATGAGCAGCTCTCCGCCTACAGCGTCCTCATTGCCGACCAGCAGGAAGAGCTGGATCGGGCCCAGGCGCGGTTTGACCAGCTGAACGAGGACTGCAAAACCCGCATCCGGGCCATGGAGGAAGAGGGCACCATCTCCTATTGGGCGGTGCTTTTCAAGGCCAACAGCTTCTCCGATTTGCTGGATCGGCTGAACATGGTGGAGGAGATCGCCTCCTCCGACACCCGCCGTCTGCAGGAGCTCAGCGAAGCCGCCAAGGCGGTGGAGGATGCCCAGGCAGAGCTGGCCCAGGAAAAAAGCGAGCTGGAAGTGACCCGGGACGAGCTGGACGCCGCCCAGGCAGAGCTGGATGCCAAGCGGGCCGAAGCGGATGAACTGATTTTACAGCTGATCGCCAAGAGCGAGGACCTGAAGCTTCAGGAGGATCACCTGATGCAGGAGGACGAGGAGCTTCTGGCCGCCATTGCCCTGAAGGAGCAGGAATACAACGAGGCCAAGGAGGCGGAGTGGATCGCCTATATGTCCACCTACGTCCCCCCCACCACCCAGGCTCCCTCCATTCCCATCAGCAACCCCGACGGCAGCAACAATGCGTCTAACGGCGGCTCTGAAAGCAATTCCGGCGGCGGCGGCAGCGTCAATGTGGGCAGCTCCTGGATCGTTCCCTGCAGCTACAAGAAGCTGACCAGCCCCTTTGGCCTGCGGGATACGGGCATTGCAGGCGCCTCCACCTATCATCAGGGTGTTGACCTGTCTGCCAACTCCGGCACCCCCATCGTGGCCTCCCGGGGCGGCACCGTCACCACCGCCACCTACGGCAACTCCGCCGGATACTATGTGACCATCAACCACGGGGACGGCTTCTCCTCCATTTACATGCACATGAGCAACTACATTGTCAGCGCGGGTCAAACCGTGAGCCAGGGCCAGACCATCGGCTATGTGGGCAAGAGCGGTGTTGCCTCCGGCTACCATCTGCATTTCGGAATCGCCTACAACGGCTCCTATGTGAACCCCTGCAATTACGTCAGCTTGTACTAAAATCCATGCCCACGGCCTACAATTGGCTGTGGGCATATTCTAAAATGTGCTTATCGGTTTGGCTCAGCAGAGTGTTAAATTGTTGTTTGAATGACAAACCATTCGTAGGGGCGGCTACCAGCCGCCCGCGCAGTACAAACTGAAAATCACAAAAAATGTCGGGCGAATTCGTACCAGTTTCCCACATTTGTGCCATTCAACCAAACACTCAGTTAACGAACCTGGCGGGCGGCTGGTAGCCGCCCCTACGATGGCTTGTGCAACAAACAACAATTTCCCTGATTGCTGACGAAAGCTGATATGCACATTCTAAAAAACATTCGGGTGATTTTATGAAAACCTTTCTTCGCGTTCTGTCCTATATTACCACCGCTCTGGTCGCCGCTGCGGTGACCTTGTATCTTTTCACCGGGAGCCTTTCCAGGGCATCCAAGCTGGAACAGGTGGAGTCTCTGATCAAAGCCTGCTTCATCGGCGAGGCGGACATGGAAGCAGCGGAGGACGCAGCGGCAGAGGCCATGGTTTCCTCCCTGGGGGACCGATGGAGCTACTACCTCAACGCCAAGGACTTTGCCGCCCACATGGAGCAGTCCGAGAACGCCTATGTGGGCATCGGCATCACCATCGCCGCCGACGAGGAAGGCCGGGGCTTTCTGGTGCTGGTGGTGCAGGAGGGCAGCAGCGCCCAGGAGGCAGGAATCCTGCCGGGGGACATCGTGGTGTCCGCCCAAAATCAGAGCGCCCAGGGGCTTTCCGTGTCCGAGCTGCGGGATTTGGTGCGCGGCCCGGAGGGCAGTACCGTGGACATTGAGGTGCTGCGGGAGGGTCAGGTGCTTCCCTTCCAGGTGGAGCGGAGGCAGATTCTGACGCCTGTGGTCTCCGCCCAGCTGCTGGAAGGAGACATTGGTCTGATATCCATTTATAATTTTGATTCCCGATGCGCCCAGGAGTCCATCGCCGCCATTGAAGCTCTGCGGGAGCAGGGAGCCGCCGCGCTGATTTTTGACGTTCGCAACAACCCCGGCGGCTACGCCACGGAGCTGGTGACGCTATTGGACTACCTGCTGCCGGAGGGGGTGCTGTTCCGCTCCGTGGACTACACCGGCAAGGAGCAGGTGGACTACTCCGACGCGGCATATCTGGACATGCCCATCGCCGTGGTGTGCAACCAGAATTCCTATTCCGCCGCCGAGTTCTTCCCCGCTGCCATTCAGGAATACGGCGCGGGCACCGTTGTGGGCACTCCCACCTGCGGCAAGGGCTATTTCCAGTATACCTTCCAGCTCAGCGACGGCTCCGGCCTGGGGCTCTCCGTTGGCAAATACTTCACCCCCCAGGGAAAGAGCCTGGCAGAGGTGGGCATCCAGCCGGACATTCTGGTGGAGGTGGACGAGGAAACCGACCAGGCCATCTACTACGGCACCCTGGCGCCGGAAAATGACCCCCAGATTCAGGCGGCGGTGCGGGCGCTGACAAAATCTCCCAATGCGTAAAGGAATTCGTTGCAAATTGTTCCATTCTCTGGTATAATATAACGGAATTTTTGATTTTCCTTATTTGGAGGATTTTATGAAGATTATCATCGCCGGAGACGGCAAGGTGGGCGCCACCCTGACCAGGCAATTCACCGCCGAGAATCACGATGTCACCGTCATCGATTTCAATTCCACCGTTCTGGATTCCAGCGTGGAGCGCTACGATGTGTTTTCCGTTCAGGGCAACTGCGCCTCCATGACCGTGCTGAACCAGGCGGGGGTGAGGGAAGCGGATTTGCTGATTGCCGTGACCAATCACGACGAGATCAACCTGCTCTGCTGCACCACCGCCCACTCCATGAACCCCAAGCTGCATACCATCGCTCGAATCCGCAACCCGGAATACAACGAGCAGGCCTACCGCATGCGGGATGTATTCGGCCTGTCTCTGGTCATCAACCCGGAGAATCAGGCCGCCACGGAAATCCACCGGCTGCTGAAATACCCTGGCTTCCTTCGGCGGGACACCTTTGCCAAGGGCCGGACGGAGATCGTGGAGCTGCGGGTGGATGCCGGAAGCAAGCTCTGCAACGTGAAGCTGATGGATTTAAGGAGCATCGTCAAATGCACGGTGCTGGTGTGCGCGGTACTGCGGAGCGGTTCCGCAGTGGCCCCCGGCGGCGACTTCATCCTGCGGGAGGGCGACCGGCTGTTCGTCACCGCCCTGTCGGAGAATCTGACCACCCTGCTGAACAATCTGGGCATCATCACCCGCCGGGTGCGAAGGGTTCTGATTTGCGGCGGCGGCACCGTGGGCTACTATCTGGCCGCCCGGCTGGAAAAGGAGGGCGTGGCGGTAAAGATCGTGGAAGCCAGTCTCCAGCGCTGCCAGGAGCTCAGCGCCCTGCTGCCGGAGGCGGACATCATCCACGGAGATGTCAGCGACCAGGATTTGCTGCTCAGCGAGGGCATGGCGCAATACGACGCCCTGGTGACCTGCACCGGGCTGGACGAGCTGAACATGATCGTCTCCCTCTACGCCGCCAGCCGGGGGGTTCCCCAGGTAATTACCCGGCTCAGCAACGCGGACAACCGAAGCCTGATTGACAGCCTCAATCTTGGCAGCGTGATCTGTCCCAAGGACCTTTGCAGCAACAACATCGCCCGCTATGTCCGGGCCATGAAGAACCAGACCGGCGCTGCCCTCACCGTCCACGCCATCGCCGACGGCCAGGCAGAGGCCATGGAATTCCGGGTGGACGAGCACACCCTCCACTGCGGTGAACCCCTGAAGCAAATCAAGCTGAAGCCCAACGTGCTGCTGGTTTCCATCACCCACGGCGCTGCCCCTCAGATTGCCAACGGCGACTCCATGTTCCAGGAGGGGGACATTGTTCTGGTGGTGACCAACGGCCGGGAGGTTCTTTACCAGCTCAACGACATCTTCGCATAACCATGGGGGACATTCATGAACTACAAAATGATGGGGCGTTTCACCGCCCAGATTCTGTTGATTGAAGGACTCTTTATGGTGCCGCCGCTGATCATCAGCCTGTGTGAGCAAGAGCTGGCGGCCATCTATGGCTTCCTTGCCACCCTGGGCATCTGCGCCGTGCTGGGCAGCATTCTGTTCCTGCTGTGCAAGAACGCGAAAAACGCCTTCTATGCCACCGACGGCATGGTCTGCGTGGCCTTCAGCTGGCTGGTGCTCAGTCTGATCGGAGCCCTCCCCTTCTGCATCTCCGGGGCCATCCCCAAATTTGTGGATGCGCTTTTTGAAACCGCGTCAGGCTTTACCACCACCGGCGCTTCCATTCTGCCGGAGGTGGAGTCCATGGCAAAGGGGCTGCTGTTCTGGCGGAGCTTCACCCACTGGATCGGCGGCATGGGCGTGCTGGTGTTCCTGCTGGCCATTGCCCCGGCCAAGGGCAACGGGCAGGGCTTTACCATGCATCTGCTCCGCGCTGAGAGCCCCGGCCCCAGCGTTGGCAAGCTGGTGCCCAAAATGCGCAAGACCGCGGGGATATTGTATCTTCTCTACATCGGCCTGACGGTGCTGGACATTGTGATGCTGCTGATTGGCGGCATGTCGGTATTCGAGGCCTTCTGCACCGCCTTTGGCACCGCGGGCACCGGCGGCTTCGGTGTGCGCAACGACTCCATCGCCGGATACAGCCCCTATATTCAGAACGTGACCTCCGTTTTCATGCTGCTGTTCGGCGTGAATTTCAGCTGCTACTATCTGCTGGTGCTGCGCCAGTTCCGCAGCGTGTTCAAGGACGAGGAGCTGCGGCTGTACATCGCCATCGTGGTGGGCAGCGTGGCGCTGATCGTCTGGAATCTGTGGGGCTACTATCCCACGGCGGAGGAGACGGTGCGCCATGCCCTGTTCCAGGTCAGCAGCATCATGACCACCACCGGCTTTGCCACCACGAATTTCGACCTGTGGCCCAGCTTCTCCAAGACCATTCTGCTGTGCCTGATGGTGGTGGGTGCCTGCGCCGGTTCCACAGGCGGCGGCATCAAGGTGGCCAGAGTGCTGCTGCTGTTCAAGAGCCTGAAACGCAGCATTGCCCAGATGCTCCACCCCAGAAAGGTGCAGCTGGTGCGCAACAACGGCGCGGTGGTGGATGAGCGGGTCATCGCGGGCACCAACGCCTACCTTTCCGCCTATGTGCTGATCGTGTTTGCCAGCTTTCTCATCATCTCCCTGGACGGCTTCTCCACCGGCACCAATTTCTCCGCCGTGCTGGCCTGCCTGAATAACATCGGCCCCGGCCTGGAGGTGGTGGGCCCGGTATGCAACTACGCCGGATTCAGCGTCCTCAGCAAGCTGGTGCTGACCCTGGACATGCTGCTGGGCCGCCTGGAGATTTTCCCCATCCTGGTGCTCTTCTCCCTGCAAACCTGGAAGAACGGATAAAAGCCTTTATGATAACTGTAAATTGTTGTTTATCGCACACCCTCGGCTCCCCCACCGGGGGAGCTGCCGAAGGCTGAGGGGGTGTCCCTGTTGCTGTGGTATCGCCCC
>CAMCKD010000008.1 GCA_945875335.1 uncultured Clostridia bacterium | reverse complement strand
GGTTAGGCGAATTCGTACCATCGTCCAACCTTCCACCATTCAACCAAACACTCAGTTTTCCAACCTGGCGGGAGGCTACGAGCCTCCCCTACAGTGGCTTGGTTGAATAAATACATCTTTTGCTAATTAAAACCGATAAGCATATAAAAAAATAACAGATACCGAAAGGTATCTGTTATTTTTTGGCAGAGGATGAGGGATTCGAACCCCCGCAAACGGAGTCAGAGTCCGGTGTGCTACCGTTACACAAATCCTCTACATTTGGAACGGTCTTATTATATCCAATTTTCGGGAAATGTCAAGCCTAATTTTTGAAAAATTTCCAAACAGGCTGATCTCCGCCATTTGACTGGCGGAGGGTTCCCTACTTCCTGGCTACCGTTTCCCGCACCTGGGCGATGGAAACGCCGTTTTCTCTTGCCAGCCGGGCCAGGTCGTCGTATTCCGGCTTGCAGCGGGTGACGCCGTAGCCCTCGGAACGCTTGCAGGTGACGCGTCCAAAGGGGGTATCAGCCTGCTCTGCGCGGCGGGTCAGGCAGTAGCGCCGGTGGGGCGTCTCCCGGATGCCCAGGGTGGTGGTGTGGCGAAAGAGCAGCCCCACCATTTCCTCCCGCTGGTTTTCCCGGCAGAGAACGGTGAGCAGAACCCCCGGCCGGTTTTTCTTCATGGAGATGGGGGTGGTGAACACATCCAAGGCTCCGGCACTGAGCAGCTGCTCCGTGGCAAAGCCAATGTCCTCCCCGGTCATGTCGTCCAGGTTGCAGCTCAGCTCCACAATGCTGTCCCCGCCACCTTTGGTTTCCCCCAGCAGGGCCCGGAGGCAGTTGGCCATGGCGAAATCCTTTTTGCCCATGCCGTAGCCCACCGCCTGGGGGACCATCATCGGCATATTCCCGAATTCCACTACAAATTGCTTCAGCAGCGCCGCCCCGGTGGGGGTGCACAGTTCGCCCTGAATCTGGCCGCCGTAGATGGGCACGCCCTTCAAAAGCTCCGCCGTGGCGGGGGCGGGCACCGGCAGAATCCCATGGGCGCAGTACACATGGCCGCTGCCCACATGAACGGGGGAGGCGTAGACGGCGGGGTTTCCCAGCCTGTCCAGCAGATAGCACACGGCGGTCACATCGGCCAGGGCATCCAGGGTGCCCACCTCATGGAAGTGGATATCCTGAATCGTCACCCCGTGCACCAGGCTCTCCGCTTGGGCGATTCGATTGTAAACCGCCCGGATGTTCTCTTTGACGGCCTCTGATGCCTGAATGTGGGAAATCCAGTGGTCGATCTCCTCCATACCGCTGTGGGGATGGTCATGATGGTGGTCGTGGTGGTGATGTTCTCCCTCTTCGGTGTCTCCCACAAAAACATGGATGTGGGTGCCCTGGATGCCGCACTTCTCAACGGTCTCCCGCTGATAGCGCACCCCGGGAACCCCCAGGCCGTTCAGTTCTGCCACCATGGCCTCCGGGTCGGGGAAGAGTTCCAGCAGGGCGGCGGTGAGCATATCTCCTGCCGCGCCCATGCCGCAGTCTAAGTACAGTGTTTTCAATGCTTTGCCTCCATATGGTTGATGGTGCTGGCCATGTAGCCCGCACCGAAGCCGTTGTCGATGTTCACCACGGCGGTGCCGCTGGCGCAGGAATTCAGCATGGACAGCAGAGCCGCGATGCCGCCGAAGGCCGCGCCGTAGCCCACGCTGGTGGGCACCGCAATCACCGGGCAGTCCACCAGGCCGCCGATGACGCTGGCCAGAGCCCCTTCCATGCCCGCGATGGCAATGATCACGCTGGCGCTCATCAGCTCTGCGCTGTGGCTCAGCAGCCGGTGAATTCCCGCCACCCCCACGTCGTAGAGCCGCAGTACCTCATTGCCCAGAAACTGTGCCGTCAGCGCCGCTTCCTCCGCCACGGGCACATCGCTGGTGCCTCCGGTGGCCACCACAATGGTGCCCATGCCGTGGGGGGGCTCCATCTGCCCCAGGATGCCGATTCTGGCCTCGGGGTAGTAGGTGATGGGGTGAACCGCTTTCACTTCGGCGGCCTTTTCATCGTCCAGCCGGGTGATCAGGACGTTTTTCTGCCCGTGGGAGGCCATGGCGGTGAGGATGCCGATGATCTGCTGGGCGGTTTTCCCGGCCCCGTAGATGACCTCTCCGGCACCCTGGCGGAGCTTGCGGTGCATGTCCACCTTGGCGTAGCCGATGTCCTCAAAGGGCTGCTGCTTCAGCTGCAAAAGGGCCTCGTCCACGGTGACGGTGCCTTGTTGAATTCCCTCCAAAAGGGCTCGAATGTCACTGTTCATCCCGCACCTCCAAATCCAGCAGCACGCCGGAATAGTGTTTTTTCAGCTCCGATACCACCGCTTCCCGGTGCTCCATCAGTTTTTCTAACTGAGAGGCGGGCAGCTCCAGCTTGGCCCGGTCTCCCAGCAGCCGAATCCGAAAGCCGGAAAAGCCCAGCCCCATCAGATAGGCTTCACAGCGTTCGGTGCGCTCCAAATCCCCGGCGGTGATGGGGGTGCCGGTGGGAATCCGGGTGGCAAGACACGCGTAGGCGGGCTTGTCGTGGGTGAATAGCCCCGCCTGCCTGGAGCGATGCCGGATTTCTCCCTTGGTCAGCCCGCACAGCCGCAGGGGGGACAGGACGCAGAGCTCCTGAATTGCTTTCATCCCGGGCCGGTCAGCAGCCTGGTCAGAGGCATTGGTGCCGTCCAGCAGCAGGTCAAACCCATCTGCCCGGGCGGCTTCCTGAATGGCGGTAAAAATCCTCCGCTTGCAGTAATAGCAGCGATTGGCTGGGTTGGCGGTGATGGCCGCGTCATTCAGCACATCCAGTCGAATGGTCACCAGCTCTACCCCCAGCTCCCGGGCCAGGCGCTGGGCATCCTCATATTCAAACTGGGGCTGAAAGGCGGTTTTTACATAGTAGGGCCGCACCTGGGCCCCGCTTTTCACCGCCGCGTACAGCAGATAGGCCGAGTCCACCCCGCCGGAAAAAGCCAACGCAGCCTTGGGGTGCTGCCGGAAGAACGCTTCCAATTCCATTGTATCACTTCATTCTTTCTGTGTTGTGCGCGTTGCGATTGTTTTGCAAATTGTTGTTTACAGCACGCTTTCGTAGGGCGGGGTCAAAAAATAACATTTTTGGGATTTCCCCATCCGTGTTACATCCGATACAGAGTCTTTCCATTTTCCGTGGTGATGGCCTGGATTTCTGCCACGGTCAGTCCCCGAAGCTCTGCCAATTTTTCTGCCACCCGGTATAATTTCCCCGGGTCGTTACGTCTGCCCCGGAAGGGCTCGGGGGCCATGTAGGGACAGTCGGTTTCCAGCACGATCCGCTCTATGGGGATGCTTTCCGCCACTTCCAAAGCCTTGCGGGCGTTTTTGAAGGTGAGCACCCCGCCGAAGCCGATGTACCAGCCCCGGGCAATCAGCCATTTGGCCATTTCCAGGGAGCCGGAATAGCAGTGGAACACCCCGCTGACTCCGGGAAATTCCTCCACGATCTTCATCCCGTCCTCGTGGGCCTCCCGCTCGTGGACAATCACAGGCAGTCCCAGCTCCTGGGCAAGTGCCATCTGCGCCCGGAATGCCTTCTTCTGAATGTCTCTGGGGATGTCCTCATAGTGGTAGTCCAGGCCGATCTCTCCAATGGCCTTCACCTTGGGATTTTCCAGGCAGAGGGCGTGGTACTGCTGCAACACTTCTTCATTGACCTCATCCGCCGCATCCGGGTGGGAGCCCACGGCGGCATAGATATAGTCGTATTTTTTTGCCAGGTCAATAGCCGCCAGGGAGGACGCGCGGCTGCATCCCGGGTTCATCACCAGCCCCACCCCCTCTATCGGCAATTGAGTCAGCAGGGTCTCCCGGTCTACATCAAAAGCCTGGTCATCCAGGTGGGCATGGGTATCAAAAAGCATAGTATCGCACTCCTTCATCGTCTCCCCCCACAATGGCCACCAAACAGCCCGCCCAGCGGTGGAGCCGGGGGTCCTCTGGGGAAAAATCCGTCCGGTTGGGAAAGCCGGTGAGCCCCAGCCCGCTGCATTTGGCCGACGCCTCCTTCAGCACCCACAGCGCCAGAAAGGCCTCCCGGGGGTCAGCGGCTGCGGCAAAGCGCTCTAGCTCCGTGGGGGATAAAATACGCTTTGCCAAGGAAAACCGCACCGGCCGGTCCAGCTCCTCCGCGTCGATTCCCACGGGGCAGCGGGAGAGAACGCAGAAGGCGTGACGGTCGGTGTGGCTGATGGAAAAATAACAGGGGGAATTTGCAAAATAGGGCTTCCCCCTGGGGCCAATCCCAATGGGGGGCATGTCCTGGCTGGTTTCCTGCCGGTACAATCGCTCCAGGAGCAGCCTGCCTGCCCGGTGGCCGGAGAGACTGCCCAGCTCACAGGAGGCCGCAATCATAGGGCATCGATGATGTCCGGGCCCCCGGTATGGTCGTTGTCCTGTTTGCCGGTGAGCAGATCAATCACCATGCCGATGCCGATGGCAAGCACCACAATGCCGCAGATAATTACCGCCAGCCGGGAAATGGCCAGGGGTATCACCAGCAGCACGGCACCCACCACGCAGCACAGGGTGGAGGTGATTTTTTCGTGGGCGGCATAGGGACTCACATAGCCCCGGATACCCTGCAAAAGCAGCACGATGCCGATGACCCGTCCCACCTGGCGCTCCAGGTTCACCGGCTTATTGATAATGGAAAAGCCCAGCACCAGCAAAATGATGGCCCCGCAGAGCCGGAGGAAATCCTTTTGGGGGCTGGGATCGCAGAAAAATGACACCAGCTTCCCCGCTCCCACCAGGGCAATCAGAAAGCCCACCGCCCAGGCAATGGAGGTGGTGAGAGAGCCGGGCTTGAAAATCAAAATCAGACCCAGAATGCAGGTCAGCGCCGGCTTCAGCCAGGGCCGAATGTCAAAGGATTGCTTCATCTTCAAAACCTCCTGTCAGAAAATTGAGAAATTGTCGTTTGGTGAATCCTTGGCTCCCCCGCTGGGGGAGCAGTCAGCCCGAACGGGCTGACTGAGGGGGTGTCGAACGTTGGTTGCTGGTACGCTTTATCCGGCGACACCTCTCCCGACCTCGCTGGCGCTCGGCCACCCTCCCCAGAGGGGAGGGCAAGGGTGCGCCAAACAGCAATTGGACTGTCGGTACGGTTATTTTATCCTCTTTTCCCGGCTCTGTCAATGGAGAAAACGCCCCGGCGGGCATATCCGAAGCATTTGGGACATAGTCTTTCCCAGCAGAAAACTGCGGCGAGGGAGGAATTGCTATGGCACAGGAACCGCTGCCCCACCGGCTGACCCTGGCGGAGCGAAGCAAGCTGACGGTGACGGGGGTGACGGAGGTCATCAGCTTTGAGGATACCCAGGTGCTTCTGCAAACCGGGATGGGGATGCTGGCGGTGCAGGGCAGCCAGCTACAGCTGAAAAATCTGTCATTGGAGGGGGGACAGGTGGAGGTGGAGGGCACCGTCAGCGCCCTTGTCTATGAGCAGACCCGGCAGGGCGGCTGGCTGGGCCGGCTGTTTGGATGAATCCGCCGGGGCTGGCCCTCCAGCGGCTGGGAGCCGGGTGCCTGCTGGGGGTGGGACTGGGCGTTCTCTATGGCTTTCTCCGGCCCCTCCGGCCCAGGCACACCGGGCTCAGCGATGCGGCATTTCTGCTGGGGGTGGGCTGGGCCTGGGAGTATCTTGCCCTGGCGGTGTGCGGCGGCGACCTGCGGCCCGGGTATTCTGTGGGGCTGGCGGTGGGGGCTCTGGCCTGGGAGATGACGGCTGGGCGGCTGATCGACCCCGTTTTTGCCCTGTTCTGGCGTCTGATTGGAAAAATCTGGCAGCTGATTTTGCTCCCTGGAAAAAAATTTTTGCATTTTTTGAAAATTTTATTTGCATCTGTGAAAAAATGGGTTACAATATGGTGGAATGGCTGTCCAATGCGTCGGCAGCCGGACGGAGGTACGAAACATGACAGAACGCAAGTTGCAAATCGGAAAGCTGCAGGTCATTTGCTTCAAAAGCAGCCGCCGGGTGTGGATTCCCCTCACCGCAGTGCTTTTGTTCACGGCCACCGCGCTGGGAACACTCCGGCTGGTGGAGCATCAGATGACCCGTCAAACCGAGGCGCTCCGCACCCAGGCCGCCCAGGTCGAGTACGAAAATGAGCAGCTGAAGCAATACACCCAGGAGCTTGATTCCATCAAGGGCATCGAGCGCATCGCCCGGGAAGAGCTTGGCATGGTTTCCCCCAACACCGTCCTGATTGAAGCGCAAGTCAAATAATGGAGGAAGCAAAGCAAACTATGGAGTTAACCGTTGGAGCCGTATTAGAGGGGAAAGTCAAATCCATCACCAATTTTGGCGCTTTCATTGCCCTGCCGGAGAACAAGACCGGCATGGTACATATCTCGGAAGTGGCCAATGCCTATGTCAGTGATATCCGGCAGCACCTGACCGAGGGCCAGGATGTGAAGGTCGTGGTCATTGGCAACGAAAATGGGAAAATCAACCTGTCCATCAAGCGCCTGGAGCCCAAGCCCCAGCGGGAGGGCGGCAGACCGGATTACCGCAGCGGTGGAGCCCGCCACGACAGTCCGCGCCAGAGTCCCAGCCAGAGCCGCCCGCCCAGAACCGCGCCCCTGCCCAATGCCGCTCCCAAAACCGCAGACCAACTGTTCGAGGAGAAGCTGAAAGCCTTTATGTCGGAATCCGACAGCAAGATTTCCTCCATTAAACAGTATTCTGAGCACCGCACGAAGAGCAGAAGAAGATAACCCAAACGGACTGCCCTCCGGCAGTCCGTTTTCCCTATAAGGAAAGGAGAGAAATCCATGACCACCGTGATTACCGGCGGCTCCCGGGGCATTGGCGCAGCGGCGGCAGAGCTGTTTGCCGCCAAGGGGCACCGGGTATACTTCCTGTATGAAAAGGAGCACGCAGCCGCAAGGGGCGTGGCGGAGAAAACAGGCGCAACCCCCATCTGCTGCGATGTGGCGGACGAGGAGGCGGTAAAAGCCGCATTTTCTCAAATTGGGGACGTGGACATCCTTGTAAATAACGCGGGAATCTGCTATTATGGTCTTATGAGCCAGATGACCGGGGCGCAGTGGGACAGAATCTTCAATGTGAACGTCAAGGGCATCTTCCACTGCGTCAACGCCGCCATGCCCGCCTTTCTTCGCAAGCAGCGGGGCTGCATCATCAATGTTTCCAGCATGTGGGGCAGGACCGGCGCTTCCTGCGAGGCGGCCTACTCCGCCACCAAGGGAGCCGTCATTGCCCTGACCAAGGCCCTGGCCAAGGAGCTGGGCCCCAGCGGCATCCGGGTGAACGCAGTGGCCCCCGGGGTGATCCTCACGGATATGTGCGCAGAGGTATCCCAGGACATATTGGAGGAAATGGCCCAGGAAGCTCCCGTGGGCCGCAACGGCACCCCCATGGACGTGGCAAGGGCCATGGAATATCTGGCGGAAGCAGAATTTGTCACCGGCCACATTCTGAATGTGGACGGGGGCTATGTGATATAAAGGAGAATGGATATGAAAATTGCAATTGGCTGTGACCATGGCGCTCTGGCGCTGAAAAACAAGCTGGTTTCCCATCTGGAAAAGCGGGGCTTTGAAGTGAAGGACTTCGGCACCTACACCCTGGACAGCTGCGACTATCCCGATTTCGCCGGTGCCGCCGCCAAGGCTGTGGCCAGCGGGGAATGCAGCCGGGGCATCGTGCTGTGCACCACCGGCATCGGCGTGTCCATCGCCGCCAACAAGGTGAAGGGCATCCGCTGCGCCCTGCTCAGCGACCTGATGTCCGCCCGGCTGACCCGGGAGCACAACGACACCAACATGATGGCCATTGGCGCCGCCGTGGTGGGGGAGGGGCTGGCACTGGAAATCGTGGATACCTGGCTGGACACGGAGTTTTCTCACAATGAGCGCCATCAGAGAAGAATCGACAAGGTGATGGCGTTGGAGCGGTAACCATGCTGGACAAACTGGATGCCGTTGCAAGCCGGTATGAGGAGCTCTGCGCCAAGTCGGAGCAGCCGGATTTTTATAACGACCCCAAGGCCGCTGCCGCCCTGCTGCGGGAGAAAAATGATTTGGAGCCCATTGTGGAAGCCTACCAGGCCTATCGCCAGGCGGAGCAGGACATGCAGGAAGCCCAGGAACTGATGGCGGAGCCGGAGATGAAGGAGCTCTGCCAGGAGTCCTATGCCCAGGCCAAGCAGACCCGGGAGGAACTGTATGACAAGCTGCAGATCCTCCTGCTGCCCAAGGACCCCAACGACGAGAAAAGCGTCATTGTGGAGATCCGGGGCGGCGTGGGCGGCGAGGAAAGCGCCCTGTTTGCCCACAGCCTGTTTCGCATGTACTCCATGTACGCCGCCGCCAAGGGCTGGAACGTGGAGCTGCTGAACTACAATGATACCGAGCTGGGGGGCGTGAAGGAGGCGGACTTCGTCATCAACGGCCGGGGTGCCTACTCCCGGATGAAGTATGAGTCCGGCGTCCATCGGGTGCAGCGGGTGCCGGAAACCGAATCCGGCGGAAGAGTCCACACCTCCACTGCCACCGTGGCGGTGCTGCCGGAGATGGAAGAGGTGGATGTGCAGATCAATCCTGCCGATATCGAAATGCAGGTCTACCGTGCCTCCGGCGCCGGCGGCCAGCATGTGAACAAAACCAGCTCCGCCGTCCGGCTGATCCACAAGCCCACGGGCATTGTGGTGGCCTGCCAGGAGGAACGAAGCCAGGTGCAGAACCGGGAGAAGTGTATGCGGATGCTGGCCTCCAAGCTCTATGAAATGGAGCAGGAGAAGCTTGACAGCCAGGTCACCGGCATGCGCCGCAGCCAGGTGGGTACCGGCATGCGCAATGAGCGCATCCGCACCTACAATTTCCCCCAGGGCCGGGTCACCGATCACCGCATCGGCCTGACGCTATATAAAATCGATTCCGTTATGGACGGCGACCTGGACGAACTGATTTCCGCCCTCGCCGCCGCCGACCAGGCGGAAAAGCTGAAAAACGCAAAATGAACGGACGGGGGAAATCAATGAAATTTATGACGCATTCCCCGGAGGAAACGGAAAAAATCGGGGCGGCGCTGGCTGAAAAAATGGAGCCCGGGGCAGTGATTGCCTACCGGGGTGACCTGGGGGCCGGGAAAACCGCCTTCACCCGGGGGCTTGCCCGGGGACTGGGCTATGCCGAGCCCGTCACCAGCCCCACCTATACCATTGTCAATGAATATCTGGGGGGAAGGCTGCCCCTGTTCCACTTTGACATGTACCGCCTCCACTCTGCCGACGACCTGTGGGACATCGGCTGGGAGGATTATCTGGAGCGGGGCGGTGTCTGCGCCGTGGAGTGGAGCGAGAATGTGGCGGAGGCGCTGGAAGGAGCAATCACCGTCTCCATCGAAAAGCTGGACGACACCACCCGGCGCATCACCATAGAGACTGGGGAAGCCTTTTCTGCGCTTGCCCTCTGAATATCGTTTTGCGTTCAATTAACCAAATGCGTATCCCGGGTCAATCCGTAAAAGAGGCAGTTCGCCGATGAACACACCCGCCTCCAATATGCGGGAATGGGGGACCCTGCATCTTCCGCCAGTAAGCCGGAGGGTCAAATTCCAATTTTTAAGTGTAATGTGCTGCCTGGCTGTGCAAAATACCGCTTTGGGGTTGGAATGAGCAAAACGATTTCCTTGGGGCAGGTACGTTCCTCAGAGAAAGCACCATGAAACCAATAAACAAAAAAGAGAAGGTCAAACAAATGGGATGGAGAAAAGCAAAGAAGTCCGGGACTACCAATATGACCGAGGGAAATCCTTTGCATTTGATTGCATTGTTCGCGCTGCCGCTGATGGCCGGGAATGTATTTCAGCAGCTATATACCGTTGCGGACACCGCCATTGTGGGAAAAGCCATCGGCGTGGAGGCGCTGGCGGCACTGGGCGCGGTGGACTGGCTGAACTGGATGGTTTTGGGGATCATTCAGGGAATTACCCAGGGCTTCTCCATTTTGATCTCCCAAAAGTATGGCTCCCGGGAATATGAGCAAATGCGCAGGGTGGCGGGAAATTCCTGTGTGTTTGCCGCTGTCTGCGCGGTTGTGCTGTGCGTGGCTTCCCAGTTCGCCATCAAGCCTGCGGTGGCGCTTTTGAACGCGCCCGACGAGATCACCCCCCTTGCCTGCGCCTACCTGAGGGTCATCTTCTGGGGCATTCCCATTATGATGACCTACAATATGGCCTCGTCCATACTCAGAGCGCTGGGCGACAGCAAAACGCCCCTTTATGCCATGATCGCGGCTTCCATTACCAATATTGCTTTGGATCTTCTGTTTGTCCTTGTCTTTGAGATGGGGGTTCGCGGTGCAGCGGTGGCTACGGTGCTGGCACAGGTGCTGGCATCGGTATACTGCATTCATGCCATCCGAAAAATCGAGCTATTGAAGACGCAGCCCGGTGATTATCGGCTGGATCGGCAGGTTTGTCGGCGTCTCGTTACCCTTGCCGCTCCCATGGCCTTCCAGAACGGGATCATCGCCGTTGGAGGAATGGTGGTTCAGACCGTGGTGAATGGCTTCGGCGTGGCCTTCATCGCGGGCTTTACCGCAACCAACAAGCTTTACGGCGTTTTGGAGGTGGCTGCTACCTCCTATGGCTACGCAATGGTCACCTATGCGGGTCAAAACATGGGCGCCGGCAGCAAGCAACGGATCTCCCAGGGACTTCGGGCGGGACTTTTCATCGGCATGGTGACCTCCCTGCTGATCACCGCGGTGATGTTCCTGTTTGGAAGAAGCATACTGGCCTGGTTTATTTCCGCTGAGGAAGCGGCGGGGGGAGAAGCGCTGGAGGTCGCCTTCCGGTATTTGAAGATCATGAGCATTTTCCTGCCGGTGCTGTATGTTCTTCATATCGTCCGAAGCAGCATCCAGGGAATGGGGAATACGGTGATCCCCATGCTTTCGGGCATTTCGGAATTGGCCATGAGAACCGGCGCGTCGCTTCTGCTACCCGCCCTTTTCGGACAGAATGGCATTTTGTTCGCGGAGGTTACTGCCTGGGCGGGAGCGGATGTCATTCTGGTGCCGGGGTATTTCCGGGAGAAAAGGAAGCTGGATCGGCAATGATCCTGCAGTGTCAATGAGAACAGGAGGAGAGTATTTTGCTGATCTTAGCCTTTGAGACCTCCGCCAAGGCCGCGTCCACCGCTCTTTTGGAGGATGGAAAGCTGCTGGGGGAGAGCTATCAGAACACCGGCCTGACCCACAGCCAGACCATCATGGTGATGGCGGAGGACCTTTTGAAGCAGTGCGGCAAAACCGTGGCTGACCTTTCAGGCATCGGCGTCGCCAACGGGCCCGGCTCCTTTACCGGCATCCGCATCGGCGTGGCGGCGGCCAAGGGCTTTGCCTGGGGAGCAGAGCTGCCCTGCTGCGGCGTCAGTACCCTGGCCTCTATGGCGGTGGGGCTGGGCATTTGGCAGGGCTATGTGTGCCCGGTGATGGATGCCCGCAGAAGCCAGGTGTATAATGCCCTGTTCCATGTGGATTGTGGAAAATATACAAGAATCCGGGAAGATCGGGCCATCTCCCTGCTGGAATTAGGGGAGGATGTAAAAAAATTGTCGGAGCCCGTTTTTTTGGTTGGAGACGGCAGCGTTTTGTGTTATAATGCTTTGTCGGAGATGGTTCCCGGCCTGGTGCTCCCCCCGGAACACCGGCTGCACCAGCGCGCCGCAGGCGTGGCGCTGGAGGCGGAGCGGATGCTGAAATCCGGCGGCTCCTTCCCCGGTGAGGCTCTGGTTCCCAACTACCTCCGGCTCAGCCAGGCGGAGCGGGAACGAAACGAACGAATGCAGACTAAATAGAAGGAGATAAAAAGATGGCGCAATTACATGTATTGGATCATCCCCTGATTCAGCACAAGCTGGCAATTCTCCGCAGCAAGGATACCAGCGTGAAGGAGTTCCGGGAGCTGGTGGGTGAAATCGCCGGCCTCATGTGCTACGAGGCAACCCGGAACCTGCCCCTGCAGGAGGTCGAGGTGGAAACCCCCATCACCATCGCCAAGTGCCGGATGCTTGCCGGTAAGAAGCTGGCCATCGTCCCCGTCCTCCGGGCGGGCCTGGGCATGGTGGACAGCATGGTGGCTCTGATTCCCTCCGCAAAGATCGGCCACATCGGCCTGTACCGGGACCCCGAGACCCACAAGCCTGTGGAATACTACTGCAAGCTGCCCGAGGACATTGAGAGCCGCCAGGTTTATGTGGTAGACCCCATGCTGGCCACCGGCGGCAGCGCCGTGGCTGCCATCAATTTCCTGAAGCAGCGGGGCTGCAAGAACATCATCATGATGAACATCATCGGCTGCCCCGAGGGTGTGGCCGCCGTCCAGGAAGCCCATCCCGATGTGGAGATCTATGTGGCTGCCATGGATGAAAAGCTGAACGAGCACGCCTACATCGTCCCCGGCCTGGGCGACGCCGGCGACCGCATCTTCGGCACCAAGTAAACAATTTGCCTCCGTATCCAAAATCGATACGGAGGCAGCTTTTTTAGATATAAGATATTAGATATGAGATATAAGATATGGAATTTTATTGAAAAACCGCAAATATCGTCATAGACTCGTTTTTCGGAATATCTTATGTGCTTATCGGTTTGACTCAGCAGAGTGGAAATTGTTGTTTGCCGCACCCTTGCCCTCCCCTCTGGGGAGGGTGGCCGAGCGTCAGCGAGGTCGGGAGAGGTGTCGTCGGTTAAGGCGTACCAGCAACCAACGTTCGACACCCCCTCAGTCAGCCCGTTCGGGCTGACAGCTCCCCCCAGAGGGGGAGCCAAGGGCATCCCTACAAACAACAATTTTCAAGGTCGTTGACGAAATATGCACAATATCTCATATCTTATATCTTATATCTCATATCTCCAATCAGGGCGCAAAGAGCGAAAGCGGCCACATCTACCGCCACCACGGTGGAGCCAACGGGGGTTCCGGCCAGGATGGAGATGATGATGCCGAGGAAGGCGCAGGTGACGCTCACCACCGCCGCGCACAGCGTTACGGATAAAAAAGAACGGAAAATCCGCATGGCAGACAGGGCGGGGAAGATGATCAGCGCGGAAATCAGCAGGGAGCCTACCAGATTCATGGCCAGCACAATGATCACCGCCGTGATGACCGCAATCATCAGATTGGCGGCCTCCACATGGGTTCCGGCAGCCCGGGAGAAATTCTCGTCAAAGGTCACGTCGAAAATTCGGTGGTAGAACAGAGTGAACAGCAGCAGCACCGCCGCCGACAGAATCAGGCAGAGCCACACCTCGGTCTTGGTCAGGGTCAGGATGGAGGTGGAGCCGAACAGCGCCCCGCACACATCCCCGGACAGGTTGGCGGAGGTGGAGAACATGCTCATGAGAAGATATCCAAAGGCCAGGGCTCCTACGGAGATCATGGCAATGGCGGCATCCCCCTTGATTTTGGAGTTCTGCCCGGTGCGCAGCAGCAGAACGGCGCAGACCACCGTGATGGGCAGCACGATCAGCATGCGGTTGGTCATATTCAGCACCGCCGCAATGGCCATGGCCCCAAAGGCAACATGGGAAAGGCCGTCGCCGATGAAGGAGAACCGCTTCAGCACCAGCGTCACCCCCAGCAGGGAGGAGCACAGGGCGATCAGCACCCCCACAATCAGGGCGTAGCGGACGAAGGGATAGGAAAGATAGGTCAGTAGGGTATTCAGCATGGTCAATCCTCCTTCCTCGGCTGGAAGCCCACGCCGCTATGCAGGTATTCCTCCCGGGTGCCGAAGAAAATCCGCTCTCCGATGTGCAGAACGTGGGTGGCGTCGTCCAGGGCGGCGCTCAAATCGTGGGAGATCATGATCACGGTGATGCCCTCCCGGTGGAGCCCGGAGATGATCTCGTACATCTGGGCCGTGGCCTTGGGGTCCAGCCCGGACACCGGCTCGTCCAGCAGCAGGCATTTCTGGGTGGCGCACAGGGCCCTTGCCAGAAGCACCCGCTGCTGCTGGCCCCCGGAGAGCTCCCGGTAGCTTCTCTTTGCGAAGCCCTCCATGCCGATGCGCTCCAGGTTCCTGTCAGCCAGGGCCTTTTCCTCTCTTGTGTAAAAGGGCCGCAGACCGCACCTGCCCTGGAAGCCGGAGCGGACGATCTCCTGCACCGAGGCAGGGAAATCCCGCTGTACCTGGGTCTGCTGGGGAAGATATCCAATCTCCGTGGGCTTTAGACCCTCCATGCGGATGGAGCCCGCCAGAGGCGGGGTGAGGTTTAAGATGGTTTTCATCAGCGTGGACTTGCCGGAGCCGTTTTCGCCCAGGATGCACAGGTAATCCCCGGCGTTGACGGTAAAATTCAAATCCTTCACAATGGGCCTGCCTTCGTAGCCCAGGGAGGCGTTTTCACAAATAATCTGGGGCATAGCTTCTCCTTAGTCCAGGGCCTGTTCCAGCACCTGGCGGTTTGCTTCCATGGTGGAAAGATAATCCTTGTTTTTCGCCTGCTGGCCGGAGACCGACTGCATGGAATCCAGGGTCAGGATGGCAATGTCACTGCGGCCGGTGTTTTCAGCCACCGTCTGGGCCAGCCGCCCGTCGCTGGTTTCCGTGACGATCAGAGCCTTCAAATCCAGCTCCTGAACCCGGTCGGAGAGAAATACCACCGTCTCAAAGCTGGCTCCCGTTTCCGCGGAGCAGCCGGGGAAGGCGGCGTAGTATTTTAGGCCATAGTCCTCCGTCAGATACCGATAGGGGAATCGGTCGCAGACCACAATGGTGTCCTGATTGGCATTCTGGATGGTTTCCCGGTAGGCTTCGTCCAAATTCCTGAGCTTTTCCAGGTAGGCCTCCAGATTGGCCTGGTAGAGATCAGCATGGTCGGGGTCAAGCTCTGTCAGCTGATCGGCAATGGCGGTGCAGAACAGGGCGGCATTGGGCAGGGACAGCCACACATGCTCGTCGGTTTCGTCCTCCGGCTGGCTCACCTGCATTCCGGCCACGATCTCCTCCTGATGGGCCTTTTCCCCCAGCAGGGGCAGCAGGGCCACCGTCCGCTTTTCGGTTCCCTTCAGGGCATCCTCCAGCCAGGCGTCGGACTCCCCGCCGCCATAGATCAATAGGTCGCACTCGGATACCGTGACCATATCCGCAACCGTTGGCTGGAAGCTGTGGGGGTCCACTCCGTCGTCCACCAGCAGGTGGAGCTGGATGTCACTATCCGGGCCGATGATCTGCCGCGCCCAGTCGTATTCCGGGAAGATCACCGCCACCACGCTGAGTGCGTCTTTTTTTTGCTCCTGATGGCATCCCGTAAGGCAGAGCAGCACCAGGCACAGGGCCAGAATCCATTTTTTCTTCATTTGCCTTCCTCCCTGCACTGCTGGCATACTCCATAAAAAACCGTCCGCACCGGGTCGATGGAAAACCCGTGGTGCTCCAAAATGTGCTTTTGCAGCTCCGGCAGCTCCTCGCAGTGCATGTGAAGCAGCTTGCCGCAGACCTGGCATTTGCAGTGGTAGCAGGTGTCCTCTCCCAGGTGCTGGCCCAGATATTCAAAGCAGGCGGGGCTGCCTGCGTCAATGCTGTATTTGGCGATGATGCCCTCATCCACCATCCGCTCCAATTGCCGGTAAACCGTGGCCATGCCGATGGTCTTGCCGGACGCTCTGAAATATTCGCAGACATCGGCGGCGGTGATGTGCTTGCCCGGAACGCTCTCCAGAAAGCTGCGCAGCTCGTCGCCCTGTTTCGTCTTGTAGGAGCTTTTGCTTCCCATTTTGCGCCTCCATAAATTGATAATCGTTTTCATATTATACTCTATCATCCCAAAATGTCAATATGAAAATGATTATCATTTTTTATTTTGAGCAATTTGTTTGCCGTTTTCACGCAGCAAAGTGTTGTTTGAAGCTTCGTAGGGCGGGGTCATGACCCCGCCGACCAGGTTGCGGTTTGAAACATGCTCCATTCAACGAAAGCACTCACAAATTTGTTACCGACCGGCGGGGTCATGACCCCGCCCTACGAAAGGCAAGTTTTAGGCTTAACGGCCTAGTAGGGGAGGCTCGTAGCCTCCCGCGCAGTACAGGCTTTCAGTTAACAACCAGGATGGGCGAATTCGTACCAGTTTACCACATTTGTACCATTCAACCTAACACTTAGTTTTGTGGCTGGCGGGAGGCTAAGAGCCTCCCCTACAGTGGCGTGTGCGCTATAGCCGATCAGCACAAAAAAACACCCGGCATGTGCCGGGTGAGATGATTGGGAGTATTACACAACGCGAACGCCGCAGTAGAAATGCTCGCTCCAATAGCCGCTGGTGAGATCGGAATAGGAGACGGTGCTGCGGGAATTGGGGGAGTGGATGAACTGGCCGTTGCCAGCGTAAATGCCGGAGTGGGAGATGCCGCTGGCGTATGTATTCGCAAAGAGCACGATGTCTCCGGGCTGGAGATTGGCCTTGTCCACCACGGTGCCGGCGCTGTACTGGGCGTCGGGGGTGCGGCCCACGCTGATGCCGAAGGTGCCGTAGACATAGTATACAAACCCGGAGCAGTCAAAGCCGCTGGGAGAGGCGCCGCCGTAGACATAAGGGGTGCCCAGATACTGAGTGGCCTTGGCAAGAATCTGTGCCCCGGTGGCAGAGCCTGCGGAAACCGTGCTCTGGGTTCCGGCGGCAGCGCTGGGAAGGGTGCCGATGGGCTTGCCCTGGCGGAAATACTTGGGGGCGTTGGAAGAGGCCCGGTTTTCATAGGGGATTTCCGTCAGGCTCAGATAGTCGCTGCGGATGTAGCAGGTGTTGGAATTGCAGAGCACCTTGTACCAGCCCTGATTCAGGCCGATGATGTAGCATTTGTCCCCGAAGGATGCGGTGCCCACCTTGGAATGGGAGGTGCTGGGGCCGCTGCGCAGATTCACGCCGGAGCCGGTGACGGTGCCGTAGCCCAGCTCCGCGTTCTCCACCGTGGAAACGGTGAGGTAGTCCGCGCTCATGTAGCCCTCTTGAAGATTGTAGTTGACCCGGTACCAGCCGTTCTCCTGGCCGAGCACCACCACGCATTCGCCGGAATTGGCGGTGGCGAGCACAGCAGAATCGGTGGATGGCTGGCTTCGCAGATTCAGGCCCGAGGCATTGACAAAGCCGATGCCGTATACGATGCCGCTGTCGGCCATTGCGGTGATGGAAAAGCTTGTGAACAGAATCATCAGAGTCACGGCCAGAGCCATGACCCGCGTGGAAAATTTCATACGTTACCTCCGTCGCTGGGAATCAGAAAAGTGCTAAGAAATTATTTACCGGCCAGAGCCCGCTCCAGCCAGACACAGCCCACATCCAGGGCAGTGTAGAAGCCGTCTTTTTCGCTCTTTTTCACAACCCGGTCTCTGCTTCTGGCAGTGGGGTCGGTCAGCTGAAGCTGAACGGAAACCCGGGTCGCAATGTCGGTGTCGTTTACCTTCTTGGTTTCCAGAACCTGCAGCATCACAATGTGGCTGTCGGCCATGGAGCCGTAATACACCAGGTTGTCCTTGCGCATCAGAGGACGACCCTTGTACATCAAAACTGTTTTTTCATCAGCCATGAAAGGAACCTCCTGAAAAATGTAGTGGAATTGTAACACATTGTAACTTTCTTGTCAACCCCTAATTAGTCGAAAAGGGGCAAATAGGAAAGATTTTACAATTATGATACAAGAAAATCGGGGAAAAGACGGAGGAAGTATGAAGTTTTCAAGTTACATAACAAGTGACATAACAAGAGGCCTTTGCCGTGGCAAAAGCCTCTTGGCGGGGGTCATTGGTCTTTGAACAGGTATTCCCGAACCAGAACCTGCATCAGCTCATCCCGGTCAATTTTGCAGATCATGCTGCGGGCGCTGCCGTAGTTGGTGATGTAGGTGGGGTCTTCCGTCAGAAGATACCCGACGATTTGGTTGATGGGGTTGTAACCTTTTTCGTTCAGGGCATCGAACACACTCCGGAGTATATGCCGCATTGTCTCTTTGTCGTCGGGGACCTTAAAGGTCTGGGTTTCCATTCCCGTCATGGTCTCAGCCTCCTTTTTTGGAATTGATACTCTATTATATCCCAAATGGACAGGCCTGTAAAGCCCTTCCCGTAAAAAATTTGTGAATTTCTACTGGGAAGGGCCAAAAAGCAGCTGTTTTTCCCGCTGACAGGGGAGGGAACCCTGATTTTTGGTTCTTTACCGCAGGGAAGCGTTCAGCTTGTCCTTCAGGGCGGCCAGCACCTTGCTCACTACGCCCTCGGAATCTCCGTCGGTCAGGGTGCGGTCATCAGCCCGGAGCTCCAGAGAGAAGGCCATGCTCTTCTTCCCCTCGGGGACACCCACACCGCGATAGATGTCGAAGAGCTGGATTTTCCGCAGGAGCTTGCCCGCGGAGGCGGTAATCACGTCCTCCACCTGAGCCACGGTGACGTTCTCATCGCAGATCAGAGCCAGGTCACGGCTGACGCTGGGATACTTGGGCAGGGGGGTATAGGTGGCATCGGGCAGCAGCATCCCCAGCAGCTTGGTGAAGCTGATCTCGGCGCAGTAGACCTCGCTGTCGATGCCATAATTCTTGGCAACCAGCGGATGCACCTGACCCATGACGCCAACCTCCACGCCGTCCATGCAAATGCTGGCGCAGCGGCCGGGATGGTAGCTGGGGTTGTCCTTCACGGCGGTGTAGCTGGCCTTTTTCAGCCGCAGACCGGCAAACAAAGCCTCAATTTCACCCTTGAGCTTGAAGAAGGTCTCGCCCTCGCCATAGGAGCCGAACAGCAGCATCTTGGGCTCCTCCGGCAGGGGCTGGCCCTCTACGGGCAGATAAATCTTGGCTACCTCATAGAGCTTGGCCGCCTTGTTGTGGTAGGCATTGTTCCGGCCCAGGATCTCCAGCATGGAGGGCAGGGCGATGGTGCGCATGATGGAGGTATCCTCACCCAGAGGATTTTGAATCCGCAGGGCGTTTCTCAGGGGAGAGTCAGCGGGAAGGCGAATCTGGTCGAAGACGGCAGGGGAGACGAAGGAATAGGTGATGATCTCGCTGTAGCCCAGACCCCGGCAGAGCTGGCCTGCCTTGGCTTCCAGCTTCATCTCCTGGGAGTAGCCGCCCTGGGTGGAGTTGCGGAACTCGGTGATGGGAATCTCGTTGTAGCCGTAGGAGCGGCCTACCTCTTCGGCTAGGTCGGCCATCAGGTTCAGGTCAGGCCGGAAGGAGGGCACCAGCACGGTGTCACCCTCCACCGGGATTTCCAACCGGTTCAGGTACATCACCATGTCCTCTTTGCAGATTCTGGTGCCCAGCAGCTTATTGATGCGGTCGGGCTCCAGGGGCAGCTTCTTGGGTTCGGGGATATAGTTGATGATGTCGATGGTGCCGTCCAGTACGTCGCCGCACTCCAGCAGCTCCACCAGCTCGCAGGCCCGCTGTACGGCGGGAATGGTCATCATGGGGTCCAGATTCTTCTCAAATTTGCCGGAGGCCTCGGTGCGCATGCCCAGGGCCAAGGCGGTCTGGCGGATGGAGGTGCCGTTGAAGTTGGCGGATTCAAACACCACCATGGTGGTGTCGTCCATGATCTCGGAATTCTCGCCGCCCATGATGCCGGCCAGGCCGATGGGCTTGCTCTCGTCGGCGATCACCAGCATTCCGGCCTTCAGATTCCGCACATTGCCGTCCAGGGTGGTGAGGGTTTCGCCATCCTCAGCCTCCCGCACCACGATCTTGCCGGAGGACACATAGCGGTAGTCAAAGGCATGCATGGGCTGGCCGTATTCCAGCATCACATAGTTGGTGATGTCCACAATATTATTGATGGGCCGTACCCCGTTGGCGCGAAGCCGCTGCCGCAGCCACTTGGGGGAGGGGCCGATTTTCACATTGGCCACCATCCGGGAGGAATAGCGGTTGACCAGCTCTGTGGCGGGCACCTCCACATCCAGGTGTTCAAAAATAGAGCCCGCGTCGCTGCCCTTCACCATGGGCTCATGGTGCTTCATTTCCTTGCCGAAGGCGGCAGCAGCCTCCCGGGCCAGACCGATGATGGAGTAGCAGTCGGGCCGGTTGTTGGTGATTTCAAAATCCACCACGGTGTCGTCGTTGCCGATGATGGGGTTGATGTCATCGCCGGGCTTACCGGCGTCGGGCTCCAGGATCCAGATGCCGTCGGCGAAGACCCCGGGCAGGTCGTTCTGGGTCAGGCCCAGCTCGGCGAAGGAGCAGAGCATGCCGTTGGAGGTCTCTCCCCGGAGCTTGCCCTTGGTGATGTGCACCCCGCCGGGGAGCCAGGAGTTGTGCAGGGCGGCAGGCACCAGGTCGCCCTCGTGGACGTTCTGGGCGCCGGTGACGATCTGCACCGGCTCTGCCTGACCCACATCCACCTGGCAGATGAACATGTGGTCGGAGTTGGGATGGCGCACCATGGAGAGCACCTTGCCCACCACCACGTTTTTGATTTCCGCATCCATCCGCTCCCAGGTCTCCACCTTCTGGCCGAAGACGGTCATGGTTTCCACGAATTCCTTGTCGGAGACGGCGCTCAGGTCTACGAATTCTTCATTGATCCATTTTCTGTTCAGCTTCATGTCCGCTTCCTCCTTAGAACTGGTTCAGGAACCGCACGTCGTTGTCGAAGATCAGACGCAGGTCGGTGATTTTCAGTCTGCCCATGGCCATCCGTTCCAGGCCCATGCCGAAGGCAAAGCCGGAATACTTGGTGGAGTCGATGCCGCAGTTTTCCAGCACGGCTGGGTGCACCATACCGGCGCCCAGCAGCTCGATCCAGCCCTCGCCGTGGCAGGTGGAGCAGACGGCGCCGTCAATTTCGCCGGTGCCGTGGCACTTGTGGCACTGCATGTCCATCTCACAGCTGGGCTCGGTGAAGGGGAAGTGGTGGGGCCGGAACCGCATCACCGCGTCCTCGCCGTAAATCTTCCGCATGCAGGAGATTAACGCACCCTTCAAGTCGCCCATGGTGATGTTTTCGTCCACCACCAGACCCTCGATCTGGTGGAACATGGGGGAGTGGGTGGCGTCGGCCTCGTCCTTGCGGAACACCCGTCCGGGGGCCAGAATGCAGATGGGGGGCTTGGCGTTCTCCATCACCCGAATCTGCATGGGGCTGGTCTGGGTGCGCAGCAGCACGCTGTCGTCATCGGTGAAGTAGAAGGTGTCGCTGCGGTCCCGGGAGGGGTGGCCCTCTTCAATGTTCAGCCGGGTGAAATTGTAGTCCGCCAGCTCCACCTCCGGGCCCTCCACCACCTGGTAGCCCAGACCCACGAAGATGTCCTTGATCTGCTGCAGCACCTGGTTCATGGGGTGCTGATGGCCGATCTCAATTTCGTCCCCGGGAATGGTCACGTCGATGGACTCGGCAGCCAGCTTGGCCTCCAGCACGGCGGCGTGGACGGCGGTTTTCCGCTGTTCCAGCTTTTCCTCAATGGCGGCGCGGACGTTGTTGGCCAGCTGACCCATCACGGGCCGCTCCTCAGCGGAGAGCTTGCCCATCTGCTTCAGCACGGCGGTGAGCTCGCCCTTTTTGCCCAGCAGCTTGACCCGCAGCTCTTCCAGATCGGCGGGGGTGGCAGCGTTTTCCAGGGCTGCCATTGCCGCCTGGCGAATGGATTCCAGTTGTTGTTTCATGTTCTTTCCTCCTAAAAGGTTTACATAAGATTTTACAGGATGGCAACAAAAAAGCCCATCATCCCAAAATCGGGACGAAAGGCAATCCTTCCGCGGTACCACCCGCAATTCACCGCCAAAACGGTGCAGCTCTCAGGCGCATCCACGCCCATGATGGATAACGGCATCACCCGTCCGGCCCTACTTTTCATGTTCAGGCGGCAGCTCCTGGGAGAAAGCCCGGCATTGCACGCAAGCGGATTCCACCCTCCCGCTCTCTCTGTCAAACGCAAACCAATACAAGGCAGCCCAATCGCAGCATTTCGGCATATTGAAGCTATATTAACATATTCAAAGAAAATATGCAAGCCCTTTTTCCGGGAAACTTTTTTAGGAAGCGATGGCCTTTTCTTTCACAACGCCAATGCAGCAGCCTGTAACGCTTAAAAATTGTTGTTTATCGTAGTCCCCTACAGTGACTGGTGCGATAAAGCGCCGCTCAAATCCTTACGCTCTGTATTTGGAAGTAATATACAAATTACGATAACGTTTTTTGTGCCATTTTTTTAGGAAAACGCTTGACTTTCTGCTGGCAAAAATTGTATAATTCCAATAAATGCACTTACATTTTGAATATGCCCGCAGCCCCTTTGGGAAGAGGGGACGCAAAACGATAGGGGGTCACCGACCCACCCATCTGCCGACGCATACCGATGAATGTGTGGGCTTTTTTTATTCTATTTCAGCAGTGTGCACAAAAAATTGCAAAAAATTACAAAATGTCACCGATTGCGTTGACACACCCATATGACCGTGTTACGATAGAAGGAAATCAGAATTGTCCCTCCGGCGTTTCCGGCAGGGCAGGGAGGCGCGCCGTGACCAACAAGGATGCCAAAAAGTTAAAACGGGTGGAGCTGCTGGAACTGCTCATTGAACAGACCGAGGAAAATGAACGCCTGGCTGCCCAAAACGCCCAGCTGGAGCAGAAACTGGCCCAGCGGGTCATCGACTTGGAGCAGGCCGGTTCCATCGCAGAGGCCGCCGTCAAGCTCAGCGGTGTATTCACCCAGGCCCAGGACGCTGCCGACCGGTATTTGGAGAGCATCGCCGCCAGGCAGCAGCAGGCGGAGCAGCTTCTGGCCCAGGCAAAGGAGCAGTCCCAGCTGCTTTTGCAGCAGACCTCGGAGGAATGTGCCCAGCGGCTGAAAAGGGCCCAGGCGGAGTGCGAGGAGATGGAGCGCCAGACCCGGGTCGAATGCGACCGCCTCCTGGCCCAGGCGCGGCAGCAGACCCAGCCGGAGCCCGTCCCCGTGGCGGAGGAGCCCGCCGCTCCCCAGGGGATGCTTGGCCGCCTGCGGAACAGAAGGTAATCCATGAAGAAGAAAAATCTGGTCAATCCCGGGCTGGAAAGCCTCCGGGCGGAGCTGAAGCGGGTCCGTTACCGCCAGCGCTACCACAGCGTGGTTCGCAGCACGATCTACATTCTGCTTACCGTGGCGGCGGTTGCCGTCCTGGTTGCAACGCTGCTGCTGCCGGTGCTGCGCATCTATGGCAGCTCCATGACCCCTTCCCTCAGCGAAGGGGATATCGTCGTCTCCGTCAAGGATATGGACTTTGACCGGGGGGACATCATCAGCTTTTACTATAATAACAAGATATTGGTCAAACGTGTCATTGCCTTCGAGGGCGAGTGGGTCAACCTGGACGAGGAGGGCAATGTGTATGTCAACGGCCAACTGCTGGAGGAACCCTATCTGACGGAAAAGGCCTTCGGCGAGTGCGATATCAAGCTGCCCTACCAGGTGCCGGATGGCCGGGTGTTCGTGATCGGTGACCATCGTGCCACCTCGGTGGATAGCCGCAGCAGCACCGTGGGCTGCGTTTTTGAAGAACAGATCGTGGGCCGCATTCTCTATCGCGTCTGGCCCCTGGGCTGCTTTGGCCCGGTTGAATAAAATGTTGGGATTTTGAGGGGGAGGATTACCGATGAGTGATCTTCATCATGTCAGCAAATTCGCTGAACGCAGAAGAAGAAATAACATCTGGCGCTCCGTCGTCACGTTTGTCGCCGCCCTGGTGGTGTTCTGCACCACCTACGCCCTGATTCTGCCGGCGATTACCATGGAGACAGAGGGCCTGAGCTGCGGTATGGAGGCGCATACCCATACGGAGGAGTGCTGCCAGCTCACCTGCGGCAAGCAGGAGTATTTCTCCCATACCCATACCGAGGAATGCTACGAAGAGGAGGAGCTGATCTGCCCTCTGGAAGAGCGCACCATCCATCATCATACCGACGACTGCTATTCCAGCGCCCAGCCCATCTGCGGTCTGAGCCAGTGTGAGTCCCATGCCCATTCGGAGGGCTGCTATGGGCTGCAGAATGTCCTGATCTGCGGCCAGAGTGCGTGCGAGCCCCACGCCCATGGGGAAAGCTGCTATACCGACGGCGCCCTCACCTGCACCCTGGAGGAAACCGCCGGACATACCCACACCGAGGAATGCTATGAAGAGCAGCAGGCCCTCACCTGCACCCTGGAAGAAACCGAAGGCCACACCCATACCGAGGAATGCTACCCTTCTGACTTTGAGCCGAAGCTGATTTGCGAACAGGAGGACATTCCTGAGCACCGCCACACGGAGGATTGCTATATTCGCACCTGCGAAAAGGAAGCGCATATCCACACCGATGAATGCGTCAGCACCCCTGAGGCATTTTTGCAGAATCAGAATGTGATCAACCCCAATGTGGAAGCGGGCGTCCCCAAGGTCGATTGGACAGACCCCACCGCAGCGGAGGAGGAAGGTTATTATCTCATCTGCGGAAACCAGGAGGAAGACCACATCCATTCCCAGGACTGCTATCTCCTTTCCGAAGACCTGGTCGATTGGTCCGACCCCACCTCCGCGGAAGCAGCCTGTTTCGTCCTGCTCTGCGAAGAAGAGAGCGAGGAACATGTGCATACGGAGGATTGCTATGCCTTCTTTGAAGACCTGTTGGCAATCGGCGACCCCGTGACCTTCAATGCCCCCGCCGCCGAAGGAGAAGCGGGTACCTATTCTGGTATTATGCTGATGGCAGGGGGCACCATCCCGCTTGTCGAGAATGGCTTTTCTGCCACCGGCGTCAAGTATAACGCCGAGAAGAATACCTTTTCTGCATTTGTGCAAATCACCTTCTCTTTCCCCGGAAAAGAGAGCGAAAAAGCAGTATTGCCCAATACGGACTATACATACACCTATCCTAAGGGGGTTATCATCCCGGATGGGTTGTTGAATAAGAATCAGACGCTGAAAGATAAGGCCGGTAAACCGGCTGGTACCTACAGTTTTGTCAAAAACGCTGATAACACCTATACGGTTCATGCATCATTTACGGAAGACTATGTGCAAAAGAATGTGGCCGTTGGCACGGATAAGTCCGTTGAGGGCTATATTAACTATGCATATGAGTTCTCGGCGTCTGACAGGAATGGAGATAAGCTCAAATTCGGCGAGAGCGGCTACGAGCTGCCGATTTCCCTTCCTGTTGAATACCCGGATAAAACCACCACAGAGAACTACAACATTGATGTCAGCAAAGCAGGAGGTTGGCAGCAGCAGGAGGACAAGCTGACCTATACAGTTTATGTCCGTACCACCAAAGGCACTCCGAACCCCATCAGCCTGGCGGACACCATGACAGACATTACTGGCCTGACATTGGGAGATCCGACGATTTCTGTTGAGAAGGGAACGACGAATTACTATTCCGGCTGGAGTCAGGATTTAAATGACTGGACTTCTGTATCGGATGTGCCGCATTCTAACAGCGGCGGGACACTGAGCATGTCTCTGCCCGGGCTGAGCGCTCGGGAAGCAGTGGATGGTAATAATACCCCATGTATTGCCGGTGAAGTCTACCGAATCACCTATTTCTACCCCATCACGGACCAGGCGGTGGCGCAGATTTCCCCCAAAAACACAGTCTCCGTCACTGCAACAGATGCGAATAAGGGGCAGACCGTTACCGACTCCGCGAATACGTCCACCAACATCAGTAAGGATTTTTCCTATACCGTCACCAAGAATGGCGAAATCGCTTCGGACAAAGAGGGAAAATATCTCAAGTGGACGGTCACGCTGAATACCAACGAACAGGATCTTTCTAAAGCAGAGTTCACGGATGATATGCTGAAAGAGGTTCAGGATTCTTCGCAGGATATTATCATCGACCCAAAGAATAATATCAACGTTGACGCTGCCAATGGAAAGATAACCTTTATCCCGGTCGAAAACGGCGTGAACAAAAACACCTATACCATTACCTATTATACTCCGTATACGGAAACCTGGAATGGAACGACAAAGACGAACAAAGCAACTTTGGTTCCCGACAAGGACAATCCAAACGATAAGAAGGAAGCCGACGCCACTGTGACCGTCAGCGGCGTTCAGCTTAGTAAGGATGGTGGTCAGAACCCCGTAACGAAAAAGCTGGACTGGGTCATCACCGTCAATGCAGGAGAACTGGACATTGCAGGCGCAACACTGACGGATGATGTGTTCACCAAACTGGATCAAGGTGCTCTCACCATCGAACCGAATACAGGCTATGATTTCGTCCAGGTTGATGGAAAGATCACCGGAATCACCTTCCACGCTCCCGCTGAGGGAGGGGAAAATCGGACGAAATATACCATCATGTATTCAACGGATGCCCCAACAGCTGAGGGTGGTTCGCCGGTTCCTCCTGTGACCAATCGAGCCCTCCTTACTCCTCGTGAGGGAGTCGTGGGACTGCCTGTTCCCGCAGAAAAAACAATTCAATTCGAAGATGCGAACATTACCAAGACCGGCAGTGATTACGACTCCTATAACAAGAAAATCAACTGGACGGTTACGGTCAACGACAACCATAAGGACATCGCCGGAGCAGAACTCACGGATGAAATGCTGAGTACATTGAAGGCTGACCAAATCAGTATTGTGGACCAGAACAATGCCAGCGTTTCGGATGGAGAAATCACAATCCAGCAAGATGAAAATGGATATGTAACCAAAATCATCTTCAATGCCATTGGAGAAACCACGGTCAACACCAATCAGTACATCATCACCTACTCCACAAATCATCTCCAACAGTGGAGCAACAGGATCGTTCATAATGAGGCAAAGCTCACCGTGAATGGCAAGAAGATTCCAAAAACCGCAGACGTTACAGTTCCCGGTTCCGGCCAAATCGCTAAGACTGCGGGGCAGGGGACAGTGGATGGCAATACCCTCACCATTCCCTGGACCGTGACCCTGACCGTTCCCGAGGGCGGACTGGCCAAGGGGACGATCATTACGGATGATGTTACCAAAAACCAGTGGGGCAATTCCGGTGCAGCCCAGTGGATGACCGAAGCCCAGAAAATCGCCCAAATGACCTGGACGGATGATACGGGAGTTCCCAAGGGAACGGTCTCGTTGTCTGATGCTATTGTGTTTACCAGCGGAGGAGAGGGATATCAGGGCTTTACCATCACGCTTGCAGAAGACTTGATTCCCCCGGAGGGCGCCACCAAGCTGACATTCACCTACTCCACGACTGCCGATCTCTCCACCGCGGCAAGTGACCAAATCACGTTTTATAATATGGTTGATGCGGACAGAAGACAGAGTAGTGCACAGTATACCTACTATAAGCCCAGCGTCCAAAAAACCGACGGCGACGGACAGACTGGTCCCTCCACTGTCAGCAGCCCAGGCAGCTTAACCTGGAAGGTGAAGGCAAAAGCGGGAGCCAACAATCAGAAGCTCACCCTTGTGGACACCCTCCCCCAGGGTGTGACCCTGGACAGCCTGCTCTTGGCCTCCTGGAACAACACGGCGGTTGAATTGACCATTGGGAACGACGGCAAGATTTCCGGCATGGACAATACCAACACCTATGCCGTTTCCGGCAGTTATGAGAATGGTACGATTAGGCTGGACATCTCCCATAAGGATTCGGGACAGCGTCTTTCTGACGGAATGGAATTCAACCTCACGTTCAATTGCAGTGTTACGGATGCACAGAACGTGACCGGCACCAAGGAACTGACCAACAACGTTACAATGCAGCTGGATGATACGGACATCGGCTCTTCCAGCCAGACCCAGAACTGGACTTATCAGGCCCCGCAAACGAAGGCTGTGAGCAAGACCGGCCAGTGGGACAACGATGCACGTTATCTGACCTACACAATCATCATCAATCCCGATGGAAAAGATTTGGATTCAAATCCAGAAAGTAAAAAACAGGAACTGGTTGATGTATTGGAGTACAACATGCAGCTATGGCCCGGTGGGCAGCATGTCAATCTCAAGATCTCTCTGGATCCGGGCAGTGTTCAGTTGACGCACTACGATGGTGTCAAAAATGATCAGAAAGTCGCCGGCTCGGATTGGCTTTGGACGTATGCTACCCAAGATAACAGTTTTCGGGCAAAGAATACATTGACCGTGACGATTCCTGATGAGACTCCGCTTGTGTTGAAGTACACCTATAATGTGTCCTCCGATGCGCCGGATGGAGTTACGTTTATTCTGGGTGTGAGCAACACGGCAACGCTTCAGGGGACGGGGTATCAAGACATTGTACAATCAGATGAAGCCCAAAAATGGCAGAACCAGTCCACCATTGGCGGCATCACTTCTTCCTCTTCCCTCCTGACGCTTACGAAGGTCGACGCGACGAACAACGGTCTGTACTTGGAAGGAGCGAAGTTCTCAATCTCTGCCTATCGTGTGACGACAACTGAGGGAGTGACAACTGGCAGTTGGGAGTACAAATGGACGGACACGACAGACAAGAATGGTGCGATTACCATCGTACAGGGGGACGCGGCAAAGCAGCAGCGTGTTTATGAAACCGACGTCCTCTATAAAATGGTGGAAACAAAAGCGCCTTTCGGCTATTTACTACAGACACCCGTTTCAGAATACTATTTCTACTTCTCCGGGAGCAAAACGATGGCCGTACCTGAGGGCTTCTCGCTGACAAATGCCATTGATTTGAACAAAATCGGCAATTCCATCATCGTCACGAACACCAAAGCCCCCACGACCTCCATCCAGGTGGACAAGCAGTGGCAGGACAAAAATGGAGCTGCTCTGACAAATCCGGGCGGTTCGGTTTCTGTTTCCCTCTATCAGAAGACAACCCAGGGGAGCACGCCTGCTGTACCTGAAGGTACGCTGGTGAAAACCGTCACTTTGGATAACACAAACAACTGGACTCACACCTTCACCGATCTGCCCCTGACCGGTTCGGACAAAAATGGCAATACCGTCAGCTACTACTATTATGTGGTAGAGGAACCGAATGCAAATTTCCAGGCCTCCTATGAAAATAATGAAGGCATCCAGCAAGGCACGATTACGGTTACCAACAAGGTCTTGGACAACCCAACCTACACCCTCCCCAATACTGGCGGGGCGGGGACGGGGATGTTCACCGTGGCGGGGCTGGCTGTATCCATTGGGGCTTGCCTTGGCCTGGTGAAAAAGCGCAGGAAGGGGGAACGCTGATGGATGAAAAAGCGCCCCGTGTCCTTGGGGAGCCAGTGAAGAAACAGACCTCCAACCCGGAAGCTTTGCTGGCCCCCGGCCAATTCTCAAAAATTTACCACAGCGAATCATTCAAACCAGAAAGGAATGACGAAATGAAATCAACAAAAAAGCTCCTGGCTTTCCTGCTCGTCGCCATGATGATCCTGGCTATGGTGCCTAACGCTTTGGCGGCGACAGTTACCATTCCCAGCGATGGTATTCTGAGCGGACACAGCTTCACAGCATATCAGATTTTCGCTGGCAATGAATCTGAAGGCGCTTTGCAGAATGTTGTATGGGGCAGCGGCATTGACAGCGATGCCTTCCTTGCTGCATTGAAGGCTGATACCACCTATGGCAGCTTCTTTAGCACCTGCGCGGACGCTGCCGCCGTGGCAAAAGTACTGACCGATAATAATACGAATGGCGGACTTGCCAATGCGTTTGCCAAGCTGGCCCATGCCAATAAAACCGGCACTGGAACGGCACTGACTGTTGGTACTACCGATTTGCCAGGCGGCTACTATCTGATTGTCGATACCACTAACGATGTAGGCGAAGGCGGTGCATACAACGCCTCTCTGCTCCAGGTGGTTGGCGATATCAGAATTGATGTTAAAACCGCTGCTCCTTCCGTGGAGAAGAAAGTCTTGGAGGATGACAAGTACAATCAAGACGGCGGTTACGGCACTGGCTACAATGATGTTGCGGATTACAACATAGGCGAGGCTGTTCCCTTCCATCTAATTGGCTTGGTGCCCGATATGAGCCGGTATGACACCTACAAGTATATCTTCCACGATACCCTTTCCGCTGGTTTGACCCTGAATGAGGGCAGCATCAAGGTTTATGTGGCTTCTGATAAAGCAGGAACTGACAAGGCTGAGATTACCACCGGATGGACCCGAGGCACTCCTGCGGCAGGTGAGTCCTTTACTGTCTCCTTTGATGATTTGAAAACTGTCTCCGGTGTTACCCAGGGGAAATACATCATCGTGGAGTACACCGCTACCCTGAACACTGGCGCTGTCATCGGCCTGGATGGCAATCCCAACACTGTATATCTGGAATACTCCAACAAGCCGAACCAGAGCGCCGCCGGTGACACCGACAATACCGGCAAGACTCCCCAGGATAGGGTAATCGTCTTTACTTACCAGTTGAACACCACCAAGGTTGACGGACAGAATACCGAGACAAAGCTCAAGGATGCCAAGTTCGTTCTGCTGAATTCTGATGGAAATCAGGTTGCAAAGATTAGCGGCGGTAAATTCGATGGTTGGACTAATTTGCCTGATGCTGTGGATGGCAAGATTCCTGCGACCGCTTGGACAACTAACACCGTGCTGACCTCCGCTGAATCCACCGGCCTGTTCAGCGTCACCGGTTTGGATGCCGGCACCTACAAGCTCAGAGAAATTGTGGCCCCTGCTGGCTATAATCTGCTGAGCCAGGATATTACCGTGGTTATCACCGCAGCAACTGCCAATGGACAAACCTGGGGCGGTACTGCCAGTGATGCGCTGACTGGCTTGTCTGTCAAAGCAGATGAAACAAACGGCACTGGCGATACCTCTACCGGCATTGCTTCCATCACCATCGCCAACAACAAGGGCAACACCCTCCCTGAGACCGGCGGCATCGGCACCACTGTGTTCTATGTTCTCGGCTCCATCCTGGTCATCGGCGCGGTCGTGCTGCTGGTTTCCAAAAAGCGAATGAACGCCATCGAGTAATTTTTCCCCCGTTTCTCTTCCCTCCCCACTGCGGGGAGGGGGAGCGGAGGGGGGACATTGGTAAGGAGCGCCCCATGCATTGGTTAAAAAAGAATCTGTCCACGATCCTTCTGGTTCTGGCACTTATCATCGGGCTTTGCTTACTGCTGTACCCCACTGTCAGCGACTACTGGAATTCCCTCCACCAGTCCCGGGCCATTGCAACCTATGTGGAAAGCGTGACTCAAATCGAAAATTCCGATTATTCCCAGCTGCTGGAACGCGCCCGGGCGTACAACCAGGAGCTGTCCCAGCAGGAAAAGGCGGAATGGCTGCTCTCGGAGGAGGCCCTCGACCACTATGCCTCCATTCTGGATGTCTCCGGCACCGGCATCATGTGCTCCATTGAGATCCCCAAAATCAAGGTGAGCCTTCCCATCTACCACGGGGTGGAGGAGGGTGTGCTCCAAATCGCCGTGGGCCACATCCCCGGTTCCTCCCTGCCCATCGGCGGCGAGAGTACCCACAGTGTCCTCTCCGGCCACCGGGGGCTCCCCTCCGCCCGGCTGTTCACCGACCTGGACAAGCTGGTGGTGGGGGATACCTTCCTGCTGAATGTGCTGGACGAGGTGCTGACCTACGAGGTGGATCAAATCCTCATCGTGGAGCCCTACGACCTTTCTTCTCTGGAAATCATCCCGGGGGAGGACCTGGTCACCCTGGTCACCTGCACCCCCTACGGCATCAACTCCCACCGGCTGCTGGTGCGGGGCCATCGGATCGAAACCGCCAAACAGGCAAAAACCATCCGTGTTCCCGCCGACGCGGTGCAAATCGACCCCACCCTGGTGGCACCTGTGGTGGCGGCTCCCATGCTGCTGCTGTTGCTGCTGATTCTGCTGCTTACCTCCAAAAAGAGGCCCAAATCAAGGTAAAGGAAGTGTGTGTCTTGAAAACCAAGGTCTTGGCTTGCCGCGTGACGGCTATGCTGCTGGCGGTCCTGCTGGTGTGCCTGTCTTTTGCAAGCGCTGATGCCGAAGAAGTTGGCACCCTCGCGGTTTCCTACCCGGTGGATGGTACCGTTTTTCATATCTACTCCGTAGGAAGTCTGAAAAACGGTGAAATCGTGATGGATACGGCTTTCAAATATGTGGATACCTCCGATTATGCCGCTGCCGCGTCCACCATGGCGGATATGATCAGAAGAGGCGGCGTGGGAGAGAAACTCGCCAGCGCCACCGTCGCCGATGGAAAGGCCGTTTTCCGGGATTTGCCCATGGCGGTGTATCTGGTGCTGGGCGACCCCTCGGAGCTGGATGGCGTCCGCTATTGGCCCACCCCCTTCCTGCTGTCCGTCCCCCAAAAGGATGATGCTGAGCAGTTCCTTTGGGATGTTTCCGTTTCCGGGAAAAAGGAAATGGATATGGAAATCTCCGTGGTCAAGCGCTGGGTGGGGGACATCGTCATCTACCGCCCCACGGGCATCACGGTTCGGCTGATGCACGACGGCAAGATTTATGGGAATCCCGTGGTGCTGAACTACACCAACAACTGGTCATACATGTGGGAGAACCTGCCACCGGACAACTGGTATGTCACCGAGGATCCAAGCCCCCGCTACACCACCACCATTACCCGGGAGGGCAATACCTTCATCATTACCAACACCTGGAAGAAGATTCCCCAAACCGGCCAGCTCTGGTGGCCCGTGTCCGCTCTGGCGCTGACAGGCTTGGTCTTCATCTGCCTGGGGCTGCTGCGGAGAAGGAATGACCATGCGTAAAAAGGGTTCCGTTTTCATCGCAATCGGGCTGCTGTTTTTGGCGGCAGCCCTTTTGCTCACGATTTATAATCTCTGGGATGCCCACCGGGCGGACGTGGCGGCACAGACCACTGTCCAGGCCCTGAAAACCATGATTCCTGCACAGACGCAGGAGCCCACCCCAACAGAACCCCAGGAGCCGACCCAGACGGAAACCCAGGCGGAACCAACGGAGCAACCGACGGAGGGGACTGAGGCATCACCGCCGGAGGAAACCCAGGAGCCGGATAAGCTCACGCTTCCGCTGGATAAAGAAATGCCCACGGTGGAATGGGAGGGGTATCAGTACATCGGCATGCTGGAAGTGCCGTCCCTGGAGCTGTCTCTTCCGGTGATGGATCAGTGGGACTATGACCGGCTGAAAATCTCCCCCTGCCGTTTTGCCGGAAACCTCTATCAGGATGACCTGGTGGTCTGCGCCCACAACTATGCCCACCATTTTACCCCCCTGAAATACGTCCCCATCGGCACGGAAATCCAGTTCACCGACGCCGAGGGGAACCTGTTCCGCTACGCCGTGTCCTCCTTCGATACCGTGGGCTCCAACGATGTGGAAAAAATGATCAAAGGCGACTGGGATTTGACCCTCTTCACCTGCGACACCAACGGCCAAACCCGCATTGCCATCCGCTGCGACAGAATCCAATAAAACGACGGCATGACCGCACTGAGCGGCCATGCCGTTTAACGTTTGTGCTTATGCTAAGCTCGGCAAAACAGGTAAATTGTTGTTTGATGAACCCTTGCCTTCCCCTCTGGGGAGGGTGGCCGAGCGCCAGCGAGGTCGGGAGAGGTGTCGTCGGTTAAGGCGTACCAGCAACCAACGTTTGACACCCCCTCAGCCCCAGTGTGCGCTACTTCGGCAGCTCCCCCAGAGGGGGAGCCAAGGGCATCCCTATAAACAACAATTTTTCAGCATGCTTTGTTGTAAAATCCTCCTATAGAAACACAAAAAACGGGACTTCCAAAAACGTGATGGAAGTCCCGTTTGTTCTACGGCGATTTATGGAAGCGGCCTGTATTTCCCCTCCTGCACTGCGTAGCCGTGGCCGGGCTTGGGTTGCCATTGGTAGAGGTTTTTGCCTTCTTCGGGGAAAAGCTGCTCCATAATACAGGCGATGACTCCCCCGTGGGTGATCAGCACGGTGGGGGTGTCTTCTGCTTCCAAACGGTGCAGGGCCCGAAGCACCCGGGCTTGCATCTGTTCCCCGCTTTCGCCTCCGGGAGGGATGTTGCGGTGGTTGTCCCCGGAAATCCAGGCCTGGTAATCGGGGTCGTCCTTCAATTCCTCGTAGGAGTGCAGCTCAAAGCGGCCAAAGTCGATTTCCCGGAATTCGGGTTCCACTTCGTGGGGTACGTCCCCAAACAGCAGGGTCAGGGTCTGCTCCGTGCGCTGCATTCCGCTGGTGAGGAACCGGGCCGGAGGCAGATGGTAGTTTAGCTGCCGGAGCTCCTGCTGTCCAAGAGGAGACAGGGGCAGGTCGGTGCTGCCGCAGTAGAGATGGCGTTCATTGGCCAGGGTCTGGCCGTGGCGAATCAAATACAACTCGTTCATTTCAGCCGCTGCTCCAAGCCGCAGAAAATCCGGCTGACCTGCTGGGCATTCTTTGTCAGATACTGGCAAAGCTGCCCTGTCACCTGCCGCCACTGCCGCAGGTCTGCCTCCATGGGCACCACGCCGCAGAAAATATCCTGGCAGATCAGCACAGAATCGGCCCACAGGGGTTGATGCTCCTGGAAAATCGCCAGGGGGTCTTTCCCGGAGCGGACACAGGCAAGAGTGAATGCTTCAATTTTGTCAATACAGGGGGCGGAGAAGTCGATGTGTTCGCCGGTGCAGGTGAAAATATCGGCTTCTTTCAATTGAAAGGCGGCTTTGGCAAACTCCCGCTTGCCCTGATAGGCGCCGCCGATGATCAGCTTCATGGGTTTCCTCCTTATCGATACAGGATTGCCAGGGCGGCAAGAGCGGTCAGTTCTCCGATGGTCAGGCAGTAGCCGGAGATATCCCCGTTCATGCCCTTCAAAGAGCGGTAGGCTCGCAGCAGCGCCAGGGAGAACCCGGCCAGGCAGAAAAGCAGCGTCAGGCCGCATTCGGTGCCCATCCAGAAGCCCCAGCCAATGGCCAGAAGCAGCATGCACAGGGGGAGGGCCACATGGGGCTGCCGTTTGGCATACTGGCTGGTTTCCATGGGGGGCAGCAGCTGGATGGCCAGCACGCTGCAGCACCGGCTCACCACGGGAATTAGAATCAGCGCTCCCAGCTCCATGCCGGGGGACAGGCTGATGGCGGCGGCGAACTGGCCAAGCAGCACCAGCGCCAGGCCGATGACCGCAAAGCTGCCCACATGGGAATCCTTCAAAATCTCCCGGCGGCGCTCTAAGCTGCGGTAGGAGCGGACGGCATCCGTCACATCCATCAGCCCGTCCAGATGCATAAAGCCGGTGAGCAGGTAGGGGGCAGCGCACATCACCACCGCCCGGATGGCCTGGGGCAGGGCAAGCCAGTCGCAGACCCACACGAGGCCCCGCCAGATCAGGCCGATTTCCAGCCCAATCAAAGGCAGGCACAGCAGCATCCGGTCTCTGGCCTTTTCCTCCCAGCCGTGCCAGGGGAAGGGGAGGGCACAGAACATGGATTGGCACATGCCCAAAGCGTAGAACCAAAGCTTCATGGCTGAAAATCCCCCTTGTGGACGATGATGTTTCCGGCGGAAAGCTCCAACACCACATCGCTGACTGCCGCCAGCTGCTGGTCAATGAAAGCCAGGGCCCTGCGGTAGGTTTCGGTGACCTCATCATAAATGGCCGCGTCGGAATAGATGTAGTCGCTGACCACCACGATGTTTTCAACTGACTGGGCAAACTCCACCAGCTCCCGGGCGCATTTCTCTCCGGCCTCCGGGTTCAGGGAATAGTCCGGGGGCAGGAACAGCTCATTCATCAGCAGGGCAGTGGCGCTGTCCAATAGAAAGCTGCCGGATTTGTCCACCTGGGACAGACAGGTGAGAATGTCCCGTCCGCATTCCACAGTTTGAAAGCCCAGCCCCGCCCGGTCGGCGATATGGCGGCGGATCCGCTCCCGGTCTTCCTCATCCACGGGAATCATGGTGGCGATGTAGTACCGATTGCCGCCCCTGGAAAGCTCCACCGCCAGGCGCTGGGCGAAGGAAGACTTGCCGTTTTTGGCTCCGCCGGTGATGAAAACGATCATGAATTGGCCTCCACGGTGAACTTGTCGCCCTCCCGGATTTCTTCCAGATAGCCGTCGTCAATGCCCGCCTGTTCAAAGGTGGCCATGTCGTTGATGATGGAGCAGGCGGCCCGGAGCACCTGGAAGGCCAGGGGACAGCCGCTGCCCTCGCCCAGCCGCATCCCCAGCAGGAAAATGGGCTGCAAATCCATGGCCTCCATGGCAAGCTTGTAGCCGATTTCAAAGGAGGCATGGCTGGGCACCAGATAATGCCGCACCAGGGGATTCAGCCGCACCGCGCACAATGCGGCCACGGCGGAGATGAACCCGTCGATAACCACCGGGCGCTTGGTAGCCGCCGCGCCCAGGAAGCCGCCGCACATGGCAGCAAGGTCAAAGCCGCCCACCTTGGAAAGCACGTCTACAACATCGTTTTTGTCCGGCTGGTTCAATTCGATTGCACGACGGATGGCGTCCTTTTTCACAAGGAATGCCTCGTCGGTGATGCCGCCGCCTCTGCCGGTGACGGTTTCAACGTCGGCATCCAGCAGCACGGAGAGCACCGCGGAGGAGGTGGTGGTGTTGCCGATGCCCATTTCGCCGATGCCGATGCCGTCCGCCTGGGTGTTGATGGCCAGGCCCGCTCCCGTGAGGATGGCGGTGATGGCCTGCTGCCTCGTCATGGACGGGCCCTTGACCATATTGTTGGTGCCAAAGGCGATTTTCCGGTTCAGCACCGCCTTGTCATGAATCACCGCATTCACACCCACATCACACACGGTGATGCCCACGCCGAATTCCTTGCACAGGGTGGAAGCGCCGGTTTTCGCCCGGGTCAGGTTGATGGTCTGCATCAGGGTCACGGACTGGGGGGCACTGGAAACCCCTTCCTCCACCACGCCGTTGTCTGCCGCAAATACCAGAAGATGGGGATTCTCCATTTTGTTATGAACCTTCCCGGTGATGCCCGCAAGCTGGATGGACAGCTCCTCCAGCCGACCCAGACTCTCCGGGGGCTTTGCAAGCTGGTTCTGCCGAACTCTGGCCGCCTCCATGGCAGCGCCATCCGGCGGTGTGATTTTTTCCAGCAGGGCGTTCAGTTCTATGTTCATGGTTTTTGATGCTCCTTTGTAAACAATGGGATTTGTGAAAAGTGCTTATCGTTTAACTCAGCTAAGTGTTCCCTTATCGCACCAGCCATTGTAGTAGCGTGTTAATCCCAAAACCATACGTTTTCGTAGGGCGGGGTCATGACCCCGCCGACCAGGTTGCGGTTTGGAAC
>CAMCKD010000007.1 GCA_945875335.1 uncultured Clostridia bacterium | reverse complement strand
CTCCCGACCTCGCTGGCGCTCGGCCACCCTCCCCAGAGGGGAGGGCAAGGGTGCAGCAAACAACAATTTGCTGACAGAAGCGAATGAGAAAGAAAAAGAGGATGCATATGGACGCACAGGAAGAAAAATATATCAAAATGACCACACCCCCGGTGGAAAAGCTGATCTGCCGTTTGGCGGTGCCCTGCATCGTGAGCATGCTGGTGACGGCCTTTTACAACATGGCGGACACCTATTTCGTCGGCATGCTGAAAAGCAATGCCGCCACCGGCGCGGTGGGCGTGGTGTTCTCCGTGATGGCGGTGATTCAGGCCGTGGGCTTTTTCTTCGGACAGGGCAGCGGCAATTACATCTCCCGGGAGCTGGGCAAAAAGCACTATGACGAGGCCTCCCAGATGGCATCCACCGGCTTCTTCTCCGCTTTGGCAACGGGCCTGCTGATTTGTATTCTGGGTCAGATTTTCCTGAAACCCCTGGCGCTGTTCCTGGGCTCCACGGAGACGATCATGCCCTATACCGAGGCCTATTTGCAGGTGATTCTGCTGGGCGCTCCCTGGATGTGCGCCTCCTTCGTGCTGAATAATCAGCTCAGATTCCAGGGCAGTGCCAGCTATGCCATGGTGGGCATCGTCACCGGGGCCCTGGTGAACATCGTGCTGGACCCCATTCTGATTTTCGGCTGCAAGCTGGGGGTGGCCGGTGCGGGCTGGGCCACCATCCTGAGCCAGCTGCTCAGCTTCTGCCTGCTGCTCCTCGGCACCCGGAAGGGGGGCAATATCCGGCTGAAGCTTCGGAATTTCCGGTTCAGCGGCCATTACTATCTGTGGATTTTCAAGGGCGGCATTCCCTCTCTGGCCCGGCAGAGTCTGGCCTCCGTGGCAACCATCTGCCTGAACAACGCCGCCATGGCCTACGGAGACGCCGCCATTGCGGCAATGGGCGTGGTGCAGCGCATCACCATGTTCGGCGCCTCCGCCATGCTGGGCTTTGGCCAGGGCTTCCAGCCGGTCTGCGGCTTTAATTACGGGGCGGGGCTCTATTCCCGGGTGCGCCGGGGCTTCTGGTTCTGCATCAAGGTGTCCACCATTGCGCTGGTGGTGATTGCTGCCCTGGGCTATGCCTTTGCACCCAATCTCATTCGGCTGTTCCGGGACGATGCCCAGGTGGCGGCCTATGGTGCGGCGGCTCTGCGGTATCAGTGCCTGACCTTCTGTCTCCATGGCTGGGTGGTCATGAGTAATATGATGCAGCAGTCTATGGGCAAAACCGTCCCTGCCACCTTCCTGTCCATTGCCCGGCAGGGCCTGCTCTTCATCCCCCTGGTGTGGGTGCTGAATGCCTGGCTGGGCTTCACCGGCATCCAGCTGACCCAGCCCGTGGCCGATGCCATTACCTTCCTCTGCGCCGTCCCCATCCAGCTCCACGTCCTGCGCACCATGCCCACAGAGAAATAGAAATGCTCCCTGCGTGATTCCCCTTGGAGAATTGTTGTTTATCGCTTCGTAGGGCGGGGTCATGACCCCGCCGATCGGTAACGATTTCTGGGTGCTTTCGTTGAATGGGATATGTTCCAAGCCACAACGTGGTCGGCGGGGTCATGACCCCGCCCTACGAAGGCCTGTACAAACAACATTTTCCTGGGCTGATGACAAAAGCGGAATCACCGGCAGGGAATAATTTACAGTTCGGCAATAAAAATAGTCTGGCAATGGTTGACAGATGGTGGTATAATAAACAATAGAGAATTTTTAGGAGAAGGTGCATTTTCATGACCAAAGTAGACATTTATTCCGGCTTCCTGGGTGCCGGCAAGACCACGCTGATCAAAAAGCTGATTGCCGAGGGCTACAAGGGCCAGAAGCTGGTGCTGATCGAGAATGAATTCGGCGAGATCGGCATCGACGGCGGCTTTTTGCAGGACGCGGGCATCAACATCACCGAGATGAACTCCGGCTGCATCTGCTGCTCCCTGGTGGGCGACTTCGGCAAGGCCCTGGAAAAGGTGATTGCCGACTACCATCCTGACCGCATCATCATCGAGCCCTCCGGCGTGGGCAAGCTGTCCGACGTCATCGGCGCGGTGAACAAGGTGACCGGCGATGAAGTGACCCTGGGCTATACCGTGGCTGTGGTGGACGCGGGCAAGGTCAAGGTGTATATGAAGAACTTCGGCGAGTTCTATAACAACCAAATCGAAACCGCCTCCACCATCATCCTGTCCCGTACCGATTCCATCAACCAGTTCAAGCTGGACACTGCCGTGGAGCTGCTGCGGGAGCATAACCAGGTGGCTTCCATCGTCACCACCCCCTGGAATGACCTGACCGGTGCGCAGCTGATCGAGGCCATGGAGGGCAAGGCATCACTGGCCTCTGAGCTTGCCAAGCTGGAGCAGGAGCGGCTGGAGGAAGAGGATGATGACTGCTGCTGCCACCATCACCACGACGAGGATGAGGACGAGCACCATCACCACCATCATCACGATGATGAAGATGAGGAGCATGAGCATCACCACCACCATCATGACCACGATGAGCATCATCATGACCATGACGAGCATTGCTGCTGCCATGACCACGATCATGAGGAACACGAACACCACCACGACCATGACGAACACTGCTGCCACGACCATGAGCATCACCATCATCACCACCATGCCGACGAGGTGTTCACCTCCTGGGGCGTAGAGACCTCCAAGAAGTTCGACAAGGCCACGGTGGAGGCCGCTTTGAAGGCGCTGGACACCGAGAAATACGGAATGATCCTCCGGGCGAAGGGCATCCTGCCCGGGGTGGACGGCAGTTGGATTCACTTTGACTATGTGCCTGAGGAAGCCAACATCCGCACCGGCTCCGCGGACATCACCGGCAAGCTCTGCGTCATTGGCTCCAAGCTGGACGAGGCCGCCATTGCCGGGCTGTTTGGAGTGTAAGCCATGCAGCAGATTCCCGTCTATGCCTTTACCGGCTTCCTGGATGCCGGCAAGACCAAATTCATCCAGGAGACCCTGGAAGACCCCCGTTTCAACGCCGGGGAGCGCACCCTGGTACTGATTTTCGAGGAAGGGGAGGAGGAATACGACCTTTCCACCTATCCCCAGAAGAACGTGTATCTGGAGGTGCTGGATCAGGAAACCGTCACGGAAGAGCAGCTGCTGGCCCTGCAGAAGAAGTACCGGGCCGAGCGGGTGGTGGCGGAGCTGAACGGCATGCAGCTGGTTGCCGACCTGTACAACCGCTTCCCCCAGAGCTGGGCCATCGCCCAGGAGGTCATGTTCGCCGACTCCACCACCTTCATGGCCTATAATTCCAATATGCGCAATCTGGTGATGGACAAGCTGGTGGGGGCCCAGATGGTGGTGTTCAACCGGCTCACCCCCGGCCAGGATACCATGCCCTTCCACAAGCTGGCCCGGGCCGCCAACCGCCGCATCGACATTCTGTATGACTACACCGACGGCACCACCCAGTTTGATGATGTGGTGGACCCCCTGCCCTTCGACATCAACGCTCCCGTGATTCAGATCAAGGACGAGGATTTCGCCCTCTGGTACCGGGACATCACCGAGGAGCCGGAGAAATACACCGGCAAAACCGTGACCTTCAAGGCCCAGGTGGCCATGCTGCGCCGCCAGAAGGAGGGCATGTTCGCCCCCGGCCGGTTCGTGATGACCTGCTGCGTGGAGGACATCCAGTTCTGCGGCATCCCCTGCCGTTACCAGGATGCCAAGACCCTGGAATCCCGGGGCTGGGTTCAGGTGACTGCCACCATCTCCGCCGAAAAGCACCCCCTGTACAAGGGCGACCTGGGCCCGGTGCTCACCGCCACCGAGGTTGTCCGCAACGTACCCCCCGCCGACCCCGACGTTGCCACCTTTTAATCACAATGATAAAGCCCCGGCTGCACGAAAAGCAGCCGGGGCATCTTTTAGTTCATGTGCTCTTTTGCGCAGAAACTGTGGGGAAGCAGCTGGGCCAGGGTCAGGGCTTCGATGCTGCCCTCCGCACCCACCAGGTAGATGATGAAATCGTCTCCGCAGAATTCCCGCATCACCTGGCGGCAGACACCGCAGGGGGGGAAGGGGCCGGTGATCACCCCATCCTTTCCGCCGCAGACGGCAATGGCGGTGAACTCCCGGTGGCCGTCATACACCGCCTTGAAAAAGGCCGTCCGCTCGGCGCAGACCGTGGGGGTGTAGGAGGCGTTTTCAATGTTGCAGCCCTGGTATACCGTCCCATCGGCACACAGCAGCGCCGCACCGACCTTGTAGCCGGAATAGGGCACATAGGCGTGGTTCATGGCTTCGATGGCAAGCTCAGCCAGTTTTTCCATGGTCATTCCTCCTTACAGGATTTCCGAAGCGAAGCTCTTGCCGGGTGTCTCGAAGGGGACTCCCAGCAGCTCCGTCACCGTGGCGGCAATGTCGGCGAAGCTCGCTCTGGTGCCCAGGTTCACAGGCTTCACCCCTTGCCCCAGAACCAGCAGGGGCACGAATTCTCTGGTGTGGTCGGTGGTGGCGGTGTAGGCCGGGTCACAGCCGTGGTCGGCGGTGATCATCACCACATCTTCGGAGCCCAGCGTGGGCAGAAAATCCCCCAGCCAGCCATCGAATTCTGTCAGGGCCTTTGCATAGCCGTCAATATCCCGCCGGTGGCCGAACTGCATGTCAAAGTCCACCAGATTCACAAAGCACAGGCCGTGGAAATCCCGCTTGGCATAGTCCAGAGTGTGCTGCATCCCATCGGCGTTGGACTGGTTGAACACATGTTCCGTGTCCCCACGACCCGCGAAAATGTCGTGGATTTTTCCCACCGCCAGACAGTCCAGCCCCGCCTCCTTGATGGCGTCCAGCATGGTCTTTCCCGGGGGCTCCAGGGAGAAATCGTGGCGGTTGGAGGTGCGCTTGAAGCTGGCGGCGTCCTCTCCCACATAGGGCCTGGCAATCACCCGGCCCACGCCGTGCTTGCCCTGAAGAATTTTTCTGGCTTTGCGGCAGGCGTCGTACAGTTCTTCCAGGGGAATCCAGTTTTCGTTAGCCGCTACCTGGAACACCGAATCGGCGGAGGTATAGACGATCCACTTGCCGGTACGCTTCTGTTCCTCACCGTAGTCCCGAATCACATCGGTGCCGGAGTAGGGCAGATTGCACAGCACCCCCCGCCCGGTGGCGGCTTCAAAAGCATCCAGCACCTCTTTTGGGAAGCCCTGGGGATAGGTGGGCAGGGGAGCGGGGGAGATGAGGCCAGAGATTTCCCAGTGGCCGATGGTGGTGTCCTTGCCCATGGAGGCCTCCCGGAGCCTCGCCACCGCACCCTGGGGGCAATCCGTTTTGGGCAGACAGTCAACCCCGTCAACATTCCCCAGACCTGCCGCCACCATGTTGGGAATGCGCAGTTTCGCAGAGCTGGCACAGGAACGCAGGGTGTTGACTCCTACATCCCCAAAGCTTTCGGAGTCCGGCATTGCCCCGATGCCGAAGGAATCCAGCACAATTAAGAAAATACGTTTCATGGCTTTATTTGCCTTCCATGGCTACCGCCACGTCCAGGGCCACCTTCATCATGGTGGTGAAGGCGGTCTGCCGCTCTTCGGAGCTGGTCTCCTCGCCGGTGACCAGGGAGTCGGAGATGGTGCAGATGGCCAGCGCCCGCTTGCCGTACCGGGCGGCGTTCATATACAATGCGGCGGCCTCCATTTCCAGGGCCAGCACGCCCATTTTTTGCAGACCGTACACGCTGTCCAGCCCCTCCGGCACGCCGATGTGGTCGCCGTAGAATACGTCGGAGGAATTCAGGTTGCCCACATGGTATCTTGCCCCGTGGGCTTCGGCGGCCTTTACCGCTTCGGTGAGCAGCTCCCAGGAGGCGATGGGGGCGAAGGTGCCGGGCAGATGGAACTGGGCGGCGAAATTGGAGTCGGTGCAGGCTCCCTGGCCAATGACCAGATCATAGAGCTTCACATGCTCCTGAATGGAACCGGCGGAGCCCACCCGGATGATGTTCTCCACGCCGTAGCCGTTGAACAGCTCGTGGGAGTAGATGCCGATGGCGGGCATGCCCATGCCGGAGGCCATGACGGAGACCTTCACGCCCTTGTAGGTGCCGGTGTAGCCCTGGACGCCCCGGACGTTGTTGACGAGAACAGGATTTTCCAGAAGGTTTTCCGCAATGAATTTAGAGCGCAGGGGATCCCCCGGCATCAGCACGGTTTTTGCAAAGTCGCCGGGTTTTGCGGAAATATGAGGGGTGGGAGTTGGAAACATAGGTGATTCCTCCTTTATAAATAGTATGTGGTGATTGACCCAACGCAGTATTCGGACAAATCGTTGTTTAGCGCGCCCTTGCCCTCCCCTCTGGGGAGGGTGGCCGAGCGCCAGCAAGGTCGGGAGAGGTGGCGCCCAATAAAGCGTACCAGCAACCAACGTTTGACACCCCCTCAGCCTCGCTGGCGCTCGGCAGCTCCCCCAGAGGGGGAGCCAAGGGTACTCTGCAAACAACAATATATCGTTTCATCAACGAGAGCTGGCGGCAATTTAGTAGGAGCCGTCGTTCCCCGCTTCCTTTCCTGCCTCCATGGCCTTTGCCAGCTTGACGATGCGGGAGGTGCCCAGTCGGGAAGCTCCCAGCTGGATGAACTTCTCCGCGTCCTCCAGGCTGGAAATGCCGCCGGCGGCTTTGATTTTCACATGGGGGGCAACATGCTGGGCAAAAAGCGCCACATCGGCGAAGGTGGCTCCCGCCTTGGAAAAGCCGGTGGAGGTTTTGATATAGTCTGCGCCGGAATCGGACACGGCTTTGCACAGGGCGATCTTCTCTTCGTCGGTGAGCAGACAGGTCTCAATAATGACCTTCAGGAGCTTGCCCTTGCAGGCGGCCTTCACAGCGGCGATTTCATCCCGCACTGCGTCAAATTTCCCTTCCTTGGCCCAGCCGATGTTGATGACCATGTCCACCTCGTCGGCCCCATTGTCCACGGCGTCGGAGGCCATGAAGCATTTGGCGGCGGTGGTGTCGTAGCCGTTGGGGAAGCCGATGACGGTGCAGATGGGAAGCTTTTCACCCACATACTCCTTGGCCTGCTTCACAAAGCTGGCGGGAATGCAGACCGAGGCGGTGCGGTACTTCATCCCATCGTCGCAGATGGCCTTGATTTCCGCCCAGGTGGCGGTCTGAGCCAAGAGGGTGTGGTCGCATTTGGATAAGATTTCCTGTAGTTCCATAATGATTTCTCCTTTGCTGGTTATTTCTGTCCGTGGAGCTTAATCACCCGGTGATCCCGGATGCCCCGGACGTAGCATTTGTGGCACATGGCGATATAGCTGTCGTTGCCTCCCAAAACCACCTGAGCGCCCTGGGTGACGATGTGGCCGGTGCTGTCGATTCGGGCGTTTACCGTGGCCTTGGCGCCGCAGTCGCAGATGGTTTTGATCTCCTGAATGGTGTCCGCCACCTCCATGAGCCGCAGACTGCCGGGGAAGAGCTTGGTCTGGAAATCCGTCCGCAGGCCGAAGCACATGACGGGGATGTTGTGTTCATCCACAATGGAGCGGAGCTGATCGATCTGCTGCTGGGTCAAAAACTGGCATTCGTCCACGATGATCACGTCGCATTTGCCCAGTCGGGTGTCCCGGAACAGCTGCAAAACATCCGTCTCCGGGGGGATGATCTCCACCTCCGCCTCCAAGCCGATGCGGCTGCGCAGGATGGTTTCCCCGTCCCGGGTGTCGGCGCTGGGCTTTAAGAGCCACACGGACAGGTCGTTTTCCTCATAGTTGTATTTGGTAATCAGTGCCTGGGCGGTTTTGCTGGAACCCATGGCACCATATTTGAAATAAAGCTTGGCCATTTTTATCTTCCTCCCGTGAAATCCATTATACAAAAATCTGATTTTGTTTGCAACCTTTTTCCCACGAATTCCCACATACAGGGTGAGAGGATTCCATTGAAAATCCAAAAGCGGTCTGATATACTAAGGAATCTCTGAATAAATCGTCTGCGGCTTACGTGGCGGGTCTTTTGCCCCATCCGTGCAGTTCTGAAATTGGGAAATACACAAAGTATTCCCTCAATTTCAGAACTTTCGGCTGAGCCAAAATCCCTCGCCACCAGCTCTTGCCGATTTAATCAGAGCTTCCCTAATTCAAAAACAGGAGGTACGATTATGAACTTGAAAAAATGGATGGTTGGTGCTCTGGCAGCTGCGGTGGTGGCAGGAAGCCTTGCCGGCTGCGGCCAGAAAGCCAGCATGCAGAAGGATCGTTACGAGAGTGTCAACAACGCGGTCTATGAAATGGAGGAGACTGGGGCCTACGATTCCGCCCCCATGGCTCTGAGCGCCAACCAGAGAAGCGCTGCTACCGGCTCCGCCAGCCAGCCCCTGCCCCAGAATCGGAAATGGGTCATCACCATGAACCTCACCGCCGAGACCGGGGACTTGGACGCTGCCTTGGATGCCGTCCTGGCAAAGGTCAGCCAGATGGAGGGCTATGTGGAGAGCCAGAGCGTTTCCGGCGGCAGCGCAGGCAGCGGACGGCACCGCTTTGCAAACCTGACCCTGCGGATTCCGGCGAATGTGGTGGACGGCTTTGTGGAGGAGGTTGCGGGCCTGACCAATCTGGTGTCCAGCTCCCGGAACGTCCAGGACATCACCCTGACCTACTCCGACACGGCAGGAAGAGTCACCGCCCTGGAAACCGAGCAGGCCCGGCTGCTGGAGCTGATGGAGCAGGCGGAGAACATGAGCGACCTGCTGGAAATCGAGGCCCGGCTCACGGAGGTTCGCTACCAGCTGGAAAACTACGCCTCCACCCTGCGGCTCTATGACAATCAGGTGGATTATGCCACCGTCAGCCTCTACATCAGCGAAGTGGAGAAGTACACCCCCGTGGAGGAGCCCGGCTTCTGGGAGAAGATCACCTCCGGCCTGGCAGACAGCATTGTGAACCTGGGCGAAACAATCGTGGCTTCCATCACCTGGCTCATCATCGACCTGCCCTACCTGGCCGTCATTGCCCTGGCCGTATGGCTCATCACCGCCCTCACCAAGCGCTCCCTGCGCAAGCGTAAGGCCAAGAAGGAAAATAATTCCGCGAAATAACAAATTATGTTTGCGGGGTACGCCCTTGGCTCCCCCCCTCTGGGGGAGCTGCCGAGCGTCAGCGAGGCTGAGGGGGTGCCGTCGCTTCGGAGGAACTGGGGTTCAAAATCGGAAGCCGACAGCATCCACGAAACGACACTCCCCCCTGTCCCCCCTCAAAGAGGGGGGCAAGAGAACGCGTCAAACAACAATTTGTCAAAAAAACACCGCCGTATCCTGCAAAAACGGGATACGGCGGATTTTATTACAGCACCATGACCAAAGTGCCTGCGGTGATCAAGATGGCCCCTAAGCCGGACTTCCAGGTGAATTTTTCGTGGAGGAACACAAAGGCCAGCACCAGCGTAATGACCACGCTGAGCTTGTCGATGGGCACCACCTTGGATGCCTCTCCAATTTGCAGGGCCCGGTAGTAGCACAGCCAGGAGGCCCCGGTGGCCAGGCCGGAGAGAATCAGAAAAATCCAGCTTTTCCGGCTGATGGAGCTGATGCCGCCTTGGCTGCCGGTGATGAAAACCATGCCCCAGGCCATGGCCAGCACCACCAGGGTGCGCAGGGCGGTTGCCAGATTGGAATTGACTCCCTCAATGCCCACCTTTGCCAGGATGGAGGTCAGCGCCGCGAACAGGGCGGACAGAAGCGCAAAAATGAACCACATGGACAACCCTTCCTTTTCTTTTTGTAGGGCTTTTATTCTACCACTTTCTCCAAAAAAATGCAACAGATTCCAAGACGCAAAAAACTGTTAGCATATGCAAATTACCTATTGCAAACTCCCTTGCTTTTCGCTATAATGACACAAAGAAACAGAAGGGGAGGAATCCTTATGACCATTGACGATCTGAAGATCGGCCAGTCCGGCACCATTTCTCAGGTTGGGGGACAGGGGCCTTTGCGGCTGCGGTTTCTGGATATGGGTCTGATCCCCGGCACCCGGGTGACATTGCGAAAGGTGGCTCCCATGGGCGACCCCATCCAGATTCAGGTGCGGGGGTATGAGCTGACCATCCGCCGGGAGGATGCGGCCCAAATCACCCTCAAGGAGGAATCGGTATGATTTTTGCGTTGGCGGGCAACCAGAACTGCGGCAAAACCACTCTTTTCAACGCCCTCACCGGCTCCAATCAGCATGTGGGCAATTTCCCGGGGGTCACCGTTGACCAGAAAATCGGCACCATCCGGGGAACCAATCATCAGGTGGTGGACCTTCCGGGCATCTACTCCATCCGGCCCTATACCCAGGAGGAGATCGTCACCCGGGACTTCATCCTGAACTCCAGGCCCGATGCCATCATCAACATCGTGGATGCCACCAATATTGAGCGCAACCTCTATCTGACCCTGCAGCTCTTGGCCCTGCAGGTGCCCACGGTGATTGCCCTGAACATGATGGACGAGCTCACCGGCAACGGGGGCAGCATCGATGTGAAAAAGCTGAGCAAGGAAATCGGCGTGCCTGTGGTGCCCATCAGCGCTGCCAAGAACCAGGGCATTTCCGAGCTGGTGGATACTCTGCTGAAAACTGCCCAGAACCGGGTGCTGCCCAAGGTGCTGGACTTCTGTCCCGACGGGCCGGTGCATCGGTGCATCCACGCGGTGTGCCACATCATCGAGGATCACGCCCAGCGGGCCCAGGTCTCCCGCCGGTTCGCCGCTACCAAGCTGATTGAGGGCGAGCAGGATTTCTTTGACCTATTGCAGCTGAGCCAGAACGAAAAGGAGCTCATCGAGCACTCCATCATCGAAATGGAGGCGGACACCGGGCTGGACCGAAATGCCGCCCTGGCGGATATGCGCTATAATTTCATCGAATCGGTCTGCGGCTCCTGCGTGAAAAAGGCCTCCGAGAGCAAGGAGCACCGGCGCAGCGTGGAGATTGACCGGGTGCTGACCAACCGCTATCTGGCGCTGCCCCTGTTCATTGCCATCATGGGCCTGGTGTTTTTCCTGACCTTCAATGTGGTGGGGGCCTTTTTATCCGATGTGATGGAATACGCGGTGGATGGGCTGACCCTGGTGGCCGACCGGGCCCTGACAGCCTACGGCATCAACCCAGTGGTACATAGCCTGATCATCGACGGCATCTTCGCCGGGGTGGGCAGCGTCCTCAGCTTCCTGCCGGTGATCGTGACCTTGTTTTTCTTCCTGTCCATTCTGGAGGACTCCGGCTATATGGCCCGGGTGGCTTTCGTCATGGACAAGCTGCTGCGGAAAATCGGCCTGTCCGGGCGGAGCTTCGTACCCATGCTCATTGGCTTCGGCTGCTCGGTACCCGCCATCATGGCCACAAGAACCCTGTCCAGCAACCGGGATCGGAAAATGACCATTTTGCTGACCCCCTTTATGAGCTGTTCTGCCAAAATCCCCATCTACACCCTGTTCTCCGCCGCCTTCTTCCCCGGGCGGGAGCTGCCGGTGATGATTCTACTGTACTTCGGCGGCATGGTCGTGGGCATCCTCATGGCGCTGATTTTGAAAAGCACCCTGTTCCGGGGCAACCCGGTTCCCTTTGTGATGGAGCTGCCCAACTACCGGCTGCCGTCGCCCAAGAGCGTGCTGCTGCTCATGTGGGAGAAGGCGGAGGACTTTCTGACCCGGGCCTTCACCGTGATTTTTTTGGCCACGGTGATCATCTGGTTCCTGCAGAGCTTTGATGTCCGGCTGAACGTGGTGACCGACAGCACCCAGAGCATTCTTGCCCGGCTGGGTCAATTGGTGGCCCCTCTGTTTGCGCCCCTGGGCTTTGGGGATTGGCGCATGGTCACAGCCCTGGTGTCCGGCTTCACGGCGAAAGAGGCGGTGGTGAGCACCTTCGGCGTGATTCTGGGGGTCAGTGCCGAGCAGCTCCAGGCGGCGCTGCACAGCCTGTTTGATGCCCGGTCTGCCGCCAGCTTCCTCACCTTCTGTCTGCTCTATACCCCCTGCGTGGCCGCCGTGGCTACCATCCGAAGGGAGCTGGGCAGCAAATGGAAAACCGTGGCCGTGGTGGCCGCTCAGTGCGTTGTTGCCTGGCTGGCAGCGCTGCTGGTGTACAGAATCGGAGGCCTGCTGTGAAAATTGCCGATTGGATTTTACTGGCATTGATTCTTGGCTATTGCCTGTGGCTGATCTTCCGCCCCAAGAAGCACAACTGCAACGGAAACTGCTGCGGCTGCAGCGGCTGTCAAAAATGATCCCCGGAAAGAAATCGTAAATTGTTGTTTGCAGAGTACCCTTGGCTCCCCCTCTGGGGGAGCTGCCGAAGGCTGAGGGGGTGTCAAACGTTGGTTGCTGGTACGCTTTAGTGGGCGACACCTCTCCCGACCTCGCTGGCGCTCGGCCACCCTCCCCAGAGGGGAGGGCAAGGGTGCGCTAAACAACAATTTTTCTGTCCTGTAACCGAATGGGGCTGGTTTCTCGGAATATTTTTCCCAGTGCTGGCAAACAATACCTTTGGAAATCTTTTTCTGGAGGTAATGGATGATGAAACAATTGGTTTGCCTGGCTTGCGGCTGTTTGCTGGCGGCTGGGATGGTGCTGTCGGTTTCGGCGGCGGAGGTGGGCAGCGGGGACTGCTATTGCTTTGCTTCGGAGGATTTTGCTCCCGGGGAGGAACAGCTCGCGGGCATCTGCATCACAAAGCTGCCGGAGTCCGCCAAGGGAACCGTGATGCTGGGCAGCCGGATTCTGCGGCCCGGCGATGTGCTGACGGCCCAGCAGGTGGGACAGATGACCTTCGTGGCCAACTACGTCCAGCGGGATGACACCGCCACCATCGGCTATCTGCCGGTGTTTGCAAACGGCATGGCGGGGGAGGCCACCATGACCCTTTCCATCCGGGGCCGGGAGAATCAGGCCCCCATTGCCGAGGACTGCGCCTTTGAGACCTATAAAAATCTGGAGGTCACCGGCCAGCTCAAGGTCCGGGACCCCGAGGGACAGGAAATGACCTTCACCCTCACCCGGCCTCCCAAGCGGGGGGACATTGTAATTCAGCAGGATGGCAGCTTCACCTACACCCCCAAAAAGAATAAGGTGGGCATTGACTCCTTCACCTTCACCGCCACCGACCCCGCCGGGAAAACCTCCCGGGAGGCCACCGTCACCGTGAGCATCCAAAAGCCCACGGATGCGAAGCAGTATTCCGACACCGTCGGAAAAGACTGCCGGTTCGCGGCGGAGTGGATGAAGAACACCGGCATCTTCGTGGGAGAAAGCCTGGGGGGCAGCCCCTGCTTCTCGCCTGACCGGACGGTGAGCCGGGGGGAGTTTGTGACCATGCTGGTGAAGACATTGAACCTTCCCACAGACCCTGAGCTGACGGAGACCGGCTACACCGATGTGCCGGATTGGCTGAAGCCCTACCTGGCCGCCGCCATTCGCTCCGGCCTCACCACGGGGCTGACCACCACCGACGGCTTCGGCCCTGACCTGCCCGTCACTGCCGAGGAGGCTGCTGCCATGCTTTGCAGCGCATTGCAGCTGGAGCCTCAGGAGCAGACGGTCCTGTCCAGCCCGGAAGGAGAGGCCTTCACCCCGGTGGAAGTAGCGCTGCAAAACGGCTTTGACCTGATTCCCGGCCAAACCCTCACCCGCAGCGACTGCGCCAGCCTCCTGTACCAGACCAGCCAGTACCGGGAAGGCTAAAAAATAAGGACTGTCTCAATCAGAGGCAGTCCCATTTTTTAGCTTTACGGCTGTTAATTAGCAAAAGGTGTACTTAGCGGAAGATATAAGATATGAGATACAAGATATAAGATATAAGATATTTCTTAAACGAACCGTTTCCTGAAAAATATGGAATTTTTTGATGTTGATTGTTTGGATATCTTATATCTGCTGAATTTACGCCATTTCCAGGGTCAGCTTTTTGCCGCCCAGGATGTGGAAGTGGAGGTGGTGGACGGTCTGGCCTGCGTCGTCGCCGCAGTTGGAGACCACCCGGTAGCCTCCCGTAAGGCCTTCGGCAGCGGCAATCTGAGGAATCACCTCAAAAATGTGAGCCACCACAGCGCTGTTGTCCGGGGTGACGCCGTTGCAGCCGGAGATGTGGGCCTTGGGAATCACCAGGATGTGGGTGGGCGCCTGGGGAGCAATGTCCCGGAAGGCGAAAACCAGTTCATCCTCGTACACCTTGGTGGAGGGGATTTCTCCCGCGATGATTTTGCAGAAAAGGCAGTCAGCCATGTTGTTGTTCCTCCTTCTAATTGTTACAGTCCGAATACGTGGAGCCCGACCATGCTTACCGAGGTCATGATGATGGCTGCCAGCGCCACCCCGGCGGAGACGGAAAGGGCGGTCTCCTTCACACCCATGTTCAAAAAGCTTGCCCCCAGGGTGCCCGTCCATGCCCCGGTGCCGGGAATGGGGACACCCACGAATAAGGTCAGTGCCAGCAGCAGGCCGAATTTTCCTGCCTTGCCGGAGAGCTTGGCACCGGCCTTTTCTCCCTTGTCGTGGAAGAAGTGGCAGATACCGCCGATGTACTTTTTGTCCAGACCCCAGATCAGAAATTTCCGAGCAAAGAAATAGATCACAGGAACGGGGAGCAGATTGCCCACCGCGCAGACCACAATGGCATGCATCGGCTCGATTCCCATGCCAACGGCAATGGGAATGGCCCCGCGAAGCTCAATCAGCGGAACCATGGAAATGAAAAAAACTGCAAGATAACGCAGCAGCATCCGGTCACCTCCCAAAAAGGCTTATTTTCTTTGATTGTATCACAGCATTTGTAATTTTTCAACAAAAAAGTCGGGGCAGATTTTAACATTTCATTAAGAATCTGCTCCGACCATGTTCAATTATGCGGGGACGGCTTCCTTTACGATGACGTAGCCATCCACCAGGTTGGCTTTTTCCAGGGTGCCCTCGATGGCCATCTGGCGCTCCATCAAATCGGTGAGGATCACCATGCCGTCATGGCACTCGATGCTCATCACATTCTTCATCAGAACGGTCTCGGGAGCCATGCTGTTTTTATAAACAGTAGAAAGACACATGGCGCATCATCCTTTCAGGCTGGAAAGCACAACGCTCAGGCGCATGTTGCCCTTTTCAAAATCAGAGACGGCGGCCATCACCTGCTCATAGGCGGTGTGGTTCCCGGCCTGATCCAGTTGCACGGCCAGGTCGGCCAGCTCCCGGGCGTGGGCGGCGTTGTGACCGACCATATACTGCATCAGGGCCATCAGCTCCTCCATGGGGGTGTGCTCGCAGGGCGTGGCGCAGCCGTCGCAGCTATGGGAACAGCCGTGGTCGTGAGAATGGTCATGGTCGTGATGGTCGTGGTCGTGGGGGATGCCCAGGGCGTGGAGCTCCTCATGGGTGTGGGGATGCTCGTGGTCATGGGTGTGCTCGTGGGCATGCTCGTGAGAATGAACAGTGCCGTCGGCGTGGGTGTGCTCGTGGGTGTGCTCATGGACATGGTCGTGGGTATGAGCGCCGCCGGCAACGTGGTCGTGATCAAGATGCATAAGAAAGGCTCCTTTCTAATTTTTTTCTCTATTATATCCCGGTTTTTCCAATCTGTCAAAGCATTTATTTTTCATGAAATATCCCCCTATGGGGCTTGCACGGCGGCGTGTTTCGAGGTATAATGGGTGGGTATCTATCAGGAGGTGACCGTAATTGGACGAACACCATGAGTACGACCATGAGCATGACCACGCCTATCTCCACGCCCACGGAATTCCCCATTCCCACGGCCATGTTCACGAGAATCAAAAGGCGGTCATCAACCGGCTCTCCCGGGCCATCGGGCATCTGGAAAAGGTGCGCCGGATGGTGGAGGATGGGGAGGATTGCTCCGATGTGCTGATTCAGCTGGCCGCCGTCCGCTCCGCCCTGGACAACACCGGCAAGGTGATTCTGAAGGACCACATGCGCCACTGCATGGTGGATGCGGTGGCTGCGGGAGACCAGGAAGCCATCGACGACCTGTGCCAGGCCATCGACAAGTTCATGAAATAATCTACCCCTGCTTCAAAAGGAAGCAGGGGCGTTTTCAGCTTTGTGGGGTCCATTAGTTCACGCCGCCCCGCAGCAGGGGGAACTCGGTCAGCGGCTTTCGCACATCCTCCCGGCGGGTCTTCTTGGCTTCGTAGAGCTTTTTGTCCGCTTCGGCGGAGGCGCTCAGAAAATCCTCATAGCTTTTCAGCACAAAGGACTGGATGCCCACGGAGATGCCGATGTAGAAGGGCTTGCCGGATTCCTGGTTGGCTTTCTCCAGCGCCTGCGCCAGCTGCTCCCGGAACTGCTCCGGGAAGGAGGGGCCGCCGCCCAGCACCAGGCAAACGAATTCGTCGCCGCCCACCCGGGCCAGCTTGTCCGTTTCCCGGATGCAGCTGCGCAGGGTGGAGGCGCAGACGGTGATGGCGTAGTTGCCCTCCGGGTGGCCGAAATAGTCGTTGATCTGCTTCAAATGATCCAGGTCGCAGTATAGCAGGTAGGCAGACTGCGCCGTGCCGCTGCGGCAGAGCTCCTTTACGCTCTCGGTGATGCCCCGCAGGTTCAGCAGGCCGCTGAGCTGGTCGTAGCCCGAGAGCATGTCCAGCTCCCGGTTCCGGGCCCGAATGGCCTCCATGTCCCGGGCCATCTGGCGGCGGTGCATTTCCTGCACCTTGCTCATTTCCAGATATTGGAGGCACAGACCCAGCTGCAGGCTGACGACGTAGAAAAACGCCAGCTCCTCCAGGGGCACATCGCAGACCAAAAGGCCGTACTGCCGGTCACCGGAGAACAGCAGAAAGCACATGAACTGATGGTTCTCTCCGTCGTCGGTGAGCTGGGCAATGCCGTTTTCCTCGGTGACGTGGGGGCGGTCATAGGGCTGGAAGGCAAAGCTCTCCCCGTTTCGGTAGCAGGAGGCCAGATACAGGTTGTCCGGGCAGTTCCATTCGTTCTCCCCGTCATAGCTCAGGGAGTGATCCAGCAAAAACAGATAGGCGGCGTTGACCTTCAGCAGCCGCAGCTTTTCCATGACCTGGAAGCAGTATTCCGTCTCGTCCTGAAGGTAATCGTTCAGGTCTCGGGCCATCATGGGGATGAACCAGGATTTGCCCTGGTATTCCAGCAGCTGCTGCTCCCGCTGGGCGGCCTTGCGGCGAACCCGCCGGAGCTCGTCGGAAGCCTGCTGGGACAGGGGAGCCTTCTTGTCTCGGTTGGGGGTGCAGCCGCAGGACTCCCGGGTCACCACCTGCACCGGGTAGCGCTGCTCCGTGGGCTTCTCCCCCCGGAGAATGCGGACCATATCCTCGGCGGCCTGATAGCCCATGCCGTAGGCATCCTGAAATACGGTGGTCAGGGGCGGGATCAGCCGGTCGGAGAATTCGCCCCCGTCGAAGCCAGTGATTTTCAAATCCACGCCAATGCGCAGCCCCCGCTTTTCGCAGACCCGATAGCAGGAGGAGGCCATCTCATCGTTGGAGAAGGCGAAGGCATCCGCGTCGGGGTTGGCATCCAGCACCCGTTCCACTTCCTCGTCCACATAGGCGGAGAAGTCGCCTTTGCCGATCATGGAATCCTCCACCGTCAGGCTGTGGGCTTCCATGGCATCCAGATAGCCCTGGAATCGCTCGATGGCATCGGTGTTCCGCTGGGGGCCCCGCATAAACAGGATTTTTTTGCAGCCGTGCTCCACAATCAGGTGCTCGATGATGTCGAACATGCCCTGCCGGTTGTCGGAGATGATGTTGTGGCAGTTGGGCAGCTCCACCTTTTCGGTGACGATCACCAGGGGGCGGCTGTTGTAGCGCCGGGCGAAGCTCCAGGAGTTGTCCCAGTTCATGTGAAAGCCGATGGTTCCGTAGTTGATGATGTATCCGTCGGCACCGCTGATACGGCAGTAGTCGTGAACAGTATTGAATTGGTAGTCATAGATGTTATTGCTGAAATCACCCAGAACACTCTTGAAGAAGGGCTTGGTGTGAATCCGCAGGAAGAAATAGGAATTGATGTCCTCCTGCTGGGCTCTGGCAATAATCCCCCGAATCATCTCCCGGGGGAAGTAGGAGTGCACGCCGCCAATCATTACACTGACGGATTGCCGCTTTTTATTGTCCATGGCATTACCTCATGCGTCATGTTCAGAAATTCCGCCCCTGGAGGGCGGGGGGAAAGAGAATCCAAAATTACCAAATCACAGCCCGCAATTATGGGACACGATCAGACAGGATAACTATAACAGATTTGCACGAAAAAAGCCAGCTATTTCTTGCCGAATTTTGTAATATCATTCAAATTTTTTTGTGAAGCTGGAAGAAATTAGCGTTCAATCACAAAAAATGTGGTATGATAATCCAAAGGTGGTGAGACGATGGACAATCATCTTCACAGGACGGACATGGTGGAGCGGGCACTGTATCATGAGATCTGCCGCCGGGACGGGGTGAAGGCCCGGGAGCTGGAAAAGCTGGTTCCGGCGGACAAGCACCAGATCAATCGGTATCTGTACTGCGCTCCCTTCCTAAAGGAGCTGTGCTACCGGGACGAAAACTACTGCTGGCACGGCCTGATCCGCCAGTCCCGACCCCATCGGGGGTTGGGCAATTTCTGCGGCTATTACGCAGCGGTTTCGGATTTTCTGACCCTTACGGAGCAGCAGTGGATGGAGGCCATGGTGGCGGGCTGCCGGAGCAACGGCCGGAACCTGAACGACACCCGGGGCCTGCTGCACTCCTTCCGGGACTGCCGGGAGGTGATGGTCAATCTTTTCGGGGATTTGCAGGGGGTGTACGCCCCGGATTGGGAGATCGGGTTTGAGCTGCGCATCAAGCGGGCAAGATATATCCGAATCTATACGGACGTGCTGGTGATCACCGAAAACAAGGTGTTCGCCCTGGAATTCAAAATGAAGGAGGAAATCCAGCAGCAGGAGGTGCTCCAGGCCGCGAAATATGTGGAATATCTGGAGGTGCTCTTCGGCCCAGACTACGATGTGATTCCCGCCCTGGTGCTCACCCGGGCAAGAGACCTGTATACCTATGTGCCCCTGCCCGGAACCGACGGCGCCCTGCCCGTGTGCGCGGGGGATATGCTCTTTAATCTGTTTGACGAATACATCGGGTTTTTGCGGCATTGACCCGGGCTTTTTGTACCAATGATAGAATTAGGCGGTTCATCGTTGACAAACAACAGCCGTTGTTGTAAAATTCCAAATTGGGGAAATGTGTAGAATTATCTGTTCCACCGGGACTTTCCCCGCTGAAAAACAGGAAAAAACAAAGCCATCGACATCGGTGGCGGAAATAAACAGGAGGATTATCATATCATGGAGAAGCTGCAGCAGCTGTATGAGGGCAAGGCCAAGAAGGTCTTCGCCACCGACGATCCCGAGAAACTGATTGTGGAGTACAAGGACGATGCCACCGCCTTCAACGGCCTGAAAAAGGGCACCATCCAGGGCAAGGGCGTCATCAACAATCAGATGTCCAACCGCCTGATGGCCTACCTGGAAAAGCAGGGCGTTCCCACCCACTATGTGCAGGAGATCAACGAGCGGGAGACCATCGTCAAGAAGGTTTCCATCGTGCCCCTGGAGGTCATCATCCGCAACATCTCCGCCGGTTCCTTCGCCAAGCATTACGGCGTGGAGGAGGGCATCGTCTTCGATCAGCCCACCATCGAATTCTCCTATAAGAACGACGAGCTGGGCGACCCCCTGCTGAACCGTTACCATGCCCTGGCTCTGAAGCTGGCCACCGCCGAAGAGATCGACACCATCGAGAAGTATGCCTTCAAGGTCAACGAGGTGCTGAAGGCCTTCTGGCTCTCCGCCGGTGTGACCCTGGTGGACTTCAAGCTGGAGTTTGGCCGCCTCAGCGACGGCACCATCGTGCTGGCTGACGAGATCAGCCCCGACACCAGCCGCCTTTGGGACGTGAAGACCCACGAGAAGCTGGATAAGGACCGTTTCCGCCGGGATATGGGCGGCGTGGAGGAAGCCTACGCTGAAATCATGAAGCGTATGGAAGCCACTCTGGGCTGATGGTGAAGAAAATGGGAAATTGTGCAATTGTTGGCATCAACTGGGGTGATGAAGGCAAGGGCCGCATGGTGGACCTGCTGACCCAGGACTATGATGTGGTGGTTCGCTACCAGGGCGGCGGCAACGCCGGCCATACCGTCATCAATGAGTTCGGCAAATTTGCCCTGCATCTGCTGCCCTCCGGCATCTTCCGCCAGGGCGTGGTGAACATCCTGGGCAATGGCGTGGCGCTGGACCCGGAGAACCTGTGGAAGGAAATGCAGGAGGTTCAGGCGCAGGGCGTGGCACTGACCCCCGATAACCTGAAAATCAGCGACCGGGCCTCCCTGCTGATGCCCTGGCACCGGGATTTGGACGGCTTGGAGGAAGCCCGGCTGGCGGACAAGAAATTCGGCTCCACCAAGCAGGGCATCGCCCCCTTCTATGCCGATAAATTCTCCAAGAAGACCGTGCTGGCCGGAGAGCTGCTGTACCCCGAGCACCTGAAGGCCCATCTCCAGGACCTGCTGGAATGGAAGAACCTGACCCTGACCCGGGTCTATGGCGCAGAGCCGGTGACCATGGCGGATTTGGAAAAATGGCTCAATGACTACTGCGAAAAGATCAAGCCCTACATCTGCGACACCGGCGTGTTCCTCCGGGATGCCCAGGCCCAGGGCAAGAAGATTCTGTTTGAGGCCCAGCTGGGTGCCCTCCGGGATTTGGACTACGGCATCCACCCCTACACCACCTCCTCCAACCCCATTGCCGCCTATGCCCCCGTGGGCTCCGGCATGCCCAATGTGAAGATCGACGAAGTGGTGGGCGTGGTCAAGGCCTATTCCAGCTGCGTGGGTGAGGGGCCCTTCACCTGCGAGCTGTTCGGCGAGGAAGCGGACAAGCTCCGGGAAGCGGGCTTTGAGTACGGTGCGAAAACCGGCCGTCCCCGCCGGGTGGGCCCCATCGACATTGTGGCCACCCGCTACGGCGTGAGATGCCAGGGCGCCACCAACATCGCCCTGACCAAGATGGACGTGATGGGCTATATGGAGAGGATTCCCGTGTGCGTCCAGTACGAAGTGAACGGCGAGAAGACCGATGAATTCCCCTTCCCCTGCCTGCTGAACGACGCCAAGCCCGTCATCGAATATCTGGAGGGCTGGCAGTGCGACATTTCCGGCATCCGCAATTGGGAGGATCTGCCCGAAGCCGCCAAGCGGTATGTGGAGTATATCGAAGAGAAAATCGGCTGCCACATTGGCTATGTTTCCGTGGGCCCCGAGCGGGACAGCATCATTTTGAGATAATAGATAGGAGAGCCCTATGACTGACCGTTATGAATCCCCCCTGTCCTCCCGCTACGCTTCCAAGTATATGCTGAACCTGTTCTCCGCCGAGAAGAGAATCGTCACCTGGCGGAAGCTCTGGGTATCTCTTGCCAAGGCGGAGCATGCCCTGGGTCTGCCTGTGACCCAGGAGCAGGTGGAGGAGCTGGAAGCCCACCTGACCGAAATCGATTTTGAAGCCGCCGCCGCTCGGGAAAAGGAAGTGCGCCACGATGTGATGGCTCATGTCTATGCCTATGGCCTGGTGGCTCCCAAGGCCGCAGGCATCATCCACCTGGGCGCCACCAGCTGCTACGTCACCGACAACGCCGATGTGGTGCTCTACCGGGACGGCCTCCGATACCTGCGGGGCGAGCTCTTAAAAGTGGTTAAGAATCTCTCCCAGTTTGCCGAGAAATACAAGGCCATGCCCACCCTGGGCTACACCCACTATCAGCCTGCCCAGCTGGTCACCGTGGGCAAGCGGGCAACATTGTGGATGCAGGATTTGATGAGCGACCTGGAAGAGCTGGACTTTGTGATTGACAGCATGAAGTTCCTGGGCTGCCGGGGCACCACCGGCACCGAGGCCAGCTTCATGGATTTGTTCAATGGGGACACCGCCAAGATCGACGAGATGAACCGGATGATCAGCCGGGATTTCGGCTTTGCCAAGTGCTTCTCCGTCTGCGGCCAGACCTATCCCCGGAAGCTGGACAGCCGGATTCTGAACGTGCTGTCCTCCATCGGCCAGAGCTGCTACCGCATGGCCAACGACATCCGCCTTTTGCAGCATGACCGCCAGGTGGAAGAGCCCTTTGAGAAGAACCAGATCGGTTCCTCCGCCATGGCCTATAAGCGCAACCCCATGCGCTGCGAACGCATCTGCTCCCTGTCCCGGTATCTCATGGCCGACGCCCTGAACGCCCCCATGACCGCCTCCACCCAGTGGCTGGAGCGCACCCTGGACGACTCCGCCAACCGCCGCATCTCCCTGCCCGAGGGCTTCCTCTGCGCCGACGCCGTGCTGCGGCTGGCCCAGAACGTCACCGACGGCCTCCATGTCAACGAGAAGATCGTGGAGCGCACCGTCCGGGAGTATCTGCCCTTCATGACCACCGAGAATCTGATGATGGAGGCCGTGAAGCGGGGCGGCAACCGGCAGGAGCTTCACGAGATCATCCGCAAGTGCTCCATGGAAGCCACCGCCAAGATGAAGAACGGCGAGGACTGCGACCTGCTGGAACGGCTGGCCCAGGCCCCGGAATTCGGCATGACCCTGGAAGAGATGCAGACCCTGCTGAACCCCAGCGACTATATCGGCCGCTGCCCGGAGCAGGTGGAAGCATTTCTTGCTGAGGTGAAGCCCGCCCTGGAAGGCGTGGGCTCCGAAATCGCGGAAATCAATCTGTAAAATGGATAGGGAATGCTGCATGCATTCCCTGTTCTTGTATCCCGAGAGAAGGAAGGAAATTTAATGGAAAAAATCCTCGTTTTGGACTTCGGCGGCCAGTACAACCAGCTGATTGCCCGCCGGGTTCGTGACCTGAATGTCTACGCCGAAATCAAGCCCTATAACGGCATCACCCCGGAGGAAATCGCTGCTGCCGGTTACTGCGGCATCATCTTCACCGGCGGCCCCAACAGCGTCTATGACATGTCGTCGCCCCACTATGACCCCAAGGTGCTGGAGCTGGGCATCCCCATCCTCGGCATCTGCTACGGCGCCCAGCTCACCGCCTGGATGGGCGGCGGCAGTGTCATCACTGCGGAAACCAGCGAGTACGGCAAAATCAGCCTCCTGCTGGATGTGTCCGACTCCTGCCTGCTGGAGGGTGTCCCCGCCGAGAGCGTGGTCTGGATGAGCCATACGGATCGAATTGCGGCGGTTCCCCAGGGCTTCCGGGTCACAGCCCACACCGAGGTCTGCCCGGTGGCGGCCATGGAAAACGCCGAAAAGAAGCTCTATGCCGTCCAGTTTCACCCCGAGGTCACCCACAGTGAATACGGCAAGCAAATCCTGCGGAATTTCCTGTACAATGTATGCCATTGCGAGGGCACCTGGCGGATGGACTCCTTCATCGAGGATACCGTGGTCTCCCTCCGGCAGCAGATCGGGGACAAGAAGGTCATCCTTGGCCTGTCCGGCGGCGTGGATTCCTCCGTGGCGGCGGGTCTCATCTCCCGGGCCGTGGGAGATCAGCTGACCTGCGTGTTTGTGGATCAGGGCCTGATGCGCAAGGACGAGGGGGACTTCGTGGAGGAGACCTTCACCCGGCTCTTCGATATGAAATTTGTCCGTCTGAACTGCCAGGAGCATTTCCTGCGCTGCCTCAAGGGCGTCACCGACCCGGAGGAAAAGCGGAAGATCATCGGCACCGAGTTCTATAAGGCCTTCTGGGACGAAATTCGCTGCCAGGGAAGCGCCGACAGCTTCTTCGCCCAGGGCACCATCTACCCTGACCGCATTGAATCCGGCAAGGGCGAGGCCGATAAAATCAAAACCCACCACAACATGGTGGCCCAGCCGGAGGATGTGCAGTTTTTGGGCACCATTGAGCCCCTGAAAGATCTCTTCAAGGACGAGGTTCGCCGGGTGGGTGAGGAGCTGGGCATCCCCAAGGAGCTGGTTTGGCGGCAGCCCTTCCCCGGCCCCGGCCTGGGGGTGCGGATCATCGGCGAAATCACCGCCGAAAAGGTGAAAATCCTCCAGGAGGCCGACTGGGTGCTCCGGGACGAGATGGCGAAAAACGGCTATGAAAAGAACATGGCTCAGTTCTTCTGCGTCCTGCCCGGGGTAAGCACCGTGGGCGTCATGGGCGACCACCGCACCTACGACCATCTGCTGGCCATCCGGGCCGTCACCACCGACGATTTCATGACCGCCGACTGGGCCCGCATCCCCTACGACCTGCTGGCCAAGGTATCAAACCGCATCACCAACGAAGTCCGCCACATCAACCGGGTGGTCTACGACATCACCTCCAAGCCCCCGGCAACGGTGGAATGGGAATGATGGCTGTTGTAACGAGGCAATCTCCCACATCCTCTCCGGGGCAAAATCACGCATCCACCCCCCTAAGAGAAAACCGGGAAAAACCTAAGAAAATAGAAGGCTTTGCAGCAATGCAGGGCCTTCTTTTTTTACCCAAGAAAGCCCGCAGAAACGCCAAGAAATTCACTTGAATCTCCAAATATTCCCCATTTATCCCACTTCGTGAATGGATGGGAAAAGTTTGGATTCCTCGTATTCTCCTCTTCGAGAAATGACGAGAAAATCCTATGAATCTCTCGTTTTCTCCCTTCGGGAAATGACGAGAAACCATCTGAATTTCCTGTTTTCCCTCTTCGAGAAATGACAGGAATATCCTTTGAATTCCTACTTTCTATCAGCATATTTCAATCAATATCATTCATTCCATATTATTTCAGAAGTATTTCTTCGTATATCAAAAGTAATACTTTTACTATTAAAAGAAATATCCAGTGATACTCCATGGAAAGAATGGGGAAGGCATGGGATTTCTCATCATATCTCGTTGAAAAGTTCCTGAAAGACGAGAAACGCATGAGAAAGGAATGGGAAAGAATGGGAAAGAAAAGGGGCAGGAACTGAATGGGAAGAAAATGGAACTTAATGGGGGAAAATGGGAAAGGAAATGGAGGATATGTGAATTTGCCCTTTTTGAGAAAAATGAAGATATTTGGGTTTGCCCTGTGACATATAGGTTTTTTAAAAACCCGTTTTTGGGAAAATGAAATGCTGCAAAAAGTTTGGAGATTTTACATTTATACTGATTATTCCAAACTTATTTGCAGGAATAAAGGTAACGATTTTGTTATTTCCCAAAAACGAGGTCAAATTTGGGAAAATCCCCAAAAACACTCCCATTTTTGGGAAAATCCCCAAAATTGGTTTTCTCAGAGGGATGGCGTTCAAAAATACATCTTTTAGGAGGTTGGTTATGAGAAAGAAAAACTACAAAGGCCGGTGTGAAAAGAGACTGATTAACAAGTGCAGGCTGCATTGCAAGACCTATGATGCTATCCAAGCAGCGTATGTCGAAATGCTGGACAAAGACCCTGCTGTGGTTGAAATCCAATGTAATGTTCCTCTTGATGGCGAAGACGTAAAGGAATACATGACAGATGTTGTTGCCATTATGTCCAACGGGGAAATCAGGGTTCGGGAATGCGTATTTCAGAATGTATTGGGGAAACCCATGACCATGAGGCTGCTGGATTTGAGCCAATCTTACTGGCAGCGCAGAGGCGTCACAGATTGGGGGCTGGTTGTCGATGCTGCTGAAGAGTGATAATCAAATCATTCGGGTGCTGATGCAGAGGGAGAATCATTCTTTGGTGATTGACTGCATCAAAAGGACGATGCCCCAATGGGTGCTGTCTGCAAACCTGTCTGGCTATGAGGGCTGTCCTGATACCGAATTGTATGAGAGAACTGGTATGCCGCTGGATAGACAACTGTCCGAGGAGGAAAAGCGCATTGCCCAGGAGCGATATACACGAATCGCCGGTGTACTGCCGTTCATCGGAGACGAAGTCAAGCGCAGTGAAGTAATACGGGCCCTGTCTTCTCAGCAGAGCAAGCAGACCATTCGGAAGTATCTGTGCCTCTATCTGACCTATCAGGACATGAACGCACTTGCACCTGTACCAAAAGAGAGCAGAGAACTGACCCAGGATGAGAAAAACATCCGCTGGGGGCTGAACAAGTTCTTTTACACCAAAAACAAGAACAGCCTCCAGACTGCCTATACCATGATGCTGAAAGAGAGATACTGTGATGCCCAAGGCGTTTTGGTTGACGGGTATCCTTCGTTCCATCAATTCAGGTATTTCTACCGCAAGACCAGGAGCTTGCAGAATCTACATATCTCAAGGGATGGTATTAAGGACTACCAGAGAAACAGCCGTCCCCTCCTGGGCGATGGAGTGCAGCAGTTCTGCCCCAGCGTTGGTTATGGAATGCTGGATTCCACCATCTGCGACATTTATCTGGTGGATGACGGAGGCAAGCTTGTCGGAAGACCTGTTATGACTGCCTGTGTGGATGCCTTCAGCGGCCTGTGTTGCGGCTACTCCCTGGGCTGGGAAGGTGGCACATACAGTCTCCGGGGCTTGATGCTAAATGTGGTGACAGACAAAGTGCAATGGTGCACAGACCATGGGGTGTTCATTGAGCGCAGACAATGGGACAGTAATGCGATTCCTGGAACGCTGGTGACGGACATGGGCAGCGAATATGCGGGTGATACCTTTTCTCAGATAACAGAATTGGGTGTAAAGATTGTGAATCTCAGTGCCTACCGTCCCGAGTTGAAAGGCAGAGTAGAAAAATTCTTTGATTTGATTCAGGACAGTTTCAAAAAGCAGCTCAAGGGAAAAGGCGTTATTGAACCTGATTATCAGGAGCGTGGAGCGCATGACTACCGCAAGGATGCCTGTCTGACCTTGAAGCAATTTGAACAAATCATCCTGCATTGTATTGTCTATTACAACAACAGTCGGGTGATGGAGTTCCCCTTTACAGAGCAGATGTTAGCTGACGGGGTTAAGCCCTATGCCAGCAGCATCTTTGCATGGGGAATGAAGCAGCTGGGAGCCAATATGGTTTCAGTCACGCCAAAGCAGCTGATTCAAGTTTTGCTTCCCAGGGCCACGGGAAGATTCACTCGCAAGGGCTTACAGATTAATGGTCTGCGTTACCGACACGATGCTTATACAGAGAGCTTTCTCAAAGGCGGCGAGGCCCTGGTTGCTTACAATCCTGATGATGTGACTCAGGTCTGGCTCGTTGAGAAGGGTTGCTACATCCAGTTCACCTTGATTGAGAGCCGCTTCAAAGGGAAATGTCTGGATGATGTTCAAGGAATCCAAAAGGCGAGCAGGAAGATTGTGAATGATTCTGCATCCGACAGCCTTCAGGCCCAGATTGACCTGGCAAAGCATATTCAGATGATAGCAGCCCAGACCCAGCGCAGCGATACCCAGGTCAAGAATATTCGCAGTACCCGGAAGAAAGAGCAGTATCGAACTCACCGGGACTACGCAAAGGAGAATGCTCATGAATGATTTTATGAAAAAACTGCCTCCCATGTTGTCTGGAAAGCAGCTGGAAGAGGCGATGACGGTGCTGCCGGTATTTGACCCGACCATCCGATTTGAAAATGCAGCTGACCGGCTGATTGCGTTGACAAACCTGTATCGGGTATTCATTCCTAATAATATGAGCAGAGAGATTTACAGCAAGCTCTATCTGGCACTGTTGCGGTCATTACAGAAAAAGGAGAGCATCGCCCGAATCCGGCAAGGTAATGAAAATCACAAAGGATATACGCAGCCGACTATCAACGGTATTATCGGCGGTGCAGACAGTTTTACAATTATTGGAAAAAGCGGCATCGGCAAGTCAAGTGCAATCTCCCATGCGGTGCGGCTGATAACAGAGGGCAGAGTGATTGAGAGTGACAAACCATTTACAAAGATTATCCCTTGTGTTCTGGTGCAGTGCCCCTTTGACTCCTCTGTGAAAGGACTGCTGCTGGAAATCCTGCGTGTGGTGGATGAACAGCTTGGCAGCAATTACTATTTGAAATCCATCAGTGCCAAGGCAACTACAGATATGCTCATTGGCACCGTCAGCCAGGTTGCCCTCAACCACATCGGCATCCTGATTGTTGATGAAATCCAGAATGTCGCACAGGCTAGGAATGGCCGCAATCTGCTGGGTGCATTGCTGCAGCTCATTAATTGTTCGGGTATTTCCATAGGAATGGTGGGGACACCTGAATGCACGGAATTTTTCTCTCAGGCATTTCAGCTGGCTAGACGGTCATTGGGACTGCAATATGATTCGATGGAATATGGAAATGAATTCTGTAACTTATGTCAAATTCTGTTTCAGTATCAGTATGTCAGGCATCCGATGGAGGCTAATGATGCTGTTGTTCGGTGGCTAAACATTGCATACACATCGTCCGCTGTGTTGCAGTTGACATTTCCGGCGTATACCATATCGTAATTCGCCGGGTCAATACCTCCATGAGCCATAGCGAATTCATAGTTGCAAAAGGCCAGCTCGTTGTAATCCCGCTCCGGGTTGCATTGATATATTTTTATATACATATAATCACCACCGTTGGTCTATTTCTAGTAAATAGAATATAGACTATAGACCATAGCTTATTTGAGGACTGGCAGATGTTATTTAAGACTTGCTAAAGCGTTTTGGCTTTTGTATAATCAACTTAAAAAAACAACAAGGAGCGTGGATGATGAAAAAGACAATAACAATCCTGACGATTACTGCACTGGTGCTGGCGATTGTGACGCTTGCCCTTTGCCTCTACGTCTATGGGATGAAGACAAAAACACCCGCTGCCTCTACCACACCAGAAACGCAGGCAACGACTGAGGCTGCAACAGAAGTTTCTACCGAGGCTCCAACCGAGGCAGTTACCGAAGCTCCAACCGAAGCAACTACCGATGTGATAACCGAGGAAATGACCAAAGCCCCCGTGGAAATGGATTTGGAAGCTTCCGTCTATCACAGAGAGAATTCTTCTCTTGAAGCGGAGCCTGGGGCCACTCCTGACAGAATCACAGGCAGAATCTTTGAAGGATACCCTGCGGATGTTTATGCGACTCCGATGAACTGGGCGGTATGCCGAAACCTGACGATGGATGGGGTTGACATGGATGTTCCTGTCAATCTGCTGTTCAAATGGGAAGAGATTAAGCAGATTAAACCGGGAGACGGCGTTCAGCTTTACGATAAGCTGATTCTTGTAGAGGATGTCTATGGCGAAGAAATTACTGGCCCGGGATTGATAGCAATCAACGGCGGCAAATACTTCTTCCGGCATCATCCCGCTCTTTATGGAGGAGGAACCTTGGGATGGGGCACGACCGAGGAAGACTGTATGTTCGTTTATGACCTATATTTATCTGCGCATACAATTGTCAGAGATGTTCATGTAGATTTTAATTATCCTGAGAGATTTGTTTTTTCTGTAGGCATGGACGACCTGGAAAGAGCTGAATTTGTGGAAAAATATGGTGGAAAGAAGTTTATGGCTACTTGCAGTTACGGGACAGCATTCGGTAGCATTTGGGTCGATATTCCTGATACGGATGACCTGGAGTGAAACCATAAAATGACGTCGAGGCCAGGGCAGACGTTAACGATGCTCCCGCCGGAAGGAGAAGACAGCGAGGTATAACGTCTCTGTTACCCTACAAAGAGCACAATCTTATAGAAAAGGAGAACAAAAAATGCAATTAAAAAGAGTCTTAATTATGTTTGCCATGGTAGCAACAGTGGCCATGGTGGGATGCAGAACCGTGAGTTCTGAACCGCCTTCTTCCCCGAAAGAAACCCAGAAAGAAACGTCAACAGCAGTGACTGAAACAGAAGCCGCAACTGAGGCTGAGGATATTATCGAAGCAACAGAACCAACCGATATGCTTCCCGAGGAACCTTATGATGGGTTCACATTGGTCAATTCTCCTGACTTTGAACCCTTTAAGTTTTCTCACATCCACCTGATGCTGGAACGGGAAGGGATTGATGATATCAATTTCTTCAGATATACAAAGCCTGATTCCATCATTGTCGGAAAAATTGGCGATATTATTGTTGGGCAGATGCAGATGGACGATGGTGTTGTATGGAACGTGCGTATCGAAAAGGCTGATGATTTTGTCAATAATACGGGAATTGATATTTCTTCTGCTGAACAAACCTTGGAACATGAACAGTCCGTTCATGGGATGCAGTATATCTATAAGAATTATTTCGTTGACTTTTCTGACATGGATGCAATAGATGCAGCGTTAGAAGCGGGGGAGGAATTGAACCTTAGTAACGCCCGTTTTGTCAAAATTGAGTTTGTTCTAAATAAAACGAAATCAATGTTATACACATTTTATAGGGAAGGATGCTGGTTTCAAGCTGGAGAAAATACCTTAATGTGGGACAACGTGAAACGTGGCCCGGCAGCGATAATAAAGTCTGAAGCAGACTACGCTTTGGAAGCCTTGAACTAAACCAATCGAATAAAACAAAACAAATGCCACGGATTCGTCCGTGGTTTTTGTTTTTCTGGATGTCCAAAAAATCCTTGTGTATACGCCTTTCACGGGTAATATTTTGACCTTTCAGGCTTGCAAAAGGTCACAGATTTCGTATAATATCTGTATTGGTTCCATAGAAAACTTGAAGGGAGAAAACAAAATGAAATACTTAAAATGCTTGATTCTCGCTGTGTTAATCGCATTGCCCATGTGTGTTTGTAGGGTAAGTGCAGCATCCCCCACTGAGAATAAACCGGCACCGAAAGAAACGACTGCCCCCGACGAGGCAGAGGAGGATTATTTCCAGAGTGATGATTTCATTCTGGTCAATTCTCCTGACTTCGAGCCCTTTGAAACCTGGCAAATTCCGGCGATGCTGGCAAAGGAAGGAATGAATAATGGGATTGATTTCTTCAAGCACACCAAACACGAAACCATCAAGGTTGGAAAAATCGGTGATGTTGTTGTCGGCCAGGTGCAGATGGATGATGACGATGTTGTCTGGAATGTGAGAATTGAGAAGGCAGATGACTTTGTCAACAACACGGGAATTGACATGTCTAATGCCCAAAGCTTCTTCGAGGAAGATATAGTGAGCACAATTGGTGGAATGACATTTGTAACTCGAAAATACAGAATCGACCTTACGGATGTAGATGAAGTAGGCGCTTTGTATGAAGCTACAGGTGTATGGGATGTTACTAAAATACATTCCATAGAAATTCGGATGTTTTTGAACAAAACGAAGTCTACGCTGTTCACCATTTATTCCCATGTATATTGGGAGCAGCAGGGAGAGGACACTTTTGGCCCCCCGATTAAACGTGACCCGGTAGGAATGATGAAGTCTGAATCGGACTACGCTTTGGAAGCCTTGAATTAACTCATTTGAATAAAACAAATGCCACGGATTCGTCCGTGGTTTTTGTTTATCTCAAATAACATAACTCTAACAAATGCCTTCTTCTCATAGGATTCAACTTCCCACTTGTCGCTGGTTTTGAAAAAGCAGTCAAGTCATTATGATACTATCGGCATGTGTATCATCTAAGTTTCGATACATATTCCGTTTCTATATATATGAGACGATGTGCAATAACAAGCGAATAAATATGCGTAAATTCCTGTAATCACCATCCAATTAATTAAAGAATTAACTATATTATTATTGAGAGGGTTATCTCAAAATAGTGATTAAAAAGATAAAAAAGATTGAAAATTTTTTAATATTATTATTTGAAATACCCTCAAATTAATTAGTTGAATCTCTATAATATAAGTAAGCAAGTGAATTGTAAATATATCAAAAGATTATAAAAAACATATTAAAAAACACATAAACTAAGATAAAATATTAATTAAAGTTGATTCAATTGTAATTTTTGGATTGATATAAAACGAAAGATAAATTCTAAATATGACTAGCTATAATCCTGCGCACTCACATAAAAAACAAGATAAAATTATAAATTATTGCAATGCGTGATTGGCGCTGGTCGCTAGATAATATAAACGTCCTAGATGAAACTATATGCAGAAAGGAAGTGCTAATATGCGAAAGCCAACATAGACCATCCGCAGGAGATTTACAACTGAATAAGTGCTATCGGTTATCACCTGTGCCTATGACGCAATATCTGGATAGCCTATTCCTGATGGAGCAGCTTAGTTGCTCTTTTCCCCACATTGGGTGTGGTTTGCACCTTATTATTAAATGGTACAAATATTAATATTGGGTCACAGGCCCGAATCCCCCACCATTGTGGGGTTAGCTCCCTAAAAATAAAGAAAGGATAACATAAAGAATGAAAAAAATTATTAACAAGAAAATGTATAACACAGAAACGGCAGAAGAAATCAAGAGTATTTCATATGGAAGAAATAGATTTGACTACTCTTACTACGAAGAAGGTCTGTATCAAAAAAAGACAGGAGAGTTCTTCCTTTATGGGTTTGGTGGCCCAGCAAGTAAGTATCGCAAAGAGGTAGCTCCACATAGTTGGGAGAATGGCGAAAACATCATTCCTCTGACATTGGATGAGGCAAAGGACTGGTGCGCTATGTATATTTCTCCAGACCGCTACGAGGCAATTTTTGGGCCTGTTGAAGAATGAGGCCAGTGAAGGCTGGGTGGAGTTTACTCCGTTTATTTATATGAATGACAATCATTATCTTGAAGGTGTGGGTATGTATTCTTACCAAGAGAGCAAGAAGAAAAAAATTAAGTATGGATATTATAAAAAGAAAGGCGGAAAATATGAGATACCAAGAACGAAAGAATTTTCTATTTGAACAGTATTGCAACAGTAATGAGAAAGCAGTTGACGATTTAACTGAGACTGAAAAAACCGTTCTCGAATGGGCTGCAGACCTGATGGACAACGAATGCCTAATAATCTTGGATATAATTCCTGCACCACTGGAATGGGATGAAACGGCGCTGCGAGTAAAGTATATCTGTTTCCCGATTCAGTATATGTACGATGATGACTTTGATGGCGACATTGTATATGAAGAGGGATTATTAGGAGAAACATTCTTCGAGTATGAAACACGGGAATTCGGTTACACCAGAGAAGATATTGAATGGTTTATTGAGGAATACCGTGCTTTTGAGGAGAAAATCGATATAGGCTGATAAATATAGTGGAATATAACAATAATGAATACAGGTTGGAGTGATAGTGTTGAGTAATCGTGCACCTGAATTCCCCACCATAGAAAAAAAGAATGACCAGAGGCAGCAGCCCTCTGGTTTTTCTTTTGCGGAAAAAGACATTTACTTTGTCGTTGGTGAAACCAAGAATACCTCAAAGTGGGGGGGCAGAATTCTGTCAAAAAAATACAGGGCATCATTGGAGTCAATCATGCCCTGCATCAAAATAGAACTATTGGAGTCTGGAGGGGTATCCAAATCACCATATATAGTATAAAAGATAAAAAAACGCCTTTTTCAGACGGATTGCTCTTGCTTGAGTTCTTTCTTATACTTGTAATAGGTCATAGGGGATACTCTTGCCAGCGTCATCACATCCTTATCGCACAAGCTGCCGCCAAAATCACGGCTATACTGTAGGATTGCGGCTTTTGCTGGTTCTTTCTTTTTGACATGAAGCGTTGCTCCTTCTTTGTGGCCTATCTGTTTGCCGTTGCGTTTTGCTGTGACCATGCCCTCTTTGGTGCGCTGCCGAAGGTCATCCACCTCTTTTTGGGCTTGTTCAAAGGCAAGGCGTATCTGCTCTTTTGCAAGCTCCATCAAGTAGCGGTTGACTCCTTCCAGGATGAAGTCAATCTTGTCGCCGGTCAGAGAGACCTTAGCAGATAGGGCCTTTTTGTAGGTGTCGGTGTTGATGTGCGGTTCCTTCAGAAACACCAGATGGATGCCATCGGCATAGAGCTTTTCATACAGGGCAAAACCGTCTTCTGCATTGCGGCTCATACGACTGACAGAATCAAAGATGATGGTATCTCCTTGCTTGACCTTCTTCAGCAGCTTTTCCATACGTTCCCGGCCTTGGAAGGTTGTCCCGGTGAATATTTCTTTGACAATGGTTGCGTTGGGATATGCGGCTAGGATGTTCCTCTCCTGACGGTCAATGTTCTGTGACTTGGTTGATATGCGGCAGTATCCATACTCCATTTTTACTCCCCCTATTATAAATCTGAGGCTCGTTAGAAATATTACTGCTATTCTATACGAAATCAGTCTAATTTTCAATAGTTTTAATAGAACCTTAGATTTATAATAGTGAAGATGAGTAATGATTCTTTCCTGTGGTCAATTCTATCGATTCAATTTTTACAGCTGTCCGTTATATTGGACAGGTTTTCCTGTATCATAATATTGGCACTGGTGGATGAAAAGAATTGCGAATACGATGCCTGAACGATTGAACACAGAGAAATACCATGCTATAATGGTGAAAACCGATTTGGAGGACAGTATGGAAAGACGCATTCAGGTTTTCCTTTCTGACGCAGGGCAGTTCAGAGATGCCAGCAAACATAAATTCATTGCCGAGTTCGCTGATGAAAGAATTGCCCGGCATTACGTTGACTATCTGTTCCATAAGAATCAAGGAAAGCACAAGGCTATCATCGTGAAGGAGTACACCTTATCCAAGATGCCCGAAGCGAAGGTCACAGCGGTTCTGGCAGAGACCGGCGAGTCCCTTCCGGTGGAAGAGTATACGTTTACGGATTAAAACACTGTTTACAGGGGTGTTGATTATGATTTCGCAGGAAAACTATCAAGCACTGAAAGAGAAATATGGGCAATGCGGCAGTTGGACTGTTTGGGCCGCTCCGGGCGAAACGCCGAAATCCAATACAAATGATATGTCCTGGGTCAATGACCCCCAGCTATTATCGATGCTGGATACGGGATTCATTTTTGTTGGGCTGAACTGGTCAAGCACCCATGGTGACATCAGCGCTGGCGGCACAATCGACTGGGCGAATTTCCATAGCGGTTACTCCAGGCAAAATGATTATAAACTGCGATATGCGCTGATGGGGACACCCTACTGGGGTTCCTACATAACGGATTTGCTGAAATTTTACTCGGAAGTTGATTCCAACAAGGTTGGAGCGTATATCAGAAAGAATCCCTGGTTTGTAGAAGAGAATATCGAGGCTTTTGAACGGGAAATCAGCTATTTGAAGAAAGACCCTGTGCTGGTTGCCCTGGGCGGGAAAAGCTATGAGCTGCTATGCAAGCACCTGGGCAATCGATACAGAATCGCCCAGATAAAGCATTATTCTTATACCATTGGGAAAGAGGATTACCGGGAAGAGGTTTTGCGGGAACTATCAAAATACAGCGGGTAGAGAGGAAACCATATGTGAAGGGGGGAATCAGATGCTGCCGCCGGAAATTGGAAGCTCAACCCAGAAGGAACGGGAAAACTATATTCAAACGACCTTTCGCTGCAAGTCCGACTGTGATAACTGCGGTATGTGTAAGGTATTCCATGGCAAAACTCCAGAGGTGGTCTATGCTGACTATATTGCCGGGAAAAGAACCTTCGGGGAAATCACTGCGGAGTATCGATGATGGGAAATATGTATTCTTTTAGATTTCTGCGGTTTCTTTGAGTAAATCATGTTGACACAAAATATGTCATTAAATATAATGATGTTGTGTTTTTTTGGATGCAAGGTGACGGAATCCACAGTAAGAAGGCAGACGGCGCTTTTTGTTTGTAGCAAGCACTGGGAGCGTTCCAAAAAAGTATGTGTCTAGTCAAAACTATGAGTGTAGTAGTGTATTGTTGCCATGATTTGAATAGGAGGGAACATGATGAATAAGGAAATAACTTATACGAAATCAGTATCTGCCACGTTACTATGGGTTATTAAACTTGTATATGGTGTATTTGCGGCGTATGGTATTTATATCATTGCGAAGCCTATCGTTCCTGTATTTCGGGAAATAGGGGTAAATGTTGGTGAGATTGGAGATTTGCTGGTTGAATTTTTTCAGGCCATTCTCAACAGCGCAGGGATTGCCAATGAACTGAATATCAGTTTGCAAAACGTTAAAGCGCAAGATATCTATACCGTAATTAGTTCTTTGTATCTTTTTGTTTTCATTCTAATCATTCCGGTTCTTTCTATTCTCGATGCCATAGGGGCAACATTTCTTCGCTTCATGAACCGAGGAGCAGGATTGATTAAAGCTACTCATAATATCACTGCCATTGCCTGTCTACTCCTTATTATTGACGGCATCGGTGCAATTGTCATGTTAATTACTATGATGGATTTAATTGATACAACACTGGCAATTACAATGCTAATAATACTTGGGTTTGGTATTCTTATCATCTTTCTCGCTTACTGCTACCATAGGGATATCGCAAAAACAATGACCACTATTCGTCAGAATATCGAGAACGGTAAATCTTTGATGAGTAAAACGCATCTATCAGGATTAAGCATTTTTGCTGGCCTTTTGATGACTTTGGCACTGATTGATTTGGTGGCGGTTGCAGAGCGACCAGGCGATTCGTGGATAGCTATTACAGCAGTTGCGGTGATTGCTGTCAAGCAATTCTTGGTTGCTGTATGCTATAGAGGTGTGAAACAATATAATATGTGCCGATAACCCTACTAAGTAACAGGGCTAAATCTCTCACCTTTCCCCCTACGAGAAAACGGGCAAGACCGCACAATAAATGAAGACTTTGCTTAAAAATGCAGGGCCTTTTTGCCTTCATTCTATGCTTGAATTTTCTTTCGGGACATAATGGGAAAATCATACATTTTTTGCAATTATTGGCTTTACTTTTTCCGCAGAAAGAGTATAATAACAGGTGAGGATGGGCCTCATAATTAAATAGTCTGTCCTCTAATTACCGAATAGGAGGGCAACGCTAATGACCATCTACACTACTAGCGAGTGGAAAGGCCACGGCAAGCAGAACTACTATTGGCATGAGTATCGTCTGGAAGGAGATGTCGTTTACAAATATAAGTGTAATCGGCGCAAGTTCTTTGACGGGGATGAGAACAACTGGGAGGAAAGCGAAGAACTTGTTGAGCAGTGGAATGTAAATGATTCCAATATGCCCGAATGGTTGCGTCAGTATATCTAATCCCATCCAAGACAACTGAATAAAGTATAATTTTTACTCTTAATTATTTTGATTTGTTTATCCAAATCTTTTGATGTGTGTAAAGGTCAGCCCCTTCAAAATAGTGAAGGGGCGCCTTTTTTAAGAACACGAAATAATGACGACTTATGCAAGTATCTATCAAATATATTGTAGCAAGTATCAGTATGTGAAAAGACTTAAGTTTAGTTTTCTGTGCAGAGAAGGAGGATACAAAATGAGTGAAAAAGGTAAGCAAATTGTGGAACTGGTGAATACTACAGCTGTCGCAGCTGATAAGATGACTAAGCCTTTGAAGGCCATTGGTGATGGCAACATGCTGAATGGGGTGAAAAACATATTCAATTATGCACTGCAAGAGGGAGAAAAAAGTGGTTTTGCTAAGGGCAAAAATGTCGGCAGATTTGAGGTGAGCGTTGTTGCACTTTTATTGTGGGGGGCTTGTCATTTCATTCCCAAGGGAGTAAGTTATGTCAAAAAGAAAACTGCTGAGAGAAAGGCTCATACAGAAATAGGTGAAAAAATCTATACTGCTTTTAGCGAGAACTCAAGTGATAATTCTTCCGAACAAATCATACCAGATGAAGAGGAAAAAGATATCGAAACATAATCGAGTTTGCTATGGTTTGTAGAGACCAGTCTGGAACGTCTGTAGAAATAATTACTATCGGTTCAATCTTTTGGTTGCTAAAGCTTCCAGCTTGAGTTATAATAGTGGCGCAAAGCGAACTATGTAACGAGGCAATCTCCCACATCCTCTCTAGGGCAAAATCACGCATCCACCCCCCCTAAGAGAAAACCGGGAAAAACCTAAGAAAATAGAAGGCTTTGCAGTATTGCAGGGCCTTCTTTTTTTATCCAAGAAAGCCCGCAGAAACGCCAAGAAATTCACTTGAATCTCCAAATATTCCCCATTTATCCCACTTCGTGAATGAATGGGAAAAGTTTGGATTCCTCGTATTCTCCTCTTCGAGAAAGGACGAGAAAATCCTATGAATCTCTCGATTTCTCCCTTCGGGAAATGACGAGAAACCCTTTGAATTTCCTGTTTTCCCTCTTCGAGAAATGACAGGAATATCCTATGAATTCCTACTTTCTATCAGCACATTTCAGTAAATATCGTTCATTTCATATTATTTCAGAAGTATTTCTTCGTATATCAAAAGTAATACTTATACTATTAAAAGAAATATCCTGTGATACTCCATGGAAAGAATGGGGAAGACGTGGGATTTCTCATCATATCTCGTTAAAAAGTTCCTGAAAGACGAGAAACGCATGAGAAAGGAATGGGAAAGAATGGGAAAGAATGGGAAAGAAAAGGGTCAGGAACTGAATGGGAAGAAAATGGAACTTAATGGGGGAAAATGGGAAAGGCAATGGAGGATATGTGAATTTGCCCTTTTTGAGAAAAATGAGGATATTTGGGTTTGCCCTGGGACAGGCGTTGTAACAAGGCAATCTCCCACATCCTCGACCGGGCAAATTCCCGCATCCTGCCCCCCCTAAGAGAAAACCGGGGAAACCCCCGAAAATAGAAGGCTTTGTTCCCGCTTTTTGGACATTTAACTTGGCAGGAGAAAAGCAAGATGAATCAGATTATTTCAATATTGGCGGTTTTCCTTTGCCTTTTGTCCACCATAAGCGGAGCCGCCAAGGAAAGCTTCATTCCTCCCACCAAAATTGAAACTCTTGCAGAAAAGGCCCAGAAGCCTATTATGGAGGCAGGGATGTATGAGGATACCTTTACCTCTTCTGCCAATCGGAAAATTTACTACACCCTTCGGATTCCTGAGAATATGACCGAGAATATGCCCATGATCGTCTGGCTGCATGGGGCCAATGGCATGACCGGCACCTGGGTTCAGAATCACAAAGGGGTGGCTGTTGCAGCTGACAACTTGAACGAGGAGCGGTTCATCATCATCCAGCCCCAGTCCTATGGGAACTGGTTTGAACGGTATACCTATGACGCAATCGTGGAGCTGATTGATGCTGTGGCCGAAAAGACCCACACCGGCAGCAGGAATATCATCTTATGCGGCAGCTCCATGGGCGGCGTTGGAGTATATGCCATGGGACAGTATGATGCAGCGGACAAAACCGGCATTTTTGCTGGCTTGTGTCCTGTATCCGGCACTTGCTATCTGGATATTGACGACCTGCTTCGCTCCAGTGTTCCCATTTATTCCATGTATGCGGAATATGACGGCTATGATGTAAAGCAGAGCATGGAGGCGGTTGCAAAGCGGCTTGATGGCGTTCACCACGATAATATGATAAAATGCTTTGAGAATACTCACCATGAAGCGATGGCAGCTCTGCCTTTCGATGAAGCTTTCTTCGACTGGGCATACGAAGCATACAGAAATGCTTGCAAGGCGGCGACTGCAACAGATGAATAAGTTCTTCTCGATAGGGTACAGTTTATAGAGAGGGAAAGCCTTGCGGCATCGTAACAGTATCACTGCGATGATTGTGAAATGGTGCCGGGAGACTGGAGACCATGCGTGAAGGGGGAAAACAGATGCTGCCACCAGAAATTGGGAGCTCAAACCAGAAGGAACGGGAAAACTACATTCAAACGACTTTTCGCTGCAAGTCCGACTGTGATAACTGCGGTATGTGTAAGATATTCCGTGGCAAAACCCCGGAGGTGGTCTATGCTGACTATATTGCCGGGAAAAGAACCTTTGCGGAAATTACTGCGGAGTATCGCTGATGGGGGAATGCGTATTCTGTCACTTGTTTGACAAGGTGTTCTGAGAGGTATGTGCATGCTATCATTATCATGCCATCAAGAGAAGAACCATTGTCAGGCATGGACTTACGCATGAGATGCGCAAGTCCATGACCTCATGGTGAGGATAAATGATAAGAGCTGGCATCGATTCAAAACCGGTGCCAGCTCTTTTGATGTGTGTTCTTATTCCGTCAGCCAGTAATCCCGGATGACGTCGGTACCCATGCGGTCGATCACGAAATATCCGCTGGGCTCCAGGCGCCAGACGGCGGCGGTGGGATTTTCGGAAAGATACATCTGCGCTGACTGGGCGAAGCTATAAAGAATAACCACCTTGTTCCCGTCCAGCTTCACATCCTGAAGCCTGAAATGACTGGTTTTTCCGTTTTCGGCATCAAAGCCGAAATAACGCTGGAACCCCACACCTGAGGGCGTTTCGCCGCTGCTCAGAACGTAGCTGCTTTCGTCAAAGGGGATCACTTCATGGTAGCCCGCAGCGGGGCAGGATATTCTGACATACAGATTGCCCACATCTTCCATGGTCAGGTCGATGTCCTGGATGTCTTGCCGGTAGTAGCTGCCGTTTGCATCAATAAACAAGGCAATGCTCAGTTCCTGTCCACCGGCTCCATTGTACTGGTGTACCTGAACGGCGAGGATATCATCCTTTCCGGTGCCGTTTATATCGCTGAAAAGGAATTCAAAATGGCAGCAACCCCATTCGTGACTGGGTGTTATCCCAAGGGGAAGAACAGTCCCATTTCCAAAATGCACTTCAAAGCTGTAGAAGCCCGGCTCACCGGGAAGCTGCACAATGGAATCCCGGATTCCGTCCTTGTCCAAATCCAGATTGGCATAGGCAGAGCAGCATTCGCCAATGTCGCCTGCGTAATTGGAGCCCCAATTCTTCCATTCATAAGCAGGGAGACTGGAAGTCCCGGCGGCCTTTTTCAGCTCCGGGGCTGTCAGCTCTGTCAGCTTATCCTGGGGAAAATCCGCCTGGGTCAGGGTGTGGATGGCGCTCTGGGATCCCCCGGTCTCCTCCACAGGGACGGTCTGAACCTCCTCGGTTGGAATCGTCCCGGTTTCGGCGGAGGGTTCTTCCGTCGTTTCTTCGGTGAAGGTGGTTTCTTCCTGTGGGGCTGTCATGACGGCGGTTTCTTTCTCAACAGCCGTGCCCGGCCGTCCGAATGCCGCCCAAACGATCACGCCGGTCACCGCCGCCAGCAGAAGCGCAATGGTCAACAGGATTTTTAAGGCAGAATTATTCTTCATATGCTCTCCAATCAATAGATTTCCTCTTTATGCTTGTAGGTAATGGGCTCTGTCTGCGGACGCAGAATGCTCATATATCTCAGATAGGCATTTGAGTAGTCTTCGACCCGCTCTTTGCTGGTCGATCCGTTTGAATATGTGATTTTTAAGGTGGTGTGGCAGGTTGTGCTGCTTCTGCATTTGCCCCCAAGGAGACTATAGTGCCGATAGGTCTCCGTGCTGTGCTCCACAATCACCGCCGATACCGGATATTTTTTCCGATCTTTTTCGCTTTGGATATCAGCAATAAATATGCCAATAACGACAACAGCAGCGGTGGAGTATATGTAGACCCCAGAAGATGTAAAATAGAAATCTTCCAGCAGCGTGGGGATTATCTCTATACGCCCCGTGACGAGACATAAAAGGGGGGGAGCCAATAAGAACATCAATGCCAATATCACAGTGCATATAATTCGTGTTTTCATAATAAACAGTTCTCCATTCCTGATTCACCATGAAAGCCGCTTTCTTCTGCGCATATCATATCACAAACCAACGGAACAAACAAGAAAGCAACATGCGTAATTCATAATGTGCTTATCGGTTTGACTCAGCAGAGTGGTAAATTGTTGTTTATCGCACAAAAATAATGCACACGCCACTGTAGGGGAG
>CAMCKD010000006.1 GCA_945875335.1 uncultured Clostridia bacterium | reverse complement strand
TCTTGTTCGGCGACAAGAAAGTAACACCCCGGAGGCACCCCACTATGGCCGAACGTTCTGGAGCCTCTGAACCTCAATATACCGTTTTCCCAACTAATTGGCCACACAAAAAACAGAACCGGGTCGGCGGGGCTCCTGCGGGACCCCAGGAATAGTCATCCTTCCAGTGCTTTGAGCCGATTTTTACATTTTCTGCCAGAAGTTGCGGTTGTATTTCATTTCTCGCCATGATATAATGTTTTGCATGTAGAAATTGATGCGTTAGGAGGCGTCACATTGGCTCAGAAACAGAATAATCTCAGCACGGATGCCTATCTTCCTTCCTTTGATGACGGAGCAGCTCTGGAGAATCTGGATTCCCTCCTGGAGGAACTGGATATCTCCTTTCCCCCGGAATCCCAGCCCCAGCTTACCGAGCACGATTCACAGAACCGAAAAGAGAATTTCCCCGAAAAAGCTGGGCATGCAGAACCGCCCCCTCGCAAGCCCCATCCTGACAAAGCTCATGGCGGCTTTGTGCAGTTTGTCACTGCGCACCATGTAGCCATCAACCTCTGCCTGGCGCTGCTGTGCCTGGTGCTGATGGCCGGAATCGCTGCGGTGATTCTCCTGGAAGGCAACCCGGATCCTCTGGGCGGCAAGATCATGGAGAATGTCTTTGTGGCGGGGGTTGATGTGGGCGGAATGAGCAAAGCCCAGGCCTGCAATGCGGTCAATGCCGCCATTGGCAGTAATTTTTCCGACGGCACCATGGTGGTGGAGCTGGGAAGCAGTCAGTTCATGCTCTCCTCCTCCCAAGCCCATCCCACCCTGCAGGTGCAGGCGGCAGTGGATGCTGCCTATTCCTACGGAAGAACCGGCACTGCCAGCGAACGCCAGCGAGACTACCGGGAGGCTCAGTTTGCGCCCAAGCAGACGCCTGTGGAGACCTATTTCAGCCTGAACACCGACTACATCCGCAGCACCGTTTCTGATTTTATCAGCGGCTTTTCCGGTGAGTACAGCCCCTCCGGCTACACCCTGGAGGGTGAAAAGCCCGCTCTGGATGCCGAAGGCTTCGACAAAACCGCCCCCTGCCAGACCCTTGTGCTGGAGGTTGGCAATCCCGGAAGCGACTTCGACCTGGACGGCATTTGCCGCTCCATCTATCAGGGCTATCAGACCGGCAATTTCCATGTAGTGGTACCCAGCGAGTATCTGCCCCAGTTCCCCGAAAAGCTGGACATTGACGACATTTATCAGCAGCTCCATGTGGACCCGGTGGAGGCGGTGGAAAAACCTGGCTCCAGTGAGGTGATTCCCGGTTCCTGTGGATATACCTTCTCCCTGGAGGACGCCCGGGCCCAGCTTGTGTCTGCAGACTACGGCCAGACGATTTCTATCTCCATGGAATACATCCTTCCAAACAAGCTGGACAGCAACGGCAGCTTTACCGAAAGCCTGAGCCGGTACACCACAACGGTGAGCTCCAACGAGACCTATAACTACAATATGAAGCTCCTTTGCAAGCAGCTGGACGGCCTGGTGCTGGAACCCGGAGAGAACTTCTCATTCAATGTTTTCCTTTCAGATCGCTCTGTAAAGGCCGGGTACAAGGCCGCCCCCCGCCATGGGGACAACTGCTTCGATGAGGTCGTCTGCGGCGGCGCTGACCAGGTTGCCACCACCCTTTATGTGGCAGCCATGACTGCTGATTTGACCGTCTCCGAAAAATACGCCGGTGACCACCTCTGCGACTACACCACCAAGGGCACGGAAATTTCCGTCACGGGAGACTGGCAGGATCTGAAGCTGGTCAACTCTCTGAAAACCCCGGTGAAGATACGCGCAAAGGTGACGGAAAAGCAGGTCATCATTGAGATTCTCGGTGAAAAGCCCCTGGATTACTACATCAAGCTGGAAACCAAGGAAGGTTACCCCATCCAGCACGGCACCGTCCTCGCTGCCAGGAAATCCTCCGATGGCTTCACCAACGGTCAGGTTCTGGTGGAAGGCATCGATGGCTGTCAAGTCATCCTCTACCGAGTGAAAATCGACAAGACCACCAACGCCGAAATCAGCAGAGCGACCGAGTATGCAGAATCCCGTCCCCGCAGCACCGTCCTTGTCAATGTGACCGGTTAGGGAAGCTTTCACAGTCATTCGTAAGCGCTGCCAGCGAGGGATTTTGACTCATCCGAAAGTACGATAATTATAATCAACGCCCGACTCTTTGCTAGAGCCGGGCGTTGTATTTTGGAGGCAGTTTTTTTACTGTATGGTTTTTCAGAGGTATTGTTCCAGAAGGGCCAGAACCTTTTGGGGATCGTTGAGCGCATCCAAATCCTCGGCATAACGGACGCCGGACTGAATGGCTTCTGAAAGGGCCCGGGTGTAGGCTTCCTCCCCGTGCTTGCGGACGAACAGCGCCGTGCCTTTGGGAGTGGCAGCGTTATGCTCCCGAAAATAGCCCTTGGTGCAATCCAGCAGGGACGGGCACTGGGCGCAGGAACGATATCCCTGCTCCACCGCACAGCTCACATTGGGGCACACATTGTCCCCGCTGAGGGTGGCATAGGAGCAGACATTGCAGGCAGAACGGCAGCCGCCGCACCACTGGGCCAGAAAGCAGAATTCGCAGTGGTGGGTACACACCCCCACAGGCTCCGTTTTATCCTTTGCAGCGCGGATTAGCTTCTGCTTGGAATCGTTCCAGGCCACGGGGAAGAGCATGTAGTTCTGGCCGTCAGCAGGGTCGGTAAAATCCTGCACTGCCGCCACCAGAGGCTGATTTTTCTCCTGCATATAGGCGATGGTCTGCTGGAAGGTATCGGGGCCCTCCACCTTCACCTTCCAATATTCAAAACCGGGAACGATCCACTTTTTCCAACCCGCAGGAGCTGCCGCATCCGTCTCCACCTCCAAGCCAGCCATGTAGAGGCCCTTGGAAAAATTGTCCTCCCAGGGCAGAAACTCCATGGCGAAATTGGTCATGACACCCCATACGCCCAGAAGATTGCCCTGCTCATTCCGCTTGCCCAGATGCGCAATCTCCGGGAAATGCTGGTTGGCCTCCTGCCACAGGCGCTGGATGAATCCCGGCCCGTCATTGGTGGAGCCGAGCTTTCCGATGACGCAGAAGGCATCCTTGCGAAACACTTCAACGATTCTCATTCTCTCGATTCCTTTCCCGGTTCAGCCGGAACTCCACCGACCCTTTCAAATAGGCCAGGTAATCATCATCGTCGCACATGGCCTTTTCGGGGGTGTCAGAGAGCTTTGCCACCGGGCGGCCATTGACATACTGGAGCTTGATGACGATGTTCAGGGCGGGCTGGCAGGTATCGTTGGAGCAGAAGGTGCCGATGCCGAAGGAAACCTTGGCCCGATCCCGGAAGTATTCATAGAGCTTCTGGGAGCGGTCAAAATCCAGGCTGTCGCTGAACAGCAGCTGCTTGGTGCGGGTGTCGATGCCGTACTTTTCGTAATGATGAAGAATCTTCTCTCCCCAGACATAGGGGTCGCCGCTGTCGTGGCGGACGCCGGAATAGTTGTTCACCATGGAGTGGTTGAAGTCCAGCAGGAACAGATCTGTGGTGATGGTGTCGGTGAGAGCGGTGCCGTTGTCGCCCCGATATTCATCATACCAGTCGGACATGGCATAGTGGTTGGTGTAGGCCAGGGGGATGGAATCGATGCCCTGGTACATCTGGACGAACTCATGGGCATAGGTGCCGATGGGCATGATGTTGTATTTTTTTGCAAGATACACATTGGAGGTGCCCACGCAGTTATCCGTCTCGGTAACCAGGCGGCGCACCACCACATCCTCCCACTCCCGGGACAGCCGCCTGCGGCAGCCGAATTCGGCGAAGCGGAAGGTATAGGTGCCGTTTTTGAAGGCTTCCAGCTTTTGGTTCAGCCGCTCCCCGGCAGAGGCCCGAAGCACCTCATAGTCAAAGCTCATGCGGAAATAGACCTCATTGATGATTTCCAGCAGGTAAATCTCAAACTGCATGGCGGAAAACAGAGGGCCGCGAACCACCACGGAAAGCTTGCCGTCCTCGCTCAAATCCGTGGTCACATACTCCCGGATGGGATGCCACAGGCGAAGGAACTCCACATAGTCGTTTTTGATGAAACGGATGGAGCGCAGATAGTCCAGCTCCTCCTTGGTAAAACGGAGCTTGCAGAGAAAATCGATCTGGTCGTTGATCTCTTCCAGCATCTCCCGGGTAAAGCGCACCTCCTCATTGCGGCACTTAAAATGGTATTCGCCGTTCAAATCGGTGTGCTTGTGGAAGATGACCTGATCCATATTGAATTTATAAAGGTCTGTATCCAGCAGGGACAGCACAATGGGTTCCAGTTTCATATGTATTTCCTTTCGTCGAATTGGAAGACAATCTTCCAATCCGCAGCATCAGATTGAGGCGGTGTCCTCTCTGTCTTTGGAGGACAGAACCTGCCGCCGGAGGGCGTCATACTGCCCCCAGAGAACGGGGTTGGTATAGCGCTGCCAGCTCTGGCGGTCGTCCTCTAAGAAAAAGGAGCGCATCTGGGAGGCAGAGATCTCGATGGTTTTTGGGATATAGAGCTCGGAGATCCGCACCTGTTCGATTCCATCGAACCAGCTGACCCGGCGAAGCTCCTTGCCGGAAATCAACAGGTCGGGGGCGCATTGGTAGCGGTCAGCCACGTTTTTCAGGACGTACTCTCCCCAGGTGCCATTGTTGCCCACGCCAATGTCCGGCAGCGGGAAGATATCCACCTGATTTCCAAACAGCAGCCGCAGCAGCTCCTGCCGGGTATCATAGGAAAAGGGGTTGGTGGCCGTGCCGGATTCCTGGGAAGAGCCTACGAAAATTCCCACCCGCTGGCACAGGGACAGAGCGGTGCGGATCATCTGCTCATGGCCGGAATGGATGGCTTGGAACCGCCCCACCAATATGCCCAGGGAAAAGGGCTTATCAATCATCGGTTTTCTCCTTCATGTGATATCAGGGACGAAGGAAGGCATCAATTCCAGCTTGAACTGGTTAACTCTGTGGAGGTGGTCGATGCGGGCCTTCTTCTGTTCATCCTCGATTTCCCCGGTGCGGATATAGCGATCCAGCTCGGCATAGGTAAAGCCCAGGTTTTCCTCATCGGTTTTTCCGCAGAGGCCGTCAATGGGCACCTTGTTCACCAGCACCTCGGGAAGTCCCAGCTCCTGGCCCAGCAGCTTTACCTCCTGCACCGTCAGATGGGAGCAGGGGCTGAAATCGCCGGCGGCATCGCCGTAACGGGTGGAGTAGCCCACCCAGTCCTCGGAAAGGTTGCAGGTGTTGGCCACCCGTCCGTTGTGACTCTGGGCCACGGCATAGAGCACGGACATACGAATTCTGGGAGGAAGATTGGTTTTGCTCTGGGTGGAGAGCGCAAAGGGCATGGCTTTTTTCACGCCCTCCACTGCCTCCTGGATGTTGATGACGTAATGCCGGATGCCCAGGTGGTTCACCAGCAGCTGGGCCATGTCAATATCATGCTGCACGCCGCAGGGCATGAGCACCCCGATGACCCGTTCTTTTCCCAGCGCCTGTACGCAGAGGGCCGCCACCACGGAGCTGTCCTTGCCCCCGGAGATGCCCACCACTGCATTGCAGCCCGGGCCATTTTTCTCAAAAAAGTCCTGAATCCAGGCAATGCAGTCATTTTTTACCTTTTTCGCGTCAAACATGGGGGCGCCCTCCTGTTATTTCACATCGATCTGGCAGCAGCGCATGGTTGCCAGTGCGGCCTCATGGGTCTCACGGGACACGCCGGCGCAGCAGGCGCTGTCCACGGAGATTTCCATTTCCGGGAAATTGGCCTTCAGCATCAGGGCGTTAGACACCACGCAGATGTCCGTACACAGGCCTACCAGTTCCGCCGTGAAGGGCTCCCCTTCCGCCACCTGGTACAGAATCCTTGGCAGCAGCACGGAGCCAAAGGTGAGCTTTTCCACTGGGGTGTAGCCCTTCTGCTCCAAAGCGGCAGCAACACCATCGTCCAGCGTCCATCCGGGAGTGCCCTTGATGCAGTGGGGCACCGGCAGCTTTTTCCCTTCGGCAGATTCCAAATAGTTTGCAGCGTGGGTATCCAGGGTGGCGAAAATCCGACCCTCAAAGCCCAGAATCTTGTCCATCACCTTGGGGACAATGGCTTGGGCCTCTGGACTGCCCAGAGCGCCGTCCACAAAATCCTTCTGCATATCCACCACAATCAAAAAATGCTTCATTTGGTTTTTTCCTTTCCATAATACAGATGGGTCTATTTTGACACATTGAAGGGAAATGGTCAAGCAGGAAACGGAAATTTTATCTTCCTATCGCGGGCTTTGCCGCATTTTCTGGGGCGTGGTGCCATAGAGGCAGTGGAAAGTGCGCAGGAAGGTTTTGTAATTGGTCAGGCCGTTTTGCTCCATCAGCGCCGGGATGCTCAGGTCGCTGGATTGGAGCTGGTCGTATAGTCTGGTGGTTCTAATCATGCACAGATAATCCAGGAAGGTCTGGCCGGTATATTTTTTGAAGATTCGGCAGAAGTATTCCTTGGAAATGCTCAAATGGGCTGCCGCATCCTCCAGGCTCAGCGGCTCCCGGAAATGCTCCTGCACCCAGGACACGGTGTCCATGACCCGGTTCAAATCCCGGGCGTTGGCGTTCTCGGTTTTGCGCAGCGCGGTGGTGGAGTAATTGCGGTATAAGGCATAGAGGAATTCACAAAACCTGGCCCGGAACAGGAGCTGATAGCCATCCTCATTCCCCTCAAACAGCTGCTGCATGGCGGTGAGGGCATCCGTAACGGCAGGGATGATTTCCTCCCGGCGAATCAGCGTGGTAAACCGGAGCCCTTCCTTTCCCGGGAAATACTCGCCCAGACACTGAGAGGAAAGCTGAATCAGCACATAGGGGCAGGAGGAATGTCGCTGGCTGACTCTGGTCATATGCAGCTCCCCGCTGTTGATGACCAGCAAATCCCCCGGCTCCATCTCATAGGAATCCGCCTGAACAATGGCGGTCAGGTGTCCCTCCCGAAGCCAGATAAATTCCACATATTCGTGCCAGTGGGCGGACACGGTCAGGCCGTCGGTTCTATGCTGGCAGCCCTGGCAGCAGCTGTATCGCCCGGGGGTGCTGATGTACACCGGCAGATGATCGGTTTCTTCCACCAGTTCATGCCAGATGGGTTCCGGGGATTGGAAATTTATTTGAGATGACATGGCAATGCTCCCTTCTGTTTGTTAAAAACAGAATAGCATATATCTTCAGGAATATCAATATCGTCTTTTCTTAGATATCAACATCGGCATAATATCAATCAATATCAGCATATTATTTTGAAATCCGTCTATTATCCTCCCATCGCATAAATTAAGGTTATCAAGATTGACCTATTTTTAAGCAAAAACGAGCCTAGCAATCCGGGGAATGTCAGGCTATAATATCCTCGAAAAGAAACAAACCAACTCACCCATCGAACGAAAGAGAGGAGCCTGACCATGTACTACTTTAACACCTCCATGATGACCAACGAAGCCCTGATGCCCAGAATTCTGGCAGAGGACACCGGCGTGGCAGAGCTGCGCGACCCCATTTTCTGCGCCAAGACGGAATTCAAGCTTCCGAAATTCCGCTGGCCCCACCGGAGAAAGGCCGTTCCCTGCTCCTGCCAATGTGCCCCCCGCTGCGCTGCTTCCTGCTAATCACTTCTAAAAAACGCCCCCTGTAATAATCGGCCAATGCCCTTCCGCACTGGCAACAAAATGCAAACGAAACGGCTGTAGTTGCAGCCGTTTCATTTTGTCATATCATGATCATGTGTTGTTTCAATACTGTGCCTAGTAGCTTGTCACAACTAAAAATACACTTTTCGTAGGCCGGGTGCCATGGCCTCCTGGGGTTCGGTGGGAGGGGCGGCTTCCGGGGGCTGGGTTTCAGAGGGGACGGTGGGTTCCTGAGACTCTGTTGGTTCCTCCGGGGCGGTGGGAAGCTGGCCGGATACCCGGACAATGATTCTTTGCTCCATGGGGTAGAAGGAATAAACAGCTTCCTCCTGAGAGAGCAGTTCCCCCGTCTGCTTGCTGTATTTGCAGAGGAAAGTACGGACATAGGCACCGTCGTGGCCGCTCTGCAGCAGTTCTCCGTCACCGTAGGGGCCATCTGGAGACTGCTCCTGATATACGGTTTCCGTGTAGAGGGTGGTCATCATGTATTCCAGCTTGGTGTCGTAATCCCGAGGCTTGGTGCCCCGGATTTCCATGGTGACGAAATCCCGGTCAGCCTCTGCGGAAATTTGAATGGGGCCATCGGTGCTGTTCCGAAGCTTCAAATCCGGCACCGGCCAGCTAACGGCGGCATCCATTCCGGGATCGAGGAAAACAGGAAGGTATTCCCCGTTGGTGCGTTCCACAATTTCCAGTTCTGCCAGCAGCGCACAGGAATAGAGCGTGGAGGCTCCTTGGTTGGTGCCGCCGCCCATCATATCCGGGGTGCCGTTTCCAGAGTAGCCGGGCGCAGCCTTGTAGCCATTCTCGGCAGAGCGTTCTCCCACGGCCTCATTAAAGGAGAGCTCCTGCCCCGGCTCCAGTACGATTCCGTTCAGCGCCTGGCAGATTAGCCGCAGATTGGAAATCCGATTTTCATTTGTGTTCTGCTTGGTCTGCACGCTGGCGAGGATTTCTGGAAAGGCAGCGCTCCTGGGGCTGACCGGCTCAGAAAGCGGCGCTATGTCAGCTTCCGCAGGGACGGCAACAGCAGGCGCTGTCGCCATCGTAACAATCGGTTCTGTTGCCATGGAAACAATTGGTTCCGTCGCCGCTGTGATAATGGGTTCCGTCGTAAAAGTTGAAGGGACGACAGCCTCCGTCTGGGGTGCTTCGGTTTGCCTGAACGAAGTGTCCGTGCTTGGCAGACTTGCCCGTACCTTATCAAGCAGAGAAGAGCTAATGACAAAATAACAGCAAGCGCCCAGCACTGATAGCAATGCTGCCGTGGAGAAAAACACCAAAAATCCCTTCCGATGCCGGGTGAAAAAGCCGCCGGAATCCTTTCCTTCGTCTACAGGGTAGTCATATTGGTTGATGGGGCGGTAGGCTGGCCTGGGGTTGGGGGTGTAATCTTTATCGTATTTTCCCGGTTCCATGGTGATTTCCTCCTGTCTGATTCTGTGGTAATGTGATCATAACGGAATAAGTGAATCGAAATCCATCGATTCAGAGGTTCCTTAGAGGATCAGGAGCAAAAAGCGGTGAAACGGTCAATAAAAACCTTGCTCTGCTTCAGACTGTCCACGCCGCTGGAAAGCTTCAGGCGGAGGGTGGGCTCCTTTGCGTTGGCCAGGAACACCACTCTTGCCTTGTAATCCGGGTCAGCGCAGAGGGAGCCCACGGCCTCGAAATTCAGGTTGGACAGCACAAACAGCACATCGCCGCCCTTCTGGCGAATGTCCTTGATGCCCACCTTCTGTGCCTTGGCCCGAAGCAGGGCAATGTCGATCAGGTTCAGCACGCCCTTGGGCGGCTCACCATAGCGGTCCACAATCTCGTCCAGCAGGTCGTCCGCATCCTCCTGGCTTCGGATGGCAGCCATTCTTCGGTACAAATCCATCCGCTCTTCGCCCCGGGCCACATAGTCCTTATCCACATTGGCGGTGACGTTCAGGTCGGCGGTGCATTCCGGTGTCTTAGGTGCTTCGCCCCGCTCTTCCAGCACGGCCTCGTCCAGCAGCTTCAGGTACATGTCGTAGCCAACGCTCATCATGTGGCCGGACTGCTCCGCGCCCAGCAGATTGCCCGCACCCCGGATTTCCAGGTCGCGCATGGCAATTTTGAAGCCGGAGCCGAATTCCGCGAAGTCCCGGATGGCGGAAAGCCGCTTTTCTGCGATCTCCGTCAGACTCTTGTCGGGCCGGAAGGTAAAGTAGGCATAAGCGTGGCGGGTGGAGCGGCCCACCCGTCCCCGGAGCTGATGAAGCTGGGACAGGCCGAAGCGGTCGGCATTTTCAATAATGAGGGTATTGGCGTTGGGAATGTCCAGGCCGGTTTCGATGATGGTGGTGCAAACCAGCACCTGGATTTCACCCTCGGCCATGGCCTGCATCACGTCCCCCAGGGCATCCTCGCCCATCTGACCGTGAGCAACCGCCACGGTCAGGCCGGGAATCCGCCGCCGCAGGGCACCGGCGCATTGGTCGATGGTTTCCGTGCGGTTGTGCAGATAGTACACCTGGCCGCCCCGCTCCACCTCCCGGCGGATGGCATCGTCGATGATGGCGGTGTTGTATTCCGTCACGAAGGTCTGGACGGGGTAGCGGTCGGAGGGGGGTTCTTCGATGGTGGACATGTCCCGGATGCCGGAGAGGGCCATATTCAGCGTCCGGGGGATGGGAGTGGCGGAGAGGGTCAGCACATCCACACCCTTGGAAAGCTCCTTCAGCCGCTCCTTGTGGCTGACGCCGAAGCGCTGCTCCTCGTCCACAATCAGCAGCCCCAGATCCTTGAACTGAATGCTCTTTTGCAGCAGCTTGTGGGTGCCGATGATCAAATCCACATTGCCGCTGCGCAGGTCCTGCAGGGTTTTGGTCTGCTGCTTGGGGGTGCGGAACCGGCTGAGCACATCGATGTTCACCGGGAATCCCCGGAACCGGGAGACGGCGGTTTGATAATGCTGCTGGGCCAGCACCGTGGTGGGCACCAGAATGGCGGCCTGCTTGCCGTCCATCACGCATTTCATCACCGCCCGCAGGGCAACCTCGGTTTTGCCGAAGCCCACGTCGCCGCAGAGCAGCCGATCCATGGGGGTGGGTGCCTCCATATCCCGCTTGATGTCCGCGATGCAGCGCAGCTGGTCGTCGGTTTCCGGGTAGGGGAAATTGTCCTCAAATTCCTTCTGCCAGGGGGCATCCGCCGCGAATGGATAGCCGGGCTGACGCTTCCGGGCGGCATAGAGCTGAATCAGCTCCCCGGCCATGTCCTTGGCGGCCTTTCTTGCCTTGGCCTTGGTCTTCTGCCAGGCATCGGAGCCGATTTTGTTCAGCTTGACGTTGGCATCCTCGCCGCCGCCTCCAATGTATTTGCTGACCAAATCCAGCTGGGTGGCGGGGACGAACAGGGTGTCAGAGCCCTGATAGGCAATTTTGATATAGTCCTTGACGGCTCCGTCCACTTTGATCTGCTCCATGGCCACGAAGCGGCCGATGCCGTAGTTTTCGTGAACTACCAGGTCACCGGGGGACAGGTCGGTAAAGGAGTTCAGCTTCTGCCGGTTGGTGGAGCCGGATTTCTTCGCCTTCCGCCGGGGCTCTCCCTTGGCAATCAGCTGACCCTCGGTGAGCACCGCCAGCTTGGACAGGGGATACTCCATGCCAAAGGGGAGGCTGCCCTCTGCCAGCAGAATCTGGCCGGGCTTTGGCAGGGTGGTCAGGGGAATGCAGAGGAAGCAGGAAAGTCCCTTTTCTCTCAGCATCTGCTGCAAAAGCTCTGCTCTGCGTCTGGTACCGCAAAGAACCAGACTGCCGAATTCCATTTTTTGATAATGCGTCAGGTCGCTGACCACGGTTTCCATGCTGCCGCCGTAGCCCGGGAGCTGCTTGGCGGTGATGGGCAGCAAATGTCTCGGAGGGCAGTCGTCCGGGTAGGCGCTGCCGCCGAAGGTATCCAGGTAGGCTACGGTTCTGCCTCGGAGTCCTGCGCAGAAGTCCTCCCATTGCAGGCAGTAGTCGCAGAGCTCTCCGGCCACCAGTCCCGCTTGGAGCATGCTGTCCAGCTGCATTCCCAGCTCGTCGGTTCTGGTGCGGGCGGCGCGCTGGAGGCTGGCATGGTCGCAGAGCACCAGGATGGCGTCCCGGGCAACATAGTCCAGCGCGGTTGCAAATTCCGAGTAGATCAGGGACATATATCGGTCGGAGGCGGGATTGCTCAAGCCGTTTTCGTATTTTTCCAGGTCTTTGGAAAGGGTGGAGATCAGCGCCTCGTTCAGGGTTTTCCTCCTGCGCTGCCGGGCGATCATACTGCGAAGGTCCTTGCACAGCCCCTCCATTCCGCCGGGATGGCAGTGGGGCAGGGTCTCGCAAACAGGCAGCAGGACGCATCGGTCGGTGTTTTCCTCCCGCCGCTGGGTGCCGGGGTCAAAATACCCCATGGTGTCCAGCTCGTCGCCAAAGAACTCCACCCGGATGGGTTTTTCGCAGGCAGGGGAGAACACGTCCAGTATTCCGCCCCGCAGCGCGAATTGTCCCACGCCCTCCACCATGCCGCACCGGCTGTAGCCTGCGGCGATCAATTTGGAAATCAGTTCCTCAATTTGGTATTCCTTTCCGGTTTCCAGGGTGATGACAGCGCCGGAGAGCACAGCGGGGGGCAGCGTCCGCTGACAGGCGGATTCCCAGGACAGAATCTGGATGGGAGTGTCGCCCCGGCCCAGGGCGTAGAGCTGGCGCAGACGCTTCTGCTCCCAGGCCCTGGACACCACGGCGGCGTCGTACAGGGTCAAATCCCGCCCGGGAAGCACGGGTACCTCGGTTTTCAGAAAGCATTTCAGCTCCTCCTGGAGTCTCCGGGCTGCCATTTCATCCTGCACCAGAATGACGATGGGCCGTTTTGTCTCCTGGCTGAGACCTGCAATCAGGTGGGAGCGGTTGATCTGCCCGATGCCTGTTACCGCCGCAGATTCCCCCTGGTTCAGGGCCTGGGTCAGGGCGGCATATTCGGGAATGGTTTTCAGCATGAATAAAACTTGATCCATAATACTGCCTCTCAAAAGAAGGTGTTGCAAATTCTGCTCCACGCGGCAAAGCGGAAAGTGGACGATGCACCACTTTCCGTTTCTTTCGCGTTATTTTTCTAAGGATGACTGCCGTTGTATCGATTGGCTGCTTCCGGGACACCTCGGTCAATGATTGCCAGGGCGGCGTCGGCGGCGTTTTCCAGGGCGAAGCGCAAATCCTTTTCCTCCTTGGCGGAGAAGGTGGAGAGCACCCAGGCGGCCAGATCAAACTCTGGATTCGGCTTGGCGCCCACGCCGATCTTCACCCGGGGGAATTCCTGGCTGCCCACCTCGGCAATGATGGACTTGATGCCGTTGTGCCCGCCGGCGGAACCCTCTGCCCGGATGCGCAGCCGCCCGGGAGGCAGGGAGATATCATCGAACAGGGCGATGATCCGCTCCGGCGGGATGCTGTAGTAGGCGCTGAGCTGAAGCACCGACCGGCCGGACAGGTTCATGAAGGTCTGGGGCTTCAAAAGGAAGAGCTTTCCGCCGTTGTAATTCACCTGACCGTAGAGCCCCTGGAATTTTGCTTTGTCGATTTTGCAGCCCAGCTTTTCCGCCAGCAGGTCAATGGCACGGAACCCGGCGTTGTGGCGGGTGCGTTCGTATTCTCTGCCGGGGTTGCCCAGCCCCACGATCAGCCAGCTGCTTTGCTTTGCTCCAAACACGGCTTAGAACAGGTCGGCGATGGAGGTGCCGCCGTGGATGTGCTCAATGGCACGGGCGAACACGGGAGCCACATCCAGGAACTTGATTTTGCCGCTGGGGGTGTTGCCCACCTGGGGAATGGTGTTCAGGAACACGATTTCCTGAATGGGGCTCTGCTCAATGCGCTCATAGGCAGGGCCGGAGAGCACACCGTGGGTGGCGCAGGCATAGACGGCCTTGGCACCGCCCACCTCCACCAGCGCCTTGGCGGCGTTGCACAGGGAACCGGCGGTATCCACCATGTCGTCATAGAGGATGCAGGTCTTGCCCTTCACATCGCCGATGACGTTCATGACCTCGCACACATTGGCCTTCTGGCGGCGCTTGTCCACAATGGCCAGGCTCATGTGCACCTTCTGGGCGAAGGTACGGGCCCGGCTGACGGAGCCCACGTCGGGGGAGACCACCACGAAATCATCATGGTTATACTGTTCCTCGGGGAATTTCTTCAGGTAGTAGTCCACAAAGGAGGGGTTGCCCAGCAGGTGATCCAGGGGAATGTCGAAGAAGCCCTGAATCTGGGCGGCGTGGAGGTCCATGGTCAGCACCCGGTCGGCACCGGAGGCGGTGATCATGTTGGCCACCAGCTTGGCGGAGATGGGGTCCCGACTCTTGGCCTTCCGATCCTGGCGGGCATAACCGAAATAGGGGATGACGGCGGTGACGCGGCCTGCGGAGGCACGGCGGCAGGCGTCGGTCATGACCAGCAGCTCCATCAGGGTATCGTTGACGGGCTTGCAGGTGGACTGAACCAGGAATACGTCGGCACCACGGACGGTTTCATTCAAAGACACGGATACTTCGCCATCGGCAAAGGTCTTGACCTCTGCCTGGCCCATGGGAATGCTCAGAGCCTTGCAGATTGTTTCAGCGAACTGTGGATTGGAGTTGCCGCAGAAAATCTTGATGTTATCTCCGTAAGCAGTCATCGAAGAAATACCTCGCTTTATTCTATTTCTGCCCCCGCAGCGCAGAAGGCATTTTATGGCATCATTATACCACCACAAGCGGAGAAAAAGCAATATAAACGGCCAGGAAAATACCGCCGAAAAAACATTTCATTTCTTGTGTTTCTTCTGGCAAACCGACGAGATTCGACAGAGGGGAACTTTCGCAGCCATTTTGAAAAAGCGAAATTATGTTTGAAATACCACTTGTAGGATGGAAGGAAATGTGATATAATAAAAGGAGTGATTTATGGACAGGAGAAAAAGAATGAACGATACAATCAGAATTCAGGGAGCCAGGGAGAACAACCTGAAAAATGTGAATCTCACCATCCCCAGGGACAAGCTGGTGGTGTTTACCGGCCTCAGCGGTTCCGGCAAATCCAGTCTGGCCTTTGACACCATCTATGCCGAGGGCCAGCGCCGCTATGTGGAAAGCCTCAGCTCCTACGCCCGGCAGTTCCTGGGCCAGATGGACAAGCCGGATGTGGATTCCATCGACGGCCTCTCCCCGGCCATTTCCATCGATCAGAAGACCACCTCCAAAAGCCCCCGCTCCACCGTGGGCACGGTGACGGAGATTTATGACTACCTCCGTCTGCTCTGGGCCAGAACCGGCATTCCCCACTGCCCCAAATGCGGCAAGGAGATCCGCCGCCAGACCATCGACCAGATCGTTGACCGGGTGGAGGCTCTGGGGGAGGGAACTCGCTTTCTCATTCTGTCCCCGGTGATCCGGGGCAAAAAGGGCGAGCACCAGAAGGTCTTTGAGGATGCCCGGAAGCAGGGCTTTGCCAGAGTCCGGCTGGACGGCATCCAGTATGACCTGACCGAGGAAATCAAGCCCGAAAAGAACAAAAAGCACACCATTGAGCTGATCGTTGACCGGCTGGTGCTGAAAGAGGGCATCCGCCGCCGCCTCACCGACTCCATTGAAACCGCCTGCGTCCATTCCGCCGGGCTTGTGACCATCTCCATCCCCGGGCAGGAGGAGGAACTGAGCTTTTCCCAGAACTATGCCTGTGAGGACTGCGGCATCAGCATGACCGAGCTGGAGCCCCGGATGTTCTCCTTCAACAACCCCGCCGGTGCCTGCCCCAGCTGCACCGGCCTGGGCTTCCAGCTGATTGCCGACGAGGATTTGGTGATTCCCGATAAAGAGAAATCCATCTTTGAAGGCGCCATCCAGGCCTCCGGCTGGCAGAGCGCCAGAACCGACTCCATCTTCCGTATGTATTTTGAGGCTTTGGCCCAGAAATATCATTTTTCCCTCACCGTTCCTGTGAAGGAGCTGCCCCGGGAGGTGATGGATGTGATCCTCTATGGCACCAAGGGGGAGAAGCTCCACATGACCTATAACCGGGGCAACGGCATGGGTGTTTTGGAGCAGCCCTTTGAGGGTATTTTGAATAACATCTCCCGCCGCTATAAGGAGACCCAGTCCGACGCGGCCCGAAAGGAGCTGGAGGAATGCATGTCCACCGCTCCCTGCCCCAGCTGCGGCGGCAACCGGCTGTCCGCCATCGCCCAGGCGGTGACCGTGGGGGGCATCGGCATCATGGATTTCTGCCGCATGAGCATCCGGCAGGAGCTGGAATTCATGCAGAACCTGCGACTGGAAGGAAATATGGCCCTGGTGGCGGAGCAGATCGTGAAGGAAATCAAATCCCGGCTGCAATTTTTGATGGATGTGGGTCTTGGTTATCTGACCCTGTCCCGCCCTGCGGGCACCCTGTCCGGCGGCGAGAGCCAGCGCATCCGGCTGGCAACCCAGATCGGTTCCTCCCTGATGGGGGTGCTTTATATCCTGGACGAGCCCTCCATCGGTCTGCACCAGCGGGACAATGACAAGCTGCTGGCCACCCTGGAGCACCTGCGGGACTTGGGCAACACCCTGATCGTGGTGGAGCACGACGAGGACACCATGCGCGCCGCCGACTTCCTGGTGGATGTGGGCCCCGGCGCGGGCAGCCACGGCGGAGAGATCGTGGCGGCGGGCACCCTGAAGGATATCATCGATTGCCCCCGTTCCGTCACCGGCCAGTATCTGTCAGGAGCGAAGAAAATCCCGGTTCCCTCTGCCAGAAGAGCCGGAAACGGGAAATTCCTGACCGTTCGCGGGGCCAGTGAGAACAATCTGAAAAATGTGGATGTGCAGATCCCTCTGGGTACCTTTACCTGCGTCACCGGCGTGTCCGGCTCCGGCAAGTCCAGCCTGGTCAACGAGGTGCTGAATAAGACCCTGCTTGCCAAGCTGAACCATGCCCGCACCCGCCCCGGTGCCTGCCGGTGTGTGGAGGGCATGGAAAACCTGGACAAGGTCATCGACATCGACCAGAGCCCCATCGGCAGAACCCCCCGCTCCAATCCGGCCACCTATACGGGCCTTTTCAACGACATCCGGGATTTGTTCGCCTCCACGGCGGACGCCAAAATGCGGGGCTACGGCCCGGGCCGGTTCAGCTTCAATGTGAAGGGGGGCCGGTGCGAGGCCTGCTGCGGCGACGGCCTGGTGAAAATCGAAATGCACTTCCTGGCGGATGTATATGTGCCCTGTGAGGTCTGCCACGGCTCCCGCTACAACCGGGAGACCCTGGAGGTGCTCTACAAGGGAAAAAACATCGCCCAGGTGCTGGATATGACCGCGGAGGAAGCGGTGGACTTCTTTGAGAATCTGCCCAAAATCCGCCGGAAGGCCCAGATGCTCCAGGAGGTGGGCCTGGGCTATGTGAAGCTGGGCCAGTCCAGCACCACCCTCTCCGGCGGCGAGGCCCAGCGGGTGAAGCTGGCCACGGAGCTGGCAAGAGTATCCACCGGCAGAACCATCTATATTCTGGATGAGCCCACCACCGGCCTCCATGCGGCGGATGTGCACAAGCTCATCGAGGTGCTGCAGCAGCTGGTGGAGGCGGGCAACACCGTCCTGGTGATTGAGCACAATCTGGATGTTATCAAAACGGCGGACTACCTGATCGACCTGGGCCCCGAGGGGGGCGACGGCGGCGGCAATGTGGTGGCTGCCGGAACCCCGGAGGAAATTGCCGCAACCCAGGGCAGCTTCACCGGGGAGTATCTGAAAAAGTATCTGTAAATTTATAATATGCTTATCGGTTGTTAATCAGCAAAAGAAGTATTTACCTGATTACGCTGCACCCCTTGCCTCCCTCTCTGAGGGAGGTGGCGAGCTTGCGAGCCGGAGGGAGTGTCACTCCAGAAATGGCACAAGGCTCCTGATATATGATGCCCCGTACCTCCGCAGCCAGGACACCCCCTCAGCCTCGCAAGCTCGGCAGCTCCCCCAGAGGGGGAGCCAAGGGCGCGGTGCGTTAATTAGGCAAAGAATCACTTAGCTGAGTGAAACCGATAAGCACTATTAATAAAATGATCCCTCTCCCGCAAAGGGGGAGAGGGGAGGAGAAATCAATATAACTGCGTGGGAAGATATTCCGAAAGCTCGATCAGCGCGTGATCCTGCTCTCCGGCGTAATCCGCCCAGAGGGGACTGGTGCGGAGCACGGCTTCGTCCGTCATTGCATCGGTGAAGGTCATGGTGATTCTGGTTCCGGCATCCTGCGGATGATCCACCAGCACCGCACCGCCATGGCGGGCGGCAGTGTTGCGAATCAGCAGCATGCCCAGGCCGATGCCGTGGCGGGTGTCCTCAATGGCGGGCTCCCGGAGATAGCGGGTGAAAAGGGTTGCCCGCTCCTCATCAGGGATGCCGCTGCCGCTGTCGGTGACGCTGAACCGGAATTGCTTCCCGCTTCGGCGAAGCTCCGCCTGAATTTTTCCGCCGCGGGGAGAGAATTTCAGTGCGTTGGAGAGCATGTTCAGCGCTGCCCGCTCCATAAGCTGCCGATCCACTCTGCAAAGGGCATCCTCTTTTAGACCGCTGTAGCAGATTCCGGTGCCCAGCGGGGCGGTCAGCGCGGCGGCTTTTTCCACAATTTCCTGGAACAGAGCGCAAATGTGCTGGGGCTCAGGGCGGAATACGGGACTGACCCCGGAGGCGTCAGACATGTTTCCAATGATTCTCAGGAGCTGATACAGACTTCGGTTCAGATTCGATGCTTTCCCCTCCGGGATTTCCAGCTGCTGGGCTGCCAGCATGGCATTGGAAAGAGGCCCCCGCAGCTCCCTGGCGGCCAGAGCAAGGATTCGCAGCTCTTCACTTTCAAACTGCTGATCCAGAATAAAGACGTCTTCCTCTCCCGCGCGAATCACCGAGGCACCAAAATTCTGGCCGAAGATGGTGAGGGTGAGGTAGAGCATGCCGCCGGAGAAGGCCTTGTAATCTCCGGCCCCCGATTCCAAAATGCTATCCAAGCAGAGCCCTTCCCGCAGGAACAGCTTGGCGGCGGGCACATTGAGCTTGGTGATGATGTTGTCTTTGACACGAAATGCGGGACGCTGCATCAGTTCCAGCATCAGTGTTCCGTCTGTTAGTTGTTCCATGGGGTTCCTCCTGACGAACATAGGATGTGCAGAAGACCGGGAATCTTTCCCGGCAGGTTTCGACGGCTATCGCTATTTTAGCCCATACAGTCGAAAATAGCAAGGGCAAAACAGAGGAAAAGCGGTGAAAAATCGTCTGTTCCGGCGCAGGACTCTGGCTGCCAAATTTTCACAGCCCGAATAGAGGAGAGAAGGGTATGTCAATTCACAATGGACATAGAGATAGGATTCGCCGGCGCTTCCTGGAGGAGGGGCTGGATCAATTCACGGATGTACAGGTGCTGGAATTCCTGCTGTTTTACTGCATTGCCAGGCAGGATACCAACCCCATTGCCCACAGACTGCTGGATTCCTTCGGTTCTCTTTCCCAGGTGCTGGAAGCGCCGGTGGAGGAGCTGCGCAAGGTGGAGGGCATTGGAGAGAACACCGCCGTGTTTCTCCGCCTGGTGACCCAGGTGGGACGGTACTATCTGACGGATCGGGCCTCCAAGGCCAAGGTGCTTCCCACGCTGGAAAGCTGCGCCCAGTACCTTCAAACCTTCTTCTTCGGCAGAAATGTGGAGACGGTATACCTGCTCTGCCTGGATGCCAAGTGCAAGATGCTCTGCTGCAAAAAGATATCCGAGGGGGATGTAAACAGCACCAGCCTTTCTGTGCGGAAGGTTGTGGAGACTGCTCTGAATACCAACGCTTCCAGCGTGGTGCTGGCCCACAACCATCCCGGCGGCATGGCTATTCCCTCCAACGAGGACATTCAGACCACCAGACGCATCGCGGCGGCTCTGCAGGCGGTGGATGTCCATTTCATTGACCATATTCTGGTGACGGATGACGATTATGTATCCCTGCTCCAATCCGGGTATTCCTTCTCGGATGGGCACCTATAAAAGGGAGGAAAAGCAAATGGATCATTTCAAACTGGTTTCCGACTATCAGCCCTCCGGCGACCAGCCCCAGGCCATTGAGGGACTGGTGCAGGGCGTCAACCTTGGCCTGCGGGAGCAGACCCTGCTGGGCGTCACCGGCTCCGGCAAGACCTTTACCATGGCCTCGGTGATTGCCAAGCTGAACCGGCCCACCCTGGTGCTGGCCCACAACAAAACACTGGCAGCCCAGCTCTGCTCCGAATTCCGGGAGTTTTTCCCGGAAAACGCGGTGGAATATTTCATCAGCTATTATGACTATTATCAGCCCGAGGCATACATTGCCCACACGGACACCTATATCGAGAAGGATTCCTCCGTCAATGAGGAGATTGACCGCCTGCGCCACTCTGCCACCTCGGCGCTGTTTGAGCGGCGGGATGTGATCGTGGTGGCCTCCGTCAGCTGCCTGTACGGTCTGGGCGACCCCATCGACTACAAAAGCATGGTCATTTCCCTGCGGGTGGGCCAGGAGCGGCCCCTGGATGAGATCCTGAAAAAACTGACGGAAATCCGCTATGAGCGCAACGACCTGGATTTCTCCCGCAATAAGTTCCGGCTGCGGGGAGATACCCTGGAAATCTATCCCGCCTATTGGTCCGGCAGAGCCATCCGCATTGAGTTTTTCGGGGATGAAATCGACCGCATCAGTGAAATCAACGCGGTTTCCGGCATGGCGGAGCGGTATGTTGACCATGTGGCGATTTATCCCGCCAGCCACTATGTGGCATCCAAGGAAAAGCTCCAGCGGGCCATGTTGGAAATCCAAAAGGAATGCGACCAGCAGGTGCAGTTTTTCCGGGACAACAACAAGCTGATTGAAGCCCAGCGCATTGCCCAGCGCACCGCCTACGATCTGGAAATGCTGACGGAAATCGGCTTCTGCAGCGGCATCGAAAACTATTCCCGGGTCATTCAGGGCAGAGCGCCGGGCACGCCGCCCACCACGCTGCTGGACTATTTCCCCGAGGATTTCCTCATGTTCATCGACGAGAGCCATGTGACGCTTCCCCAGTGCCGGGCCATGTACGCCGGTGACCGGAGCCGGAAGGATGCCCTGGTGAATTACGGCTTCCGTCTGCCCTCAGCCTATGACAACCGGCCCCTGAATTTCGGGGAATTTGACAAGAAGATCAACCAGGTCATCTATGTCTCCGCCACCCCGGCAGAGTATGAGCGCAGCCGTTCCGGGCAGATCGTGGAGCAGGTCATCCGCCCCACGGGCCTGCTGGACCCGGTGGTGGAGGTGCGCCCCATCGAAGGACAGATCGATGATCTCATTGGGGAAATCAATGACCGCACCGCCCGGCAGGAGCGGGTGCTGGTGACCACGCTGACCAAAAAGATGGCGGAGGATTTGACAGCCTATCTGACCAAGGCGGGCATCAAGGTTCGCTATATGCACTCGGACATCGGGGCCATGGAGCGGATGGAGATCATCCGGGATTTGAGAATGGCGAAATTTGATGTGCTGGTGGGCATCAACCTGCTGCGGGAGGGCCTGGATTTGCCGGAGGTCAGCCTGGTTGCCATTCTGGACGCGGACAAGGAGGGCTTCCTGCGCAGCGAGACCAGCCTGATTCAGACCATCGGCCGGGCTGCCCGAAACGCCGAGGGCAAGGTCATCATGTATGCTGATACCGTCACCCCCTCCATGCGCCTGGCCCTGGACGAGACCGCCCGCCGCCGGGACATTCAGAACAGCTACAACCAGGCCCACGGCATCGTCCCCAAAACGGTCATCAAATCCGTCCGGGATTTGATTGAGATTTCTTCCCCCACGGCAGAGCGGAAGGGGAGAAACGGCGTGAAGATGACCAAGGCGGAGAAGGAAAAGGAAATTGCCCGTCTGGAAAAGCAGATGAAGGAAGCGGCAAAGATGATGGAATACGAGTACGCCGCCGTACTGCGTGACCAGATCATCGAGCTGCGGGGCAACGGAACGTAAGGCGACCTCTAAAAACTACTTTTTGATGGTTTGGGCGAGAGATTTTGTTCTAACAAAAGATTTGAAAATATCGGAATACTTTGTGTATTGCGGTGTTTTCAAAACGCATTATTAGGACAAAAGATCCGCCCAAACCGCAAAAGGGTAGTTTGTAGAGGTGCCCGTAAAAAAGAGGTAGAAAATGGGAAGAAAACATACACTGGACAACGGCTTCAGCAAGCAGATGTACCGACTGCTGATTCCGCTGGTCATTCAAAATCTGCTCAGCGCGGCGGTCAGCTCCTGCGATGTGGTGATGCTGAACTATGTGGGCCAGTCCTCCATCTCCGCCGTTTCCCTGGCAGCCAATTATGCCAGCGTCATCAGCATGGTGTTCTACGGCCTGGGTACCGGGGCAACCCTGCTCTGCGCCCAGTATTATGGAAAACGGGATTTTCAGGCCATCCGGGTGGTGGAGGGAATTGCCCTGCGCTATTCGGTGATCATCACCCTGGCGGTGTCGCTGCTGGCCTTCACGGCGCCCCGGGCCATGATGCGGCTGTTTACCGAGGACGCAGAGCTCATCGCCATCGGCGCGGACTATCTGCGGGTGATGGGAATAACCTATCTGTGCTGGGGCATCCTAGAAATATACCTGGCAGTGCTTCGCAGCATTGGCAGAGTGACGGTGTGCATGGTGCTGAATGTGATGACCTTCGTGTTGAACATTCTGCTCAACGCCGTGTTCATCTTCGGCTTGCTGGGGGCACCGAAGCTGGGGGCCAAGGGTGTTGCCATTGCGACGGCGGCTTCCCGGGTGGTGGAGCTGATTGGCTGCTTTGTGGTGTCCGCCTTCTCCAAGGATGTGAAGCTGGACCTTGGCGCCATGTTCTGCCGGAACAAGCTGCTCACCGGCGACTTTATCCGTCTTGCCATGCCCGCCTTGGGCAATGACCTGTCCTGGGGCCTGGCCTTTTCCATGTACTCCGTGATTCTGGGCCACCTGGGCAACGATGCGGTGGCGGCCAACTCCATGGTGGTTGTGGTGCGGAATTTAAGCTCCACCTTCTGCTTTGCGGTGGCCAGCGCGGGAGGGATCCTGCTGGGCAACGTGATGGGGGAGGGCAAGCTGGACAAGGCCAAGGAGTATGCCTCCCAGGTGATGAAGATGACCGTGGCTTCCGGCCTGGTGGGAGCGGTGATCCTCATCGCCTGTATGCCCCTGGTGCTTCGCTTTGCCTCTGCCAGCCTTTCCGATACCGCCATGGGTTACCTGAAAGTGATGCTCTGGATCAACACCTATTACATCATGGGCGGTGCCGTCAATACCTCCCTGATTGCGGGCATTTTCCGGGCCGGAGGCGATACCAGGTTCGGCCTGATCTGCGACACCATCGACATGTGGTGCTATGCCGTGCCTCTGGGATTTTTTGCGGCCTTTGTGCTGAAACTGCCGGTGCTCTGGGTTTATTTCCTGCTTTGCACCGACGAATTTGTCAAGTGGCCCTGGGTCATTGCCCACTACCGCAGCGGAAAATGGGCCAAGAACATCACCCGGGAGGGCCTGTTCACCCAGGCGGAGGAAGCAAAGGATTAAGTTTTTCTTAGCAGGCACGTTTTTTGAGGTTTTATGTCAATTCCACTTGCTTTTTTTTCTGAGCAATGCTAGAATAAGATTGACATTACCATAAAGGTAGGGGACGAGCGATGGATAAGAACGATTTCGATATCGATTTCGACTTTGAAGAAGAATATGGCTTCGATCCGAAGGACTTTTTGCCTGAGGATGAAGATTTTGATTACTCCGAACTGTTGGAGGAAGACGTGCCTGCCGAGGAGCAGGATGCCACCAGAGAATATCACTTCGATCAGAATCCCGAAGCGTTCCAGGATGTGGATTTGAGCGAGGATGACGATGCCGACGAGGATTTGGCTGCCGATTACCCGGAGCATCCCGAAACCGAGGATGCTCTGGATTATGACGAGGACGATGATGTCCAGGTCTATGGCGAGGATGACCAGCAGGAGCCTACTGAGGAAGATGATTCCGAAAACGAGGAGCCTGCTCCCGCGAAGAAAAGAAAGGGCAGCGGCCTGAAGCTTCCCAAGCTGCCTGCCAGAGCCAAGAAGGAAATGCCTCAGAAAGACCCCGCCAAGAAGAGCGTGTTCTCCAAGCTCCTGGATATGTATATGGAGCCTGTGACAAAGCTGAAAAGCGAAGAGGTTCTCGATCCGCTTGACCCAAGATATATTCGCCGGAAAAAGCGGGAAAAGAAGCGCATTTTCAAGGAGGTATATCTGCCTGCCATCATTGCCGGTGTGGCGCTCTTCCTGATTCTCAGCTTTATTGTGGGCTCCGTGTCCAATGCCCTCACTGTAAAGGCCAACAAGGATTCCGCCGCCAAGGTGGAGGCACAGCAGCAGGCCAACGCAGCCGGAGCGGCAGAGCAGGAATTCAAGCGCCTGATCGCCGAGGCGGAGAGCATGGTGGTTGGCTATGATTACGATGGAGCCATCCAGCTGCTGGAATCCTACAACAGCAGCAACGACAAGTTCACCCAGCAGGTAACAGCCAAAAAAGCCGAGCTTGTCAACGAGCAGAAGCAGCTGGTGGAGGTGAAGGATGTTTCCACCATTCCCAATCTCTCCTTCCATGTGCTGATGGCGGATGCCTCCAGGGCCTGCAACAAGGAGGTTTCCGGCGCGGAGCTGTCCGGCCTGTATAACAAGAACTTTGTCTCCGTGGAGGAATTCACCCGGATTCTGAACCAGCTTTACGCCTCCAACTATGTGCTGGTGGATTTTGACAGCTTCATTTCCAGCGTCCCCGGCGTGGACGGCAACAACAGCTTCTTCTCCAAGTCCATCTATCTGCCCCAGGGCAAGAAGCCGGTGATGATCACCGAGACCATGGTCAACTACTTTGAGTATATGGTTGACCCGGACAAGGACGGTACCCCCGATGCCAAGGGCCATGGCTTTGCCAACAAGCTGGTGCTGGACGACAACGGCGAGATCAAGGCCTCCTATGTGGATGCCAACGGTCAGACTCTGGTGGGCAACTATGACCTTGTTCCCGTGCTGGAGGCCTTTATCCAGGAGCATCCCGACTTCTCCTATCAGGGAGCCCGTGCCATCCTGGCCGTCACCGGCACGGAGGGCGTGTTTGGATACCGCACCAATACCTCTTATGTGGCCCGGTTCGGCCAGAGCTTCTATGACAATGAGGTGGTGGAGGCCAAGAAGATCGTGGAGGCCCTGCGGGAAAAGGGCTACACCATTGCCAGCTACACCTACAGCAACCAGGCCTACCGTGGCATGAACACCCTGCAGATTCAGGCGGAGATTCAGAACTGGACCAACCAGATCACCCCCGTGATTGGCGAAGTGGACACCATGGTCTTTGCCCGGGCCAGCGACATTGAGGCCTATTCCGGCACCACCTTCAATGTGCTCTACAACAGCGGCATCCGCTTCTTCCTGAACAGCGGCTCCTCTCCCAGAGTGGATGTGAATACCACCTTTGTCCGCCAGACCCGCCTGATGGTCACTGGCGAATCCATGGCCTGGTATTCCAGCCAGTTCTCCAACTACTTTGACTGCAACGTGGTTCTGGATTTGGCCAGCCGCGGCAGTACCCCCGCAAAATCCTAATTCAAAATAAATGCGCCGGGAGCAATCCTGGCGCATTTTTTGAAATTCCAAGGAAGCAAGCAGCGAAGGTTGCATTTTGTTGTATTTTGTGATATTATCTTATCACAAGCGAAACATGAGAGGAGAACGAAATGGCAAAGGTTGCACCCTCTATCCTGGCTGCGGATTTTGTGAATCTGGAGCGGGACATTCACGACATTGAACAAAATCACGCCGACTGGATCCATGTGGACGTGATGGACGGAAGCTTTGTCCCCAATTTTTCCTTCGGGCTTCCCGCACTGAAGGCCATCCGGGATGTGACGGACATGCCTTTGGATGTGCACCTGATGATTGAGCGCCCTATACGCTATGTGGAGCGGTTTGTCGCTGCCGGCGCGGATTGGCTGACCATCCACATCGAGGCGGACAGCCACGAAAATACCGTAAAGGCCTTGAAGCTCATCCGCTCCATGGGCTGCAAGGCAGGCATCTCCCTCAAACCCGGCACAAAGGCAGAAGAGGCTGAGCCCTATCTTGCCTTGTGCGATTTGATTCTGGTGATGACCGTCCAGCCCGGCTTCGGCGGTCAGAAATTCAAGGAAGATATGATGCCCAAGCTCCGGGCCCTGAGGAGCCGCCTGGATGAAGTAAACCCCGGCTGCATTCTGTCGGTGGACGGGGGAGTGGATCGGAACACCGCCCCCATCTGCAAGGCCAACGGGGCAGAGGTGCTGGTGACTGGCTCCGCCTATTTTAAGGCCGCTGACCGGGCGGAATATGTCTGCAATCTGCAAGGGTGACATTCTGCCGTTTTCGACAAAGCAGCGTTTTTTCAATCAGTGTTTTTGTACGGATTGTTTTTCTTCCACAATTGACATTTCTCTTCACAGAATGTATAATGTAGCAGGAGATTGCGGCTGTTTAGGCGGTTTGTTCCCCATCCGCAATTTCGGAATCGTAATCCTAAGGCGGGCGACCGCCTTTTGAAAGAAAGGAATTTTGCCATGATTTACAGTGCAGAAGTACAGAATATGTGCTCCGTCGCCAAGGGCGCATACCATGGCCCCGCTCCCATTCCCGAAGAGGGTAAGTGGGTGCAGGCCAAGGAAATCAAGGACATCAGCGGCTTTACCCACGGTATCGGCTGGTGTGCTCCCCAGCAGGGTGCCTGCAAGCTGACCCTGAACGTGAAGGAAGGCGTCATCGAAGAGGCTCTGGTGGAGACCATCGGCTGCTCCGGCATGACCCACTCCGCCGCCATGGCTGCCGAGATTCTCATCGGCAAGACCATTCTGGAGGCGCTGAACACCGACCTGGTGTGCGACGCCATCAACACCGCTATGCGGGAGCTGTTCCTGCAGATCGTCTATGGCCGCAGCCAGTCCGCATTCTCTGAGGGCGGCCTGGTGGTTGGCGCTTCCCTGGAAGACCTGGGCAAGGGCCTGCGCAGCCAGGTGGGCACCATGTTCGCCACCCGCGCCAAGGGCCCCCGTTATCTGGAAATGGCAGAAGGCTATGTCACCCGGGTGGCTCTGGACAATGACAACCTGATCATCGGCTACGAGTTCGTCAACCTGGGCAAGATGATGGACTTCATGAAGAAGGGCGACGACGCCAACACCGCCTACAAGAAGGCTATGGGTCACTACGGTCGTTTCGACAACGCACCCAAGTACATTGACCCCCGCCACGAATAAGAGGAGGACACGACGATGGCTTTGTTTGAAAGTTACGAAAGAAGAATTGACAAGATCAATGGTGTCCTCGCGCAGTATGGCCTGTCCTCCGTGGAAGAGTGCCGCGAGCTGTGCCAGTCCAAGGGCTTCGACCCCTACGAGATCGTCAAGGGCATTCAGCCCATCTGCTTTGAGAACGCCTGCTGGGCTTACACCGTGGGCGCTGCAATCGCTCTGAAGAAGGGCGTGAAGAACGCCGCCGAGGCTGCTGAGGCCATCGGCATCGGCCTGCAGGCTTTCTGCATCGACGGCTCCGTTGCCGAGGATCGGAAGGTCGGCCTGGGCCACGGCAACCTGGGTGCCATGCTGCTGCGGGACGAGACCAAGTGCTTCGCCTTCCTGGCTGGCCACGAGTCCTTCGCTGCTGCTGAGGGTGCCATCGGCATCGCCCGCTCCGCCAACAAGGCTCGTAAGGAGCCCCTGCGGGTCATCCTGAACGGCCTGGGCAAGGACGCTGCTCAGATCATCTCCCGGATCAATGGCTTCACCTATGTCCAGACCCAGTTCGACTACTACACCGGCGAGCTGAAGATCGTCAAGGAGTACAAGTATTCCGACGGCGAGCGGGCCGCTGTCCGCTGCTTCGGTGCTGACGATGTCCGCGAGGGCGTTGCCGTCATGCACCATGAGGGCGTGGATGTTTCCATCACCGGCAACTCCACCAACCCCACCCGGTTCCAGCATCCTGTCGCCGGTACCTACAAGAAGGAATGCATCGAGCAGGGCAAGAAGTACTTCTCCGTGGCCTCCGGCGGCGGCACGGGCCGTACCCTGCATCCTGACAACATGGCCGCTGGCCCCGCTTCCTACGGCATGACCGACACCATGGGCCGTATGCACAGCGATGCCCAGTTCGCCGGTTCCTCCTCCGTCCCCGCTCACGTGGAAATGATGGGCTTCCTGGGCATGGGCAACAACCCCATGGTCGGCGCTACCGTCTCCGTGGCTGTGGCCGTTGCTGAGAGCCTGAAGTAAGAGGGTAAAACCCTTATTTTGAACTACAAAAAGTTCAAACCCTACTTTTCGCAAAAATAAAGCAAGGAAGCACATCCTACTCCCCAAAAGAGTAATGATGTGCTTCCTATTTTTGCGTTTTGGAGGGTGTTTTTGATGAAGAAAATGAAGATGTGCTTCCCAAGAGAGAAAACTTTCGTGGACGGTTTTGAGGAATATAGTGCCGGAGGAAGATTGCGGGAATGCTGTCGGCGGTTATTTGCGGGCGGCCGATCTACTTGCCCTTGGCCTTGGCATTTGCCATACCAGACCGCACACGGCTTGGTATCATCGCCAATTCCAACTGGCTGAAAATTCCCTTATAAACCCTATTCAATTCTTGATTTGTTCCATATCCCTGGCTCTTTCTTAATTTTTACAGATTTGAAACCAACGATTCTTGAAAAAATGGAATTGATATGCTAGAATGAGTACAGAACAAATGATTCTTTACGGGAATCTGAGAGGTGTATCCGATGACAGAGTCAGAACGGCTGCGAAAAGAACGGGAGCATCAGGAAGACCTACAGCGCCTTCGGGGATTTCGTCCCATGGACGATGATTTTATGAGGAGCCTTTTTAAGAAGAATGGAGACTTGGTTCAGCTGGTTCTGAGAATTATCATTGGAAAGTCGGATTTGCATGTGCAGTCCTTTGAAACCCAGGCGGATATGAAGCGGGTTACCGGAGCCCGTACAATTTGTCTGGATGCGTATGCAACGGATACCTCTGGGAAAAAATACGATATTGAGATTCAAAGAGCCGACCGGGGTGCCGGGCCCCATCGGGCAAGGTATCATTCCAGCGTGATGGATGTGGAGAATCTGGATAAGGGCCAGTGTTTTGATGATTTGCCGGATACCTATACAATCTTCATCACAGAAAAGGATTTCTTTGGCGAGAAAGAACCGATCTATCAAATTCAGCGGATGAATCTGACCACAGGAAAATCCTTTGACGATGGGGCATATATATTATATGTGAATGGAGAGTACCGTGGAGAAACCGATCTGGGCAAGCTGATGCATGACTTCAATTGCACCAATCCGAATGACATGCAGATTGATCTGCTGGCCCAGCGTACCCGTTATCTGAAAGAATCACCGGAAGGAGTGAGCGAAATGTGCAGAGAAATGGAAATGATGAGAGATAAGAGCCGCGCAGAGGGTCGTGCAGAAGGTCGTGCAGAAGGTGAGTTGAAGAAGGCGAAGCAGACAGCTCTCAACCTTCATTCTATGGGCCTGGATGTAGCTTCCATTGCAAAGGCAGTGGATGTCAGCGTTGAGCAGGTGAAACAGTGGCTTGCTCCTGTGTCTGTGTAACAGGGCAAATAAATAAGCATCAGCCCGTGTACTTGGTTTTCTTCCAGGTACACGGGCTGAATTTAGTATTTCTTTGTATAAAAGCTATGTACCACCCGGCGAATCCGCTTTTTCTCGTCGTCCTGGAGGTGACGGAATTCTGCAATCAGGGCTTCTTCCTCGTTGCTCAGAGTGGCGGAGATACTGTCCGGGCCGGTGGAGGCGGTTCGCTGGTTGGCGGCGTAGCTCTTGACAGCGGCGTGGAGGTACTCGGAAAGCTGCAGCAGCACCTGGATATCCGGGCCCTGATTTTCCAGCTGGTTCAGGCTGAGCTTCTGTGGGGCAGATTCTGTTTTGGTTTTGCGTGGAGCGGCAGAGTCACTGACAGCGTGCAGGGAGGTGATGATCCGAGGCACCGGGGATTTTCCGAATTTCTTCTTGCACAGCAGGACTGCCCCGGAGATATTTGTGGCCCGACGGGAGCTGAGGGCTTGGATCATCAGCTCAATGGCCTGGCTGAACAGGCTGTATTCCGGGGAGATCAGATAGCCGCCAATAAGATATTCCACATAGGTGCCGTAGATTTCCTTTTCTTCCTGCTGACGCAACTGTTCCAGTGAGGAACGGATGTAAGGCAGGCGTTTGGTTCGATTTCCCTGGGCGGCAACAAAGTAGAACAATAAGGGAATCAGTACAAGGATGCTGATGAGGGTCAGCACGGCCATCAGCATGGTCAGCCCGGAAAACCGCAGGAAGGGTATGATCACCAGAATGAGCCACAGCAGCGTGAAAATGCCCGCCACCGCACCGCTGAAAATGACCAAATTCCGGGCCTGCGAGAATCTCCGTTCCAACAGGGCAGCTTCTGTTTTCAGAGACTGGGCTGGATAGAAGAAGGCGGCCTCATAATATCGGGAGAAATCCCGCAGCTGTGTCAGAACCTTGGCCAGCTCCAGGGGGGACATTTTTTTCAGCTCCGCCAAATCCCAGCGGGAGAGGCCGGTAATGGTTCTGCCGTCGGCGCATTCACAGGTATACATGGAATTCAACCCAATCCCTCCCTTTTTGACAAAATCCTGACTATATTATAATCGAACAGCGCCGTTGACGCAAGTGCTGAATTGGCATTTTCAGAAAAAAGAGGCTGCTCTCCGGGTGGAAAGCAGCCTTGGATTGTTATTCCTGATCCCAGTTGTGCCAGGTGTTCTGCACGTCGTCGTCATCGTCGAAGAGATCCAGCATCTTCTCCATCTTCTCCGCATCCTCGGGGGAGAGCTTGACATAGTTCTGGGGAACCATTTCAATCTGAGCGGAGGCGAAGCTGTAGTTCTTGGCGGTGAGGGCATCGGCCACGGCGTTGAAGTCATCGGGGGTGGTGTAGACGGTGAAGCAGTCCTCTTCCGGCTCAAAGTCATCGGCGCCGCAGTCCATGGCATCCATCATCACCGTATCCTCGTCCAGGTCGCCGTCCTCATTGTCGATGACCAGCACGCCCTTCTTGTCGAAGGACCAGCTGACGCAGCCATTGGCGCCCAGGTTGCCGCCGTACTTGTCAAAGTGGTGACGAACGGAACCGGCGGTGCGGTTGCGGTTATCGGTCATGGCCTCCACAATGACAGCCACGCCGCCGGGGCCATAGCCTTCGTAGGTGATGGCTTCGTAGCTCTCGCCGCTGCCGGAGCTGGCGGCCTTTTCCAGTACCCGCTTGATGTTGTCGTTGGGCATGTTGGCAGCCTTGGCCTTGGTGATGATGGTGGCCAGGCGGGAGTTGTAGGCGGGATCGGTGGCACCGCCGCCTTCCTTCACGGCGACGATCATTTCCTTGGCGATCTTGGTAAAGGCGGCGGCGCGCTTGGCGTCCTGGGCACCTTTGGTTTTCTGAATGTTATGCCATTTGGAATGTCCTGACATAAAGTAAATCTTCCCTTCTGGAGTTGTTTCAAAAAATGTTCAATCTATTTTAGCACTGTAAAATCAAAAAATCAACACCAAATACCGAAAAACCTCAATAAAATTTCATGCAGTCCCGGTGCTTTTGAGACAGTACCACATTCAGTTCCGGGAAAGCGGCCCGGATGGAGTTTCGCAAATAGGGACAAACCGGGTTTTCCGTGTAGAAATGCCCGGCATCGATGATGTTCAGTCCGGCATCCCTGGCGTCCCAGAAATCGTTGTATCTCACATCGGAGGTGATAAAGGTGTCGCACCCGGCCCGCAGCACCGCAGGCCATTCCTCGGCGCAGGCTCCGCCGCCCACGGCAACGATGTGCACCGGCTTTCCCCCGGAGGCATAGCGAAGCCCCGGGGCCTGGAGCGCTTCCTTAACACTGGGCAGAAATTCCTCCAAAGGCTGTTCTGTTACGGTGCCCCGGCGGAGAAGACCCCAGACGGCACCGCTGTCATCTGTTTCCACGGGGTCAATTTCGGAGACATTTTCCAGCCCCAGAGTGATAGCCAACTGGTGATTCACGCCCTCCGGGGCAATGTCCAGATTGGTGTGGGCGTTGAAGGCGGAGATATCGTGGCGCACCAGGGTGAAAATGGTTCTGCCGATGGCTGTTCCGTCGGTGACGGCATACAGTGGATTGAAAATCAGGGGGTGGTGGGTCAGAATCAGGTCAGCGCCAAGTTCCACTGCTTCATCGGCCACATCCTCGAAGGGATCCAGCGCCACCAGAACGGTGTGCACTTCCTTGTCCTCCCGGCCGCAGAGCAACCCCACATTGTCCCAGCTTTCCTTTTTGGCCTGGGGCGCAATGGTCTCCATCCATTGAATGATGTCTTTAACGGTTGTCATGGGTTCACTCCTTCCAGCTCCCGCAGGTGCCGCAGTATTTCGTTAACCGCTTCATATTTTTCGCCGCCCTCCCGCTGCAGACCCTTGAGGCTTTCATCCAACCCGCCAATGACCCGGGCCAGAAACGCCGGAAATAGGGGAGAGTGGTCTGCTAATAGCTGAGGACTGATGTAATATTCCCAGGGAGCGGGTACAGTGTCGGGACCATAGGAAACCTCCATCACAGGGTAGAGGAATTTCCCGTCCTGGGCCAGCGTTTCCCGGGAAATGGAGAACCCGGCCTGGGCCAGGTATTTGCGCAGCTCCGGGCGCTTGCTCTGGCATTGGAGAATCAGACGGTATTTGGAATCCCGCAGCCAGGGGGCAGCCTCCAGAATGGAGATCATGGTGTCCGCTCCCATCCCGGCGCAGACCATGCAGTCAAAATCCCGGGGGATGTTCCTGGCCCCGTCGGACAGATAAAAGGAGATTCTGTCCTCAACGCCGAATTTATGGGCATTGACAACGGCGCTGTGCAGGGGGCCCTCCTTCACATCCGAGGCAATCACTTTGGACGCAATTCCACTTTGAAGCAGGTGGATCCCGAGATACCCATGGTCGCAGCCGATATCCGCCACCCGGTCACCAGGGCGGACATATTGGCAGCAGGCTTTCAGGCGATTGGAAAGTGGGAGTTTCATTGGACACCTCCTGTGGTATTCTATGGACATAAGAAAAGGGGCCGCCCCTTGGGAAGCCCCTCGATTTCTTAGCCCTTGGCCTGCTCTGCCTCGTAAGCCTCCAGGAAGTGATTCAGCTGAGCCAGGAAGCCGTCGCAGTCCACCCCGTGCACCATGCAGGCCTCTTCCACCGTCTCACCCCGGGAGGAGGGGCAGCCCAGGCAGTGCATGCCGATGGCAAAGAACAGGGGAGCGCTCTGAGGCGCGATGTCCAGGATATCGCCGATGATGGTTTCTTTTTCAATTTTTACAGCCATAAAAATGACCTCCTATCTGTTTCTTGGAATATTATAACCGCAGAGCCGGAAAAAAACAAGAGGAAAATGCAAAAAGCTGTTGAAGTTACGGCGTTAGAAAGCAAAAGAAGTATTTACCTAATCAACGCCATCGTAGGGGCGGCTACCAGCCGCCCGCAACGTTGGACGCCTGAGCGGATGGTTGAATGGTACCGGGCAACGGTTTAACTGTAGGGGAGGCTCTCAGCCTCCCGCGCGGTACAGGGGTCTAATTATAGAAATGTTGGGCGAATTCGTACTAATTTCCAACATATTACCATTCAACGAAACACTCAGTAGCCAAAAGCTGGCGGGAGGCTGAGAGCCTCCCCTACAGTGGCTGGGCAATTATTTTGGACGATACCATTCAACCGAACACTCAGTTGCATTACCTGGCGGGCGGCTGGTAGCCGCCCCTACGAATGGCTGGTGGGATAAAGAATCATAATGCTGCTTAAATCCGATCTAAAAAGCTGTTTATTTCGGCTGATTCAAATCCCCCGTCGCTGGGTTGTCGATGAGCTTCCCATTTTCCGTAAATCGGGAGCCATGGCAGGGGCAGTCCCAGGTGCGCTCCTGCGGATTCCATTTCAGGGCGCAGCCCATGTGGGGACAGCGTTTGGGGGCAGGGGTGAGCAGGTTTTTGGCTGCTTCCCAGGCATTGCTCCCAAGCTGGGGACGCAGGATGCTCCGGGAAGGGGAGAATAACGAGGCATAGGGATTGTCCTTCCCGGTGATCAGGTCGGTCAGCACCTGGGCAGCGACCATGGAGGAGGTCATGCCCCATTTGTTAAAGCCAGTTGCAACGTAGAGGTTTGGTGTTTTGGCACTGTACTGGCCAATATAGGGGACTCCGTCCAGGCTCATGCAGTCCTGGGTGGCCCAGCGGTGGGTGATTTTTGCCTGGGGATAATGACTGTTGCTGAACTGCTCCAGCGCCTGCCAGCCGCCGCCGGCTTTGCCCGTCCGATGTCCGCCGCCTCCCAGAATCAGTCCCTCCCGGAAGCCACGGAAGGAGAGCCCATTTTCCTGGGCATCCAGATACATTCCCTCCAAAGGCGGGACGTTTTCCAGAAAGAGGGCGTAGGAGCGCCGCTGGTAGAGCTTGAGGAAGTAGCTGCCGTGCTTGTTGAGGAAGGGGAAATGGGTGGCAACGATGATGGAATCGGCGTGGATTCTGGCTTTGGGGGTTGCGGCAAATCCGTTTTCAATTTCCTGAACGGGAGTGTTTTCGTAGATGGTCAGACCCTGGGCAATGGAAGCCAGAAATTTCAGCGGGTGGAACTGAGCCTGATGGGGGAATTTCACCGCCTCCACCGTTGGAAAGGGGAGGGGCAGCTGCTGCACCAAGGGGGCTGGGTGCCCAATGGCTTCCAGGGCGGCGCATTCCTTTTCCAGGGCTTGCAGATCATCCCGAGCGTAGACAAAATGGTTCTGTTCCAGAAAATCGCAGTCTAAGCCGGCGCAGAGGGAGCGAAAGGCCTCCAAGGCATCCTGATTGGCCTGCCAATAGAGGGCTGTCCGTTCCGTACCAAAGCGGGACAAAAGCTTTTGGTAAATCAGGCTGTGCTGGGCGGTGATTTTGGCGGTGGTGTTTTTGGTGATGCCTCCGGCAATCGTTTTAGCCTCGGCAACCACGCAGTCAACGCCAGCCCTTTGCAGCTTGTGGGCGCAGAGCAGCCCCGCTATGCCGCCGCCGATCACCAGCACATCGGTGTGGATTTCTTCCTCCAGTGCGGGAAAATGGGGCAGCTGAACCGTGGCCGACCAAATGGATTCCATCCAAACAGCTCCTTTGCGTTTTTTCAATAGTATGGTCAGAATTGGGAAAGTTATTGCTGGGAGAGAATGAAAAAATCCCTTTTCTTGACTTTTGTTCCATTTTTGCATATAATACACTGGATTTATGATAGGAAGCTTAGGTAGGTATGAAACATGGCAAGTAAGAAGCAAGAACAGTACGGAAATACCAGCATCTCCATGCTCAAGGGGGAGGATCGGGTTCGGAAACGTCCCGCGGTCATCTTTGGCTCCGATGATTTGGAGGGCTGCAAGCATGCGGTGTTTGAGATTCTTTCAAACGCCATTGACGAAGCCCGGGAGGGCCACGGCGACACCATCATCGTCACGAGATACGAGGATCTGAGTGTGGAGGTGGAGGACTTTGGCCGGGGCTGCCCTGTGGACTACAACGAAAAAGAGAAGCGCTTTAACTGGGAGCTGGTGTTCTGCGAGATGTACGCCGGCGGCAAGTACGGCGAGAACGGTGAAAACTATGAGTATTCCCTGGGCCTGAATGGCCTGGGCTCCTGCGCCACCCAGTATGCCTCGGAATATTTTGATGCCACCATCCGCCGGGATGGCTTCCGGTATGACCTCCACTTTGAGCGGGGCAGAAACGTGGGCGGCCTGAAAAAAGAACCCACTGACCGAAAGAAGACCGGCTCCGTGTTCCACTGGAAGCCGGATAAGCAGGTGTTCACGGACATCAACATTCCCGTGGAATACTACCGGGATGTGCTCCGCCGTCAGGCAGTGGTGAACAAGGGCATCACCTTCAAATTCCGCAACCAGGTGGGCGGGAAATTCGAGCAGGAGGAATTCTGCTACGCTGACGGCATCAAACAGTATATCGAGGAGCTGGTGGGGGACAATGCCTTTACCATGCCCGTCTACTGGGAGACCGAGCGCCGGGGCCGGGACGCGGAGAACCGGCCGGAGATGAAGCTGAAAATCACCACCTCCTTCTGTTTTTCCAAGCAGGTGTCCCACATCGAGTTCTATCACAATTCCTCCTGGCTGGAATACGGCGGCAGCCCGGATAAGGCGGTTCGCTCCGGCTTTACGGCAGCCTTTGATAAATACTTGAAGGACAACAACAAGTACACCAAAACCGAGAGCAAGATCATCTTCCAGGACATTCAGGACAGCCTGGTGCTGGTGACCAACTGCTTCTCCACCATTGGCTGCTTTGAGAACCAGACCAAAAAATCCGTCAACTCCAAATTCACCCAGGAGGCCATGACGGCTTTCTTCAAGGAGCAGCTCCAGGTCTGGTTCATCGAAAACAAGCAGGAGGCTGACCGGGCCGCGGAGCAGATCCTGGTGAACAAGCGGGCCAGAGAGTCGGCGGAGAAAACCAAGTCCAGTGTGAAGAAAAAGCTCTCCGGGGCCATCGACATTTCCAACCGGGTGCAGAAGTTCGTGGATTGCCGCAGCAAGGATGTGAACGTCCGGGAGCTCTACATCGTGGAGGGCGACTCCGCTCTGGGCAGCGTCAAGCTGAGCCGTGACGCGGAGTTCCAGGGCATCATGCCGGTGCGGGGTAAAATTCTCAACTGTTTGAAAGCGGACTACAATAAGATTTTTGCCTCTCCCATCATCACGGATCTCATGAAGGTGCTGGGCTGCGGCGTGGAAATCCAGGGTAAAAAATCCAAGGAGCTTTCCTCCTTTGATCTTTCCCAGCTGCGGTGGAGCAAGGTGGTCATCTGCACCGATGCGGATTACGACGGCTTCCAGATTCGCACCCTGATCCTCACCATGATCTACCGGCTCTGCCCCACCTTGATTCGGGATGGGTATGTGTATATCGCCGAGTCGCCCCTGTTCGAGATCACCTGCAAGGACAAGACCTGGTTTGCATACAACGAGCAGGAAAAGGCAAAGATTCTCAAGGAGCTGGAAGGGAAGAAGGTCAACATCCAGCGTTCCAAGGGCTTGGGCGAGAACGACCCGGAGATGATGTGGATGACCACCATGAACCCGGAGACCCGTCGTCTCATCAAGGTCATGCCGGAGGATGCCGAGCGCACCGCCTACTATTTCAATATCCTTTTGGGCGACGGACTGAACGAACGGAAAAACTTCATCGCAGAAAACGGTGCGAAATACCTGGAATTGGCGGATATTTCCTAACATTCGTGAGAAGGAGTGCAATATGGCACGAAAAAAACAGGAACCTGAAAAGAAGAAAAAAGTGAATACCGATGGCATCGTCGGCCTCCATGGCTCCACCACGGAACAGGCCATCTCCGAGACCTTGGAGCTCAACTACATGCCCTATGCCATGTCCGTCATCGTCTCCAGGGCCATCCCTGAGATTGACGGCTTCAAGCCCTCCCACCGCAAGCTCCTATACACCATGTACAAAATGGGCCTGCTCACCGGCGGCAGAACCAAGTCCGCCAACATCGTGGGCCAGACCATGCGCTTGAACCCCCACGGCGATGCGGCAATTTATGAAACCATGGTGCGCCTTGCCCGGGGCAACGAGACCCTGCTGCACCCCTTTGTGGATTCCAAGGGCAACTTCGGCAAGGTCTATTCCCGGGACATGGCCTACGCCGCCTCCCGTTACACCGAGGCCAAGCTGGATTCCATCTGCACGGAGCTGTTCCGGGATATCGACAGCGACACTGTGGACATGGTGGACAACTACGACGCCACCATGAAGGAGCCCACCCTGCTGCCCACCACCTTCCCCAATGTGCTGGTGTCTGCCAATCAGGGCATCGCCGTGGGCATGGCCAGCAACATCTGTTCCTTCAATTTGAAGGAGGTCTGCGACACCGCCATTGCTCTGATGAAAAACCCGGACCACGACATTCTGGAAACCCTGCCCGGCCCGGATTTTTCCACCGGGGCGGAGCTGTTGTTTGACGAAGCCGCCACCCGGGAGGTCTATGCCACCGGCCGGGGCAGCTTCAAGCTCCGGGCCAAATGGCATTATGAAAAAGAGGGAAACCTCGTTGAGATCACCGAGATTCCCTATACCACCGCCACCGAGGTCATCATGGACAAGGTGGCAGAGCTGATCAAGGCGGGCAAGATCAAGGAAATCGCCGACATGCGGGACGAGACCGACCTTGGCGGCCTGAAGCTGACCATCGACCTGAAGCGGGGCGTGGAGCCGGACAAGCTGATGCAGAAGCTTTTCCGTCTGACCCCCCTGCAGGACAGCTTCCCCTGCAATTTCAACATCCTCATCGCCGGTATGCCCCGGGTCATGGGGGTTGGGGAGATTCTGGAGGAGTGGACGGCCTGGCGCACCGACTGCGTCAAGCGGCGGCTGTTCCATCAAATTGGCAAGCGGGAGGAACGGCTCCACCTGCTCAAGGGCCTGGAACGCATCCTGCTGGACATCGACAAGGCCATCCGCATCATTCGGGAAACCGAGCTGGAGGCGGAGGTGGTACCCAATCTGATGATTGGCTTCGGCATCGATGAGATTCAGGCGAATTACGTGGCGGAAATCAAGCTGCGCAACATCAACAAGGAGTACATCCTGAAACAGACCAAGGCCATCAGCCAGCTGGAACAGGAAATCGCCGATTTGAAAGACACCCTGAATAGCTCCCGCCGGCTGAAAAACGTCATCATCCAGGAGCTCCAGGAGGTGTCCAAGAAATTCGGCCAGCCCAGAAAGACCGAGATTATCTACCAGGCCGCCGAGGCCGAGCCGGAGGAGGAAGAGGAGGATGTGCCCGACTATCCCGTCACCGTGTTCGTCTCCAAGGAAGGGTATCTGAAAAAGATCACCGCCCAGTCTCTGCGCATGAGCGGCGAACAGAAGTTCAAGGAGGGCGACAGCCTGGCCTTCTCTCAGGAGGCCACCAACCGGACGGATGTGCTGGTGTTTACAGACCAATTCCAGTGCTACAAATCCCGGCTCAGCGATTTTGAGGACAGCAAGGCATCCCTGCTGGGCGATTACCTGCCCCAGAAGCTGGGCATGGAGCCGGGGGAGACGGTGAAGCAGGTGGTGCTCACCGGGGATTACGAAGGCTTTGTGCTGTTCTTCTTTGAAAACGGCAAGGCAGCCAAGGTGCCCCTGAGTGCCTACGAGACCAAAACCAATCGGAAGAAGCTCACCGGCGCCTACAGCGATAAGAGCCCGCTGGTGGCCGTAGCCGCCCTGCAAAGCGATGAACAGATGGCTCTTTATTCCAGCGATGGCCGGGCCCTGATCTTCTCCACGGCTCAGCTGCTGTCCAAAACCACCAGAAACACCCAGGGCGTGGCGGTGATGACCCTGAAAAAGAAATCCATCCTCACCGGCGCCATCCTCCTGGAGCAAAGCGGCATCGAAAATCAGAGCCGTTACCGCACCAAGACCATCCCTGCCGCCGGTGCACTGCTAAAGCCCGAGGACATGCAGGAGAAGCAGCAGAAGCTTGAAGTATAATTCTAAGGAATGATGAAGGAACGAATGAAAAGAATTTGGAAGAAAATCAACTGGATCATCCTGACGGCAGCTGGAAGCGCCATTTTCGCCCTGGGGTTCAGCCTGTTCCTGGAACCCAATGACATTAACACCGGCGGCATTTCCGGCCTGGCCCAGACCCTGGCCCACCTGTTGGGCATTCAAAACGTGGGTGTGCTGTCCATTGCGTTGAACGTTCCGCTGTTTCTGGTGGGAGGATTTCGGGTGGGGAAGCGCTTTTTCGCCGGATCGCTGCTGGGCGCGTTGGTCAGCGGCTCTCTGATTGATGTGTTTTCCCTGCTTTCCATTGGGCCCCAGGATACCCTGGTCAGCGGCATTTACGGAGGAGTGCTCTGCGGGCTGGGCATTGGCATTGTGTTCGTGGCAGGCACCTCCACCGGCGGCTCGGACATTGTGGTGCGGCTGCTGAAGCAGCGGTATCGGAATGTGCCGATTGGAATCATTTCTACGGCCTTTGATGCCTGCGTGGTGATTCTCACGGGCATCGTGTTCCGGGACATCAGCCGGGCTCTGTTCAGCGGCGTCGTGGTGTTTATCACCGGCCGGGTAATGGATGTGGTGGTCTATCGGTTTGACTACTCCAAGGTGGCCATCATCATCTCTGACCGGGCAGAGGAAATCGCCAAAGACATCTGCAATAAGCTAGACAGGGGAGCCACGTTCCTCCACGGTCAGGGCTCCTACAGCCGCCAGGAAAAGCAGGTGGTGCTGACCGTGGTGAAAAAGCGCCAGCTGGCAGAGCTGAAGGAGCTGGTAATGGAGCAGGACGAGGACGCCTTTGTCATCGTTCAGGAGGCCCACCAGGTCTTAGGAGATGGCTTTTCCCGGTATTCCAAGGACGCACTGTAAAAAAGATAAATTGCGGACGGGCTCCCGTCCGCAATTTGGAGAAATTCCTCCTTGACAAATCCTGAAAAATTGCTATAATACTCCTGTTCCTCGCGGGTGTAGCTCATCCGGTAGAGCGCCACCTTGCCAAGGTGGAGGTAGCGAGTTCGAGCCTCGTCACCCGCTCCATGAAACCGACCGATTTGTTTCGGTCGGTTTTTTGCATACTGTATTGATTGAACCATATCCTTTAGGGAGAACCTTTCAGGAAAGGAATGGAATATGCTGCCTGCTGCTGTGCTTTTTGTACTGACCTATGGAATGATGCTGTTGTTCGGTAGGTTCCGCCCATACATTGCCCTTTTCTCGGGACTGCTGTTTGTGGCTTTTGGAATGCTCCCGGTTTCCCAGGTGCTGGGCTCGCTGGATTTTAATGTGCTTCTGATGATCGGCGGCACCATGGGGCTGGTGCAGCTCTTTATTGAAAGCCGCATGCCCGACCGAATGGCGGAATGGCTGTTGGAGCGGGTGCCCAATGTTCAGTGGGCTGCGGTCTGCCTCAGCTTGTTCGCTGGGTTGATTTCCGCCTTTGTGGACAATGTAGCCACCGTTCTGATGGTTGCGCCGGTGGCCATTTCCGTTTGCAGAAAGCTGAATACCAACCCGGTGCCCTTTATCATCTCCATCGCCGTCTCCTCCAATTTGCAGGGCGCCGCAACCCTGGTAGGGGACACCACCGCCATTATGCTGGGCTCCGCGCTGAATCTGACCTTTACGGACTTCTTCTGGTACCGGGGCAGACCCTCCATCTTTTTTGCCGTGGAGCTGGGGGCAGTGCTTTCGGCGCTGATTGTCTACTTCCTCTTCCGAAAGGAAAAAGCACCCGTCCGATTTGTGGGCCAGCGAACCAAGGTGACGGATTTGGTCCCCACCGTGCTGCTCCTTGGCACCATTGGCCTGCTGATCTGCGCCTCCTTCGCCCCCGACAGCTGGAAGCTGCCCCCGGAGACAAACGGAATCATCTGCTGCTCGGTTTTGCTGGTGGGCCTGCTGGTGAGCGCTGCCCGGAAAAGGACGGTGAAAGCGGTGCTGGGGCCCCTGAAAGCCATCGACTTTGAAACCCTGGGCCTGCTGGTGGGTCTGTTCCTGATGATTGGCGGCATCACCCATGAGGGCGTGATCGATGCTCTGGCACGGCTGCTGACGAAGCTGGGCGGGGGAAATGTGCTGCTGATGTATACCATCATCGTCTGGGCCTCGGTGCTTCTTTCCGCGTTCATTGATAACATTCCCTATGTGGCAACCATGATTCCTGTGATTGCCGGGATTGCTGCCGAGATGGGTGTGGACGCCACGGCGCTGTATTTTGGCCTTTTATCCGGGGCCACCCTGGGCGGCAACTGCACCCCCATCGGCGCGTCGGCCAACATTGCGGGCATTGGAATTTTGCGCAGGGAGGGCTATCAGGTCTCCAACCGGGATTTCTTCCGCATCGGCATTCCCTTCACCCTGGCAGCCATCCTTCCGGCGTACATCTTCATTTGGATGGTGTTCGGAAGCTGACACCCTTCCGGCAATGTCGCCGCTTTTTGAAGAAAGGGCTTGACAAATCCTGCTTTTGTGCTATAATACGTCATGTCCCTCGCGGGTGTAGCTCATCCGGTAGAGCGCCACCTTGCCAAGGTGGAGGTAGCGAGTTCGAGCCTCGTCACCCGCTCCATAAAACCGACCGTTTCTTCGGTCGGTTTTCTCTTTGATAGAAAGAAAATGTACAGATCGGCTTTCGTCAGCAACACGGTAAATTATTGTTTATCGCACACGCCATTCGTAGGGCGGGGTCATGACCCCGCCGACCAGGTTGCACATTTTGCCCTGGCAC